>NZ_PDWM01000009.1 GCF_010093225.1 Pseudoxanthomonas koreensis | reverse complement strand
CGCCCCCCGCCCCCCCCCCCCCCCCCGCGCCCCCGCCCCCGACCCCCCCCCCGCCTCCTCGCCCGCCCCCCCCCCCCCCGGCCGCCCCCGCCACCCGCCGCCGCCGCCCCCCGGGACACCCCCCCTCCGCGGGGGGTCGAACACCAGGCCCCCCCCCCCCCCCCCCCCCCCCCCCGAGCCCCCCCCCCCCCCCCCCCCCCCCCCACCGCCGCTCCAGCCGCCACCGCCACCGAAGCCGCCGCCCCTGGAGCCACCCACGCGCCCGCCCGAGCCGCTTCGGCCGATTCCGCCGCTGCCCCAGCCGCCGCCGAGTCCTCCACCGCCCAGGCCGCCGCCCCAGCCACCGCCGTTGGCGAAACGCCCGCTGCCCAGGCTGGCGAGGCCGACCAGCAGGCCCACCACTGCGCCGACGACGCCGGCGAACACCGCCGCCGAGATGAACCACGCGGTGCCACCGGCGGCGATCGCCACCAGCGGCGCACGCACCGCGGCAGGCAGCCGGCCGAACAGGCCACGCGCCACCTGGGCGACGATGAAGGCGATGAACAGCGCAGGCAGCCAGGGCCTGCCAGCGGACGACCGGGCCGGCGCATTGCGGCTCACCGGCGCCGGCAGCGGCTCGCCGTCGATCACCTTCACCAGCACCGCGGTGGCGTCCTCGATCCCGCCGCCGTAGTCGCCGGCGCGGAACTTCGGCACCAGGTATTCCTGGATCACCCGGTTGGCGACCGCGTCGGGAACCGCACCTTCCAGGCCGTAGCCGGTCTCGATCCGCACCGCGCGGTCGTCCCTGGCCACCAGCAGCAGCACGCCGTCGTCCACGCCGCCGCGGCCCAGCTTCCAGGCCTCGAACACGCGCACCGCGTACTGCTCGATCGATTCGGGCCCGGTGGTCGATACCACCAGCACCTGCAACTGGCTGCCCTTGCGCTGCTGCAGCGCGCGCGCCTGCGCATCGAGCCGCTGCACCGTGGCCGCGTCGAGCGTGCCGGTGGTATCGACCACCGGCGCGTCGAGCGCCGGGATGGCCACGTCCGCCGCCGGCTGCGCCGATGCGGGCACGGCGATTGCCGGCAGCAAGCAGGCCAGCAGCAGCCAGGCCAACAGCGCCCACGCCGACGGCCACCGGAACGGTGCGGGCCGGGCGTCATGCCGGCCGGGCAGGATCGCGCGCATCGGCGCCGGCCTGCGTCAGTTGGCCGGCGCGGGCGGCGGCGGGGCCTGCGGCGGCTGCGGCGCGGGCGGCGTGGTGCCGAAGTCCACACTCGGCGCGCGCTGGATCTGCGCTTCGTTCTCGACGCTGAAGTTGGGCTTCTCGCGGTGGCCGAAGATCTTCGCGGTGACCAGCTGCGGGAACGAGCGGATGTAGGTGTTGTAGTCCTGCACCGTGGCGATGTAGCGGCCGCGGGCCACGGTGATCCGGTTCTCGGTGCCTTCGAGCTGCGCCTGCAGGTCGCGGAACGACTGGTCGGCCTTCAGCGTCGGGTAGTTCTCGCTGACCACCAGCAGCCGCGACAGCGCCGAGGACAGTTCGCCCTGCGCGGCCTGGAACTGCTGCAGCGAGGCCGGGTCGTCGGCGTTCACCTGGACCTGGCCGACGCGTGCGCGCGCCTCGGTCACCTCGGTCAGCACCTGGCTTTCGTGCGCGGCGTAGCCCTTGACCGTGTTGACCAGGTTGGGCACCAGGTCGGCGCGGCGCTGGTACTGGTTGAGCACTTCGGACCAGCCGGCCTTGACCGCCTCGTCCTTCTGCTGGATCGCGTTGTAGCCGCAGCCCGTCAGCAGCACTGCGGTCGCCAGCGCGACCGCGACGATGGCCCACCTGCGGAAGATCCCATGCATGGCACTGCTCCGTGTCGGGACCGGCCGGCGGCCGGCTGCGCGGCCATTGCAGCACCGGCCCCGGCACCGTGCAAGCGATGCCGGGCCGCGCGCCGGATCAGAACTCGCCGGCGCCCGGGACGTGCTTGCTCGCGGCGTTGCGGCGCATGAACAGGTTGAGCGTCTCCACCAGCACCGAGAAGGCCATGGCGAAGTAGATGTACGGCTTGGGCACGTGCACTTCCAGGCCGTCCAGGATCAGCACCGCGCCGATCAGCAGGATGAAGGCCAGCGCCAGCATCTTGATCGTCGGGTTGGCGTCGATGAAGCGGCCCAGCGGGTTGGCGGCCAGCAGCATGATCGCTACTGCCAGCAGGATCGCGAAGATCATCACCGGGATGTGCTCGGCGATGCCCACCGCGGTGATCACCGAGTCCAGCGAGAACACGATGTCGATCACCGCGATCTGCGCGATCACCATCCAGAACACCTGCGAGCTCTTGGTGGTGCGCGGGTCGTCGTCCTCGCCGCCGGAGATCAGCTCGCGGATCTCCATCGTGCCCTTCACCAGCAGGAACGCGCCACCCAGGATCAGCACCAGGTCGCGGATCGAGATGCCCATCCCGGCGACGCTGAACAGGTCGTGCTCCATCCGCGCCAGGAACGCCAGCGACACCAGCAGGCCGATGCGGGTGACGCAGGCCACCGCGATGCCGAACTTGCGCGCGAACGCGCGCTGTTCGGGCGGCAGCCGGCCGACCGCGATCGAGATGAACACCAGGTTGTCGATGCCCAGCACGATTTCCAGCGCGCTCAGGGTCACCAGGGTCAGCCAGACGTTCGGGTCGGCCAGGAATTCGAAGCTCATCGGATCAATCCTTCAACAACGGGGCATCAAAACAGCCGCGGGCCCAGGACCAGGGCCCAGGTCAGCAGCACGTTCAGCATCAGCACGAATACCGCCGCCGACCCCATGTCCTTGGCGCGGCCGGCCAGTTCATGGTGTTCGGCGCCGTAGCGTTCGATCACCGCTTCCACCGCCGAGTTCAGCAGCTCGGCCGACAGCACCAGCACCATCGAGCCGATCAACAGCGCGCGCTCGATCCCGTCCTGGCCCAGCCACAGCGCCAGCGGCGCCAGGACCACGAACAGGTAGACCTCGAGGCGGAAGGAGGACTCGTGCAGCCAGGCCGCCGCCAGGCCCTGCAGCGACCACTGGGTCGCCTTGAGGATCCGGCTGGGGCGCCGCGGCAGGTGCCCGGTCTCGTCGGCCATGTCAGGCGCCCGCGGCAGCGCGCGTGCGGCGGAATCGCGCGCGGGGCGTCGTGGGCGGAACGGACGGGAGCTGCATCGGCACGGCCGGGGCGTTGGAAAGCGGCAATTTTGCCACATCGGGGCGCGTGGACCCGTCGGCGCCTCCCGCAGCCGGGCAAGCCACGCTCTGCGAGTGCCCGGGCCGGGGCGCTATTTCGCCGCGCGCAGCGCCTGCTGTTCGGCCAGGGTCAGGGCGACGTTGTCGCGCAGGTAGGCCGGCTCGACCCGTTCCGGGGGCAGCGCTCCGCCACGGGCGAACGCGGCGGCGGCCAGCCGCGCCAGGTCGGCGGCATGTGGCAGCGCGGCCGGATCGACCCGTGCCAGCGCCGGCTGCAGGCGCTGCGCCAGCAGCCCGCCGGCCGCGGCGCAGCCGGTGCCCACGCCCTGCCAGTCGCCGTCGTGACCCTCGTGGCTGAGGTCGACGTCGTGCCCCTGCGGCAGCACCACCCGGTCCGGCGGCTGCACCCGCTCGGCGTCCAGCGGCCGCAGCGAGCCGTCGTCCGCGCGCGCGAACGCGGCGGCGTAGACCTCGCCCATGCGTGCATCGATCGCCGCCAGGATCCGCGCCGGCCCGTCCGCCGGCGCACCGGCGGCGAGCACCTCCAGGGTCGAAACCGGGACCACCGGGCGATCCAGCGCCAGCGCGATCCCCTGCGCCAACGCGATCGCCAGGCGCACCCCGGTGAACGCGCCCGGTCCCCGACCCACCGCGATCGCATCCAGCTGCGCGCGGGCCACGCCGGCCTCGGCCAGCAGCGCATCGGCCCAGGGCAGGGCCAGTTCGGCGTGGCGGCGCGGCGCCAGTTCGAAGCGCTCGCGTACCTCCCCGTCCAGGTACAGCGCGACCGAGCAGGCTTCGGTGGCGGTTTCGAAGGCGAGCAGCTTCATGGGGGACGTGGGCGCTGGGACGGAAAAAGGACTGGAAGCGTAAACGATGCCCCCTCGCCCGTGCCGTGCTTCCTGTAGGAGCCCACTTCAGGGGGCGACCCGAGGGCGTCGCAAGGCACGACGGTGAACGCGACGGTTCCGGATGGTCCGCGTTGAACGCTGCCGCCGGTGACGGCATCGGGTCGCCCCCTGAAGTGGGCTCCTACAAGGGGGCGGCGAAGAAGGCCTGGACGTCTTCGAGGCGGCGGGTCACCGTGAACGCGGGCAGCGACTGCATGAACACCCGGCCGTAGGGCTTGCCGGTCAGGCGCGGGTCGCACAGCACCAGCACGCCGCGGTCCGATTCGGTGCGGATCAGCCGGCCCACGCCCTGCTTGAGCGCGATCACCGCCTGCGGCAGCTGCTCGTCGCGGAACGGGTTGCCGCCCTGCCGCCGCACTGCGTCCAGCCGCGCCTCGAACACCGGGTCGTCCGGCGCGGCGAACGGCAGCTTGTCGATCACCACCACGCTCAGCGCGTCGCCGGCCACGTCCATGCCCTCGCGGAAGCTGGCCGAGCCCAGCAGCACGCCGTTGCCCGATTCGCGGAAGCGGCGCAGCAGCTCGGCCTTCGGCGCCTCGCCCTGCACGAACAGCGGCCACGGCCCGCCACGCAGCGCCTCGGCCGCTTCGCGCAGCGCACGGTGCGAGGCGAACAGCAGGAACGCACGGCCAGCGGAAGCCTGCAGCACCGGTCGCACCGCCGCGAGCATGGCCGCGCCGAAGCCGCGCGTGTTCGGCTCCGGCAGGTCGCGCGGCAGGTAGCACAGCGCCTGCCGCGGCCAGTCGAACGGGCTCGGCTCCAGCAGCGTGTCCGGGTCGAACAGGCCCAGCTTGCGGCCCACGTGCTGGAACGCGCCGCCCACCGCCAGCGTCGCCGAGGTGAACACCCACGCCGCGCGCGACTGCTCGCGGTGCTGGCGCAGCGGCGCGGACACGTCCAGCGGCGTGCGCTGGCAGCGGAACCCGCGCGCGCTCAGTTCGTACCAGTAGACCTCGCCGCCGCGCGCGGCCGCGCGCGCCAGCGCCACCGCGTCGAGCGGTTCGTCGCCTTCGCCGCCCGCCGCCTCCCCGGCAGCCTCGCCGGCTCCATCCTCGAACGCGTCCGACGCCGCGCCACCATCGCGCCAGCGCGCCAGCCGCTCGCCCAGGTCGCGCGCGCGCGCCACGCAGGCGTCGAAGCCGGGCGAGGTTTCGGCCAGCGGCGCCATCGCCTGCTCCAGCGTGGCCAGCGCGTCGGCGAGCACGTCGAAGCCGTCGCACACCGCCGGCAGGGTCAGCGCGCGGTAGCGGGTACCGCGCGGCGGCAGCGCTTCCATCGCCGCGCGCAGTTCGCGCAGTGCCTGTTCCAGCGCGCGCGCCGGCGCCTGGACCACGGCCAGCGCGCCGGTGGTCTGCTTGCATTCGACCAGGCAGTCGCGCGCCAGCTCCTGCATCTGGCGCATGCCGAAGCCTTCGCCGAAGAAGCTCGCCGCCAGTTCCGGCAGCTGGTGCGCCTCGTCGATCACGAACGCCTGCGCGCCGGGCAGGATTTCGCCGAAGCCTTCCTGCTTGAGCGCCAGGTCGGCCAGCAGCAGGTGGTGGTTGACCACCACCAGGTCGGCCGCCTGCGCGCGCTGACGCGCTTGGACCACGAAGCATTCCTCGTAGAACGGGCACTCGCTGCCCAGGCAGTTGTCGACGGTGGATGTGACCAGCGGCAGCAGCGGCGAATCGTCGGCCAGGCCTTCCAGTTCGGCCATGTCGCCGGCACGGGTGCGCCCGGCCCAGGCGACGATGCGCTGGAACTGCGAGGCCTGCTCGGGCGAGGTGAAGCGCGCATCGCCCTTGGCCTGGTTGAGCCGGTAGTGGCACAGGTAATTGGCGCGGCCCTTGAGCAGGGCGCTGCGCAGGCTGGTGCCCAGCGCCTCGCGCACCCGCGGCAGGTCGCGGTGGTAGAGCTGGTCCTGCAGCGCGCGGGTGCCGGTGGAGACAATCGTCTTCAGCCCCGACAGCAGCGCCGGCACCAGGTAAGCGTAGGTCTTGCCGGTGCCGGTGCCGGCCTCGGCCAGCAGCACCTCGCGCTGCTCGAAGGCCTCGGCCACCGCCGCGGTCAGGCGTTGTTGCGCCGGGCGCGCAGCGAAGCCGTCGACGCGTTCGGCCAGGGCACCGCCTTCGCTGAGGGCTTCGACGCTGGCATGGGCGAGGCGTGACATGGAAGATGCGCGCGGGCATCGCAGCCGCGACCTTGCGCCGGAGTGGCGCGCGGGCCGCGGGTGCGGCCTACATCCGCTTCAGGCCCGGCACGGTGCAGGCGCCGATCCGGGCCTGGGCCGCGGCGGCTTCCTGCGCCAGGCCGCGCGCCAGCAGCGCCTGCTCGACCGTGGCCCAGTGCCGGCGGCACAGCGGGCCGACCTTCGAGCCGACTTCGTAAGCACGCTGGGCCAGGGTGTCGGCACGTTCGTACTGGCCCTGCAGCAGCGCCACCTCGGCACGTTCCTGCAGCAGCGCCGGATCCTCGGGCAGGATCAGCAGCGCCTGGCTGAGCGCGTCGGCCGCGGTGGCGGTGTCGCCAGCGTCCAGCGCGCGGCGCGCACGCAGGCGCAGGTCCTCGACCTGCGGATCGCGCAGCGGCTGCACATCCAGTTCGGTGTCCTCGGCGCCGGCGATGGCATCGATCGCGGCCAGCCGCTCCTTCGCATCCGTCGTGGGCGCGGGCGGAGCCTGGACCACCGGCGCGCACGCGGACAGCAGCAGGCACAACGCGGCCGTGGCCGCGACGGTTCGCGGAAGGAAATTCATGGCCGCCATTATGGCGCAGGCGGCGTGACGGGCTGCGCAGGCTGTGCCGGCGGCTCCGTTGCCGGCGCCGGTTCCGGCGCGCGGTCGCGGCCGAACAGGCGCTGCCAGAAACCGCCGCGCCCGTCCTGCGCCTCGCCGCCGTCGGCGGCAGCTTCCTCGTAGGCCGGCGCGCACGGCGCGTAGGCCGGCGCGGCACCGGCGACGAACGGCAGGCGGCGCGCACCGGGACAGTCGGCGTCGGTCACGTAGGAGCCGCGCGGCTGCACCCATTGCCAGTCCAGGCCCTTGCCCGGCACCCGCAGCGGCGCGCTGGGCAGGCGCGAGAACAGCCCCGACCAGATCCGCATCGCGCCGGTGGCGCCGTACAGGCCGGTCTGCGCGTTCTGGTCGTTGCCCATCCACACCACCGCCAGGTGGTCGCCGGTGTAGCCGGCGAACCAGCTGTCGCGGCCGTCGTTGCTGGTGCCGGTCTTGCCCGCCGGCGACAGCCGGCCCAGGCCGTCGGCCAGCAGGCGCCGGCCGGTACCTTCGCTCACCGCCTGCTGCAGGGCCACGGTGACCAGGTTGGCGGCGATCGAGTCGCCTTCCTGCGCGGCGGCCGGCGCGGTGTCGTAGCGCTTGAGCAGCTTGCCTTCCGGGTCGAGCACGCCGCGCACCGCGCGCAGCGGCTGGATCTCACCGCCGGAGGCGAGGAACTGGTACAGCTGCGCCATCGCGTACGGGCTCTGATCGGTGGAGCCGAGGATCAGCGACGGGTTGGGCTGCGATTCGATCCCGGCCAGCACCCGGACCAGCTGCGCCAGCCGCTCCGGCCCGACCTGCATGCCGATCCGCACCGTCGCCTGGTTGTAGGAATGGGCGAGCGCGTCGACCACGCGCACGGTGCCGTGGCTGGTGTTGTCCGAGTTGTCCGGGGTCCAGGTCTTGCCGCGCGCCAGTTGCACGGTGACCGGCGTGTCCTCGACGAAGCTGGCCAGCGAGAAACGCTGCGGCTGCGCCAGCGCCAGCAGGTAGACGTAGGGCTTGAGCAGCGAGCCGACCGGGCGCCTGGCCTCCACCGCGCGGTTGAAGCCGTGGCTGGCCACGTCACGCCCGCCGACCACCGCCAGCACTTCGCCGGCATGCACGTCGGTGACCACCACGCCGGCCTGCAGCGGCGGCCGCTTGCCGGTCTGCAGCGCCTCCACCGCGCGCGCCACCGCGCCTTCGGCATAGGCCTGGGCCGAGGGCGACATGCCGGTGAGCACGCTCAGCCCGGCGCCCTGCAGCGCGCTTTCCGGGTAGTCGTTGGCCAGCTGCCGGCGGACCAGGTCGATGTAGGCCGGGAAGCGATTGGCCGCGGCCACGCCCGGCTGCCTGGTCACGCCCAGTGGTGCCTGCCGCGCACGTTCGTACTCGGCGTCGTCGACCAGGCCGGTGTCGTGCAGCATCGACAGGGCGATGTTGCGCCGCTCCAGCGCCCGTTCCGGGTGCTTGCGCGGGTCGTAGTAGGAGGGTCCCTTCACCAGGCCGACCAGCAGCGCCACCTGTTCGGTGCTCAGCTGGTCCAGGTCGCGGCCGAACCAGAGTTCCGCGCCGGAGGCCACGCCGTGGATGGCCTGGTTGCCGCGCTGGCCCAGGTAGACCTGGTTGAGGTAGGTCTCCAGGATCGTGCGCTTGTCGTAGCGCGACTCCAGGATCAGCGCGTACAGGATCTCGTTGAACTTGCGCGACCAGGTCTGTTCCTTGCCGATCCCGAGCAGGCCGCTGCGCGCCAGCTGCTGGGTGAGCGTGCTGGCGCCCTGGCGCTTCTCGCCGGCGAGCAGGTTGACCCAGGCCGCGCGCGCCATGCCCGACAGGTCCACGCCGTGGTGATGGGAGAAGTCGCGGTCCTCCACCGCCTGCAGGCCGGTGACCAGCAGTTCGGGCACCTCCTCGATCCGGACCAGGCGCCGCTCTTCCTGGCGCTGGCCGTAGAGGGTGGCGATCCGCGCCGGGTCCAGCCGCGCGGCCTTGACCGCCTTGCGCGTGGCGGCGTCGCGCAGGCCGGCGACGCGGCCACCGGACAGCGACACCTCGATCCGCCGCGCCGGCACCTCCCCGTCCACGTCCATGTAGCCGCGGCTGGCGATGGTGAAGAGGCCTTTGTCCTGGCTGTAGCTGCCCGGGCGCTCGCCGGCCTCGTCCTCGAGGTAGCCGGCCGCGTCCAGCTCGGTCTTCAGCGTGCGCGCATCCATCGCCAGCTGCGGCCGCAACTGCAGCGGGCGGGCGTAGACGCGGGTGGGGATCTGCCACTGCAGGGCGCCGAAGCGCTCGCTGACCTGGTGGTTCAGGTACATCACGTAGGGGACCAGGAATCCGGCCGCCAGTGCGGCGGCGGCCAGCACCGCGGTCAGCAGGTGGCGACGCCAGGCCGGCGCGGCCGCGCCCGTGTCGTCGTCCTCGTAGTCTTCGATGTCTTCCGGTTCGTGGCGTCGGGGCACGGGGATGCGAGAATGCTGCAGTCGGGCGAGTCTAGCGCAGGCGCCTGCCGGCGCCGCGGACCGGCCGCACCCTTCTTCAGTCCGGAGTCGCTAAGCGGAATGCAGTCCTCCTCGGGGCCGGGCCACTGGCTGGCCCATGCCCGCTACCGCCTGGCGCACCTGCGCGGCCTGCTCCGTCGCGGCCTGGCCAGCCTGCGCAGCCGCGGCTGGCGGACGACCTGGCAACGGGCGCTGCTGCAGCTGCGGCCGCCACCGCCACCGCCGCAGGTCCCGCTGTACCGGCCGGAACCGGCGCCGTTCGCGCCGTTCGCGGTGCCGGCCGCGATCGACGGCGCCGCGCCGCGGGCGAGCATCGTCATCCCGGTCTTCAACCACCGCCAGGCCACCCTGGCCTGCCTGCGCGCACTGGCCGCGCATCCGCCAGCCGCCGCCTGCGCAGGCGGTGGGCTCGAAATCATCGTGGTCGACGACGGCAGCAGCGACGGCACCGACGCCTGGATGGCGCAGGTCGAAGGCCTGCGCTACCACCGCCGCGCCGCCAACGGCGGCTTCATCGCCGCCTGCAACGACGGCGCCGCGCTGGCCCGCGGCGAGTACCTGGTCTTCCTCAACAACGACACGATCCCGCAGCCGGGCTGGCTGGACGCGCTGCTGGACATCTTCGCCACGCATCCGGATACCGGCATGGCCGTGGCCCAGCTGCTGTACCCCGACGGGCGACTGCAGGAGGCCGGCGGCGTGACCTTCGACGATGGCGCCGCCTGGAGCTACGGCCGCTTCGAAGCGGCCGACGATCCGCGCTATGCCTATGTGCGCGAGGCCGACTACGGCTCCGGCGCGGCGCTGGCGATCCCGCGCGCGCTGTTCGCCGAGGCTGGCGGCTTCGATCCGCGCTACGCACCGGCCTATTACGAGGACACCGACCTGGCCTTCGCGGTGCGCGCGCTCGGACGCAAGCTGCGCTACCAGCCGCGCAGCCGCGTGCTGCACGACGAGGGCACCACTGCCGGCACCGACACCGGCAGCGGCACCAAGGCCTCGCAGGTGCGCAACCAGGCCGTGTTCGCGCACAAGTGGGCCGACGCGCTGCGCGGGCGGCCGGCGCCTGGCACGCTGCCCACGCCGGCACTGCTGCATGCCGGCCAGCGCAACGTGCTGGTGGTCGACGAGGCGGTACCGCGGCCGGACCACGACTCGGCATCGCTGCGACAGTTCAACCTCATCCGCATGCTGCGCGACGGCGGCGCGCACGTGGCCTTCCTGCCGACCGGGCTGGCGCACGGCGGCGACGCCACCGTGGCGCTGCAGCAGCTGGGCGTGGAAACCTGGTACGCGCCGTACGCGCCATCCGCGCCGGCCTGGCTGCGCCGGCATGCGCAACGCTTCGACGTGATCGTGCTCACCCGCCACCACCTGGCCAGCGCGTTCCTGCCGCTGCTGCGGCGGCATGCGCCACGGGCGCGGCTGGTGTTCGACACGGTCGACCTGCATCACCTGCGCGAGCGCCGCGGCGCGCAGCTGGCCGGCGACGCGGCGGCCCTGCGCGCGGCCGGGGCGGTGCGCGAACACGAGCTGGCGGCGATGGCCGCCGCCGACGTCACCCTGGTGGTCAGCGCCGAGGAACAGGCGCAGCTGGCGCGCGAGGCGCCCGGCGTACGCGTGGAACTGCTGTCCAACCTGCACGAAGTGGCCGGCCCGGGCCTGGACTTCGACGCGCGCGCCGACCTGGTGTTCGTCGGCGGCTTCCGCCATCCGCCGAACGTGGACGCGGTGCTGTGGTTCGCGCGGGAGGTGTTCCCGGCGATCCGCCAGGCACTGCCGGCGGTGCGCTTCCACTGCATCGGCGCCGCGCCGCCGCCGGAAGTGCGCGCGCTCGGCGAAGCCGACGGCATCGTGGTCCATGGCCACGTGGCCGACATCGCGCCGTACATGGACGGCGCGCGGGTGGCGGTGGCGCCGCTGCGCTTCGGCGCCGGGGTCAAGGGCAAGGTCAACCTGAGCATGGCCCATGGCCAGCCGGTGGTGGCCACCACCTGCGCGGTGGAAGGCATGTACCTCCGCGATGGCGTGGACGTGGTGGTGGCAGACACGGCCGAAGCCTTCGCCGCCGCGGTGGTGGCGCTGTACCGCGACCGCGGACGCTGGCAACGGCAGGCGCACGCGGGGCTGGAGAACGTGGCCCGGCATTTCTCGCCGCAGGCCGCCGCCGCCGCCGTGCAGCGGGTGTTTTTCCTGTAGGAGCCCACTTCAGGGGGCGACCCCGCGCTGTCCGGACAGCGCCGCAATCAACGCAGCATCTCCGGAGCCGTGGCTGTTGAACGCGGCCGTGTGCAGCCGTCGCCGGGTCGCCCCCTGAAGTGGGCTCCTACAACGGCGCGTTGCCGCGGGCGCGGGCGAGGCGGGCGGCGAGGTCGTCCAGGCCGGGGGTGGCCGGGTCCAGCGCGCGTGCCGACGCCAGTGCGCGTGCGGCTGTTTCCAGTTCGCCGGCGCGCAGGCGCTCTTCGCCTACCGCGAGCCAGCGCTGCGCCAGCCGCGGGCGCGCCGCGCGCAACGCCGGGTCGGCCGGCGCCAGCACCTGCCAGGCCTCGGGGCAGCCCTGCGCGGTGCGCAGGCGATTGTCGCGCAGCGCCGCGTCGCCGCAGCCGGCTGCCGCTTCGTGCATGCGTGCAGCCGCGGCGCGCACCGCCGGCGCGTCGGGCGCCAATGCCTGCGCCGCGCGCAGCTGGTCGTACGCGCTCGCACCCGGCGGCTCGATCCATTCGCCGCGCTGCATGGCCTGGTCGAATCCTTCCAGCGCGCGCTGCAGTTGCCTGGACTGCGCGCGTCCGGTCGGTGCCGCCGGCAGACGCCGACGCGCGACCTCGCGCGAACGCTCGAGCTCGCGTGCGGCGTCCTCGACTTCGGCATCGCCGGGGGCGAGCGCGCGCGCCAGTTCCAGCGCATGCGTGGCCTCATCGAAGTGGAAATCGCCCGCCTGCTGGCGGGCGCGCCGCGCCAGTGCATGTGCGGTGCGCTGCGCCCCCTGCGCCACCGCGGCATCCTCCGGCGCCACCTCGCGCAGGCCGGTGAAGCGCGCGGCCGCCGCTTCGAGGCGGCCTGCGCGCAGGTCCGCACCGGCCCGGCGCGCCTGCGCGGCCAGTGCGCGCGACCAGGCCGCCTGCAGGGCGGGGAGCTGCGCATGGCCCGGATCGTGGCGCCGCGCCTGCGCGATGACGCGCGCAGCGGTGGCCAGATCGCCCGTCTCCAGCGCGGCGGGTACGCCCTCCAGCAGCAGTGCCAGCGCATCCTCGCGTCCTTCCAGCGCGGCCGCGTCGCCTGGCTCCAGTGCCAGCCATTGCGCGTGGAGTTGCAACGCAAGTTCCGCATCACCGGCTGCGAGTGCCGCGGCGGCACGCGCACGCAATGCGGGCAGGTCGATGCCGGAGGCCTCGGCCTGCCGCAGTGCCGCTTCCACCGGTTCGATCCGTGCCCGCGGCACCTGCAGCCCGGTGGCCAGATCCAGCCAGTGCCGCGCCTCGGCCGGCCGGCCCGCCGCGATCGACGTCCGCGCCCGCTGCAACGCCGCCAACCCGACCCGCGCCAGTCCCGCGCGGGCCTCGCCGCGATCGCTGTCCAGCGCCTGCGCGGCCTCGAACTTCTGCCGCGCACCCTGCCCGTCGGCCTGGTCCAGGCGCCCGGCCGCCAGCGCCGCCTCGCCCTCGGCCAGCAGCGTGTCGATGCGCGCCTGCGGCCACAGCCGCTCGCCCAGCGGCTGCCGCAATGCCGCCAGCAGCAGGACCGCCGCGACCAGCACCACGCACAGCAGCGGCACGTGCCGACGCCAGCCGGCGACCGGCGGGAACGTCCGTTGCGGACCGTTGCGCGTGCGCATGGCGGGGCCGGGACTCAGGACGGGATCGATGGAATCATCCGCCGCAGCTTAGCCCGGGTGCGCAAGGCCACCGTCACGCCGTGGCATTGCCGATGCCACCGCACGGCGCCCCGGTGCGGCGCTGCTGCGGCGCCGGTCGCTCGTCCAGCGATGCCACCGGGCCACAAACGCGAACGGCCCGCGCAGGCCGTCCGGAACCAACAATGCGACTGCCGCCGCGGGCGATCAGTCGTCGCCCTTGGACAGGTCGTCGTCGGCCACCACTTCGGCGGCGGCCCACTCCAGCGCTTCGCGCTCGGCGCGCTCGCGCTCGGCCTTCTCGACTTCGTCGATCAGGGCATTGTCGATGGTACGGGCCGCGATCTCGCGCAGGGCCAGCACGGTCGGCTTGTCGTCGCTCTCGCTGTTGTCCAGCGTGGCCGGCACGCCGTTGGCCAGCTGGCGGGCGCGCTTGGAGGCCATCATGACCAGTTCGAAGCGGTTGTCGACCACTTCCAGGCAATCTTCGACGGTGATACGGGCCATAGGGGTTCCAGGCGACTGCGGTCGCCGCTCGTTGAAAGGGGATCGGGCGCGGAGTGTACGCCCCGGGGCCCGCCGCCGGCAAGCCACGAGGCTGAACGGACCTTTGCAATCAACGGCTTACCGACAGGCGGCGGCTGCGCAAGGGCGACGGCTCCCGGCATGGATGGCCGCCCTCCCCTGTAGGAGCCCACTTCAGGGGGCGACCCGGTTGCAATGAAGGTGCAGCGCTCAACGCGTGGCCCCCGGAGCGGTCGCGTTGTCCGCGGCTGCGGCCGGGCGGCGTCGGGTCGCCCCCTGAAGTGGGCTCCTACAGGGGGGGATCGCTACGCGTCGGGGGCGAGCAGCGCGGCGATCAGGGTGGCGTGGCGTTCTTCCTGCTGCGCCCTGCGCAGGCGGCTGGCGGTGAACACCGCGCACATGTCGTCCACCGCGGTTTCGAACACCTCGTTCACCACCACGTAGTCGAACTCGGCGTAGTGCGACATCTCCTCGCGCGCCGCCGCCAGCCGCTGCGCGATCACCGCCTCGCTGTCCTGGCCGCGCGAGCGCATCCGCTGCTCCAGCGCCGCGCGCGACGGCGGCAGGATGAACACGCTGACCGCGTCGGGCACCTTGCGCCGCACCTGCAGCGCGCCCTGCCAGTCGATCTCCAGCAGCACGTCGTGCCCGGCCGCCAGCTGCGGCTCCACCGACTGCCGCGCCGTGCCCTTCCAGTCGCCATGCACGCGCGCGTATTCGAAGAAGTCGCCGGCCTCGATCATCGACTGGAATTCGTCGGCCGAGACGAAGTGGTAGTGCTGCGCATGCCGCTCGCCCGGCCGCGGCGCGCGCGAGGTGAACGAGATCGACAGGCGGATGTGCGCATCACGCGCCAGCACCGCGTTGACGATGCTGCTCTTGCCGGCGCCCGACGGCGCAGCGACGACGAAAAGGGTACCGCGCATCTGGCTCATTCGATGTTCTGCACCTGTTCGCGGACCTGGTCGATCAGCACCTTCAGTTCCACTGCCGCGGCCGAGGTGCGTGCGTCCACCGACTTCGACCCCAGGGTGTTGGCCTCGCGGTTGAACTCCTGCAGCAGGAAATCCAGGCGCCGCCCGACCGGCTCGCGCTGGCCCAGCACCCGGCGGATCTCGGCGATGTGGCTGCCGAGCCGGTCCAGCTCCTCGTCCACGTCCAGCTTCTGCAGCCACAGCACCAGCTCCTGCTCGGCGCGGCCCGGGTCGACCGGGTGCGGCAGGTCGGCCAGGCGCGCGGCCAGCTTGGCCCGCTGGCCGTCGCGGATCGCCGGGATCAGCGTGCGCACCTCGCCGGCGATGCGCTCGATCGCATCCACCCGCTCGGAGATCGCCGCGCCCAGCTTGGCGCCCTCGCGCTCGCGCGCGAGCACGAACTCGTCCAGCACCTGCTCCAGCAGCGCCAGCGCCTGCGCCTGCAGCGCCTCGCCGTCGGCGGCCGGCGCCTGCATCACGCCGGGCAGCTGCAGCAGTTCGGTGAACTCCACCCGCAGTTGCGGGAACTTCGGTTCCAGCTGCTGCGCCAGCGCGCCCAGCTGCTCGAGTAGGGCCTCGTTCACCGCCAGCGCCACCGCCGATTCCGGCGCGCGCAGGCGCAGCACCAGGTCCAGCTTGCCGCGCTGGACCCGCGCGGCGACGCGCTCGCGCAGCAGCGGTTCCAGCACGCGCAGCTCGTCGGCCAGGCGCAGCCCGGTCTCCAGGAAGCGGTGGTTCACCGAACGCAGTTCGCAGCCCAGCACGCCCCACGGGGTGGCCCGTTCGCCGCTGGCGAAGGCGGTCATGCTGCGGATCATGCGCGGGTTTCCTGGCCGGGCCGGACATTGCCGGCAAGGCGCGAATGGTAATCTAGCCGCCCTTCCGCGGCACCCGCCGCGTGCCGCGCGGCCTTCGCCGTCCCCGGCCGGCCGCACGCGCCGCCGCCCTCCCCACGCCTACGGAATCCCTGCATGACCGTCGTCCGCCCCAGTGGCCGCGCCCCCGACCAGCTGCGCGAAGTGCGCATCGAACGCGGCTACACCCGCCACGCCGAAGGCTCGGTGCTGGTCAGTTTCGGCCACACCCGGGTGCTGTGCACCGCCAGCGTCGACAACAAGGTGCCGGCCTTCCTGCGCGGCAAGGGCGAAGGCTGGGTCACCGCCGAGTACGGCATGCTGCCGCGCTCCACCCACACCCGCTCCGACCGCGAAGCGGCGCGTGGCAAGCAGGGCGGCCGCCCCCTCGAGATCCAGCGCCTGATCGGCCGCACCCTGCGCGCCTGCATCGACCGCAACGCGCTGGGCGAACGCCCCATCACCCTGGACTGCGACGTGCTGCAGGCCGACGGCGGCACCCGCACCGCCGCGATCACCGGCGCCTACGTGGCGCTGGTGGATGCAGTGCGCTGGCTGCAGAAGAAGCGCGAGATCACCCGCGATCCGGTGTTCGGCGCGGTCGCCGCGGTCTCGGTCGGCGTGTACCAGGGCGTACCGGTGCTGGACCTGGACTACGCCGAGGACAGCGCCTGCGACACCGACATGAACGTGGTGATGAACGACGGCGGCGGCTTCATCGAACTGCAAGGCACGGCCGAGGGCCACGCCTTCCGCCGCACCGAACTCGACGCGCTGCTGGCCCTGGCCGAACAGGGCATCGGCGAACTGCTCGCCGCGCAGCAGGCGGCGCTGGCGCGGGCATGAACGGCACCGGCGCCAGCGGCGCGGCCACCGGCGCCACGCGGGTGCCGCGATGACCCGCCTGGTCCTGGCCAGCGGCAACGCCGGCAAGCTGGCCGAGCTGCGCGCGCTGCTCGCCGATACCGGCGCGCAACTACTCCCGCAGTCGGACCTGGGCGTGGCCGACGTCGAGGAGACCGGCCTGAGCTTCGTCGAGAACGCACTGCTCAAGGCACGCCACGCCGCCCGCGCCACCGGCCTGCCGGCGCTGGCCGACGATTCGGGCCTGTGCGTGGACGCGCTCGGCGGCGCGCCGGGCCTGCATTCGGCGCGCTACGCCGGCGGCCACGGCGACAGCGCGGCCAACATCACCAGGCTGCTGGGCGAACTGGAAGGCCTGAACCCGCAGTGGCGCACCGCGCACTTCTACGCGGTGATCGTGCTGCTGCGCCATGCGGAAGATCCGCAGCCGCTGGTGGCCGAAGGCGTGTGGCCGGGGCTGATCCTCGACGCGCCACGCGGCAGCGGCGGCTTCGGCTACGACCCGGTGTTCCTGGATACCACGCACGGGCTGTCGGCCGCTGAACTCGAGCCGGCGCTGAAGAACCGGATCAGCCACCGCGGCCGCGCCCTGGCGCAGCTGCGCGAACGCCTGCCGGCGGCGCTGGCGGCGCTGCGCTGAGGCGCCCTTTTCGGCCCACATGACGCCCGCCCTGGTCCCGCCGCCGCTTTCCCTGTACGTGCACCTGCCCTGGTGCGTGCGCAAGTGCCCGTACTGCGACTTCAACTCGCACGCGGCCAAGGGCGCGCTGCCGTTCGACGCCTATGTCGATGCGCTGGTGCGCGACCTGGAGCAGGACCTGCCGCTGGCGTGGGGCCGCACCGTGCACAGCGTGTTCTTCGGCGGCGGCACGCCCAGCCTGTTCCCGCCCGCCGCGATCGAACGGATCCTGCAGGCCGCGTCGGCACGTCTGCGCTTCGCGCCCGATGCGGAGATCACCCTGGAGGCGAACCCAGGCACCGCCGAGCACGGCCGCTTCGACGGCTACCGCGCCGCCGGCGTCAACCGGATCAGCTTCGGCATCCAGAGCTTCGACGACGGCTGCCTGCAGCGACTGGGCCGGATCCACGACAGCCGCGAAGCCGAGGCGGCGGTGAAGCTGGCCCAGGACGCCGGCTTCGACAACCTCAACCTGGACCTGATGTACGCCCTGCCCGGCCAGGACCTGGGCATGGCACTGGCCGACCTGGAGCGCGCCTTCGCCCTGCAGCCGGCGCACGTCAGCCACTACCAGCTCACCCTGGAACCGAACACGGTGTTCTTCGCCCGGCCGCCGCAGGGCATCCCGGACGAGGACGACGCCTGGGACATCCAGGAGCGCTGCCAGGCACTGCTGGCCGACGCCGGCTTCGCCCATTACGAGACCAGCGCCTACGCCCGCCCGGGCCGGCAGTGCGCGCACAACCTCAACTACTGGCGCTACGGCGACTACCTGGGGATCGGTGCCGGCGCGCACGGCAAGATCACCCTGGGCGCCGAACAGGCGATCCTGCGGCGCTGGAAGCACAAGCACCCGGCCACGTGGATGGAAACCGCCGGCAGCCCCGTCTCGATCGGCGGCGACGACCGGATCGGCCCGGAACGCCGCACCTTCGAGTACATGCTCAACGCCTTGCGCCTGCACGAGGGCTTCGCCCTGGCGGACTTCGAGGCCCGCACCGGCCTGCGCGGCGACAGCCTGCAGCCGCAGCTGGCCCTGGCGCGCGAACGCGAATGGCTGGTGATCGAGGACAACCGGGTGCGGCCGACCTCCCTGGGCCAGCGCTTCGCCAACGACGTGATCGCCCTGTTCCTCTGACCGCTGCCGGCGCTGTGGCCCGGTCCGCACAAACGTGTTAAATACGCTTTCACAGGGGAGCCGGGCCACCGGATGTCAGTCAATGTCCGCCCATCGTCGAATGCCGCGGCAGCGCTCCGCACGCTTGCGGGTGCGTCGCTGCCGGCGCGCGTGCGCCACCTGCTCGAGGCAGTGAACACCCTGGCCGGGCAGAGCCTGACCACCTCGCTCAACCTGGCCCTCAACGAATTCGAACGGCAGCTGTTCAAGCAGGCCGACCGCGCGCGCAGCAGCCAGCACCAGGCCGAGCACTTCGCCGAACTGCAGCGGCTGCGCCAGAACCGCGCCGACCTGGTGCCGCGCTATCTCACCGGGCTGGAAGCCTCGCTGGCGCGGCTGCGCGAACCGCCCGAGGCCGAGCCGGCCGCGGCGACCAAGCCCGACCCGCTGCAGTACCAGCGCCTGACCCTGGTCGAGGACACCGACCTGGACCGCGACATCGTCCTGCGCGAGATCGGCCGCCGCGAGGCCCAGCGCGGCGCCACCCCGCTGCTGCTGCTGGGCCAGCGCTTCGGCGTGCTCGCCGGGCGCCCGGCGTTCGATCCGGAACACCTGCCGATCGGCCCGTACGCGCTGTGCCGCGTGCTGCGCGACGCCGGCGAGGCGCTGCAGGTGAACCTGGACTCGCAACTGCTGCTGTACCGGGTGTTCGAGCGCCAGGTGATGGAACGCTACGGCGAACTGGTCGAACGGCTCAACGTGCTGCTCACCCACGAGGGCGTGCTGCCGGGGCTGGTCTACCTCCCGTACCGCCCGCGCACCCAGGGGCAGAGCCGCGGCCGCGGCAACCCCACAGGCTCGGCCGGCGCGGTCAGCCAGCGCCCGCTCACCGGCTGGCACAGCCAGGCGCGTCCGTCGGCCTGGAGTGGCGCACTGATGGCAGGGCTGGCCTCGCGCCAGGCCGGTGGCGACGGCAGCGAAGGCATCGCCGGCGAGGCCGCCGCGGCCACCGCTACGGGCGAGGCTGCTGCAGCCGGGGACATGCCGGAACAGGCAGTGTTCGCCGCGCTGCAGGGCATGCTCTCCGAGCACCGCGTGGCCGGCGGCGCCGATCCGTCGCCGTCCGCGCCCGGGGTGATCCTGCCGCTGGACGCGGTGGTCAACGTGCTCGGCGCGATGCAGGCGATGCCCGCGCCGCAGCGCGCATCCGGGCGCCGGCGGCGCACCGTCGACGACCTGCGCCAGGCCATGCTCGCCCGGGTCCGCGAATCGCATGGGCCCGAGGCGGGCCTTTCGCAGGAACACAGCGACACCTTCGACCTGCTCGGCATGCTGTACCACGAGATCGGCCGCGAAGTGCACGTGGACGCGCCGGCGCAGGACCTGCTCGAGCGCCTGCAGGTGCCGGTGGTCCGCGCCGCGGTGCAGGACCGCAGCTTCTTCGTCCGCGACCAGCACCCGGCGCGCGAGCTGCTCAACTCGGTGGCCGAGTCCGGCGCGACCTGGCTCTCCGACGACGACGGCGACCCGCAACTGGTCCTGCGCCTGGAGCAGGCGGTGGACCGGGTGGTGGAGGAATACCAGGGCGACGAAGGCGTGTTCGAGCGCGCCAACCGCGAGGTGCAGGAGCACTACCGGGCGCAGGCGCACAAGGCCGAGGTCAGCGAACGCCGCCAGGTCGAGGCCGCGCGCGGCCGCGACCGCCTGGAGACGGCCAAGCGCAACGCCGTGGCGTCCATCGCCG
Organism: Pseudoxanthomonas koreensis; assembly: GCF_010093225.1. Taxonomy (GTDB): domain Bacteria; phylum Pseudomonadota; class Gammaproteobacteria; order Xanthomonadales; family Xanthomonadaceae; genus Pseudoxanthomonas; species Pseudoxanthomonas koreensis. Next base: position 61,768 of record NZ_PDWM01000009.1, on the reverse strand, counting down.
CGCGCCTGGGCGAGCGCAAGCCGCCGCAGTTCGTCCAGGCCCTGCTCAACCAGGCCTGGGCCGACGTGCTGACCCTGACCGCGCTGCGCCATGGCGAGGAGTCGGAGGAGTGGCGCCAGCGCGAGGAAGCGACCTCGCGGATCATCGACATCACCTGCGTGGCCGACGCACCACCGGACCCGGAGCTGGCCGGCCAGATCGACGCCGCGCTGCGCCAGGTCGGCTACCACGAGGACGAGGCCAGCGCGATCGCACGCCGGCTCTCGCGCAGCGACGACGACGAGAACACCTCGCGCACCGAACTCACCGCCAAGCTCAAGGCGCGCGCGCGCCTGGGCGAGGGCGACGGCGCCACGAAGAAGGTCAAGCCGCCGCCGCGCAACGCTGCCGAGCAGGCCTGCTACGAGCACCTGCGCACGCTGCCGTTCGGCACCTGGTTCGAGTTCGTGCACAACCAGCAGGGCGACGCGCGCCGGCAGCGGCTTTCCTGGTACAGCCCGGTGACCGACAACGCGCTGTTCGTCAACACGCGCGGGCACAAGGTCGGCGAGCAGTCGATGGACAGCCTGGCGCGACTGATGGCGCAGGGGCAGGCGCGGATCGTCACCGAGGACAAGGGCCGGCTGATCGACAGGGCCTGGCAGGCAACGCTCAAGGCGTTGCGCGGGCTCACGGGGCGGGGCGAGGCAATGGACGGCGACCTGGGGACGGCAAACGCATGATCCACGATTCGCGCCGGGCGCCGCGCCGCCATGTCACCGACAGCGTGCCGGTGATCGACACCATGACCGACGAGGTGGTCGGGCAGCTGGGCAACATCTCCGAGAGCGGGATGCTGCTGATCGCGACCGCGCCGCTGGTGGAGGACGGGCTGTACCAGTTGCGTTTCCATCTCGGCAGCCGTCCGCAGGCGATCAACGTCGGGGTCCACCTGCTGTGGCTGGTGGAGGCGAACACGCCGGGGCAGAGCTGGTGCGGGTTCCGCTTCCTGACCATCTCCGACGAGCAGCGCAACCAGGTCCGTGCCTGGGTGGGTGCGGGCGAGGAAACTCCGGCGCACTGATTGCGTTCTTCCCAACCGGGGGAAGGCAGGAGCAGTAGAGTCCAAAGCATCGTCTCCGGCGGGGGCCGCCGCACCCTGGCTATATGGCCCACCCTTCGGGACGACATCCTGTCTTTACTCAGGGCCGTGGCACATCCATGTGCCACTTGGGCCATATAGCCAGGGTGCGACGTCCTGTCGCGACTTTTGGGGCGTGGCTTCTACGGGACCACGGTGAAGCAGGACCGGCTTTACGGGTCGGTAAAGCGTGGATCGGGCAAAATGGCGTTCCTTTACCAGCCTGTCCGTGCCGATGAACGTTGCCGATCCCGCCCTGCTCTATCCGCAACAACTGGCCGTGCTGCAGGCGCGGGCCGACGAGGCGCTGGCGCGCAGCGGCCGCGACCACCTGCTGATCCCGAGCGGACGGCGGCATTACCAGGTGTTCGACGACCGCGATTATCCGTTCGCGGTCAATCCGCACTTCAAGCACTGGCTGCCGCTGACCACCGTCACCGACAGCTGGCTGGTGCACACGCCGGGGCAGCGGCCCAAGGTGATCTACCTGCAGCCGTTCGACTACTGGCACGTGGTGCCGGAGGCGCCGGGCGGATGGTGGGTGGAGCATGTGGAGGTGCACGTGATCCGCACGCCGGAAGAGGCGCTGGCGCTGCTGCCGCCGGTGGCGCGCTGCGCGATCCTGGGCGAGGCCAACAGCGCGCTGGGCGAATACGTCCCCGACAACCCGGCCGCGGCGCTGGACTACCTGCACTACCAGCGTTCGTACAAGACCCCGTACGAGGTCGCGCTGATGCGGGTGGCGCAGCGCAGGGCCGCACATGCGCACCGGGCCGCGGAGCGTGCGTTCCGCGCCGGCGCCAGCGAGTTCGACATCCACATGGCCTACTGCGCGGCGGCGCGCCAGGACGCGACCGAGGTGCCGTACCAGAACATCGTCGCGCTCGATACGCACGGCGCGGTCCTGCACTACACCGAGCTGGACCGCGAGCCGCCGGCCACGCCGCTGAGCTTCCTGATCGACGCCGGTGCCAGCCATTGCGGCTATGCGGCCGACATCACCCGCACCTACGCCATGGACCGCGGCAGCGAGTTCCAGGCGATGGTCGACGCGGTGGACGCGGCGCAGCAGGCGATGTGCGCGGGCGTGCGCGCCGGGGTCGACTACCGGCAGCTGCACGTGGACGCGCACCTGTCGCTGATGGGCATCCTCGCGGACTTCGGCGTGCTGAAGGTTTCGCCGGAGGCGGCTCTGGCCACCGGGGTGAGCGCGGCGTTCTTCCCGCACGGGCTGGGCCATCCGATCGGGCTGCAGGTGCACGATGTCGCCGGTTTCGCCGCCAGCGACCGCGGCGGCACGATCCCGCGGCCGGAGGGCCATCCTTACCTGCGCATGACCCGGGTGCTGGAGCCGGGGATGGTCGTGACCATCGAGCCGGGCCTGTACTTCATCGACATGCTGCTGGACGAGGTGAAGAAGAACGGCCACGCGGGCAGCGTCGACTGGGCGCGGGTGGACGCGTTCCGCCCCTACGGCGGGATCCGCATCGAGGACGACGTGCTGTGCACGGGCGATGCGCCCGAGAACCTGACCCGTCCGGCGTTCGGCGAATAGACCCGCCGCCTCCCGTGGAGCGGGGCTCGCCCAGCTGCTCCGCCTCAGCCCGGGATCAGCCCGGGATCAGCGTATTGATCACGTGGCCGAGGTACTCGTCGAATTCCTCGTGGGTCATCTTCGGCTGCTGCGGGCGCAGCTGCAGGAAGCCGACGTAGGCCGCGTAGGTCAGCCGCGCGCGGTTCTGCGATTCGTTGCGGCCCAGGCCGGCCTGGCGGAACGAGGCGGTCAGGTACTCCAGGCGCCGCTGCGACACCCGCTGGATCACCGGGCCCACCGCCGGATGGTCCAGCGCCTTGAGCAGTTCGCTGTAGATCGCGTGCGGCTTGGTCTCGTGGCCGACCAGCTGGAACAGCTGGCGCAGCCGCTCGCGCGGGTCGGGCACCTCTTCCAGGCTGCCGAACACCTGTTCCTGCTCGACTTCCTCCCAGCGCTCCAGCGCGGCCTGCAGCAGCGCGTCGCGCGAGGGGAAATGCCAGTAGAAGCTGCCCTTGGTCACGCCCAGGCGCCGCGCCAGCGGCTCGACCGCAACCGCGGCCACGCCCTGTTCGGCGATGACGTCGAGGGCGACCTGGGCCCAGGCGGCCGCGCTCAGGCGCGAACTGCGGGCGGGGGCGGGCGGCGGGGTCGAAGGCGGGGCAGTCGTGTTCATGTCGGGATTTAACCATACGCCGCAGTGCGTTGCAGTACGTCGTTTCAGCGGAAACCGTCACGATTCCCCAGCCGGATCAAGGCGCCGGCGGCTCCCGTGGCAGGCGCGGACCACCCCATACGCGCTCGTATTGACTTTCCCGGAGATCGATCCATACCATCTCGTATGGATTCGGCCACCACTCCTCGCCCGTTGCCCACCGACCTGCGCCTGGACGGCGCCGGGCTGGCGCTGGCCGCGAGCCGGCACGACTCCGCCAGCGATGGCGAAGTGGAACCGTCGGTGCTGTACGCGCACGGCTTCGGCCAGACCCGCCACGCCTGGTCGGCCACCGCGACCACCCTGGCCGCGCGCGGTCGCGGCGGCCTGGCCTACGACGCCCGCGGCCATGGCGGCTCGGAGCGCAACGCCGCCGGCGATCCCTATACCGGCCACCAGTTCACCGACGACCTGATCGTGCTGGCCGGCGCACTGTCGCGCCCGCCGGTGCTGGTCGCCGCGTCGATGGGCGGCCTGTTCGGCCTGCTCGCCGAAGCGCGCTGGCCGGGCCTGTTCCGGGCGATGGTGCTGGTCGACATCACCCCGCGCTGGGAGACCGCCGGGGTCGAACGCATCCTCGGCTTCATGACCGCCTTCCCCGCCGGCTTCGACTCGCTCGAGCACGCCGCCGCGGCGATCGCCGCCTACCTGCCGCACCGCGCCGGCCGCAAGTCGTCCGCTTCGCTGCGCGGACTGCTGCACGAAGGCGACGACGGGCGCTGGCGCTGGCCCTGGGATCCGCGCCTGGTCGACGAGCTCGCACGCGACAGCGAGCGCCACCAGGACGACATCGCCGAGGCCACCCGCGCGGTGCGCTGCCCGCTGCTGCTGGTCAGCGGCGGTCGCAGCGACCTGGTGTCCGCGCGCACCGTCGCCGACTTCCTCGAACTGGCGCCGCATGCGCGCCATGTGCAGCTCGCCGGCGCCACGCATATGCTGGCCGGCGACGACAACGATGGTTTTACCGCCACCGTGCTGGAATACCTGGTGGAACTGGACCGGACCGAGGGGACCGGCAGTTCCACCGTGCAAAGGGCGCACCCGCCCGTCACCGGAGCAGTCCCATGAGCATTGCCGCACCCATCCTGGCCTTCGTGCTGATCGGCGGGTTCGCCGCCTACCCCCGCCTGCGCCCGGCGGCCTGGGCCGCACTGCTGGCCGCCCCCCTGGGCGCCTGCTGGCTGCTCGGCGCCAGCCATGCCGCCACCGCGACGGTCGCCATCGTCTCGGCGCTGTTCGCGGTGCCGCTGCTGACCCCGGCGATCCGCAAGCCGCTGATCGTGGCGCCGCTGCTGGACGTGTTCCGCCGGATCCTGCCGCCGCTGTCGCAGACCGAGCGCATCGCCCTGGAGACCGGCTCGGTCGGCTTCGAGGGCGAGCTGTTCACCGGCGACCCGGACTGGCAGATGCTGCTCGACTTCCCGAAGCCGCAGCTCACCACCGAGGAGCAGGCCTTCCTCGACGGCCCGACCGAAGAACTGTGCCGGATGATCAACGACTGGGAGATCACCCACGTCCACGCCGACCTGCCGCCGGAGCTGTGGGACTTCATCAAGAAGAACCGCTTCTTCGGCATGATCATTCCCAAGCAGTACGGCGGCCTGGGCTTCTCCGCGCTGGCCCACCACAAGGTGATCCAGAAGATCGCCTCGATCTCCTCGGTGGTCAGTTCGACCGTGGGCGTGCCCAACTCGCTGGGTCCGGGCGAGCTGCTCAACCACTACGGCACCCAGGAACAGAAGGACTATTACCTGCCGCGCCTGGCGATCGGCCAGGAAGTGCCGTGCTTCGGCCTCACCGGCCCGTTCGCCGGCTCCGACGCCACGTCCATCCCGGACTTCGGCATCGTCTGCAAGGGCGAGTGGAACGGCGCCAACGTCCTGGGCGTGAAGCTGACCTTCGACAAGCGCTACATCACCCTGGCGCCGGTGGCCACGCTGATCGGCCTGGCGTTCCGCATGTACGACCCGGACGGCCTGATCGGCGACACCCGCGACATCGGCATCACCCTGGCGCTGCTGCCGCGCGACACCGAGGGCGTGGAAGTCGGCCGCCGCCACTTCCCGCTGAACTCGCCGTTCCAGAACGGCCCGATCCGCGGGCGCGAGGTGTTCATCCCGCTGAGCCAGCTGATCGGCGGCGCGGAGATGGCCGGCAAGGGCTGGAACATGCTCAACGAGTGCCTGGCCGTGGGCCGCTCGATCACCCTGCCCTCCACCGCCTCGGGCGGCGCCAAGTTCGGCGCCCGCGTGACCGGCGCCTATGCGCGCATCCGCAAGCAGTTCGGCCTGTCGATCGGCCGCTTCGAGGGCGTGGAGGAAGCACTGGCCCGGATCGGTGGCAAGGCCTACACGATCAGCGCGCTTTCGCAGGCCACCGCGGCGGCCGTGGATCGCGGCGACGTGCCGTCGGTGCCGTCGGCCATCGCGAAGTACCATTGCAACAACATGGGCCGCGAGGTCGTGTCCGACGTGATGGACGTGATCGGCGGCAAGGGAATCATCCTCGGGCCGCGCAACTTCGCCGGCCGCAGCTGGCAGGCCGCGCCGATCGGGATCACCGTGGAAGGCGCCAACATCATGACCCGCAGCCTGCTGATCTTCGGCCAGGGCGCGATCCTGTGCCATCCGTGGGTGATGAAGGAGATGAAGGCCGCGCAGGACCTGGACCGCAAGGCCGCGCTGGAAGCGTTCGACGAGAGCCTGGCCGGGCACGTGCGCTTCGGCATCTCCAACGCGTTCCGCTCGTTCTGGTTCGGCCTCACCGGCTCGAAGATCGGCGCCGCCCCGGGAGACGATTACACCCGCCCGTTCTTCCGCAAGCTCGACCGCTACGCCGCCAACCTGGCGCTGATGGCCGACGTGTCGATGCTGCTGCTGGGCGGCAAGCTCAAGTTCAAGGAATCGCTGTCCGGCCGCCTGGGCGACGTGCTCAGCCACCTGTACATGGCCGGCGCGGTGCTCAAGCGCCACCATGACGAGGGCGCGCCGGAAGCCGACAAGCCGCTGCTGGCGTGGAGCATGTACAACAGCTTCAACGAGATCGAGTCCGCGCTGTCCGACGCGCTGCGCAACTTCCCGATCCGTCCGGTCGGCTGGGCGCTGTGGGCGCTGGTGTTCCCGCTCGGCCGCCGCGCCGAAGCCCCGGGCGACCGCCTCAACCACCGCGTGGCCTCGCTGCTGATGGCACCGAACGAAGCGCGCGACCGCCTGGGCGTCGGCGTGTTCCTGACCCCGTGCGCGAACAACCCGGGCGGCCGCATCGACAGCTACCTGGCCAGGGCGGTGCAGGCCGAGCCGGTGGAGCGCAAGTTCCTCAAGGCGCTCAAGACCAAGGGCATCGAGGCGCTGGAGTTCCCCGCGCAGCTGGACGAAGCCGTGGCCGAGGGCGTGATCACCGCCGAGGAGCGCAAGCTGCTGGAAGAGCTGCGCGAGATCACCCTGGAGACGATCACCGTGGACGACTTCGACGTCCACGAGCTGCGCGCGGCCAGCTACTACGACCTGCCGCGGCCGGGCAAGCGCGAAGCGGCCTGATCCGCAGCGTGCCCTGGACGCGACACCTCGACGGCGGGCTTCGGCCCGCCGTCTTCGTGTCGAGCGCCGGGCGGGGGCAGCGGGGCAAGCCCCGCTGCCCTCCGCAGGTCTCAGGTGGCGCTGCCCACCGGCGTCGCGGGGGCGTCGTGCGCCTCCGTGGGGTGCCCCCCGGGCAGCTTCTTTTCCTCGCGCAGCAGGCGCCAAGCGCTGGCGGTCATCAGTCCCGCCATCAGCAGGCCGAACCCGAACACCACCTGCGAACCGAACGCGGCAAGCGCCCTGTAGGTCCACGAGAAGGTGAGCTCGCCGCCGCGGAAGAACGCCGTGTCGATCGCCGCTCCGGCCTTGTAACGCCATTGCCGGTCGACCCGGGTATAGATGGTCTCGCGGCCCGGCTTCATCAGCGAGAACTCGTTCGAGCGGGTCACCACCTGGACGATGCCAACCACGATCGGCAACGGCGAGGCGGTCAGCACGGCGAAACCGAGCAGCAGCGCGGCCATCGGGATCAGGAGCACCGGCGCCAACCCGAAACGCGACAACAGCCAGCGGGTGGCGAACAACTGCACCACCAGGGTCAGTACGTTCACCGCGATGTCGATGCCGGCGTAGAAGGCGGTGCGTGCCTCGGCGGTATCGAAGGCCTCGCGCGCGATCACCGCCTGCTGGTTGTAGAGCAGCTGGCCGACGCCGACGCCGAGGAACACCAGCGCAGCCATCCAGCGCAACAGCGGTTCCTTCGCGATCAGCTTCAACCCGGCCAGCACGTCGCCGCCCATAGCGCTCTCGTTGTCGCGGCCGGTCTTCATCTCGCGCTGCAAGGCCCAGCGGCGCAGGCGCCAGATGCAAACCACGCACGCGGCCAGGAACGCGGCGGACACCAGCATGAGGTTGGCCAGTCCCACCTTCTCGACCAGCGCACGGGTGATGAGCGGGCCGGTGAACGCGCCGATGGTGCCGGCGGCGCCGATGTAGCCGTAGTACTTCTTCGCCTCGCCGTGGGAGAACACGTCGGCCATGAAGCTCCAGAACACCGCCACCGAGAACACGTTGAACACGGTCACCCACAGGAAGAACGCCATCCCGCGCCCGGCCACCTGGCTGTCGAACAACAGGTAGAAGCCGAGCAGGCACAGGATGAAGAAGCCGAACAGCACCGGCATGAACACCCGGCGGGGGAAGCGGCTGACCAGGGCGCCGTACAGCGGCTGCGCGACCAGGATCAGGATGAAGGAACAGGTGGACAGCACCTGCAGGATCACTTCCTGCAACGAAATGCCGTGGTCGGCGAAGAATCCGATCATCGCCGGCGGGAACACGGCCTCGACGTCGCTGGACGCGCCCATAGCGTCCCGCACCGGCCGCAGCACGTAATAGCCGCTGAGCAGGCAGAAGAAGTAGACGAACGACCACATCAGCGGCGGCGACTCGGCCAGCGCCGAGCGGAGCCGGCCGAGCCGGGAGGAGGCCGTGTCTGCAGCAGTCATGGGCAAGGCATTCCTGGGGGTCGTCCCGGCCGGCGCGCGCAGGCCCGTCCTTGGCGCGCACGGTATCCGATGCACTGCAACATCGCCAGCGTTCCGCGCCCGCCTGAGCGCAGGGAAGACCGTGCCGCACCATGCCGCCCGGGCTTGCGCCGGACGACACGCAACCGACAGCATCCATCTGCGGCCAGCGGCCGCCATCCAGGGGGAACGCGTGTACGACTACATCATCATCGGCGCCGGCTCGGCCGGCTGCGTGCTGGCCGCCCGCCTCAGCGAGGACCCCGCCTGCCGGGTGCTGCTGCTCGAGGCCGGCCCGCGCGACTGGAACCCGCTGATCCACATGCCCGCCGGCCTCGGCCGCCTGGTCAACAACCGCACGGTCAACTGGGACTACAGCACGGAGCCGGAGCCGCAGCTGCACGGCCGCCGCCTGTGGTGGCCGCGCGGCAAGGTGCTGGGCGGCTCCAGCTCGATCAACGCCATGTGCTACACCCGCGGCGTCCCCGCCGACTACGACGCATGGGCGCAGGCCGGAGCGGACGGCTGGAACTGGAACAGCCTGCTGCCGTACTTCCTGCGCGCCGAAGGCAACGCGCGCGGCGCCAGCGCGCTGCACGGCGGCGACGGCCCGCTGGGCGTATCCGACCTGCGCCACCGCAACCCGCTGTCGGAGCTGTTCGTCGAAGCGGGCGTGCAGGCCGGCTGGGCGCGCAACGACGACTTCAACGGCCCGCGCCAGGACGGCGTCGGCTTCTACCAGGTCACCCAGCGCGACGGCGCGCGCTGCTCGGCGGCGGCGGCCTACCTGGCGCCGGCGCGCGGACGGCCGAACCTGGACGTGGCCACCGGCGCGCGGGCGCAGCGGATCCTGCTCACGGACGGCCGTGCCACCGGCGTGGAATACCGCCAGGGCCGCGCGCTCCACCGTGCCCTCGCCGCCGGCGAGGTGCTGCTGAGCGGCGGCGCGATCAACTCGCCGCAGCTGCTGATGCTGTCGGGCATCGGTCCTGCCGACGAACTGCGCGCGCACGGCATCGCGGTGCAGGCCGACCTGCCCGGCGTCGGCGCCAACCTGCAGGACCACCTCGACATCTGCACCCTGCACCACTGCCCGCCCGGGCTCAGCTACGACCGCGCCAGCGAGCTGAAGATCGGCTTCGACTGGTTCCTGCGCGGCCGCCGCGGCGCCGGCAGCAGCAACATCGCCGAGGCCGGCGGTTTCGTCCGCTCGGCCCTGGCCACCGACGCGCGCCCCGACGTGCAGTTCCACTTCGTCCCGGCGATGCTCGACGACCACGGCCGCCACCGCCTGGCCGGAGACGGCTTCACCGTGCACGCCTGCTTCCTGCGGCCGCTCAGCCGCGGCCGCATCGGCCTGCGCGACGCCGACCCGCGCTCGCCGGCGCGGATCGAGGCCAACTACCTGTCCGACGCCGAAGGCTTCGACCTGCGGATGATGGTCGAGTGCGCGAAGCTGTCGCGCGAACTGCTGCGCCAGCCGGCCTTCGACAGCGTGCGCGGCGCGCCGATCTTCCCGGCGCGCGACGACCTGTCGGACGCGGAACTGGTCGACTTCGTCCGCGCCAAGGCCGAGACCATCTACCACCCGGTCGGCACCTGCCGCATGGGCACGGACGAGGACGCGGTGGTCGATCCGCAACTGCGGGTGCGCGGTATCGAAGGCCTGCGCGTAGTCGACGCCTCGGTGATGCCGACCCTCGTCGGCGGCAACACCAACGCCCCCACCATCGCGATCGCCGAGCGCGCCGCCGACCTCATCCGCACCCCGTAGCCCCCCTGTAGGAGCCCGCATGAGGGCGACCCGACGCAGCCGATCGGGGCCGCGTATGGCGCGGTGGCTCCGGAGACCCTGGTCAAGGGCAAGGCACGGCGACTTCCCACGACGTCGGGTCGCCCTCATGCGGGCTCCTACAAGAGGCGCGACGCCATCGGAACGGACGGCCACGAAGCGCAACGCCGCGGGCAGATTGGCCCGCAGTGCGTGCGCTCAGCCGCGCTCCAGCATCGCCGGCAGCGGGCAATGCAGGACGGCGCACACGGTGCGCAGCAGCTCGGATTCGGCGACGCTGACGCGCTGGTCCTGCGAAACCGCGTCGACCAGCGCCTCCACCAGCATCTCCTTGGCCGGCGGCGCCAGCGCATCCAGCGGCGCCCACACCACATCCAGCGCCTGCACGCCGCCGGCCGGCGGCGCATACGGCAGGTGGTCGCGCGGCAGCACCCGCTGCAGGCCGGCCAGGTAGGCGCGCTGCGCCTGCCCCGGCTCGTCCGGATGCCCCGCCTGCGCCACCACCGCCAGCAGGGTGGCGAACTCCTGGCGCACGCCGGTGGCCTTGGTGCGGCCGAAGCGCGCGTGCCGCGACGGATCCAGCGCCTCGCGCACCTGCACCTGCAGCAGCTTCGACAGGCAGTATTCGAACACCGACACGCGGCCGTCGGTGTGGACCATCGCCTCGATGGTATCGAGGAAGACGTCCAGCTCCGGCCGCGGCCGCTGGCGCAGCGCCGGGAAGGCCAACGAGGCCAGCGGCAGGCGCAGCGCCGGGTGCAGTGCCTCCCGGTGCTGGCGGCGCAACTCGAAGGCCTGCGCCGCCGCGGCCTCGCCGCAACGGGCGACGATCTCGCTGCGCTGGCGCGCCGCGACCGCGCCGTCGGCATCCAGCAGCAGTCCCAGCAGCAGCGGCACCACCGCTTCGCGCTGCCGCGCCAGCGCGCGCAGTGCCGGATCCATGCCCTCGACCAGCTCGTGCGCGCGGCGGTAGTCGTCCTCGGCCGGCGCGGCGCCCGGGCGCGCCCCCATCGGCGGGGTGACCAGCAGTTGCGCGCCGGCGGCGGGCAGCGGCGGCGGCCCGCCAGCGCTCAACGCGCCTCCCTCGCCCTGCGTGCCCGCATCCCGCGCAGCCAAGCCCAGCGCCACGTCCTCGGCCAGGCCGTCCGGCGGCGCCGCGCGCCAGCGCGCCTCCAGCGCCTGCAGCTGGCGCGCGTCGAACGACGGCTCCAGCCGGCGGATGCGCTCGACCAGCGGCGGATGGGTGGCGAACAGCCGCGACAGCGAGGCCCCCTGGCCGAACAGCATGTGGCTCACTTCCTCGGCATCGGCCTTGTCCTGCAGCTTCGAGCCTGCGTCCAGCCCGCCGATCTTCTTCAGCGCCCCGGCCAGGCCGCGGGTCTGCCGGGTGAACTGCACCGCCGAGGCATCGGCCAGCAGCTCGCGCTGGCGGCTCACGCCGGCCTTGATCATCCGCCCGAAGAACACCCCGATCGCGCCCACCGCCATCGCCACCAGCGCGGCGATCAGCACCGGCGTGCCGTCGCGGCTGCGGCCCAGGCGGCCGTAGATGAGGATGCGCTGGCCGATCAGGCTCAGCATCAGGATCCCGAACAGCAGGCCGATCAGGCGGATGTTCAGGCGCATGTCGCCGTTGAGCACGTGCGCGAACTCGTGCGCGATCACGCCCTGCAGCTCGTCGCGGTTGAGCCGGTCCAGCGCGCCGCGGGTGACCGCGATGGCCGCGTCCGACGGGCTGTAGCCGGCGGCGAAGGCGTTGATGCCCGCCTCCTGCTCCATCACGAACAGCTTGGGCACCGGCACGCCCGAGGCGATCGCGATCTCCTCGACCACGTTGCGCAGCCGGCGCAGCGACGGGTCGCGGGTGTCCTCGGGAACGAAGGTGCCGCCCATCTGCGCGGCCACCACCGCGCCGCCGCCGCGCAGCGAGGCGATCCGGTACAGCGAGCCCAGCCCGATCACCAGCAACGTGGTGACGGTCGCCGCCGCGGTCGCGCCCCAGCTGCCGGTGAACAGCAGCGTGGCCAGGTCCACCGCCAGCACGATGCCGGCCACCGCCAGCGCGAACAGCAGCACCAGCCGGCCGGAGCCGCGGCGGGCCGCGGCCTGGTGCTCGAAGAAGTTCATGCGCGGACGCCCATGCCGGCCCGCTCACCACCGCCGCAGCAACATGCGCGGCGCGCTCAGAACTGGACCTTTGGCGCGTCGCGCACGTGCGCCTTGTCGGCCGGGATGTCGAGCAGCGCGGCGGCGGCGAAGTTGAACATGCCGGCGACCACGCTGGACGGGAACACCTCGCGCCGGTTGTTGTAGGCCATCACCGCATCGTTGTAGGCCTGCCGCGCGAACGCCACCCGGTTCTCGGTCGAGGACAGCTCCTCGGTGAGCTGCATCATGTTCTGGTTGGCCTTCAGGTCCGGGTACGCCTCGGCCACCATCATCAGCCGTCCGAGCACGCCGTTGAGCTGGCCCTGGCTGGCGGCCAGCTGCGCCATCGCCTCCGGCTCGCCCGGATGGGCCTTGGCAGCGGCCAGGCCGGACTGCGCCGCCGCACGCGCGGCGACCACCGCCTCCAGGGTCTCGCGCTCGTGGCCCATGTAGGCCTTGGCGGTCTCCACCAGGTTGGGGATCAGGTCGAAGCGGCGCTGCAGCTGCACATCGATCTGGGCGAAGGCGTTCTTCCAGGCGTTGCGACCGGTGACCAGGCCGTTGTAGATGCCCATGGCCCATAGTCCAAGGGCCACGATCACGCCAAAAAACACCAACAGGATCAACAAACTGCCCATTCATCTTCTCCTGGTTTGTGCATTCGCGAAAACCGGCGCTAGAATCGCCCGCAGCGGTAGCTTACAGGCATCATCAGCATGAAAGACGGGCGTCCCGGGCCGGCAAGGCCACGCAGGATCGGAGCACTGGCGGCGGGCTCACTGGTGCTGTCGCTGGCGATGGCACTGCCGTCGACCGCGCGGACACCGACGATGTCGCAGGCATCGCTGCCGCCGCCCACGCAGCCATTGCCGTACCGTACCTATGCCGGGGCCGCGGCCTTGCCGCCTGCGGCCGGATTCGACGTGGCGCGCTTCGAAGCGATGGCCGAACAGCTGGTCCAGGGCCAGCGCGTGCCGGGCCTGGCGATGGCGATCGTGCAGGACGGACGCATCCTCAGCGCGCGCGGCTATGGCGTCACCGACGTGGTCCGCCCGCAGCAGGTCGATCCGCACACCGTGTTCCGCCTGGCCTCGCTGTCCAAGGCGTTCGCCGGGACCATGGCCGGCCTGCTGGTCAACGACGGCAGCCTGCGCTGGGACAGCCGGGTCACCGACTACGTGCCGGGCTTCCATCTGGCCGACGCCGCCTACACCGGCCAGGTCACCGTGGCCGACCTGCTCAGCCACCGGATCGGGCTGAAGGCGCACAACGCCTTCGACCGCGACATCGAGGCCAACGCCGAGTACTACCAGGTCGCGCAGAAGCTGGGCAACGCGGCGCTGACCTGCGCGCCGGGCCAGTGCTACGCCTACCAGAACGTGGCCTTCAGCCTGGTCGGCGACGTGGTCTTCGCCGCTTCCGGCAGCTTCTACGAGCAGTCGGTGCAGAAGCGGATCTTCGAGCCGCTGGGCATGAACGACGCCAGCATGGGCCTGGCCGGGATCGAGTCGAGCACGCGCTGGGCGCGGCCGCACGTGCGCAGCCGCAACGGGTGGGTCTCGCTCAACCCCAAGCCCACCTACTACCGCCTGCCGCCGGCCGCCGGCGTCAACGCCAGCATCAGCGACATGGCGCAGTGGCTGCTGGCCCACACCGGCCATCGCCCGGACGTGCTGCCGGCACCGCTGCTGGCCACGCTGCATGCGCCGGTGGTGTCCACGCCGGGCGAGATGCGCTCGGGCTGGCGCCGCGACCGCGTCGATGCGGCCAGCTACGCGCTGGGCTGGCGAGTGTTCGACTACGCCGGCGAGGAGGTGGTGTTCCATGCCGGCGCGGTGCAGGGCTACCGCGGCATGGTCGCGATGCTGCCGGGCCGCGACCTGGGCATCGCCCTGCTCTGGAACAGCGAGAGTTCGCTGCCCAGTGGCCTGCTGCCGACCATCATCGACCGCGCCATCGGCCTGCCGGCCGAGCGCTGGCTGGACGTGGACATCGACTTCGGCGCCGACAACCTGATGGCCGACGGCGACACGCCGGCCGACGCTTCGGCGCAGGGCAGCTCCGCTTCCACCTCGGTCGCCTCGCCTCACTGAGGCCTGCGCCTGGCGGCGGGTGCTTCCCGCCGGCAGGGCGCGCATCACGACTGGCACCAAAAAAAACTCCCCCCCCGCTGGGCTTCGGGGAGGGAGTCATTCGGTACGGCTATCGGGGTTTGATCAGATCAGCGGAGCCGGGGTTGCCGGCAGCGCGACCGGGGCCGCCTTCTTCTTGGGGGCCTTCTTCTTGGCGGCCTTCTTGGCCGGCTTCTTGGCGGCCTTCTTCGCGGCCTTCTTCACGGCCTTCTTGGCGGCCTTCTTCGCAGGCTTCTTGGCAGCCTTCTTGGCAACCTTCTTCTTCGCGACCTTCTTGGCAGCCTTCTTGGCAACCTTCTTCTTCGCGACCTTCTTGGCAGCCTTCTTGGCGACCTTCTTCTTCGCGACCTTCTTGGCAGCCTTCTTGGCGACCTTCTTCTTCGCCGCCTTCTTCACCGCCTTGCGGGCGGCGGCCTTCTTCACGACCTTCTTGGCGGCCTTCTTGGCGACCTTCTTCTTGGCGGCCTTCTTCACCGCCTTCTTGGCGCCGGCCTTCTTGGCGACCTTCTTCACCGCCTTCTTGGCGGCGGGTTTCTTCTTCGCAGCTTTCTTCGTTGCCATGGTTGGCTCCTCGTCAGTGGACTACGGATGGGTAACGCCCAGTCGCGAAAACCCGCGGCGGCGACCGCCGGGGGGAGTTCCGTCGGCGCGGTACGCACGTCGATACGGATACGGGAAGACCCGCGCGTTGCGACGGCGCGGGCGGTAGATCGGGGTGGTCGCTGCTTTTCTTGGAGGGAAGCGGGCCTGTGATCCACCGATGAAGATCGTTCCTGGCGGATGCCCGAGTTGTGCTTCGCGTTGTGGTGTTGATTCGACTCACTCGCTTCGGCAGGCAGCGTCTGCTGGGCGAAACCTAATCACGGTTTTTTTCACTGTCAACACCCGCGCGCATTTTTCTCCCGGGCGGTTCGACCGGCGACCGCCGCCACGCGCGTCGTCCTGGAGTCGCGCGGCGCGCCCGACGACGACGACCAAACCGGGCGCCTCGTAAACGGATGCGAAAAACAAGTGATTTTTTGCAAGCGCTTCGACACACGCCGTCGCGGCGTAGCGGCGAAGGCCGATCACGATCGGTCCGGGAAGGCGCTAGATGCGACCTTCGGCGATCGAAAAAAAACTTTCCGGGGCCGCCTCCATTTCGCGCCGCACAAGCCGATTTGCGCAGAACTGCGCGAGCCCGAAGGCGGCGGCGATGCCGCTTCGCATGCCGTCCACGCGCCCCGCGAACCACCGCGCCACCCGCTCCGGCAACGATGCTTCCGCACTCGCCGGCAGCGGCCGTGGCGATCGCACACGGAAGCGGACACGGAAGCAGACACGCGTCGCCGACCACCGGCAATGGCCCCGGCACATGCGGAATCGCCATGCGCCCATCCCCGCCGGACACGGCCGGTTGCGCACGGCGGCGGCGATCGGCCGACTCCCCGGAAAAGAAGAACGCCCGCACATGGCGGGCGTTCTTCCGATGCATCCGGTCGGTGCGGACGGGCTCAGTCGTCCCCGTCCTCGACCAGCCCGGCGTAGTCGTCCGGCGAAAGCAGCTCGGCCAGCTGGTCGGGATCGGTGGACTCGACCACGAACAGCCAGCCCTCGCCGTAGGCGTCCTCGTTGATGGTTTCCGGCTTGTCGCCCAGCGCCGAGTTGACCTCGACGACGGTGCCGCTGACCGGGCTGTACACGTCGGAGGCGGCCTTGACCGACTCCACCACGGCGGCGGCGGTGCCCGCCTCGACCGCATCGCCGACGTTGGGCAGCTCGACGTAGACCAGGTCGCCGAGCAGGCCCTGGGCGTGGTCGGAGATACCCACGGTGACGCGGCCGTTGCCTTCGACGCGGGCCCACTCGTGGGACTTGAGGAACTTGAGATCGCCGGGGATATCGCTCATGGGGTGCTCCGGTCAGGCGATGGGGGGAAGTGGATGGAAGGATAGTCTAGCGGAGCGGTCCGCCGCCGGCGCAAGGGCTCAGCCGAGCACGCCCGGCTGGGCCTGGCCGTCGCGCACGAACGGGAACTTCACCACCCGCACCGGCACCTCGCGGCCACGGATGTCCACGCGCACGGCCCCGGGCTCGCCCGCCGGCACGCGCGCGAACGCGATCGCCTTGCCCAGCGTCGGCGAGAAGGTGCCCGACAGGATCTCGCCCTCGCCGCCGGCGGCAAGCACCTTCTGGCCGTGGCGCAGCACGCCCTTCTCGTCCATCACCAGGCCGACCATCTGGCGCGGCACGCCTGCCGCCTTCTGCGTCTCCAGCGCGGCGCGACCGACGAAGTCCCTGCCCTCGTCCAGCGCCACCGTCCAGGCCAGCGCCGCTTCCCACGGCGTGGTCGATTCGTCCATGTCCTGGCCGTACAGGTTCAGGCCCGCCTCCAGGCGCAGCGTGTCGCGCGCGCCCAATCCGGCCGGCTTCACCCCGGCCTCCAGCAGCGCGTTCCAGAACGCCACCGAGCGGTCTTCCGGCAGCACGATCTCGAAGCCGTCCTCGCCGGTGTAGCCGGTGCGCGCCAGGAACAGCGGCACGCCGGCGGCCGACTCGACCTCGATCGCGGCGAAGCGGCCCAGCTTCGACGCTGCGGCACGGTCGGACTCGCGCAGCAGGCCGATCATCTTCTCCCGCGCCAGCGGTCCCTGCACCGCGACGATGCCAAAGTCCGGGCGCTCGCTCACCGCCACGTCGAACGCGGCCGCCTGCTTCGCGATCCAGGCCAGGTCCTTGTCGCGGGTGGCGGCGTTGACCACCAGGCGGAAGAACGAGTCGCCCAGGTAGTAGACGATCAGGTCGTCGATGATCCCGCCGCGCTCGTCGAGCATGCAGCTGTACAGCGCCTTGCCCTGTACCTTGAGCTTGTCCACCGAGTTGGCCAGCAGGTGGCGCAGGAAGTCGCGGACGCGGGCGCCGTGCAGGTCGACCACGGTCATGTGGCTGACGTCGAACATGCCGGCCTCGCGCCGCACCAGGTGGTGCTCGTCGATCTGCGAGCCGTAGTGGATCGGCATGTCCCAGCCACCGAAGTCGACCATCTTGGCGCCGAGCGCGCGGTGGGTGTCGTTGAGGGCGGTCTTGCGGGTCATGGCGGTCTCGCGCGGGGGAAAGCCCCATTATCGCGGATTCCGCCCGGACCCGTTCCCGCCGTGGCGCACGGCCACCCGGGTGCGGACGGGCGGCGCCATCGCGCCGCCACCGCATTTGCTGGAACGCCGGCTCAGGCTTCCTGCACCTTCAGCACCATCCCGTCCACGGCGACCACGCGCACCGGCGTGCCGGCCGGCAGGTCCGGGCCCTCGACCGTCCAGAAGGCGTCGCCGAGCTTGATCCGGCCGCGGCCGCCGCTGATCGCCTGGTCCAGCGGCGCGACCAGGCCGATGGCCTGCGCGGCACGGCGGTTGAGCAGCGGCTGGTCGCTCTGCCGGCCGGTCTTGCGGAACCAGCGCCGGTAGACCTGGATCGAGACGAAGCTCAGCACGACGAACGCGGCCACCTGCGCCAGCACCGGGATCCCCGGCACCAGCAGCACGCCCAGGAACACCGCCGCGGCGGCGAAGCCCATCCACAGCATGAACGCGCCCGGCGCCAGCGTCTCGGCCGCCATCAGCAGCAGGGCCACCGCCGCCCAGGTCACCACGTCCCAGCGCATGGCTCAGTCCCCCAGCCGCGGCGGCGTGCGCTTCGCGGTCTTCTGCTGCTGCTCGCCCAGCGCCTCGCGGGCCAGTTCGGCGATGCCGGCGATCGAGCCGATCACGCCGCTGGCCTCCATCGGCATCAGCACGAACTTCTGGTTCGGCGCGGTGGCCAGCTCCTTGAACGCCTCCACGTACTTCTGCGCGACGAAGTAGTTGATCGCCTGCACGTCGCCCTGGGCGATCGCGTCGGACACCATCTTCGTCGCCTTGGCCTCGGCCTCGGCCAGGCGCTCGCGCGCCTCGGCGTCGCGGAACGCGGCCTCCTTGCGGCCCTCGGCCTCCAGCACCGCGGCCTGCTTCTCGCCCTCGGCGCGCAGGATCTCGGACTGGCGCGAACCCTCGGCGTCGAGGATCTGCGCGCGCTTCTCGCGCTCGGCCTTCATCTGCCGGGCCATCGAATCGACCAGGTCGCGCGGCGGCTGGATGTCGCGGATCTCGATCCGGGTGACCTTCACCCCCCAGGGGCTGGTGGCGTGGTCGACCACGTTCAGCAGTTGCGCGTTGATCGTCTCGCGCTGGCTCAGCGACTCGTCCAGGTCCATCGAGCCGATCACGGTGCGGATGTTGGTCTGGACCAGGGCGATCATCGCCACTTCCAGGTTGGCGACCTCGTAGGCGGCCTTGGCCGCGTCGAGCACCTGGAAGAAGACCACGCCGTCGACCTTGACCACCGCGTTGTCCTTGGTGATCACGTCCTGGCTGGGCACGTCCAGCACCTGCTCCATCATGTTGACCTTGCGGCCGACGCCGTAGACGACCGGGATCAGGAAGTGCAGGCCTGGGTCGAGCGTGTGGGTGTACTTGCCGAACCGCTCCACGGTCCACTCGTAGCCCTGCGGCACCATGCGCACGGTCTTGAACAGCACGATCACGCCAGCCACCAGCAGCACCAGCGCCAGGAAACCCGTCGAGAACATCCTTCCGCTCCTTGGCCGCATGCGGCCACTCCCTGATCCGGCTTCCAGTATAGGCATTGCCGGCGGCGCGGCCGGGCGTGGCGCCCTACTTGGTCAGGATCAGCTTGTCGTTGCTGGTGTGGCGCAGGCGGTAGAGCTTGTCGCCGTGGCGGATCAGGATCTCGCGGCGGCCCTTGAGCAGTTGCGCGCTGTCGAGCACGACATCGTCGCTGCCGGGCAGCGGCGTGGCGAGACGGGCCGGCTCGGCCTGCGGGAGGGAGAGGCGATGCACATTCATGGGTCGGTTCCGGCGGACGGGACCCCATGAATGGTAATTATTCTCATTTCCGTGTCAACAGGTGGTCAGGGCGCGGCGGCCACCTCCAGCTGCCGCCAGGACGACTCGTCCAGCTGCCCGGCCAGTTCCAGCGCCGACAGGTTCTCGATCAGCTGCGCGGTGCCGCTGGCGCCGAGGATCACGCTGCTCACGTGCGGGTTGCGCAGGCACCAGGCGATGGCCAGCGGCGCCGGCTTGTGCCCCAGCCCGGCGGCGACGGCCACGAAGCGCTGCGCGCGCTCCAGCCGCCGCTCCTCGCCCTGGCCGACCACCAGCCGTTGCAGCCAGCCGGCGTCGGGCTGGGCCAGCCTTCCCTCGCGATGCACGCCGTCGGCGTACTTGCCGGTGAGCAGGCCCGAGGCCAGCGGCGACCAGATCGTCGTGCCCAGGCCCAGTTCCGAATACAGCGGCGCGTACTCCAGTTCCACCCGCTCGCGGTGCAGCAGGTTGTACTGCGGCTGTTCGACCACCGGCGCGGCCAGGTGGTTGGCGCGGGCGAACCGGGCGGCCTCGCGGATCAGCGCCTCGGGCCATTCGGAAGTGCCCCAGTAGAGCACCTTGCCCTGCCGCACCAGCAGGTCCATCGCCGCCACGGTCTCGCCCACCGGCGTGTCCGGATCGGGGCGGTGGCAGTAGTACAGGTCCAGGTAGTCCACCCGCAGCCGCTTCAGCGCCGCGTGGCAGGCGTCGACCACGTGCTTGCGCGACAGCCCGCGCTGGGTCGGCCGCGGCTCGTCGACATCGCCGAAGAAGACC
Organism: Pseudoxanthomonas koreensis; assembly: GCF_010093225.1. Lineage (GTDB taxonomy): Bacteria > Pseudomonadota > Gammaproteobacteria > Xanthomonadales > Xanthomonadaceae > Pseudoxanthomonas > Pseudoxanthomonas koreensis. The sequence continues at coordinate 41,617 of NZ_PDWM01000009.1, read as the reverse complement.
TTGCTGGACACGCAGTAGCCGTCGCGCGGCAGGCGCAGGTCGGCGATCACGTCGCCCATCACCCGCTCGGCCTCGCCCTGGGCGTAGGCCTCGGCGTTGTCGAAGAAGTTGATGCCGTGGTCCCAGGCCGCGGCGACCAGGTCGCGGGCCTGGCCGCGGCCGACCTGGCGGCCGAAGGTCATCCAGGTGCCGAAGGACAGTGCCGACAGCTGCAGGCCGGACGCGCCGAGGCGGCGGTAGTGCATGGGGCGTCTCCGGTGGAAAAACGCATTGTAGGGCGGGGATCGCGCCGCTGCCGTCGCGCGCGTCGCTTCATCGGGGGGGAGTAGCCCGTCAAGCGCGGCTCTACGGAGACGGGATGGTGAGGCCATCAGGTGGCCACGGCCGCGGGACGGGGCGACCGCCGACCTGCTAGGCTTTCGCAATTATTTAACATCCGCAGGGGATTCCATGTTCGAAGCACTGGGTCGGATCGGCTTCGGCCTGTTCGGGTTGGCCGTGCTGATCGGCATCGTCTGGCTGTTCTCGAACAACCGCCGCGCGGTGGACTGGAAGCTCGTCGCCACCGGCGTGGCCCTGCAGATCGCCTTCGCCGCACTGGTGCTGCTGGTGCCGGGCGGGCGCCAGGTGTTCGACTGGCTCAGCCATGGCTTCGTCGCCATCCTCGGCTTCGTCAACGAAGGCTCGAACTTCATCTTCGGCAGCCTGATGGACATACCGAAGAACGGCTTCATCTTCGCCTTCCAGGTGCTGCCGACGATCATCTTCTTCTCCGCGCTGATGGGCGTGCTCTACCACCTGGGCGCGATGCAGGCGGTGGTGCGGGCGATGGCCTGGGCGATCACCAAGGTGATGCGCGTGTCCGGCGCCGAGACCACCAGCGTGTGCGCCAGCGTGTTCATCGGCCAGACCGAGGCGCCGCTGACCGTGCGGCCGTACATTGCGCGGATGACCCAGTCCGAACTGCTGACGATGATGATCGGCGGCATGGCCCACATCGCCGGCGGCGTGCTCGCCGCCTACGTGGGCATGCTCGGCGGCGGCGACCCGGAGCAGCAGGCGTTCTTCGCCAAGCACCTGCTGGCGGCCAGCATCATGGCAGCGCCGGCCACCCTGGTGATCGCCAAGATCCTGGTCCCGGAGACCGGCGAGCCGCTGACCCGCGGCACGGTGAAGATGGAGGTGGAGAAGACCACCGCCAACGTGATCGACGCGGCCGCCTCCGGCGCCGGCGACGGCCTGCGCCTGGCGCTGAACATCGGCGCCATGCTGCTGGCCTTCATCGCCCTGATCGCGCTGGTCGACGCGCCGCTGAAGTGGTTCGGCGAGATCACCGGCATCGCCGCCTGGCTCGGCCAGCCGACCAGCCTGGCCACGATCCTCGGCTACGTGCTGGCGCCGATCGCCTGGGTGATCGGCGTGCCGTGGGAGGACGCCACCATCGTCGGTTCGCTGATCGGCCAGAAGATCGTGATCAACGAATTCATCGCCTACACCCAGCTGGCCAGCATCCTCAATGGACAGACCCCGGGGGTGACCCTGAGCCCGCAGGGTGCGCTGATCGCGACCTACGCGCTGTGCGGCTTCGCCAACTTCAGCTCGATCGCGATCCAGATCGGCGGCATCGGCGGGCTGGCGCCGGAGCGGCGCCAGGACCTGGCCCGCTTCGGCCTGCGCGCAGTGCTGGGCGGTTCGATCGCGACCTTCATGACCGCGATCATCGCCGGGGTGCTGACCCACCTCGCCTGACCGGCCTTGCCACGGCAGGCCCATGCGGCCTTCCGTTTCCGTTCTCCGTAACGCTTTCCCTGCAACAGGTACGCCCCCATGAATCCGGTCATCGTCGTCGGCTCCTTCAACGTCGACCACGTCTGGCGCTGCACCGAGCTGCCGGCGATGGGCGCGACCATCGCCGGCCAGTACGCCACCGGTCCCGGCGGCAAGGGCTTCAACCAGGCCGTGGCCGCGGCCCGCGCCGGCGCGCGCACCGCCTTCGTCTGCGCCCTGGGCGACGACGCCGGTGGCGCCCTCGCCCGCCAGCTGGCCGCCGCCGAGGGCATCGACCTGCGCGCCGAGGCCAGCGACCAGCCGACCGGCACCGCCGGCATCTACGTCGACGCGCGCGGCCGCAACAGCATCGTGATCGGCGCCGGCGCCAACGGCACCCTGGGCACCGCGCAGTTCGACGCCGACCCGGCGTTGCTGGACGGAGCGCGCGTGCTGCTGGCCCAGCTCGAGTCGCCGGTGGAGACGATCGAGGCGGTGCTGGCGGCGGCACGCGAGGCCGGCGTCACCACCGTGCTCAACCCGGCCCCGGCCAATGCGCAGAGCAGCATCGGCCTGCTGCGCCTGGCCGACGTGCTGACCCCGAACGAGACCGAGTTCGCCGCCCTGCTCGCCCGCCATGTCGGCGAGCGCATCGATGCCGAGGCGGTGGCCGCGCTCGACGGTGCCCGCCTGCACGCGCTGTGCCGCAAGCTGCTGCCGCACGGCAGCGTGGTGGTGACCCTGGGCTCGGTGGGCGTGTTCGTCTCGCACGCCGACGAGCAGGGCCACGGCGACGCGCAGGCCTACTACCGGGTCGGTGCCGAGAACGTGACCGCCAGCGACACCACCGGTGCCGGCGATGCCTTCAATGGCGCGCTGGTCGCTTCGCTGGCCACCGCGCCCGAAGCGGCGTTCGCGACCCACGTGCGCTTCGCCAACCGCTACGCCGCGTTGTCCACCGAACGGCCGGGCGCAGCGCTGTCGATGCCTTCGCTGGCCGAGGTCGGGGACCGCTTCGGCGCCTGACCGCGGCGTCCGCGGCGTCCGCGGCAAGTACATAACGAAAAACCAAGACCGCATCGCCTAGGCTGGCCGCACACCACCCGAAGGAGGCGTCATGGCAGGCAAGTTCGTGATCGGCAAGCGCAGCAACGGCGACTTCCAGTTCAACCTCAAGGCCGGCAATGGCCAGGTCATCCTTGCCAGCCAGGGCTATGCCGACAAGGGCGGTTGCCGGAACGGCATCGATTCGGTCCAGCGCAACGCAGCCGACGACGCCCGCTACGAGCGCAAGGTCTCGAGCAATGGCAAGTGGTTCTTCAACCTGGTCGCAGGCAACGGCCAGGTCGTCGGTACCAGCGAGATGTACGAATCCGAGTCCGGCCGCGACAACGGCATCGAATCGGTCAAGGCCAACGCGCCCGGCGCCACGATCGTCGACGAGACCGCCTGACTCGCTTGGCCCGGAACGCCCGGGCCGTCCGCGACCTCCGGACCCGGCACCGACCGGGTCCTCCCCCTGCCCGCCCGGCCGCAGGCCCTAGAATGGGGCCATGCGCATCGGCCCCCATTCCATCGAACCGCGCGTGATCCTGGCACCGATGGCCGGGGTCACCGACAAGCCGTTCCGGTTGCTGTGCAAGCGGATGGGCGCGGGGCTGGCGGTCTCGGAAATGACCATCAGCGACCCGCGTTTCTGGAACACGCCCAAGTCGCTGCGACGCATGGACCACGCCGGCGAGCCCGACCCGGTGAGCGTGCAGATCGCCGGCACCGAGCCGCGGCAGCTGGCAGAGGCGGCGCGCCACAACGTCGACCACGGCGCGCAGATCGTCGACATCAACATGGGCTGCCCGGCGAAGAAGGTGTGCCACGCATGGGCCGGCTCGGCGCTGATGCGCGACGAAGCCCTGGTCGGTCGCATCCTCGACGCGGTGGTCGCGGCGGTGGACGTGCCGGTGACGCTGAAGATCCGCACCGGCTGGGACGCGGCCAACCGCAACGCGCCGGCGATCGCGCGCATCGCCGAGGCCGCCGGCATCCAGGCCCTGACCGTGCACGGCCGCACCCGCGACCAGCACTACACCGGCCAGGCCGAGTACGACACCATCGCCGCGATCAAGGCCGGCATCGGCATCCCGGTGATCGCCAACGGCGACATCGATTCGCCGCAGCGCGCGGCGCAGGTATTGCGCGACACCGGCGCCGACGCGGTGATGGTCGGTCGCGCCGCGCAGGGACGGCCGTGGATCTTCCGTGAGATCGCCCACTACCTGGCCACCGGCGAAACGCTGCCGCCGCCGGCGATCGGCGAGGTCCGCGACATCCTGCTCGGCCACCTGCAGGCGCTGCACGCGTTCTACGGCGAGGAACAGGGCGTGCGCATCGCGCGCAAGCACCTGGGCTGGTATGCGAAAGGCCGGCCCGAACATTCCGCCGCACAGATGGCGTCCTTCCGCGCGGTGGTCAACCGCGCGCAGGGCGCCGACGAACAGATCGCGCTGACACGCGATTACTTCGACGCACTCGAGGCCGGCACGCAGGCCCTGCTGCACGACGCCGCATAGCCCGCGAAAAAGGTTGCTTCATGTAACCATCCATCGCTTGAACGTGACCTGGGACACCCTGCAATCCGGCACTTCGCAGTGCACGGCACGCGGCGCGACGCTGGGCACGCCGGGAACGCACCCGGCCCGTGGTCGAAAACCTTTCCCACGGCCCCACCCATGGGGCATGCGCCCCGGGAGGCAGTCATGTTTGCACGCATCGCCGTTGTCGCGGCCGCGCTGGCCGCCACGTCCCCCGCCCTCGCCGCCGAATCCGGCATCGCCGTCCTTTCCCGCGAAACCGGCGTCAGCGAACGCCATATCGCCATGGTGGTCGGCGCCCGCACCGCGTACGCCGAGTACCCGACCACCTTCAACCGCATCGAGCGCGAGTTGAAGACCGCCCTTGGCAAGGAAGGTTACCGGCTCCTGCAGGCCCGTGAAATCGGCATCGCCGTGGAGATCCATCGCGCACGGGTCGCAGCGGCCGCGGCCGCGCGCACGCAGGAACAGGCAACCGAGCCCCGGCGCCAGACCCGCGAGGGCTGATACTGCCCCGCTGGCGGCATCAACCGCCCGTGGCGGCCGCCTGCGCCGGCATGCCGTCGGCCGCGGGCGGCCGCCAGATGCGCCACCACATCCGGTCCAGCTGCCTGCGCGCTTCCCATGGCAGGCGCAGCTGCTCGGGCGGCATCTCGTCCCAGCCGCTTCCGTCGCGCCGCGCCACCGCGAACACGAAGGTGTAATCCGGCTCGGAACCCATGCGCAGGTCGGTGAGCTCCAGCCTGCCGTCGCGTTCGCGTGCCTTCATGAACCCATGGTTGAACCACGCCAGCCGGACGACGGCCGGAATGTGCGCGGCCTCATCCAGCGCCCGCACGTCGGAGGCATAGGCACGGAACACGATCGGCCCGTCGTCGGCGACCAGGGACCGTTCGCCTTCGACGAACCCCGAGGGCGTCATCGCCACCACCCGCCACAGCAGGGTGTTGAACGGCATCGGCACCGAGAAGCGCGGGGCGTCCTCCAGGCCCATCGCCGCCAGGCTGCGCTGCGCCTCGCGCTCGACCATGCCCTTGGCGACCAGCGACCAGCCCAGGTAGGCGCTGCCCAGCGCCAGCCCCGCGACCAGCGCGTGCTGCGCCAGCGGCCGCTCGCGCGCGAACCAGGCCACGATCCAGGCCAGCAGCAACCAGATGGTGTAGCCCGGGTCGATGATGAACACGCTCGACCACATCGTCGGCGGCACCGGCAGCGGCCACCACAACTGGGTGCCGTAGACGGTGAAGGCGTCCAGCAGCGGGTGGGTGACCAGCGCCAGCTGGATCGCCCAGAACCAGCGCCGCGGCGCTTCGGCGACGCGGCCGCGGCCGTAGCGGCGGAACAGCCACCACACCAGCCAGCCGACCAGCGGCAGTACGAACAGCGAATGGCTGAAGCTGCGGTGCACGGTCATCAGCGTCACCGGGTCGTCGCTGAACAGCATGATCGGCAGCGAATCCAGGTCCGGCAGGGTGCCCAGGACGGCGCCGGCAAGCAGCGCGGCGCGGCGGTGGTGGGCGGGAGCGATGGCGGCGGCGACCGCGCCGCCGAGCAGAATCTGGGTGAGGGAATCCATGCGCCGAATGCTAGCAGCCGGCCAGGCTGCGGCCGACGGCAACCGCATCCGCACGCAGCGCGGAGTCGGCGTCCGTTCACCGCATCGCGCGATCGCGCGACGGAATCAGGCCACGCGCGGCAGACGCCCGGCCCGGGGCGCACGCGACGGGAGCGCCGCCAGCACCTCGCCACGATGGGTCAGCAGGCGTAGCGTGCCGTCCATGTCCTCCACCAGCGCGGTCAGGCTTTCGACCCAGTCGCCGTCGTTGGCATAGACCAGGCCGTCGCGTTCGAACAAGCCCGCACGGTGGATATGGCCGCAGACGATGCCGTCCAGCCCGCGCCGGCGCGCGTCCTCCAGGCCGGCGTCGACGAAGCGCCCGATGTAACGCTCGGCGGCGCCGCTGCGGCGCTTGATCCAGTCCGACAGCGACCAGTAGCGCAGGCCGAGCCGGCGCCGGACCGCATTGGTCAGGCGGTTGCCGGTGAGGATGCGGTAGTAGAGCCAGTCGCCGAAGGCGAACTGCATGCCCCTGCCGGCGCGACGCCAGCCCCCTTGAGTCAAGGGGGCGATCGCATCGCCAGCTTCTGGCGATGCGATGGGGGATGTGGAAGCCAGCGCTTCGCCACCCGTTGGCATCGGCAGATGCCAACGGGTGGCGCCGTCGTAGTCGTCGCCATGCACGACCAGCAGGCGCCGGCCATCGGCCGTGGCATGGATCGCACGCCGGCGCAGCTGCATCGCCGGCAGCACCAGTCCGCAGAAGCGGCGCACGGGGCGGTCGTGGTTGCCGGGCACGTAGATCACCTCGGTGCCCGCGCGTGCCAGCGCGTGCAACGCCTCGACCACGCGCTGCTGCGCCGGCCCCCACGCCGCGCGCCGCTGCGCCATCCACCAGAAGTCGACGATGTCGCCGACCAGGTAGAGCTGCCCGCAGCGCAGGCCGGCGAGGAAATCGGCCAGCTCCACCGCATGGCAATGGCGCGAGCCGAGATGGACGTCGGAGAGGAAGACCGCGCGATGCCGCTCCGGCAGCTTCGCCACGGCCGGGGTCATGCCGGCGGCACCGTTTCGGCCGCCGGCGGCGACGGCGGCAGCGGCGCCCAGGGCGCGGCGTGCCGGCCACCACCACGCAGCCGCGGGCTGGCGCCCGGCTCCAGGCGGATCCGCCGCCCACGCGACGGCGCGGGGGGCATGGGCATTGGCGCGTGCAGCCAGGCATCGAACGGGGTTGGCGCGGTCGCGTCCATCGGACTTCCTCGGCGGTGGTCCTGCCGCGCAGCCTGCGCCGGGACTGCGACGCCGCGGTTGCAGCCGGGCGACACCCCGGTGACGCCGCCGCAGCCGCCTTGACCGCGGGCCAACCCGCCCTTCGGCACGATGCGCCCCGGCCCCCGTGCGTGTATCATTCGCGCCCATCTCTTCATCCGCATACAGGGATACACGCCAGTGTCCAGCTACCTCTTCACCTCCGAGTCGGTTTCCGAAGGCCATCCGGACAAGATCGCCGACCAGATTTCCGACGCCGTCCTCGACGCCATCCTGGCCCAGGACAAGCGCGCCCGCGTGGCCTGCGAGACGCTGGTGAAGACCGGCGCGGCGATCGTCGCCGGCGAGGTCACCACCACGGCGTGGGTCGACATCGAGGGCCTGGCCCGCTCGGTCATCAACCAGATCGGCTACGACAACTCCGACGTCGGCTTCGACGGCCACACCTGCGCGATCATCAACATGCTCGGCAAGCAGTCGCCGGACATCGCCGCCGGCGTGGACCGCAAGAAGCCGGAGGAACAGGGCGCGGGCGACCAGGGCCTGATGTTCGGCTACGCCTGCAACGAGGCCCCGGAATTCATGCCGGCGCCGATCTACTACTCGCACCGCCTGGTCGAGCAGCAGGCCAAGGTCCGCAAGAAGAAGAACTCGCCGCTGCCGTGGCTGCGCCCGGACGCCAAGTCGCAGGTCACCCTGCGCTACGACGACGCGCACAAGGTCATCGGCCTGGACGCGGTGGTGCTGTCGACCCAGCACGATCCGGGCGTGAAGCAGAAGGACCTGGTCGAGGGCGTGTACGAGCACATCCTCAAGCCGGTGCTGCCGAAGAAGTGGCTGGAAACGCTGCCGAAGAAGAAGGTCCACATCAACCCGACCGGGATCTTCGTGATCGGCGGGCCGGTGGGCGACTGCGGCCTGACCGGCCGCAAGATCATCGTCGACACCTACGGCGGCATGGCCCGCCACGGCGGCGGCGCGTTCTCGGGCAAGGATCCGTCCAAGGTCGACCGTTCGGCCGCCTACGCCGCCCGCTACGTGGCCAAGAACATCGTCGCCGCCGGCCTGGCCGACAAGTGCGAGGTGCAGGTCTCCTACGCCATCGGCGTGGCCGAGCCGACCTCGATCTCGGTCACCACCTTCGGCACCGGCAAGGTCAGCGACGAGCAGATCGAGAAGCTGATCCGCAGGCACTTCGACCTGCGCCCGTACGGCATCGTCAAGATGCTCGACCTGATCCACCCGGTGTACCAGGCCACCGCCGCCTACGGCCACTTCGGCCGCAAGCCGCAGCAGGTGACCTACACCGACGGCGCCGGCAAGAAGCAGGTCGCCACCGCGTTCTCGTGGGAGAAGACCGACCGCGCCGAAGCGCTACGCGCGGACGCCAAGCTGAAGTAAGCGGCCGGACATCGCCGCATGTGGAACGGGCCGCGCAAGCGGCCCGTTTTCTTTTCCGTCACCCGGTGTTCTGCACACCCTGGGAAACGCCGTTGACGCTGGCCACCAGCGCCCGCAGCAGTGCCTCGTCCTCGCGGCCGCTGGCGCGCCAGCGCTTGAGCAGGTCGGCCTGGAGCACGCTGATCGGATCCACGTAGGGGTTGCGCAGGCGGATCGACAGGGCCAGGCGCTGGTCGTGCTCGAGCAGCCATTCGTTGCCGTTCAGGCGCAGCACCCATTCGCGGCTCAACGCGTGCTCGGCCTCGATCGCGGGGAAGAACTCCGCGTGCAGTTCCCCGCCGGCCAGCCGCGAGAACATCGCCGCGATGCCCATGTCGCCCTTGGCCAGGACCATCGACACGTCGTCGAGGAAGATCTTGAAGAACGGCCAGTCGCGGCCCATCCCGCGCAGCACCTCCTCGCCGTGGGCCTCGACCGCCGCCTTCAGCCCGCTGCCCACGCCGTACCAGCCGGGGATCACCGCGCGCGACTGGCTCCAGGCGAATACCCACGGGATCGCCCGCAGGTTGGACAGCGCCGCGTCCTGGCCGAGCCGGCGCGAAGGCCGCGAACCCAGGGTCATGCGCTCGATCACGTCGATCGGGGTGGCGCCGCGGAAATAGTCCATGAACCGCGGCGCGCCGACGAAGGCGCGGTAGGCCCGGCTGCTGGCCGCGGCCACCGTGGCCATGACTTCGCGCCACTGCGCCTCGCGCGGCTCCGGCGGCCGCGGGCGGATGCTGGACACCAGCACCGCGGCGGTGCCCTGCTCCAGCGAGCGCAGCGCCAGCGCGCGGATGCCGAACCGGCGATGGATGGCCTCGCCCTGCTCGGTGATCCGCAGGCGCCCGTCGATGCTGCCGCGCGGAGATGCATCCACGCCGCGTCCGGTCTTGCTGCCGCCACGGCTGAGCGAACCGCCGCGGCCATGGAAGAAGGTGAGCCTGATGCCAAGTTCGCCGGCCACCTGCATCAGCTCGACCTGGGCCCGCTGCAGGCCCCAGCGCGAGGCGGCGATGCCGCCGTCCTTGCCGCTGTCCGAATAGCCCAGCATCACCATCTGCACGTCGCCGCGCGCGGCCAGGTGGGCGCGGTAGACCGGGTCGGCGAGCAGGTCGCGCAGGGTGTCCGGGCCGTGGCGCAGGTCGTCCACGGTCTCCAGCAGCGGGGCGATGTCCAGCGGCACGTTGCCGTCGCCATCGACCAGCCCGCCGCGGCGGGCCAGCGCCAGCACCGTGAGCACGTCGGCGCGGCTGCGCGCCATCGAGATGATGTAGGCGCCCAGCGCATCGGTGCCGTGGCGGTTGCGGGCGTCGCCCCGTGCCGAGAACACCGCATCCAGCCGCGGGGTCCCCGCCTCTTCCGTGCGCGCCAGGATCCGCGCGCCGCTGGCGTAGGCGCCGAGCACGCCGGCCTGTTCCGCCGGCCCACGCGACTCCCAGTCCGCGTCGCCCAGCGCGGCGGCCACGGCGCGCGCATGCACGCCCGACTCCTGGCGCACGTCCAGTCGCGCCAGGTGGAAGCCGAACGTGCGCAGGCGCCACACCAGCCGGCGCACCGAGAACCAGCCGGCGTGCACGCCGCGGTTGTGCTCCAGGCTCTGCCGGACCAGGTCGATGTCGGCGGCGAACTCCTGCGGCGAGCCATAGCCTTCGGCGCGTTCGTCGAGCGAGGCCTGCAGGCGCGCGCGCATCAGGTCGATCAGCAGCCGGTACGGCATGTCGGCATGGCGCGGCCGGGCGGCTGCGGCCGCTTCCGGCAGCAGCGTGCGGTAGCTTTCGACCCGCGCCAGCACCGCCTCGTCCACCGCGACCACGCCGGTGGTCTGGCTCAGCACCCGGGTCAGCTGCTGCAGTTCGGCCAGGTACTTGCCGAGGATCGCGCGCCGCTGCGCATCGAGCGTGCTGCGGATGGTGTGCGCGTCGACGTTCGGATTGCCGTCCATGTCGCCGCCGACCCAGGTGCCGAAGCGCAGCAGCCGCGGCAGCTCGGTGGCGATGCCGAAATGCTCGCCGAGGGCATGCTCGAGGGTCTCGTAGAACGCCGGCATCACCCGGTACAGCACCTCGGTGAGGTAGAAGCCGACGTGCTCGCGCTCGTCCTCCACGCCCGGGCGCACCGGCGAGGAATCGGCGGTCTGCCAGGCCGAGGTCAGGGCCATGCGGAAGCGGGCAAGGTCGGCGGCGCGCTCGCCCGGCGTGCGCGTGCCGTCGAGGTCGTCGACCAGCGCGGCGACCATGATCTGCTCCTTCTCCAGCAGCGCGCGGCGCACCGCTTCGGTCGGATGCGCGGTGAACACCGGCTCGATGTCGATCCGCTCCAGCCAGTCGCGCAACTCCTCCGGTGAAACGCCCTTCTGCTTGAGCCGCAGCAGTGCGTCGTGCAGGCTCTCCGGCTGCGGCTTGCCGGTATCGGCGCGCTGGTAGTCGCGGCGGCGGCGGATGCGGTGCACGCGCTCGGCGATGTTGACCACCTGGAAATAGGTACTGAAGGCGCGCACCAGCGACTCGGCGTGCGCCGGCTCCAGCCCGTCCAGCAGCGCCGCCAGCGACTCCATCGAACCGCCGTTCTGGCGCCGGGCGATGGCGGTGGTACGGACCCGCTCCACTTCCTCCAGGAACGCCGGCGAGACCTGTTCGGCCAGCATCTCCCCGACCAGTGCGCCCAGGCGGCGCACGTCGTCGCGCAGCGGCAGGTCCGGCGGGGCGAATTCGAGCTGTCGGGGGGCGTTCATCGACGCACCTCGTTAGGGAGCCTGCAGGGCGGAGGACCGAGCTTAGCCGCGTCTTGTGCGGCGCCGCAAAAGTTTCAGCAGCACCCATCGGCGCGGTCGCCGCGCGCGCCCGTACGGGCGCGGCCTTGTCGCCTGGACAGGCCGCGCCACCCGGTCAGTTCGCCGCTTGCGTACGCTCCGTCGCGGGGCCGCGCACGTGCTGCTGCAGCCAGTCGTCGGTTTCGGCCAGCATGTGCAGGATCGACTCGCGAGCGCGGTAACCGTGCGACTCGTTCGGCAGCATCACCAGCCGGGCATTGCCGCCCAGGCCCTTGACCGCGGCGAACATGCGCTCGCTCTGCATCGGGAACGTGCCCGAGTTGTTGTCCTGCTCGCCATGGATCAGCAGCAGCGCATCCTTGATCCGGTCGGCATGGTTGAACGGCGACATCGCCAGGTAGGTGTCCTGCGCCTGCCAGAAGTTGCGCTCCTCGGACTGGAAACCGAACGGCGTGAGCGTGCGGTTGTAGGCGCCGCTGCGGGCGATGCCGGCCTTGAACAGTCGGCTGTGCGCGAGCAGGTTGGCGGTCATGAACGCGCCGTAGGAATGGCCGCCCACCGCCACCCGCTGCGGATCGCCGACGCCGCGCCGGGCCAGTTCGTCCACCGCCGCCTGCGCGCTGGCGACCAGTTGCTGGATGTAGGTGTCGTTGGGTTCGGTATCGCCTTCGCCCACGATCGGCATCGACGGATCGTCGAGCACGGCGAAGCCGCGGGCCAGGAGCGGCAGCGGGCCCCAGTAGCTGACCCGGTTGAAGCGGTACGGCGAGTCGGTGACCTGGCTGGCCGCCTGCGCCGACTTGAACTCCTGCGGGTAGGCCCACATCAGCACCGGCAGCGGGCCGTCGCGGCGGGCGTCGTAGCCGGCCGGCAGGTACAGGGTGCCGGTCAGTTCCACGCCGTCGGCGCGCTTGTAGCGGATCTGCTCCTTGCCGATGTCGCGCAGCTGCGGGGTCGGGTGCGGGAAGGCGGTCAGCGCGCGCAGCGGCTGCGCCGCGGCGGCGTCGCGCACGTAGTAGTTGGTCGGCTCGACCGGCGACTCGCGGGTGGTCAGCAGGCGGGTGCCGCTGTCGTCGAGCAGCGCCTGCGGCGCTTCGTAGAACGGTGCCTGCGAATGGAACAGGCGCTCGGCCTTGCCGCTGGCCAGGTCGTAGCGGTCGACGAACGGGCGATCGCCTTCCGCCGAGGCGCCCTCGCCGAGCAGGAACAGACTGCCGCCATCGGCACTCGCCAGCAGGCGCTGGCGGCCGGCCGCGTCGGCCACCGTGGCCGGGCGGCCGGGGTCGGCGTAGCGGTCCTCGTAGGAACGGTCGAACAGCAGTTGCGGCGCCTGCGCCGGCGCGTCGGGGCGGATCCGCCAGCTCTTGATGCGCCGGGTCTTCCACCAGAACTCGTCGAGCACGGCCAGGTCGCCGCGGCCCCAGGTAATGCCGGCGTAGCGCGAACCGAGGTCGGCCAGCTTCGCCGGCACGCCGGCGAACGGCGCGGCGTGCATGAACACAGCGTCGCGCACCGCTGCTTCCCGCGCCGGATCGCCGCCGTCCTGGGCCTCGGCCCAGGCCAGGGTCGCCGGTGCGTCGGCGCGCCAGGCGATGGAGCGCACGCCGGCCGGTACCGCGTCGTTGCCGGTGGGCAGGCCTTCCACCAGCGGCAGCCGCGCCACGATGTGCACGCTGCGTCCGCTGGCGGCGTCGAGCACCTCGATCACGCGCGGGAAGCGCATCAGCGGCACCAGGTAGGAAAACGGGCGCTCGACACGCTGGGCCAGCACGTAGCGGCCATCGGGCGAAGGCGAGGTCGATGTGTACAGCCCCGCCGCGCCCAACCGGGTCACCTTGCCCTGCAGGTCGACGCGGGCCAGCTGCGAGACCAGGTAGTGCTCCAGGGCCAGTGCGTCGTTCTCGTTGCGCAGCAGGTCCTGGTACGTGCGCACCGAACGCACGCCGGCGCCGGCCTCGGTCTGCTGCACGTTCGGACCGGCCGGCACCGCGTCGGCCGGCGGCAGCGGGCCGGGATCGGCGGCCTGCAGGCGCACGAGCAGGCCGCGGCTGTCCGGCAGCCAGGTGTAGCTGCGCCCGGCGACGGTGTTCAGGCCGCCGGCGAGCCGGCGCGCGCTGCGCGCCACCACGTCCACCAGCCACAGCTCGTTGGCACCGCTGGCGCGGTCGATCCTGTTCAGCGCCAGCCAGCGCTGGTCCGGCGACCACTCCAGCGTGGCCAGGCCCAGTGGCTGCGGCAGGCCGGCGATGCGCTGCTCGGCGCCACTGGCCACGTCCAGCAGCCACAGGTCGGTGCCGAACACGAACTGGCTGCCGGCGTGCACCCGCGGATGGAAGCGCAGGCCGGCGAGCTTCAGCTCGGGCTGGGCGACGACATCGATCGCCGGCAGGTCCGGCATCCTCCCCATCGCGGCCAGGGCGCGGCGCGGCGACAGGCTCAGCTGCGGCGCACGCGGCGCATCGACAATGGCGCGCAGGTCGGCGACCGGTTCTCGATACACGGTGCCGGCCGCCCCCCCCGCTGCCTGCGCCGCGGCCTGCGCCGCGGCCGGCGGCGACCAGCCCCAGGCCAGGGCGGCGCCCAGCGCGAGGGCGGGCAGGACGGCGGCGGCGCGGCGCGGACGTGCGAAACGCGGGGGGTCGAGGCGGAGCTCAGTCGGTCGGCAGGCGGGCATCGGCAGGTTCCGGTCGCGGCAATCCACTTGGATATCACGCCCCCGCCAGCGGCGGCCCGTGACGAAAGTCCGGGCCGCCGTGATTGTCCCCCCGGGTCATCCATCGATCCGGGTCGGCCGATATAATGCGCGGCGCCCGCCGAGGGGCGCTGCGACCGTGGACGAAGCGGGTTTTCCCGCCGGAGCCCGCACCCCAGGTGCGGTGCCCGATCCGCGGCCAGGCTCGGCAGGCTCCCCATAGCGACAACGGCGCCCGGCGAAAGCGAGAGTTCCTCTCGCCATTGACCCGGAGCATTGCATGAACGCCGTAGCCAAGACCTTTTCGACCGCGGGCGACTACAAGGTCGCCGACATCTCCCTGGCCGACTGGGGCCGCAAGGAGATCGACATCGCCGAGCACGAGATGCCGGGCCTGATGTCCATCCGCCGCAAGTACGCCGCCGCGCAGCCGCTCAAGGGCGTGCGCGTGACCGGCTCGCTGCACATGACCATCCAGACCGCGGTGCTGATCGAGACCCTGAAGGACATCGGCGCCGACGTGCGCTGGGCCTCGTGCAACATCTTCTCGACCCAGGACCACGCCGCCGCGGCGATCGCCGCCTCGGGCACCCCGGTGTTCGCCTGGAAGGGCGAGTCGCTGGAGGAATACTGGGACTGCACCCTCGACGCGCTGACCTTCACCCTGGCCGACGGCACCCTGACCGGCCCGGAGCTCGTCGTCGACGACGGCGGCGACGTGACCCTGCTGATCCACAAGGGTTACGAGCTGGAGAACGGCAGCGACTGGGTGAACACGCCGTCGGGCAACCACGAGGAGCAGGTGATCAAGGACCTGCTCAAGCGCGTGGCGAAGGAGCGTCCGGGCTACTGGACCCGCGTGGTCAAGGACTGGAAGGGCGTGTCCGAGGAGACCACCACCGGCGTGCACCGCCTCTACCAGCTGGCCGAGGCCGGCACCCTGCTGGTGCCGGCGATCAACGTCAACGACTCGGTGACCAAGAGCAAGTTCGACAACCTGTACGGCTGCCGCGAGTCACTGGCCGACGGCCTCAAGCGGGCGATGGACGTGATGCTGGCCGGCAAGGTCGCCGTGGTCTGCGGCTACGGCGACGTCGGCAAGGGCTCGGCCGCCTCGCTGCGCGCCTACGGCGCCCGCGTCGTGGTCACCGAGATCGACCCGATCTGCGCGCTGCAGGCGGCGATGGAGGGCTACGAGGTCAAGCCGGTCGAGGACACCCTCGGCGAGGCCGACATCTACGTCACCACCACCGGCAACAAGGACATCATCACCCTGGCCCACATGCAGGCGATGAAGGACCAGGCCATCGTCTGCAACATCGGCCACTTCGACAACGAGATCCAGGTCGATGCGCTGTACGCCTCGGGGGCGGTGAAGACCAACATCAAGCCGCAGGTGGACAAGTTCACCTTCTCCAATGGCAACAGCATCTTCCTGCTGGCCGAAGGCCGGCTGGTGAACCTGGGCTGCGCCACCGGCCACCCGTCGTTCGTGATGTCCAACAGCTTCTCCAACCAGACCCTGGCCCAGATCGACCTGTGGGCGAACAGGGACAGCTACGCGGCCAAGGTCTACATCCTGCCGAAGAAGCTGGACGAGGAAGTGGCGCGGCTGCACCTGGAGAAGATCGGGGTGAAGCTGACGAAGCTGACCCGCGACCAGGCCGACTACCTCGGCGTGCCGGTCGAAGGCCCGTACAAGCCGGAGCACTACCGCTACTGAGCGGGGCGCGGCAACACCCTTGAAAACGGAACGGGCGCCGCGAGGCGCCCGTTCCCGTTCGGGGCCGCGGCGGATCGCGCGCACTTCGCCGCGCCGAACCTGTGCCCACAGGTGGCCTCGCCGCCGCTGCCGCCTGCCGCTACGGCCGCCAGTTGGCGTTGTCCTCCCAGAACTCCACCGCGCGGCGATAGGCATCGCGGTCCAGCGGCACGCCCGAACCGCCCTCCTCCACCCCCAGCGCGTTGCGCATCATCGTGATCGGCGCCATCGGGATCTCTTCGGGCGTGGCGGTGTAGAGGCAGCCGACCACGCCCCAGTCGGCCTCGATCGGCGAGCCCTCCTTCGCCAGCTGTTCGCGGCTGTAGAGGATGACGACCAGGTAATCGGCCACCGGCGGCTCCACGCCCTCGAACCAGCGGACCAGCACCGGCAGCTCTTCCTTCGCCCGCGCCTCGTAGGCCGAGCGCAGCAGGTGCCGGTTGGCATCGGTGACCGGCACGGTCAGGCAGCGGGTGGAGGTCCAGTTGCGGTGCACGTGCAACTTGCAGAACGGCGCATAGCCGTCGAGCACCCGCAGCGGCGGGTGTTCGTTGAGGTGGCGCTCGAACTCCTCCGGGGTGCAGTCGCGGATGGTGTTGCCACGCGGCTGGCGCGGGAACAGGCGGGTACGGGCGAAGGGGGTGAGGAAGATCGACATGCGCCACGGCCATGGGACGGACCGGCGAGTCTAGCGGCACGCCCCGCGGATGCCAGCGCGCGACGCCCGAGGCGTCCCGCAACCCGCGGCCCCCGAAAAGCTTGTTCACATTCATCGCGATAAAGAGATATTATCCCGCCACGACATCATTCCCCGGCCGCGATGACCACCCCGATCAGCTTCGAGTTCTATCCGCCCAAGACCGACGAGCAGCGCGCCCAGCTCGACCGCACCGCGGCGAAGCTGGCCGCGTATGCGCCCGAATACGTGTCCTGCACCTTCGGTGCCGGCGGCTCGACCCTGAGCTACACCTCCGAGACCGTGCGCCACCTCAACCAGGACCATGGCTTCGAGGCGGCGCCGCACCTGTCCTGCGTGGGCGGCAACCGCGAGGAGATCCGCGAACTGCTCAAGCTCTACCGCGCGATCGGCTGCCGCCGCATCATCGCGCTGCGCGGCGACCTGCCCTCGGGCATGGGCTTCCCCGGCGACCTGCGCTACGCGGCCGAACTGGTCGAACTGATCCGCGCCGAGCACGGCGACCGTTTCCGCATCGAGGTGGCCGCCTATCCGGAGACCCATCCGCAGGCCGGCGACGCACTGGCGGACCTGCGCAACTTCAAGGCCAAGGTCGATGCCGGCGCCGACGCGGCGATCACCCAGTACTTCTACAACGCCGACGCCTATTTCCGCTTCGTCGACGACGTGCGCGCACTGGGGGTGGACGTCCCGGTCACCCCCGGGATCATGCCGGTCTCCAACTTCAGCCAGCTGCGGCGCTTCTCCGAGGCCTGCGGCGCCGAGATCCCGCGCTGGATCGGCAAGCGCATGCAGGCGTTCGGCGACGACGCCGCGTCGGTGCGCGACTTCGGCGCCGACGTGGTCGCCGGCCTGTGCCGCCGCCTGGTCGAGGGCGGCGCTCCGGCGCTGCACTTCTACACCCTGAACCTGGCCAGGCCGACCGAGGCGGTGCTGTCGCGGCTGTGAGCCGCGCGGCTTCACGCGCGGCATCGGCGCGGCCGGGCTAGGCTGCGCGGCATGCCTTCCCTTCCCGCATCGGCGGCTCCCCGGCTGCACGTTTTCCCGGCGCCGCTGCTGCTTGCGTGCCTGGCGCCGGCGCTGCTCGCCTGCGTGGCCCTGCCGCTGCCGATGACCGCGCGTGCGCAGGCGGTGCAGCGCTGCATCGGCGCCGACGGGCGAGCGGTCTACACCGACCAGAAGTGCGAGGCGATCGGTGCGGCCGCGCGGCTGCCATCGTCCACCGCGGTGGACGAACGCCGAATGTTCAGCGGCGGCTGCCCGCGCGTGCTGAGCCAGCTGGTCAACGAGATCGGCGCGGCGATCCAGGGCGGCGACGTCAACCGCCTGGCCAGCGTGTACGACTGGAACGGCGTGTCGAACGCCTCGGCGTCGCGGTTGATGAACCGGCTGGAAGCGATCGCCAGCCGTCCGCTGGTCGACATCGCCCCGGTCTACCCGGATGCTCCCTACACGCCGGTAGCGCCTGCAGACACGGCCACGACGCCGTCGGCAGTCGCCACCGGGGTGCCATTGGCAGTCGCGGCCACTGTGCCGCCGGCAGCTTCAGCCGAAGCACCATCGGCGGTCGCGGGCGGGGTCCACCGGCCACCGGCGGTACCCGCGGACACGGCTCCCGCCCGGGCCGGCGGACCGGCCGCGTGGATGCCGAGCTGGAGCACCGGTGCAGCGGACGACATCGGCGATGCCGGCGGCGAAGCACCGTGGTACCCGGACGCGGCCGAACCCGGGGCGGCGGTCGCGCCGCCACCTTCGCGACCGCGCCCCGTCGCCCTGCGCATCGAGCAGACCCTCGCCGGCAGCGCCACGCCGGCGCGCACCGTGTTCACCCTGCGCCGCAGCTACGGCTGCTTCTGGATCACCTTGTAGGAGCTCCCTCCAGGGGCGACCCGAGGCGGCCCTGCCGGGCGATGCGGCAGAATGCCCCTTCCATCCGTGTGGAGCAGGCCGATGCAGTTCCCCGAGAAGATCTGGCACAACGGCACGATCAAGCCCTGGGCCGAAGCCACCACCCACGTGATGGCGCATGCGATCCACTACGGCTCCTCGGTGTTCGAGGGCGTGCGCGCCTACGAGACGCCGAAGGGCACCGCGATCTTCCGCCTCGCCGACCACACCCGACGGCTGTTCGGTTCGGCGAAGATCTACGACATCGCCATTCCCTGGACACCGGAGCAGATCAGCGCCGCCTGCCATGCGATCGTCGCGGCCAACGGCCTGCGCAGCGCGTACCTGCGCCCGGTCGCGTTCCGCGGCGCGGGCGGCGTCGGCATCGCCGCGGAAACGCCGATCGACGTGGCCGTGGCCGCGCTGGATTTCGGCCGCTACCTCGGTGCCGACGCGCTCGAGCGGGGCATCGACGCCTGCGTCTCCAGCTGGCAGCGGTTCGCGCCCAATACCGTCCCGGCCGGGGCCAAGGCCGGCGGCAACTACCTGTCCGGGCAACTGGTGACGCGCGAGGCACGCCGCCACGGCTACGGCGAGGGCATTGCCCTGGCCTCCACCGGCCTGCTCAGCGAAGGCGCCGGCGAGAACCTGTTCCTGGTGTTCGATGGCGCGCTGCACACCACCCCGGCCAGCGCCTCGATCCTGGCCGGCATCACCCGCGATTCGATCGTGAAGCTGGCCCGCGACGCCGGCATCGAGGTGGTCGAGCGCGACATCCCGCGCGAGTACCTGTACCTGTGCGACGAGCTGCTGATGTGCGGCACCGCCGCCGAGATCACCCCGTTGCGCTCGGTCGACGGCAAGCCGGTCGGCGACGGCCGGCCCGGGCCGGTGACGCGACGCCTGCAGCAGTTGTACTTCGGCCTGTTCGACGGCAGCACCCCCGACACCCGCGGCTGGCTGGAGTACCCCTGAAGGGAGCTCCTGCAACGAGGTGCGGGTGCGGGCGCCGGCGACCTGATCAGCCGATCGCGTCGTCGTCGCCGGCGGCGGCCGCGCCGCGCCCGCCCAGCGAGAGCGTGGCCACCACGCCGTGTTCGCCGTCCCGGCGCGGGCGCACGCTCACGTCCCAGCCGTACAGATCGCACAGCCGGCCGACGATGGACAGGCCGATGCCCGCGCCCTGCGAATGCCCGGAATGGGTGCCGCGGTAACCGCGCTGGAACAGCCGCGCCGCATCCTCCTCGCTCAGGCCCGGGCCGGTGTCCACTACCTGCACCGCATCGGCCTGCAGGCGCACGACCACCTCTCCCTGCGGCGTGTACTTGACCGCGTTGCCGACCAGGTTGCCCAGCGCCACCGACAGCGCCGCCTCCGGCGCCTCCACCACCAGCCCCGGTGCGCCCTCCAGGCGCAACTCCAGTGGTTTGCCGCCGAGCTGCGCCCGGTGCGAGTCGAGCAATTGCTCGGCCACCTTGGCCACGTCGCTGCTGCCCTGCCCGCGCTCGTTGCGCGAGAGCAGCAGCAGCGAACCGATCAGGTCGGTGCACTGCTGCTCGGCGCGCTGTATGCGTTGCAGGCGCGTGCGGGTGCGCTCGTCCAGGTCCGGGCGCGACAGCAGCAGTTCCACCGCGCCCTTGATCACCGCCAGCGGCGTGCGCAGCTCGTGGCTGACGTCGGCGTTGAACTCGCGGTCGCGCTGCACCACCTCGGTCAGGCGCTCGGCGTAGTCGTCGAGCGCTTCGGCCAGCTGGCCGACCTCGTCGTCCGGCAGGTGCACGGCCAGCTTCCGCGGATGGCTGCTGCCGCGGTAGGCGCGCAGGCGTGCGGCCAGGTCTGTCACCGGCCGCATCACCCGCGAGGCCGACCACCAGCCAACCAACAGCGAGAAGATCGTGAACACCACGATCGAGGCGTACACCGCGCGCTCGAACTGCACCTCGGCGCGCACGGTCTGGCTCATGTCGTAGGCGATGAAGAACCACACCTGCGGCGTCTTGCGCACCCCCAGCTTGTACGAGAACGGGTTGCCGTGCTGGTCGATGTCGGTGATGTTGTGGATGCCGTCCGGCAGCGCGTACCACTCCGGGTTGTTGACCCGCAGGCTCTCGAACTTGTCGGGCAGGTAGTAATAGCCCTTGATCTGCTCGATCGGCGCCCCCGGGTCCTGGCCGCCGCTCTGCGCGAAGCGCCGCCACGACTCGTCCAGGTTGCGGTTCATCAGGTCCTCCACCAGCTGGTTCTCGACCCGCTGGCGCGCCACGATCGTGGCGTAGGCGAACAGCACCGTCAGGCCGAAGCCCAGCAGCACGAAGGACAGGATGATGCGGGTGCGCAGCCGCCGGCTGAAGCGCTTCGGCCGGCGCGTGGGCGGGATCGCGCCGTCAGTTGCTGCCATCGGGGGCGGCGATGCGGTAACCGATTCCGTGGCGGGTCTGGATGTAGGGCACCGGGAACGGCTTGTCGACCACCGCGCGCAGGCCGTGGATGTGCACGCGCAGCGAGTCCGAATCCGGCAGTTCCTCGCCCCACACGCGGGTCTCCAGCTCCTGGCGTGTGACCACCGCCGGCGAGGCCTCCATCAGCGCCTGCAGGATCTTCAGCGCGGTCGGGTTGAGCTGCAGCAGGCGACCCTCGCGCCGCACTTCCAGTGTGTCGAGGTTGTATTCCAGGTCGCCGGTGTTGAGCACCCGGGTCTGCACGCCCTTGCCGCGGCGAGACAGCGCGTTCAGCCGGACCTCGACCTCCTGCAGCGCGAACGGCTTGATCAGGTAGTCGTCGGCGCCGGAATCGAACCCGGCCAGCTTGTTCTCCAGGCTGTCGCGCGCGGTGAGCATCAGCACCGGGGTCTGCTTGCGCGCCTCGTTGCGCAGCTTGCGGCAGACCTCGATGCCGTCCATGCCCGGCAGGTTCAGGTCGAGCACGATCGCATCGAAGTCGTGGACCACGGCCAGGTGCAGCCCGGTCACGCCGTCGGCGGCGAAGTCCACGGTGTGGCCGCGGTCCTCGAGGTAGTCGCCGAGGTTGGCGGCGATGTCGCTGTTGTCTTCGATGACGAGGATGCGCACGGGAATCTCCTTATCGGGTCTGGACCGGGCCCTCGGAGTAGCGCATGTCCTTCATCGCCTGGTACGTGTCATCACGCATGCGGCGGCGCTCGGCGACGGTCGCGCAGGAATTGACCGGCCGGTTCGAGCCGGTCTTCTTCTCGCGCCGGCAGACCAGGCGGCTGTCGTCGCGGGCCTTGGTCAGCAGCGTGTTGATCCGCTCCTGCTCGTTGAACACCTCGACCTTGTCGGCGCCATTCAACTCGCCCACGCTGGCCTTGCCGTCCAGCATGCCGGAAATGCGGTCCAGGGACGTGCGCACCTGGCGTGCGCCTTCGGGGGTGATCTCCACGTAGGTCTTGCCATCGCCCAGCGCGGCGAGGATCGCGCTGCGCTGCGCCTCGAACGAGGTGCTCAGATCCAGCCCCTTCTCCGGATTGAAGGCATCGCCACTGGACTGGACGGTGGCGTCGGCTGCCAGTGGCGCCAGGGCGAGGAAGGAAAGCAGGACCAGCTTGTACATCGGGACCTCACGGTGGGGATGGCGGATGGTGATGGCGGACGGTGATGGCGGTTCCGGCCATCGTTCCGATGATGCCATCGTTGCGGAACCGGGCAAACGCTTCGCGGCGGGCGACCGGGCACAAAAAGGCCCAGGCCGGGGAAACCGCCTGGGCCAAAGTATTGCCCCGATTACCGTATCCCGTACTGACTTCCGGGCGGGGGGACCCGCCCGGCTGACGATGGAGCTGCGGTCCGACGGAGCCTAAGCCCGGATCGATTAAAGCGGTGTTAAAGCCGCGCCGCGGGCGCCGGGCCGCCGACGCACAGGGCGGACACATCTATTTGATTCTAAAGGGATAACCTGCGACGCAACGAAATCGAGGATGGCCCCGGCCACATCCACCCCGCAGGCGCCCTCGATCCCCTCCAGGCCCGGGGTCGAGTTGACCTCCAGCACCAGCGGGCCGCGCGCGGAGCGGATCAGGTCCACCCCGGCCACGCCCAGGCCCAGCGCCTGCGCCGAGCGCACCGCCACCGCCTGCTCCTCTTCGCTGGCCTGAGCCGGCGCGGAGGAGCCGCCGCGGTGCAAGTTGGAGCGGAACTCGCCTTCGGCCGCCTGCCGGCGCATCGCCGCGACCACGCGGTCGCCGACCACGAAGCAGCGCAGGTCCGCGCCCTCGGCCTCGGCCACGAACTCCTGCACCAGGAAGTTGGCGTACAGCCCGCGCAGCGCCTCCACCGCCGCGCGCGAGGCCGAGTTCTTCTCGGTCAGCATCACGCCCGCGCCCTGGGTGCCCTCGCTGAGCTTGATCACGTGCGGCGGCGGGCCGAGCAGCGAGAGCAGGTCGACGGTGTCGTCGGGGTTGTCGCCGAACACGGTGGCCGGCAGGCCGATCCCCTGCGCCGCCAGCAGCTGGTGCGCGCGCAGCTTGTCGCGGGAGCGCAGGATCGCGTCGGAGGGATTCGGGCACCAGCTGCCCATCAGCTCGAACTGGCGCAGCACCGCGGTGGCGTAACGGGTCACCGACGTGCCGATCCGCGGGATCACCGCGTCGTAGCCGGACACCGGCTTGCCCTTGTAGCGCATCGAGAAACCACCGGGGGCGATGCGCATGTAGCAGCGCAGCGGATCGAGCACGCGCACGCTGTGGCCGCGCGCGCGCGCGGCCTCGACCAGGCGGCGGGTGGAATACAGCGAGGCGTTGCGGGAGAGGATCGCCAGTTTCATCGGCGCGGCACCGGGCATGGGCCTTGCAACGCGAAACGCCGCGGGGAGCCGCGGCGCCTTGCGTGTCTGGAGCGGGTGAAGGGAATCGAACCCTCGTCAGTTGCTTGGGAAGCAACAGCTCTACCATTGAGCTACACCCGCGGGGGACCGGCAGTCTATGCGGCCGCGGGCCGCCGGCGCAACGCCGGCCGGGTCACGCGATGCGCGTGCCCGGCCGTGGCGGCGGGCCGCAGGGCGCCGCTCAGAAGCTCCCGCCCAGGGTCACGAACAGGCCGCTGTCGTTGGCGCCGTCCTGGCCGACGCTGGCGCGCAGGCCCACGTCCGCCTGCAGGCTGCCCAGGCCCATCCGTGCGCCCAGCACCACCGTGCCGAAGTCCCCGTCGAAGGCGACGGCGGGCACCGCGTACTCCAGGTCCGGCAGGGTCTGCAGCCGGGCGAAGACTTCTTCCGGCGCGTCTTCGAAGTCATGGTCCCAGCTGGCGCGCAGGTACGGCTCCCAGGCGCCGGCGTCGTAGCGCGCCTGCCAGCCCAGGCTGCCGACCAGCGAGTCCAGGCTCTGGTCCGAATACGCCAGCGCGGTGGAGGACGGGTTGCTTTCGCTGTAACCGTCGACGTCGACCTGCTGCCACAGCAGTCCGGCGACCGGGCCGTGGCGGAACGCGCCTTCGCCGAACTCGTAGCCGGCGTTGATGCCGAAGGCGGTGTTGCTGCCGTCGGCCGAGCCGTCATGGCGGCGCACCGACGGGCCCATGCGCACCTCGCGGGTCACGTCGAAATCGAGCGTGCTGTAGCTGGCCTGGGCGTTGACCCAGGCGCGGCCCTGGTACCAGCCCAGGAAGCCGCCGAAGGTCGCGTCGGCCTGGCTGAAGTCGCCGCGGCTGCCGCCGAAGTCCACGTCCGCGCGCCCGTAGCCGACGAAGCCGCCGGCGACCAGGCCCTGGCCGTTGTTCCAGTCCAGGCCGAACAGGCCGGCCGGCGCCAGGCCGTCGTACAGGGCGCCGTCGTAGCGCTGGTGGTCGGCGCGCAGGCCGCCCCACCACGACAGCCCGGCCGCTTCCGGCGCGGCCTGGAGGTGGAACGCGACCTGGTCGGCGCGGCTGCGGCCGATGACCTGCGCCGAATGCGGCAGCACGCCGACCAGCATCGGCCCTTCCAGCACCGAGAGCGCGTAGTCGGCCAGGATCGCGTGCGCCGCGCCGCTGGGATGCACGCCGTCGGCGAACAGGTAGGTGCTGGCCGCGTCCGGCGCCACCAGCGAGGACGGGTTGCAGGTGAGCGAGCTGGCGGCCGGCGGCAGGCACGCGGTCTCGGTGACGTTGCGCAGGCCGTAGGTGGCCGGGCTGGCGACCACTTCGCGCAGCATGGTGAAGGTGTCCAGCGGGATCACCCGGTAGCCGCCCTGCGCCAGGGCGCCGTACATGGCGGCGTTGTAGCTGGCCGCCAGCTGGGTCAGCGCTGCCTGGCCGGCCGGGCCGGCGGCGATCGCGTTGGGGGTGATGCCCATGTCCGGCAGGTTGGGCACCAGGATGTAGCGCGCACCGGCCGCATCCAGGGTGCCGACGATCTGGACCACGCCGCCCACCGCGGTGGCGATGGTCTGCTGCGGCGGCGCGCCGGCGCCGGCGATGGCGAAGATGTCGTTGGCGCCGGTCCACACCGTGTACAGGGTGCCGGGGTCGGCCTTGCCGCCGTTGGCGGCCAGGTAGCGGTTGACCTGGGCGACGGTGGATTCGGCCGCGCCGTTCTGCACCGTCACCCGCGAACCGCCCTGGGCGTAGTTGTCGCCGCCCTGGTTGTCGGTGCGGCCGTCGCCGTCGTAGTGCTCGGCCAGGTACTCGGCCCAGAGCCAGGCCGGGTTGGTGGTGAACTTGCCGGTGATCGGGCGCACGTTGGCCGGCAGCTGGTTCTGGAAGTGGCCCGAATCGGTGAGGCTGTCGCCGAAGAACACGGTGCCGCCGAACTGGTCGCTGGCCACCGCCGGCGCGGCGGCCAGGGCCAGGGCGACGGCGAGCGCCGCGGTCAGGGGATGGGCCGGACGGAAGGAACGGAGCGCGGACATGGACTCTCCTGGGGGTTCTTCTTGTGATGGCTTGTTGTGATGACTTGCTGTGATGGGTCGGGGCACGGCGGACGTACGCCCGCGTAGGGTCCCATGGTCCGCCGATGCCGCCCGGCGTTCACGCTGCGCTGCGTCAAGCGGCCACTGCGCGGACGCTGCAGCGCTGGTGCGGCGGTCGCGTGCACTGCGCCTGGCGGCCGCCGATGCGACAATGGCCGCATGGATATCGTCCTCAACGGAGAGCCGCGCGCCGTCATCGCCGGCACCACCCTGTCCACCCTGCTCGAAGCCGAAGGCCTGGCCGGCCGCCGCGTCGCCGCGGAAGTGAACGGCGAAATCGTGCCGCGCGGCCGCCACGCCGGCCTGGCCCTGGCCGACGGTGATCGTGTGGAAGTCGTCCACGCCCTCGGCGGCGGCTGAACCCGGCGCCGCGCGCGTCACGGACACGGCACCGGCCCCGCGCGTGGGCCATAATTCCGGGATGGACAACACCCCCACCCACGACCCGCTGGTGATCGCCGGCAAGACCTTCCGTTCGCGCCTGCTGACCGGCACCGGCAAGTTCAAGGACCTGGACGAAACCGCCCGCGCCACCGAGGCCGCCGGCGCCGAGATCGTCACCGTCGCCATCCGCCGCACCAACATCGGCCAGAACCCCGGCGAGCCCAACCTGCTCGACGTGCTGCCGCCGGAGCGCTACACCATCCTGCCCAATACCGCCGGCTGCTACACCGCCGAGGACGCGGTGCGCACCTGCCGGCTGGCGCGCGAGCTGCTCGACGGCCACAAGCTGGTGAAGCTGGAGGTGCTCGGCGACCAGCGCACGCTCTACCCGGACGTGGTCCAGACCCTGAAAGCGGCCGAACTGCTGGTCGCCGACGGCTTCGACGTGATGGTCTACACCAGCGACGACCCGATCCTGGCCCGCCAGCTCGAGCAGATCGGCTGCTGCGCGGTGATGCCGCTGGCCGCGCCGATTGGCTCGGGCCTGGGCATCCAGAACCGCTATACGCTGCTGGAAATCATCGAGAACGCGAAGGTGCCGATCATTGTCGATGCCGGCGTCGGCACCGCTTCGGACGCGGCCATCGCCATGGAGCTTGGCTGCGACGGCGTGCTGATGAACACCGCGATCGCCGGGGCCAAGGACCCGGTGCTGATGGCCAGCGCGATGCGCAAGGCGGTGGAGGCCGGGCGCGAGGCGTTCCGGGCCGGCCGCATCCCGCGCAAGCGCTACGCCAGCGCGTCCTCGCCGGTGGACGGCTTGATCGGCTGAGATGACCAATCCGTTCGAAAGCGAGGGCGCCAAGGCACCGCCCAAGCCCTACACCGCCAGCGAAGGCCGCCGCGAGATCCGCAGCTTCGTGCTGCGCCAGGGCCGCTTCACCCCGGCCCAGCAGCGCGCGTTCGACGAGGCCTGGCCGCGGTTCGGCCTGGACTACACCGGTACCCCGCGCGACTTCGACGCGGTGTTCGGTCGCAACGCCCCCAGGGTGCTGGAGATCGGCTTCGGCAACGGCGAGGCGCTGCGCTTCGCCGCCCGCCAGGATCCGTCGCGCGACTATCTCGGCCTGGAAGTGCATGCGCCCGGCGTGGGCCGCCTGCTCAACGCGCTGGCCGAAGACGGCAGCGACCACGTGCGCCTGTACCACCACGATGCGGTCGAGGTGCTGCGCCACGAGGTCGCCGACGGCACGCTGGACGAGATCCGCATCTACTTCCCCGACCCCTGGCACAAGAAGCGGCACAACAAGCGCCGCCTGGTGCAGCCGGAGTTCGCCGCGCTGCTGGTGCGCAAGCTGCGCCCCGGCGGGCGCCTGCACCTGGCCACCGACTGGGAGCCGTACGCGCAGCACATGTGGGACGTGCTCGAGGCGACCCCGGGCCTGGCCAACCGCGCCGGCCCGCGCGGCCACGTGCCGCGCCCGGAATGGCGACCGGAGACACACTTCGAGCGGCGCGGGGTGAGGCTGGGCCACGGCGTGTGGGACCTGCTCTACGATCGCGGCGGCGACACCGGCGACACGACACGGCCAAAGCCGGCGGGAGAGGGCTAAACTCGGCGGCAGCACGCGACGCCACGCCCCCGCCACGCACCGCCACAAGGACCCCGGCGCCCGATGGAATCCGGACTGACCCTGACCAACGACATGCGCCTGGTGCTCGGGCTGGTCGGGTTCACGATGGCGATGTTCCTGTTCGAGCGCATCCGCGCCGACCTGGTCGCGCTGGTGGTGCTGGTGATCCTGGGTATCACCGGGCTGATCGCTCCGGAGGAGATCTTCAGCGGCTTCTCCGGCAACGCGGTGATGAGCATCATGGCGACCATGATCCTGGGCGCCGGGCTGGACCGCACCGGCGCGCTCAACCGCCTGGCTGGCTGGCTGCTGCGCCGCGGCCACGGCAAGGAGCGGCGGCTGCTGGCGATGACCTCGCTGGTCGCCGGCCTGAACTCCTCCTTCATGCAGAACCCGTCGGTGATGGCGCTGTACCTGCCGGTGGCCGCGCGGCTGTCGGCGCGCAGCGGGCTGTCGATGTCGCGGCTGCTGCTGCCGCTGGCCTCGGCGATCGTGATGGGCGCGGCGCTGACCATGGTCGGCAATTCGCCGCTGATCCTGCTCAACGACCTGCTGGTCTCGGCCAACAACAACCTGCCCTCGGGCATGGCCACGCTGGAGCAGTTGCCGATGTTCGCGCCGGCGCCGGTGGGCGTGGTCCTGCTCGCCGCCGCACTGCTGTATTTCCATTTCTACGGCAACCGCAAGCTGGCCGAACTGGAGGACGGTGGCGAGAACACCACCCCGGCCAGCACCGAGAGCTATTTCGCCCGCACCTACGGCATCGAGGGCGACGTGTTCGAACTGGTGGTCAGCGCCGAGAGCCCGCTGGTGGGCATGGCGGTGGCCGAGGCCGAGTCGCTGCACGACGCGCCACTGTTGCTGGCGCTCAAGTCCGGCAACGACACCCGGCTGGCGCCGCCGGCGGACATGCGCATCTGGGTGGGCAGCGTGCTGGGCGTGATGGGTCCGCGCCAGCAGGTCCACGACTTCGCCCAGAACCAGTTCCTGCGCATGTCCTCGCGGCTGCGCAACCTGGGCGACCTGTTCAACCCGGCGCGCGCCGGCATCTCCGAGGCGGTGGTGCCGCCGACCTCGCGCTACATCGGCAAGAGCGCGCGCGACCTGCGCCTGCGCCAGCAGGCCGGGATCAGCCTGCTGGCGATCAACCGCGACAAGCACGTGATCCGCGACGACGTGCGTTCGGTCCAGCTGCGCGCCGGCGACATGCTGGTGTTCCACAGCATCTGGCAGGACCTGGCGCAGGCGGCGGAGAGCCGCGACTTCGCCGTGGTCACCGACTACCCAAAGGGCGAGCAGCGGCCGCACAAGTTCAAGATCGCGATGGCGATCTTCGCCGCCACCATCCTGATCGCGCTCACCGGCAAACTGCCGGTGGCGCTCACCCTGATGACCGGCGTGGCCGGCATGCTGCTGGCCGGCGTGCTGAAGATGGACGAGGCCTATGCGTCGATCAACTGGAAGACGGTGTTCCTCACCGCCGGCCTGATCCCGCTGGGCTGGGCGATGGACAGCAGCGGCGCGGCCGCGTGGATCGCGGGCAACACACTGGAGCGGCTGCCGGACGGCACCCCGCCGTGGGTGCTGCAGATCTTCGTTGCGCTGCTGACCACTGCGTTCTCGCTGGTGACCAGCCATGTCGGCGCAACCATCATCATGGTGCCGATCGCGATCAACCTGGCTTTGGCGGTGGGCGGCGACCCGACCGCGTTCGCGCTGATCGCCGCGCTGTCGGCGTCGAACAACCTGATGACCGCGTCCAACCCGATCATGTCGATGATCACCGGCCCGGCGAACTATTCGGCGCGCGACCTGTGGCGGGTCGGCGGGCCGCTGTCGCTCATCTACACGGTGATCGCGGTGACGGTGGTGAACCTGATGTTCTGGGGCGGCCGCTGAAGCCCAGCCATGGTGCTTTTCCTGTAGGAGCCCACTTCAGGGGGCGACCCGACGACATCCGGGGGCGGCCGCGTTCAACGCGACCCATCCGGAGGCTGCGCGTTGAACGAGGCGCCTTCCACCGGAATCGGGTCGCCCCCTGAAGTGGGCTCCTACAGGGGCGGCTCTGCGGCAAGCCAGACCTGGCCGTCGCGCACTTCCACCGGTACCGCACGCAGGGCTTCGCCGCGGCACGGGCCGGCCACGCACAGGCCGCCGTCCAGTTCGAAGGTGGCCCCGTGCACGGCGCAGACCAGTTCACCTTCGCGGCTCTTCAGGAACTGGCCCGGGGCCCAGTCCAGGCGGCGGCCTGCGTGCGGGCACACGTTGAGCCAGGCCCGCAGTTGCGTGCCGCGCCGGCAGAGGATGATCGATTCGGCATCGCCATCCAGCACCGCCTCGGTCTCGACCAGTGCACCATCGTCCAGCGCGTCGAAACTGAGCAGTGGTCCAGGGTTTAACGGAGCCATTACAACCTCGCCGGCCTGCGCACGGATACTCTGCGCCTGACCGCCATTCTGGCACGTGAGATCGCATGCACGCCCGTTCGTTCCGCTTCGATTCGTCCCGCCTGCACGGCCGGCTCCATGGCCTGTTCGCCGCGCCACGCAAGCCGCGCACGCCGGCGCTGCGCGCGCTGTTCGGCGTGGTGGGCGTGGCCCTGCTGGCGCTGCTGGTGTTCTTCGGCCTGTTCGTCGGCGCGGCGATGCTCACCGCCGGCCTGGCCTGGCGCCTGCTGGCCCGGCGCGGCGGGCAACGACCGCAGGCGCGCCCGGACCGGATCGTCGACGCCGAGTACCGCGTGGTCGACCGGCAGCGGCTGCCGGGCACGCGCTGAGCCACGACGCGTAGACTGTCGGCCCCTGTCCCCCGGGCCGACCATGGGCACCACCACCGACGACGTGATCCCCGTGCCTGCCGTGCCACGCGTCCGCGTGCGTGGCGGCGGCAGCTTCCCGGTCCGGCGCATCTACTGCGTGGGCCGCAATTTCGCCGACCACGCCCGCGAGATGGGCGCCGCCGTGCCTGCCTCGAAGGCCGAGCGCGGCACCCCGGTGTTCTTCATGAAGCCCGCCGACGCCGTCGTCACCGGCGAGGCGGTGCCCTACCCGCCGGCGACCACCGACCTGCACCACGAAGTCGAGCTGGTCGTGGCGATCGGCCGCGATGCACCGCCGGGCGTACTGCCGGTGGAACAGGCGCAGGCGCTGGTGTTCGGGTACACGGTCGGCCTGGACCTGACCCGCCGCGACCTGCAGGCCGCGGCCAAGGCCAAGGGCCTGCCCTGGGACACGGCCAAGGGTTTCGACCATTCCGCGCCGGTCGGCGAGCTGGTGCCGGCGGCGAGGGTCACGGCACTGGGCCCGCAACAGTTGCAGCTGCGCGTGAACGGCGAGCTGCGGCAGCAGGCGCCGCTGTCGGACCTGGTCTGGGACGTGCCGGAGATCCTGCACGAACTGTCGAAGCTGTACGCGCTGCGTGCCGGCGACCTGGTGTTCATGGGCACGCCGGCCGGCGTTGCCGCATTGCAGCCCGGCGACCGCTTCGAAGCCAGCCTGGAAGGCATCGCCGACCTGCGCGGGCGGATCGAACGCTAGCGCGCGGCTGCGCGCCGGACCCGCAAGGCCACGCCGCGCGCACCGGCTCACGCCCATCGCACGGGCTTCGCACCATGTCGGCCAGCCAGCCGCGGGATCACGCCAGCCGCGCTCCGGGTTAGGCTAGGCGCGCACCCGCGCCGGGTGCGCGAGACCAGGAGACAGGCATGGGCATGATGGCCGAGTTCAAGGAATTCGCCGTGCGCGGCAACGCGATCGACCTCGCCGTGGGCGTGGTCATCGGCGCTGCGTTCGGCAAGATCGTCACCGCGCTGGTCGACAACGTGATCATGCCGCCGATCGGGCTGCTGATCGGTGGCGTCGACTTCTCCGAGTGGTCGTGGACGCTGAAGGAAGCCACCGTCGACGCGGCCGGCAACGCGGTGCCGGCGGTGAGCGTGGGCATCGGTCTGTTCCTCAACGCCGTCATCCAGTTCGTGATCGTGGCCTTCGCCATCTTCCTGGTGGTCAAGGCGATGAACCGCCTGTCGCGCAAGGAGGCCCCGCCGCCGGCCGAGCCGACCGAGCCGGCCGAGGACGTGCTGCTGCTGCGCGAGATCCGCGACTCGCTCAAGCGCTGAAGGCGCGCACGGCGCACCGCTCCCGTGACCATGCGCACGGGAGCGGGCCGGCCGGGCTTGCTACGCTCCGGGGGTTGCCTCCCGGAGTCGCCCATGCGCCTTGCCCTGCTTGCTGCCGCCCCTGCCTTCCTGCTGCTCGCCGCCGTCGCGCCGGCCGGCGCCACGGAAACCCGCATCCCCGACCGCGCCCTGGAACAGGCCGCGCAGTTGCGCGAGCGCGCGCTGGCCGACGACACCGGCTGGAAGGTCACCGAATCGCTGACCACCGAAGTCGGCCCGCGCCTGGCCGGCAGCGAGGCCGACGCGCGTGCGGTGGCCTGGGCCAGGGCCAAGTTCCAGGAGCTGGGCTTCGACAAGGTCTGGACCGAGCCGGTGACCTTCCCGAAGTGGGTCCGCCGCAGCGAGAGCGCCGAGGTGCTGGGCAAGCATGCGCAGCCGCTGGCGATCACCGCGCTGGGCGGCAGCCCGGCCGGCAACGTGGAGGCGGAGGTCGTGCGCTTCGCCGACCTGGACGCGCTGGAAGCGGCGGTGGAAGGCTCGCTCGCCGGGAAGATCGCCTTCGTCGATTACCAGATGCCTGTCGCGCGCGACGGCAGCGGCTACGGCAAGGGCGGCGCGATCCGCTCGCGCGGGCCGTCGCTGGCGATCCGCAAGGGCGCGTCCGGCTTCCTGATGCGTTCGGCCGGCACCGACAACCACCGCGTGCCGCACACCGGCATCACCCGCTATGACGAGGGTCTGGTGCCGGTGCCCTCGGCCGCGCTGAGCATCCCCGACGCCGACCAGCTCGCGCGCCTGCTCGCGCGCGGCCCGGTGCGCGTGCGCCTGGCCGTGGACGCGGGCTGGGACGGCAAGTACACCTCGCAGAACGTCATTGGCGAGTTCACCGGGCGCAGCAGGCCGGACGAAGTGGTGTTGATCGGCGGCCACCTCGATTCCTGGGACCTGGGCCCCGGTGCGGTCGACGATGCCGCAGGCATCGGCATCACCATGGCCGCGGCGAAGTTGATCGCGCAGCTGCCGCAGCGGCCGGCGCGCAGCATCCGCGTGGTCGCCTTCGCCAACGAGGAACAGGGCCTGCACGGCGGCAAGGCCTACGCGGCCGCGCATGGCGCCGACGTGGCCAAGCACCAGCTGGCCGCCGAAAGCGACTTCGGCGCCGGCCGCATCTACGCCTTCAACACCGGCGCGCCGGAGCATGCGCGCGCGGCCACGCAGCAGATCGCGCAGGCACTGGCGCCGCTGGGGATCGAGTACGCGGCGGACAAGGGCGGCGCTGGCCCGGACATCGGCCCGCTCGCGGCCCGCGGCGCGACCTGGGCCTGGCTGGCGCAGGACGGCAGCGACTACTTCGACCTGCACCACACCGCCGACGACACGCTCGACAAGATCGATCCGGCCGCGCTGGCGCAGAACGTCGCCGCCTCCGCGGTGTTCGCCTACCTGGCCGCGGAGGCCGAAGGCGATTTCGGCAGCCAGCCCAAGGCCGCGCCGGCGCCACCGGCACGTTGACGCATCGCCGCGCAGCCGGCCCGCCATGCCGGTTGCGCGACGCAGGTATTCCAGACACTGCGCGCGGCAGCGGTTAACCTCCGGGCGTCGTCCGGAGGCCGCCCATGCATTCCATCCGCCACGCCATTCCCTGCGCCCTGCTCCTTGCACTGCCGCTGGCCAGCGCGCATGGCGCGCCGCATCCGCCGCTGCAGCTGCAATCGCCCGACGGCAAGGCGCGGGTGGAGCTGTCGCTGGACAGGGAAGGCACCGCGCGTTTTGCCGTGGACTGGAATGGCAGGCAGCTGCTGCTGCCGTCGCCGCTGGGCGTGCAGCTGGACGCCGACGACCGCCTCGGGCCCGGACTGCGCGTGCTCGACGTGCGCCACGGCGAAACCGACGCGACCTACGAGCGGGTCGCCGGCAAGGCCCGCCAGGTGCGCGACCACTACCGCCAGCTTGAAGTCGACCTGGCCGACGCCCGCGACCGCAGGCTCGGCCTGGTCCTGCGCGCGTACGACGACGGCATCGCCCTGCGCTACCGCCTGCCGCTGCCGGCCAGCGGCGACCTGGTGGTGAAGGAAGACCTGACCGGCTTCCTGTTCGCCGCCGATTTCCCCTGCTGGGCGCTCAACCTCGGCCGCTTCGGCACCAGCCACGAGGGCGAGTACGACCCGATCCCGGCCTCGAAGCTGCGCCCGCACCATCTCCTCGAACTGCCGCTGGTCTGCCGCACCGGCCATGGCGACGAGACCTTCGCCATCGCCGAGGCTGACCTGGACCGGCATGCCGGCCTGTACCTGGCCGGCCGCGGCGACGGCCTGACCGGCGTGGAGGCGAAACTGTCGCCGCGCCTGGACGAACCCGGCATCGCCGTGCGCCTGCCACGCGGCGAGGTCGCGCGCGAAGGCCTGCTCACGCCCTGGCGCGTGCTGATGCTCGGCGACACGCCCGGCGCGCTGGTCGAATCCAACCTGGTGTCCAACCTCAATCCGCCGACCCCGATCGCCGATACCTCGTGGATCCGGCCCGGCAAGACCGCGTGGGACTGGTGGTCCGGCGGCCTGGCCGCGGACGTGCCCGGCGCCGGCATGAACACCGCGACGATGAAACGCTACGTCGACCATGCCGCAGCGCTGGGGCTGGACTACATGCTGATCGACGACGGCTGGTACGCCGGCAGCCCCGGCAACGGCCGCTACAACGCCGGCGCCGACATCACCCGCGCGATCCCGGCGCTGGACCTGGCGGCCGTGATCGAACACGGGCGCCGGCGCGGCGTCGGCATCTGGCTCTGGAACCACTGGAAGTCGCTGGAACCGCGCATGGACGAGGTGTTCGCGCACTACCGCGAGATGGGCGTCAAGGGCGTCAAGGTCGACTTCATGGACCGCGACGACCAGGAGATGGTCGCCTTCTTCCACGGGATGGCCGAAAGCGCGGCGCGGCACCGGCTGATGCTCGACCTGCACGGCGCCTACCACCCGACCGGACTCGACCGCACCTGGCCCAACCTGCTCACCCAGGAAGGCGTGCTCGGCGCCGAGTACAACAAGTGGAGCCGGCGCATCACCCCCACCCACAACCTGACCCTGCCGTTCACGCGCATGCTGCTGGGGCCGATGGACTACACGCCGGGAGGTTTCCGCAATGTCATGCCCGAGGATTTCCAGGTGTCGTTCACCGGTCCGCAGGTGATGGGTACCCGCGCGCACCAGCTGGCGATGTACGTGGTGTACGAGAGTGCGCTGCAGATGGTCGCCGACAGTCCGGATGCCTATCAGGACAAGGACGGCGGTCTTGCCGCGGGCGCTGATTTCCTGGCGCTGGTGCCGGCGACGTGGGACGAGACCCGGGTGCTGTCCGGTGGGATCGGCGAGTACATCGTGGTGGCGCGCCGCAGCGGCCGCGACTGGTTCATCGGCGCGATGGGCAACGAACAGGCGCGCACGATCGACGTCCCGCTGGATTTCCTGCCGGCCGCCGACTACCGCGCCACCCTGTGGCTGGATGGCACCCACCCGACCGACGTGCGCCGCGAGCAGCGGCAGATCGACGCCGACACGCGCACCCTGCGGCTGGAACTGGCGGCGGGTGGCGGTGGCGCCGCGATCCACCTGGCCGCGCCGCCGCTGCGGATCGCCTCGTCCGCGGGCAGGCACTGACCCCGCGGCGCGGCGTTCAGCGCAGCGCGCGCAGCACCCAGACCCCGCGCGGCAGTCCGGCATCCGGCCGCCAGGCCCGCACCATGGCGGCGTCGGTAAAGCCGGCCTGACGCAGCGCCCCGACCAGGTCCCAGCCGAAATGATGGAAGCACGGCACCCCGCCGCCGCGCGGGTCGCCGTGGTACTCCGGCGCACCGGAGAACTCGACCAAGCCGTCGTCGCGCAACCGGGCGATGGTCTCGCTGCGCGCCTGCGCTTCGTAGAACGGAACGGTGGATACCAGCACTCCACCCGGTCGCAGCACCCGCGCGAATTCGGCCAGTGCGGCCTCGTAGCGCGGCACGTGTTCGAGCACGTCGAGGCTGGCGACCGCGTCGAGGCCGGCGGTGGCGAAGCCCAGCGCGGTGATGTCGCGATGCCGGATCCAGCCGGGCACGCCGTGCCGCCACAGCCACGCCGACATGCGCAGGCGGCGGACCAGGCCGGTGGCGAACTCGCTGCCCTGCAGCCCTGGCAGCTTCCGGCGCAGGGCCACGAACAGCGGGCTGGCCTGCTCGCCCAGGTAGGCGCGCGCGCCGCGCGCCGCCGTGGCGCCGGCCATCGCTTCCAGCAGCACCGTCGCTGCTGCGCGTTGCCGCGCGTTGCAGCCGCAGGCCAGGCACCGCAACCCTTCGCGCGGGTCGACACCGGCACCCGTGCCGGCAGCGAAACCGCGCCGGCTGCCGCACAGCCCGCAGGCGCCGGCGAGCACGCTCCCGACGGCCGGCAGGGCCACCGCGCCCTCTACGGCGTGCGCGGCTGCGGATTCGTCCTGCCAGGCCTGCAGCGAGTACCAGGCCCTCATCGTTCCGCGCGTGCCCACTGCGCCAGGAACACCGCCGTCGCCGCGGCCACGTTCAGGCTTTCCACCGCGCCGCTGCCCGGGATCGACAGGCGCAGGTCGCAGGCCGCGGCCAGCGCCGGATCCATGCCCTCGCCCTCGGCGCCCATCACGTAGACCAGCCGCTGCGGCAGGCGCGCGGCGAACAGGTCGTCGCCGCCGCGGACCACGGTGGCGGCGAGCCCGAAGCCGGCATCGCGCAACCGCTCCAGCGCCACGTTCGGTTGCGGCAGTCGCACCAGCGGGACTGCTTCGGCACCACCCTCGGCCACGCGCGCAGCGGCGCCGGACAAAGCCAGGTCCGATCCGGCCGGCAACAGCACCGCCGCGCCGAAATGCGCGGCCGAGCGCAGGATCGCGCCGAAATTGTGCGGGTTGCCGACACCGTCCAGCCAGATCGCCAGCGCCGGCGTGCCCGGCGCCAGTGTGCGCAGCCACGCCTCCAGCGGCAGCGGCGCGGCGCGCAGCACGTCGGCAACCACGCCCTCGTGGTGCGAGCTGGCGGCGAGCCGGTCCAGATCCTCGTCGCCGACCACGCGGTAGCCGACGCGGTGCTTCACGCACCAGGCCAGCAGTGGCTTCAACGCGGCGATGCGCGCTTCGGCCAGGTAGACCTTGCGGATCGCCTCGGGCCGGCGGCGGAACACCGCGTCGACCGCGTTGAGGCCGTACAGCCGCAGTTCCTCTCGCCGCGCCGGGCGCGCCGGCGGCGGGTCGAACGGCGCCGGCCGTGCTCCCGCCGAACCCGGCCCGGTCGTGTCACGCGCGGCCGTGCCGGTGTCGTGTGGCCGCGCAGGACCGGCCGGCGGCCGGCGCGCGTGCGGTGCATCTTCGCCACGGCCACCTCCGCGCTCGCCACCATCTCGCTGCACAGGGCCGCGCGGTCCACCACCCGGCGCAGGACGTTGACGTGGCGGACGCGGACCGCGGTCCCAGGGGCCGGCCATGTCAGCCCTGCCTCTGATCGAAGCAGGTCGCGACGGCCTGCGAGTGGCCAGGCGTGGCCGGATGCGCGGTCCAGGCGACGGTCGCATCGCCGCCACCTGGCGCACTTGCGGCAAGGGTCCACCACATTCCCGGCAAGGATCCGTCGTTGGCGGGCATCACCATCACCATGGAGGGAAAGAAGGAAGGCGCCGTTCAACCTCGCCTGGGCGCACGATAACCGCAAGCCGCCACGCTGCCCACACCGCGGCCGCACGGCTCAGCCATGCCCGCCCACCGGCGGCGTGGCCGTCTCCAGCTTCTCCAGCTCGTGCGCCACCGCCTCGGGCGACCGCGTGTACGGCGCCAGCAGCGCATAGAACGCCGGGACCACGTACAGCGACAGCAGGGTCGAGAAGGTCACGCCGAAGATCACCACGATGCCGATGGTCGCGCGGCTGGCCGAGCCCGGCCCTCCCGCCAGCACCAGCGGCAGCGCGCCGACCACGGTGGCCACCGAGGTCATCAGGATCGGGCGCAGGCGCACCTTGGCCGCCTCGGCGATCGCGCGCTGGACATTGCGGCCCTCGTCGCGCAGCTGGTTGGCGAACTCCACGATCAGGATGCCGTTCTTCGCCGCCAGGCCGATGAGCATGACGATGCCGATCTGGCTGAACAGGTTGAGCGTGCTGCCGGTGATCCACAGCCCGATCAGCGCGCCCAGCACCGCCAGCGGCACGGTGAGCATGATCACCAGCGGGTGCAGGAAACTCTCGAACTGCGCGGCCAGCACCAGGTACACGATCAGCAGGGCCAGGGTGAAGGTGAGCACGATCGCGCCGCCGGCCTCCTGGTACTCGCGCGACTCGCCCTTCCAGTCGACCTGCGCATAGTCGGGCAGTTCCTCGGCGACCACCTGGCGGGTCCATTCCAGCGCCTCGCCCATCGAGTAGCCCGGCGCCAGCCCGGCGCTGATGGTGATCGCGCGCAGGCGGTTGAAGCGGTTGAGGCTGCCCGGCTCGGCGATCTCCGACAGGGTGACCAGGTTGGACAGCGGGATCAGTGCGCCGTCGCGGCCGCGCACGTAGGTCTGGGCCAGGTCGGACGGATCGACCCGGTTCTCGCGGCCGGCCTGCAGCATCACGTCGTACTCTTCGCCGTTGTCCACGTAGGTGGTCACCTGGCGCGAGCCCATCATGGTCTCCAGCGTGCGGCCGATCTCCTGCACCGACACGCCCAGGTCGGCGGCGCGGTCGTGGTCGATCTCAACGCGCATCTGCGGGCGCGTTTCCTTGTAGTCCGAATCGGGATCCTGGATGCCGGGGTTGGATTCCATCCGTTGCAGGACGCGGTCGCGCCACTGCGCCAGTTCGGCATAGTCCGGCCCGCCCAGCACCAGCTGGTAGCGCTGGCCGCGGCTGCCGACCAGGCCGCCGGGCACGTTCGCGCGCACCTGCACGCCGGGCAGCTTGGCGAACTCGGCGCGCAGCCGGTCCACCACCTCGTCGGTCGGCACGTCGCGCTTGTGCCAGTCCTCCAGGAACACGATCACCTGGCCGGTGTGCATGTCCTCGCTGCCGCCCCAGCCGCGCGGCGCGCGCGAATTGGCGCGCTGCACCGGCTTGCCCTCGCCGACCTCGGCCAGGACGATCTTCTCCACCTGCTGCATCTGCCCCACGGTGTAGTCGAAGCCGGCACCCTCGGGGCCATCGACCATCACGAAGAAGCGGCCGCGGTCCTCGGCCGGCGCCAGTTCGCTGGGCACGCGCAGGCCCAGCACCACGATCGCCGCCACGCACAGGCCCATCGCCACCAGCAGCGCCAGCAGCAGCCGCCGGCCGGGTACGGCCACCATGCGCGCGACCTGGCGCCCGTAGCCGTCGCCGATCCGGTCCAGCGTGCGCTGGGTCCACACGTTCAGCCCGCGCGGCTTGCCGTGCTTGCGCACCAGCTTGGACGACATCATCGGCGTGAGCGTCAGCGCGACGAAGGCGGAGATCGCCACCGCCGCGGCCAGCGCCACCGACAGTTCCCGGAACAGGCGGCCGGTATTGCCTTCCATGAAGCCCACCGGCAGGAACACCGCCACCAGCACCGCGGTGGTGGCGATCACCGCGAACGCCACCTGCGCGGTGCCGCGCCGCGCCGCCACCAGCGGCGGCTCGCCCAGGTCGGCGCGGCGCTGGATGTTCTCCAGCACCACGATCGCGTCGTCGACCACCAGGCCAATGCACAGCACCAGGGCAAGCAGGGTCAGCAGGTTGATCGAGAAGCCGAACGCGTACAGCGCGATGAACGAGGCCACCAGGCACACCGGAACCGTGACCGCCGGAATCAGCGCGGCGCGCAGGCTGCCCAGGAACAGCCAGATCACCAGGAACACCAGCGCCATGGCCTCGGCCAGGGTCCAGTACACGCGCTCGATCGAAGCCTCGATGAACGTGGTGCTGTCGAAGGCGATGAAGATGTCGGTGCCTTCGGGCAGGGTCTGCTGGATGATTTCGGCTTCCGCGCGCGCGGCACGCGCCACGTCCAGCGCGTTGGCGGTGGAGGTGCGGACGATGCCCAGGCCCACGTTCGGCACGCCGTTGCTGCGCAGGTAGGCGCGGCGCTCCTGCGGCCCCAGCTCGACCCTGGCCACGTCGCCCAGCCGCACCACGTAGCCGTCGGCGCCCTTGCGCAACGGCATCCGCGCGAAGTCTTCCGGGTGCCGGTAGCCGCGCTCCACGCGCAGGGTGAAGTCGCGGTCCTGCGACTCGATGCGTCCGGCCGGCAGCTCGATGTTCTGCGCCCGCAGCGCGCTTTCCACGTCGGCGGTGGTGATGCCGCGCGCGGCCATCGCCTCGCGGTCCAGCCAGATCCGCATCGCGTAGCGCTGGCCGCCACCCAGCTGCACCCGGGCCACGCCGTCCAGCGAGGACAGCCGGTCGACGACATAGCGGTCGGCGTAGTCGGTCAGCTCCATCGTGTCCATCACGGTGGAACGCATGTTCAGCCAGACGATGACCTCGGCGTCGGCCTCGACCTTGGAGATCTCCGGCGGGTCGGCCTCGTCGGGCATCCGGTCCATCACCCGGCTGACCCGGTCGCGCACGTCGTTGGCGGCGGCCTCGATGTCGCGGCTCAGGTTGAACTCGATGGTGACGTCCGAGCGGCCGTTGCGGCTGGACGACTGGATGGTGCGGATGCCCTCGATGCCGGCAAGCCCGTCCTCCAGGATCTGGGTGATGCGGGTCTCCACCACCGCCGCCGAGGCGCCCGGGTATTTGACCTCCACCGAGACGATCGGCGGGTCGATGTTGGGCAGCTCGCGCAGGGTCAGGCGCATGAACGACATCGCCCCCAGCACCACCAGCAGCAGGCTCACCACCACCGCGAACACGGGGCGCTTGATCGACAGGTCGGAAAGCTTCATGCGCTCAGTTCCGCGCCGGCGCGGCGGCGTCCTCGGCGGTGTCGTCTGTGTCCCCGGCGTCCTCGACGGCATCGGCGGCGGCTTCCGCGGCATCCGTCGCGGCCTTCGCTGGCGAAACGTCTGCCACGATCACTCCGGGGCGCAGCTTGCCGGTGCCGTCGACCACGATCCGGTCGCCGGCCTGCAGGCCTTCGACGATCTCGGCCTTGCCGTCGCGGCGCACGCCGGCCTTCACCGGTGCCTGCGACACCTTGCCTTCTGCGTCGACCCGGTACACGAACGAATCGCGCCCGACCTGGACCACCGAGATCTCGGGCACCACCAGCGCCTGGCGCTCGGGCCGGAACAGGCGCACGTCCAGCAGCATGCCCGGGCGCAGGCGCTGCTGCGGGTTGTCGAAGCTGGCGCGCACGGTCACCGCGCGGGTGTTCGGGTCCACGCGCGCGTCGACGGTCTGCACCGTGCCCTCGAAGCGTTCGCCCGGCCAGGCCGCGGTGGTGGCGCCGACCCGCGCGCCCGGCGTGATCGCCGCCAGCGCCGACTCCGGCACCTGGAAATCGACGTACATGCTCGACAGGTCGTCGAGGGTGGCGATCACCGCGTTGGGGGTGAGCAGCGCGCCGGGGCTGACCTGGCGGATGCCGAGCACGCCGGCGAACGGCGCGCGCACGTGGCGGTCGCCGATGTCCGACTGCATCTGCCGCACCCGCGCGGCGGCGACGTCGCGCAGCGCGCGCTGCGCGTCCAGGGTCGAGCGCGCCACCAGCTGCTGCGCGGCCAGGCCCTGCAGGCGCCGGTAGTGCT
Organism: Pseudoxanthomonas koreensis; assembly: GCF_010093225.1. Classification (GTDB taxonomy): domain Bacteria; phylum Pseudomonadota; class Gammaproteobacteria; order Xanthomonadales; family Xanthomonadaceae; genus Pseudoxanthomonas; species Pseudoxanthomonas koreensis. Next base: position 472 of record NZ_PDWM01000009.1, on the reverse strand, counting down.
CCTCGGCCTCGGCCAGGGTCGCCTGGGCCTCGCCCAGCGCGGCCTGCTGCGCGTTCACGCGCAGGGTCACCAGCGGCTGCCCGGCCTTCACCTGCTGTCCGCTCTCGAAATGGACCTGGTCGACGATCTCGCTGACCTTGGCGGTCAGGGTCACCGATTCGCGCGCATGCGCCGTGCCCAGCGCCTGCACGGTGTCGCTCCAGGCGACCGGCTGCACGACGGTGGTGGTGACGGGGACCGCGGCCGCGGCGCCGGGGCCGCCGGGACCGCTGCCCCCGCGACCCCAGCCGGCAAGGCCGGTGATGGCCAGCGCAAGGGCGCCGGCCAGGAAACGTGAAGGCATCGACGCCTCGCTGGATCTGCAACCCGCCGGGTGTAGCGGTCCGGCATGAACGCCCGGATGTGGCTTTCGTTGCCCCGGCGCCCCCCGCCTCCCCCTTGTAGGAGCCCACTTCAGGGGGCGACCCCACGC
>NZ_PDWM01000093.1 GCF_010093225.1 Pseudoxanthomonas koreensis | reverse complement strand
GTCGGGGAGTTCGTCGCGGCGGGGGGCGGTGGCGGGGCAATGGACGGCGAGCAGGGCCGATATCCGCCCGATGCCGGCCACCACGGCCGCGTCCAGCGCCTCGCCGCCGGCGATGGCCGCCTCCACCGCACGGCACACCTCTTCCCATTCGGCGTCCGCGACCCGCCCGTGCAGGCCGCGGTCGGCGACGATCTCGATCGCGTGGTCGGCCAGCAGCAGGTACAGCAGCACGCCGTTGTTGCCGGCGGTGTCCCAGACCCGCAGCCGGGCGAAGACCTGGTGCGCGCGTTCGCGCGGCCCGGTTCCGTCGGCCAGCGCGGCCCACGGCAGCCCGGCCTCGACCGCGAACACCACCTCGCCATCGTGCAGGGCCTCGCCCGCGCCGATCGCGTCCGTGATCCGCTGCAGACTCGCCGCCGGGAAACGCCGCGCCGCGGAGGGTGCGAAGACATGGCGCAGCCAGCGCATCACCACCGCCCCGAGGCGCCACCGCCCCCGGACCTGC
>NZ_PDWM01000092.1 GCF_010093225.1 Pseudoxanthomonas koreensis | reverse complement strand
ATGTGTCGATCATTCGGATGTGCGTCGTCGACTCGCTGGCCGCTGCACCATCGGATGCTTCAGCCACGCCTCGGCGTCGTAGTGCTCGCCACGCGCCAGCATCGCCCACAGCTGGCGCGCGTGTTTGTTGGCGATGGCCACCAGCAGCTTGCCGAACGGCAGCCGTCGCTCCAGGTCCTGGATCCAGCGCTGCTCCGGGGTGGCTTTCTCCCATGCCACTGCCTTGGCCCGCTGCAGGCTGCTGCGTGCGCCCTGGATCAGCAGGGTGCGCAGGTAGCCATCGCCGCGGCAGCTGATGTGGCCCAGTCGCGTGCGCCCGCCGCTGGAATGCTGCATTGGCACCAGCCCCAGCCAGGCGGCGAACTGGCGACCGTTCTTGAACGCCTGTGCCGAGCCGATGGTGGCCACCACCGCGTCGGCAGTGATTGGGCCGATGCCGATGATCGCGCGCAATCGCATGCAGGCTTCATCAGCGTTGGCGTGCGCATGGATCCGGCGGTCGGCGTCGGCG
>NZ_PDWM01000091.1 GCF_010093225.1 Pseudoxanthomonas koreensis | reverse complement strand
GTCCGCCGGCAACAGCGCCTTCAGGTGCAGCAGGAAGCGACGTTCGACCTTCGGGGAGGCCACCTGCCGCTCCGGAAAGACCTGCTCGAACAGGGTCAGCGTGCGACCTCCCACGGGGACGGCTGCGCGCAGCAGATGCCAGCGACCATCGGCCTTCAAGCGGCACCAGTCAACCACGATCACCGGCGTGGGGGAACGCACCAGCCAGCGCACCATGCCGCCGTACAGGCGTTCGCGTTCGGCGTGCAGATGCCGGTTGCTCAGCAACCGGTCAAGGCGCTTGAGCGGTGCACGAACGCGCTCGGCATCCACCCAGCTTCGGGCCAGATCGATCAGCACCACACGGCGACCGGCCAACAACGACTCGACCGCCAGCAGCAGGGTCTGCCGGCGCAGGCTGTGCATCGGCGTCAATGCCATGTCCAGGCATCTTTGCAATACTTCGGTTGCGCGCATGGTCTGCGATCCTCATTGGTCTGGTAACCACGAAGATCGCGCCATGCGCGCGCTCTTGCAAACCAGGATCAGCGCAAGTCATTGATCCGGAAAAGGGAAACCTGGGGAAACCTCAG
>NZ_PDWM01000090.1 GCF_010093225.1 Pseudoxanthomonas koreensis | reverse complement strand
CAACAAACCATGTCGCTGCCACTCGCGCAGCAAAATCAGAGGTAAGGAGATCAAGACTTACGGCTGACGAATACCTGAAAATTTATCAAGCAGCAGAATCATCACCATGTTGGCTCAGACTTGCAATGGAACTGGCTGTTGTTACCGGGCAACGAGTTGGTGATTTATGCGAAATGAAGTGGTCTGATATCGTAGATGGATATCTTTATGTCGAGCAAAGCAAAACAGGCGTAAAAATTGCCATCCCAACAGCATTGCATATTGATGCTCTCGGAATATCAATGAAGGAAACACTTGATAAATGCAAAGAGATTCTTGGCGGAGAAACCATAATTGCATCTACTCGTCGCGAACCGCTTTCATCCGGCACAGTATCAAGGTATTTTATGCGCGCACGAAAAGCATCAGGTCTTTCCTTCGAAGGGGATCCGCCTACCTTTCACGAGTTGCGCAGTTTGTCTGCAAGACTCTATGAGAAGCAGATAAGCGATAAGTTTGCTCAACATCTTCTCGGGCATAAGTCGGACACCATGGCATCACAGTATCGTGATGACAGAGGCAGGGAGTGGGACAAAATTGAAATCAAATAATGATTTTATTTTGACTGATAGTGACC
>NZ_PDWM01000008.1 GCF_010093225.1 Pseudoxanthomonas koreensis | reverse complement strand
TAGTATCAACCAAAAGACGGCATACGTGCGGCTCAGGAGTCTCGTGGGCTCGGAGATGGGTATAGGAGACGGCCACCCGCCACCCGCGCTATCCTCCATACCCGAGCGCATAGAATCCTCGGGAGGGATGAGATGGACGCGACCCTGCAACGGCCGATCGACCGCTACTTCGCCAGCTACTCCGGCGACCACCGCAACGAACTGAACCAGCGCATCCACGTCATCGCCGTGCCCGCCATCCTCTGGTCGGTGGTGGCGCTGATCTGGTGCATCCCCACCTTCGGCACCTGGATGAAGACCGGCATCTGGGCCGCGCTCGCCATGTTCTTCGCCTGGATGTTCTATTACCGCCTCTCGCGCAGCCTCGGCCTGGGCATGCTCGCCGTGTTCTTCTTCTGCGGCTGCCTCTGCCGCCTGGTCGAAATGCGCTTCGGCCTGGCCACCCTGCTGTGGTCGGCGGTGACCGTGTTCGTGGTCGCCTGGATCGCCCAGTTCATCGGCCACAAGTTCGAAGGCCGCAAGCCCAGCTTCCTCACCGACCTGGTCTACCTGCTGATCGGGCCTGCGTGGGTGCTGGCGAAGCTTTACCGCAAGCTGGGGTGGAGGTACTGATCGCTTCCGCTCATGCCGGCCTCGGGCATGAACCGCCGCGGTGCGTAGCCCAGGTCGCGTGCCGCGGCTGAAGCATCGAACACCAGGTCCTGGCGCATCCGCGCCAGTACCGCCGCGCCAGCGTCGTGCACCCGCAGCCAGCGCGCCAGCACCGCCGCGAACCCGAACAGCGGCCCCGGCAACAGCAGCAGGCGCGCCGGAGGCCGCAGCGATTGCAGCAGGCGCGCGACCATCTCGCGATAGGGCAGCGTCTCCCCGCCCGGCAGGTCGTACGCGGCGAAATCCGTGCCCGCGCGCTGCAGCGCCGCCAGTGCCGCATCGCCCAGGTCGTCCACGTGCACCGGCTGGCGCAGGCCGCACGCGTCGTGCGGCAGCAGGAAGAAGCCGTGCCGCCGCGCCAGCGCCGCGATCCGGCTCAGGTTGCGGTCGCTGCCGGCGCCGTAGACCAGCGTCGGCCGCAGCAGCGTGACGGTCGCGCCACGCGCCGCCGCAGCCGCCGCGAGCCGCGCTTCGGCCGCGCGCAACCGCCCGGCCAGCTCGCGCTCGGCCGGCTCGGACGACGCATGCTTGACGTGCCCGCTGGTCGAACCGAACGCGCCCGCCCGCGCCGCGCCGGTCGCGTGGCGCTCGTCCCACAGCGAGAACAGGTCCAGCGGACCGCAGCTGAAGATCGCATCGAAGCCGTCGCCCGCGCCGGCCGCGTCGGGCAACGCGCCGCGCCGCCACTCCACGCCGGACGCGGCCGCGGGCGGCTCGCCGCGGCACAGCGCCACCACGTGCCAGCCGCGCGCCTGCAACCGCGCAAGCACGCGCCGTCCGATCTGGCCGCTGGCACCGAACACCAGGGCGCGGGGCGGCGGCGGGTTCATGGCGGGGCGCAATGCCCGGGGAGAATGCGCATCGGCACAGCATAGCGGGCCGTCACCAGACCGGCTGCTACACTCGACGGGCTCGCACGCCTTCGATCCCGCCCGCCCCCGGATGATCCCCTTCCTGGAAATCCTGCTCGCCCTGCCGTTCCTGGCGGCCGTGGCGATGGTGTTCCTGCGCACGCGTTCGCGCGGGGTGGTGGCGTGGGTGGCCGCGGCGGCCCCGCTGCTGGGCCTGCTGCTGCTGGCGTGGATGACCCCGGCGGGGCTGCAGGGCTGGGTGCCGCGCGCCGACCATGCCTGGATCCCGCAGATCGGCCTCGACTTCACCCTGCGCCTGGACGGCCTGGCCTGGATGTTCGCCGGCATGGTCCTGGCGATCGGCGCGCTGGTGGTGATGTACGCGCACTACTACCTGTCCGCGGAGGACAGCGCGCCGCGCTTCTTCGGCTGCCTGCTGCTGTTCATGGGCGCGATGCTGGGCGTGGTGATCGCCGGCAACCTGCTCCTGCTGCTGGTGTTCTGGGAACTGACCAGCATCAGCTCCTTCCTGCTGATCGGCTTCTGGTACGGGCGCCAGGACGCGCGCGAGGGCGCGCGCATGGCGCTGGCGATCACCGGCGGCGGCGGCCTGGCGCTGATGGGCGGGATCCTGCTCATCGGCCGCATCGTCGGCAGCTACGACCTGGACGTGGTCCTGGCCTCCGGCGATGCGATCCGCGCCAGCGCGCTGTACCCGTGGGTGCTGGCGCTGGTGCTGGCGGGGGTGTTCACCAAGAGCGCGCAGTTCCCGCTGCACTTCTGGCTGCCGCACGCGATGGCCGCGCCGACCCCGGTGTCGGCCTACCTGCACTCGGCGACGATGGTGAAGGCGGGGGTGTTCCTGCTGGCGCGGCTGCACCCGTCGCTGGCCGGCACCGACCTGTTCTTCTACGTGGTCACCAGCATCGGCGCGATCACCCTGCTGCTGGGCGCCTGGTTCGCGATCTTCCAGCACGACCTCAAGGGCCTGCTGGCGTATTCGACCATCTCGCACCTGGGCCTGATCACGGTGCTGTTCGGCCTGTCCACGCCGATGGCGGTGGTGGCCGGCGTGTTCCACATCCTCAACCACGCCACCTTCAAGGCCTCGCTGTTCATGGCCGCGGGCATCATCGACCACGAGACCGGCACCCGCGACATGCGCCGGCTCGGCAACCTGCGCCGCTACATGCCCGTCACCAGCGCGCTGGCGATCACCGCGACCCTGGCGATGGCCGGCATCCCGCTGCTCAACGGCTTCCTGTCCAAGGAGATGTTCTTCGCCGAGGCGCTGGAGATCGACGGCCATCGCACGATGGCCAACGTGATCAGCGTGGCCGCGCTGCTGTACGCGGTGTTCGGCGTCGCCTACAGCCTGCGCTTCGTCCACGACACCTTCTTCGGCGAGGGCCCGCGCGGGCTGGACCGGGTGCCGCACGAGCCGCCGCGCTGGATGAAGATCCCGGTCGAGATCCTGGTGCTGGTGTGCGTGGCGGTGGGCATCTTCCCGGCGTGGACCGTCGCCCCGGTGCTGCATGCCGGTGCCTCCTCGATCCTGGGCGAGGCGATGCCCTCCTACAGCCTGGCCATCTGGCACGGCTTCAACAAACCACTGCTGATGAGCATGGCCGGTACCGTTGGCGGCATCGTCCTGTACTTCGGCCTGCGCCGGCTGCTGGACCTGCACGCGATCGTGCGCCAGTCGCGCGCGCGCAACCTGTTCCGCTGGAACATGGAAGCGCTGTACGCGCTGGCCGAACGCTTCACCTCGCGCCTGGCCAACGGCAGCCTGCAGCGCAGCCTGGTGTGGCTGGTGCTGGCGGCGCTGTTCGCCGGCGCGGCTCCGTTCGCGGCGGGGGTCTCGCCGCCACTGCAGTGGCGCGCGCCGCAACCGATGCCGCTGCTGGGCTGGCTGCTGTGGCTGGTGCTGGTGGCATGCACGCTGTGGACCCTGCGCCTGTACCGGCAGCGCCTGCTGGCGCTGATCGTGCTCGGCGGCGCCGGGCTGGTCGTCAGCCTGACCTTCGTGTTCCTGTCCGCGCCGGACCTGGCCCTGACCCAGCTGCTGGTGGAGATGGTGAGCCTGGCGCTGATGCTGCTCGGCCTGCACTACCTGCCGCCGCGCTCGCCGCCCGAGCGCGCGCCGCGCCGGCGCGCGCGCGACATCGGCATCGCCGCCGCCGCCGGCCTGGGCGCGGGCCTGCTCGCCTACGCGATGATGACCCGCCCCGGCAGCGACGCCGCCAGCATCGAGATGCTCGCCCGCTCGCTGCCGGAAGCCTACGGCCGCAACGTGGTCAACGTGATCCTGGTCGACTTCCGCGGCTTCGACACCTTCGGCGAGATCACCGTGTTCGGCATCGCCGCGCTGATCGTGCATGCGCTGCTGCGGCGCGCACGGCTGGCACCGGAGAAGGTGGTGTCCGGCCCGCCGGTGCTGCTGCCGGTGCCGGCGCACCTGGCCCAGCTGATGCTGCCGCTGACCCTGACCGTGTCGGTATTCGTGTTCCTGCGCGGGCACAATGCGCCCGGCGGCGGCTTCATTGCCGGCCTGGTGCTGGCGGTGCCGATGCTGATCCAGTACGTGATCCAGGGTGCGGCCTCGGTCGAGTCGCGCTTCGGCTTCGACTACATCCGCTGCATCGGCATCGGCCTGATGGTGGCCGCGGCCAGCGGCGCGGCCTCGCTGCTGTTCGGCGTGGAGTTCCTGACCAGCGGCCACCTCGACCTGGAGCTGCCGCTGCTGGGCGAACTGCCGCTGGCCAGCGCGACCGGCTTCGACACCGGCGTGTACCTGGTGGTGTTCGGCGCGGCGATGCTGATCCTGTCGATGCTGGGCACGATCAAGCCCTCCCGCACCCGCGTGGCCCACCTGGGCGTGATCGAGACCGGCGACCGTTCCACCCGCACCGGGGAGCTGGGCTGATGGAACTGGCGATGGCGAGCGCGATCGGCATCCTCACCGCCGCGGGCATCTACCTGCTGCTGCGCGCGCGCAGCTTCGACGTCATCCTCGGCCTGACCCTGCTGTCGTACGCGACCAACCTGCTGATCTTCTCCGGCGGGCGGCTGGTGGCCGGCAAGCCGCCGGTGCTGCACGACGGCGTGGCCGCGCTGCCGGCCAACTACACCGACCCGCTGCCGCAGGCGCTGGTGTTGACCGCGATCGTGATCACCTTCGCCATGACCGCGGTGAGCATTGTCGTGGCGATCCGCAGCCGCGCCGACAACCACAGCGACCACGTCGACGGCAGCCGCGCCGAACGCGAGTTCCAGCGCAGCGAACAGCGCCGCCACGCCGACGCGCGCGAAGCCGCGCACGCGGCACCGACCGCCGGCAGCGCCGCTCCGGTGGACGAAGCGCGTAGCCCGGAGCGCGACGCATGAGCCACCTGCCGCTGCTGCCGATCCTGGTCCCGCTGTTCGCCGCGGCGCTGGCGCTGTTCTTCGAACACCGCCGCTTCGGCATGGCGCCGCAGCGCGCGGTGGCGTGGGCCTCGATGGCGGCGATGCTGGCGGTGTCGGTGGTGCTGGCGGTGCAGGCCGACAGCGGCCGCATCCAGGTCTACCTGGTCGGCGACTGGCCGGCGCGGCTTGGCATCGCGCTGATGGTCGACCGGCTGGCGGCGCTGATGCTGCTGGTGGGCCAGCTGCTGGGCGCGGCCTGCCTGCTCCACGCCTGCGCCGGCTGGGACCGGCGCGCGCCGCATTTCCACGCCTTCTTCCAGTTCCAGATGATGGGCCTGAACGGCGCCTTCCTCACCGGCGACGTGTTCAACCTGTTCGTGTTCTTCGAAGTGCTGCTGATCGCCTCCTACGGCCTGCTGCTCAGCGGTGGGCGCGGCGAGCGCATCCGCGCCGGCCTTCACTACGTGGTGTTCAACGTCGCCGCCTCGACCCTGTTCCTGGTCGCGCTGGGCCTGCTCTACGGCCTGCTCGGCACGCTCAACATGGCCGAGATGGCGGTGCGGGTGGCGCAGCTGCCGGCGCAGGACGTGGCCCTGGTGCAGGCCGCCGCCGGGCTGCTGCTGGTGGTGTTCTGCGCCAAGGCCGCGGTGCTGCCGCTGTATTTCTGGCTGCCGCAAACCTATACCCATGCGCCGGCGGCGGTGGCGGCGCTGTTCGCGGTGATGACCAAGGTCGGCCTGTACGCGGTGCTGCGGGTCGGCACGCTGAGCTTCGGCACCGGCGCGCTGCAGGGCTTCGCCTGGCCGGCACTGCTGGCGCTGGGCGGCGCCACGCTGATGCTGTCGGCGCTGGGCGTGCTGGCCTCGCGGCGGTTGCGTTCAATGGCCGCCTACCTGGTGCTGGGCTCGGCGGCGACGCTGTTCATCGCCTTCGCCCTGGCCACCGCCGGCACGGTGTCGGCCGGCCTGTACTACCTGGCGCAGAGCACCTTCGCCGGTGCGGCGCTGTTCCTGCTCGCCGACCTGATCCGCCGCCGCCGCGGCGCCGCCGGCGACCGCAAGGACCTGCTCGCGGCGCTGCCCGGGCGGACCATGCCCGGGGTGCTGTTCCTGGTCGCGGCGGTGTCGCTGGCCGGCCTGCCGCCGCTGTCGGGCTTCGTCGGCAAGCTGCTGCTGCTGGAAGCGGTGCCGCCGGCCAGCACCGGCTGGGTCTGGGCGCTGGTGCTGGCCAGCGGCTTCATGATGCTGGTCGGCCTGGCCCGTGCCGGCACGCGGCTGTTCTGGCGGGTGGAACCGTGGCCGGACGCACCGGCCGAGCGCCTGGCCCAGTACACGCCGGCGAATGCGATGAAGGCGGCGCCGACCCGGCCGCTGGAGACCGCGGCCACCGTGCTGCTGCTCGGCTATGGTGTGGCCATGGTCCTGGCCGCCGCGCCGCTGCTGGACTACACCCGCGCCACCGCCGCCCAGCTGCAGTCGCCCGGCGACTACGTGCAGCAGGTGCGCGCGGCGACGCCGAAGCTGAGGGAGCCCTGAGCATGGCCGCGAACCGTTTCGATCGCTGGCGCCGGCGCCTGCTGCCGTCGCTGCCGCTGTCGGCCATGGTGTTCTGCTTCTGGCTGCTGATGAACGATGCGGTCACCGTCGGCCACGCGGCGATGGGGCTGCTGCTGGCGCTGCTGATCCCGCAGATCTCCGCGCGCCTGGACCGCGAGTTCGCCCGCATCGGCAGCCTGCGCGGGGTGCCGAAGATGGCCGCGATCCTGCTCATGGACATCGTCCATTCCAACATCACCGTGGCCCTGCAGGTGCTCGGTCCGGAACGCAGGATCAACCCCGGCTTCGTCTGGCTGCCGCTGGAGGTGGCCAACATCCACGGCATCGCCGCGCTGACCAGCATCATCACCCTCACCCCGGGCACGGTGTCCGCGTCGCTGTCCGACGACCGCAGCCACCTGCTGGTGCACGTGCTCAACCTGGAGGACCCCGACGAGGTGATCCGCCAGATCAAGACCCGCTACGAGAAGCCGCTGATGGAGATCTTCCCGTGACCCCGCAGGCGCTGGTCGGTTTCGCCATCGTCGGCTCGATGCACGTGGCCGGGTTCGCCATGCTGCTGGCGCTGTACCGGCTGCTGAAGGGCCCGACGGTGCCGGACCGGATCCTGGCCCTGGACACGCTGTTCGTGGCCGCGATCGCGCAACTGGTGCTGTTCGGCATGCACCTGGGTACGGCGGTCTACTTCGAGGCGGCGCTGGTGATCGCCATGCTCGGCTTCGTCAGTACCGTGGTCCTGAGCAAGTACGTGATGCGCCGGGACATCGTCGAATGAGCTGGCTGTTCGCCATCGTCCTGGTGCTGCTGCTGGCGGCGGGCTGCTTCTTCATCGTGCTCGGCTCGCTGGGCCTGGTGAAGCTGTCGGATTTCTTCAAGCGCCTGCACGCGCCGACCAAGGCCAGCACCCTGGGCGTGGGCTGCGTGCTGCTGGCCTCGCTGGGCTACCACGCGCTCAACGGCACCGACCCGCAGCCGCGCGAACTGCTGATCACCGCCTTCCTGTTCATCACCGCGCCGATCAGCGCGCACCTGATGGCCAAGGCGGCGCTGTCGCTGCACATGGCCGACCGGCCGCCGCAGCCGGGGACCAGCGAAAGCGCCGGCGATGCGGTCGGCGGCGAGAAGGTGGGCGAGGACACCCGCGCCCGGCGGGAGCGCGGCTGAGCGCGGCTACACGAACAGCAGCACTTCCAGCACCACCCACGCCAGGAACGCCAGCACCAGCACCGCGCCTTCCTGGCGGCTGACACTGCGGCCGCTGCGCAGCAGCGGGTAGACCAGCAGCGCCAGCACGATCGCCGCCGGCAGCTCGAAGCGCACGAACGAGGCCGGCAGCGCCAGCGGCCGGAACACGGCCATGCCGCCGACGATGGCCAGCAGGTTGAACAGGCTCGAACCGATCACGTGGCCGGCGACCATGTCGCCGCGGCCGCGCCGCGCGGCGGCCACCGCCGCGGCCACTTCCGGCAGCGCGGTGCCGATGGCCACCGGCAGCAGGCCGACCAGCAGCGGGCTCAGGCCCCAGGCCTGGCCCAGGCCGAGGCCGCCGGACACCACCCAGCGCGCGCCGAAGTACAGCAGCACCGCGGCGATCACCAGGCGCAGCACGTTCAGGCCCATGCCCGGGCGGGTGGCGGCGAAGGCGGCGATGCCGGCCTGCACCTCGGCCGCCTCGCGCCGGCCCTGGCGCAGCAGGAACCCGGTGCTGGCGAGGAAGCCCAGCAGCAGCACGGCGCCTTCGACCCGGCCGATGTAGCCGTCCAGGCCGAACACCATCAGCGCCAGCGAAGCGACCACCAGCAGCACCAGCAGCGGCACCGCCATCCGTGCGCGCAGCAGCAGCGGCGTCGCCAGCGCGGCCACGCCCAGGGTCAGGCCGAGGTTGGTGATGTTGCTGCCGACGGCATTGCCCAGCGCCAGGTGGTGTTCGTCCAGCCACATCGCGCGCAGGTTGACCGCCAGTTCCGGCACCGAGGTGCCGAAGGCGACCAGCAGCAGGCCGGCCACGAACGGGCGCATACCCAGCCCCTGGGCCAGCCCGGAAGCGCCCTTGACCATCGAGTCGCCGCCCAGCGCCAGCGCCAGCAGTCCCAGTGCGAACAGACCCAGTGCTTCCGCCATCGTCCTGCTCCCTCCGTTGGCCTGCCCGGATTCTAACCCCCTGTAGGAGCCCACTTCAGGGGGCGACCCGGGGGCATCGGCAGCACCCGCGTTGAACGCGACACCATCCGGAGGCAACGCGTTGAGCGAAGCGCCTTCCAGCGTCGTCGGGTCGCCCCCTGAAGTGGGCTCCTACAGGGGTGGGGTGAAGTTGCGGCGCAGGCCGGCCCAGCACTGCTGGTAGTCGCGCTGGCGGTGCGCGGCCTCCAGTGCCTGCGCCGCCGGGCGGATCACGCCGCGCGTCTCGAACATGAAGGCCATGGTGTCGGTGACCACGTCCGGCCTGGACAGGTCCGCGTTCGACGCCTTGTCGAACGTCGCCGCATCCGGCCCGTGCCCGGTCATGCAGTTGTGCAGCGAGCAGCCGCCGGGCAGGAAGCCCTCGGCCTTGGCGTCGTAGGCGCCATGCACCAGGCCCATGAGCTCGCTGGCCACGTTGCGGTGGAACCATGGCGGCCGGAACGTGTGCTGCGCCACCAGCCAGCGCGGCGGGAAGATCGCGAAGTCCACGTTCGCCGTGCCCGGCGTGTCGCTGGGCGCGGTGAGCACGGTGAAGATCGACGGGTCCGGGTGGTCGAAGCTGATCGAGCCGATGGTGTTGAAGCGGCGCAGGTCGTAGCGGTACGGCGCGCAGTTGCCGTGCCAGCCGACCACGTCCAGCGGGCTGTGGCCGATGTCGGCGCGCCACAGGTGGCCCTGGAACTTGGCGACCAGTTCGAACGCGCCCTCCACGTCCTCGTACGCCGCCACCGGTGTCTCGAAGTCGCGCGGGTTGGCCAGGCCGTTGCTGCCGATCGGCCCCAGCTCCGGCAGCCGCAGCGGCGCACCGAAGTTCTCCAGCACGTAGCCGCGCGAAGGCCCGTCGGGCAGCTCCACGCGGAAGCGCACGCCGCGCGGGACCACCGCGATCTGCTGCGGCTCCACTTCCAGCACGCCCATCTCGGTGGCGATGCGCAGCCGGCCCAGCTGCGGCACCAGCAGCAGCTCGCCGTCGGCGTCATGGAAGAAGCGCCCGGCCATGTCGCGGTCGGCCGCGTACAGGTGGATGCCCACGCCCTGCTGCGCTGCCGGCGAGCCGTTGCCGGCGACGGTGTACAGGCCGTCGACGAAGTCGGTGGGCGTGGTGGGCAGCGGCAGCGGATCCCAGCGCAGCTGGTCCGGCGTCACCGGCCCGTCGCCGAAGTCGTTGTGGAAGCGCGGCTTCGCATCCGCCCCGCCCAGCAGCGAGAACGCGCCATGCATCGCCGCCGGCCGGATCCGGTACAGCCAGCTGCGCCGGTTCTGCCCGCGCGGCGCGGTGAACGCGCTGCCCGACAGCTGCTCGGCATACAGCCCGTGCGCCACCCGCTGCGGCGAGTTCTGCCCCACCGGCAACGCACCGGCGATCGCCTCGCTGGCGAACTCGTTGCCGAAGCCGGTCATGTATCGAAGTTCGGTCGACTTGCTCATGGCTTCCATCCTTGCGCCGCTCTCCCGCGGGAGAGCGGCTTTTCCAGTCGCGGCCTCAGAGCACGCCGCGGCGCATCTGGTCGCGCTCGATGCTCTCGAACAGGGCCTGGAAGTTGCCTTCGCCGAAACCTTCGTTGCCCTTGCGCTGGATGATCTCGAAGAAGATCGGTCCCACCGCGTTCTGGGTGAAGATCTGCAGCAGCTTGCGCTGCTTGGTCTCCGGGTCGGCGTCGATCAGGATCCGGTTGCGGCGCAGCCGTTCCACGTCCTCGCCGTTGTCCGGGATGCGCTGGTCGATCACGTCGAAGTAGGTGTCCGGCGTATCCAGGAACTCCACCCCGGCCTCACGCATCTTCTCCACCGTGGCGTAGATGTCGTCGGTGAAGCAGGCGATGTGCTGGATGCCCTCGCCCTGATAGGTGTCCAGGTACTCGTTGATCTGCGACTTCGGGTCGGACGATTCGTTGAGCGGGATGCGGACCATGCCGTCCGGCGCGGTCATCGCCTTGGACAGCAGCCCGGTCTTGGCGCCCTTGATGTCGAAGTAGCGGATCTCGCGGAAGTTGAACAGCCGCTCGTAGTAGTCGGCCCACTTGGCCATGTTGCCGTGGTACAGGTTGTGGGTCAGGTGGTCGATGAAGGTCAGGCCGAAGCCCTTCGGCATCAGTTCCACGCCGGGCAGGTATTCGTAGTCCGGGTCGTGGATGGTGCCCTTCTCGTCGTAACGGTCGACGATGTAGAGCATGCAGTCGCCAATGCCCTTGATCACCGGCGCGGCCACCGCCTTGCTCAGCTCGTCCCTGGTGTCGAAGGCCTCGGCGCCGTTCCGCAGCGCCTGCGTGCGCGCCCAGTCGGCCAGCTTCTTCACCCGGATGGCGAAGCCGCAGGCGCTGGGACCGTGCTGCTCTGCGAAGCGCGCGGCGAACGAATCGGGATCCTCGTTGATGAGGAAGGTGCAGTCGCCCTGGCGCCAGGTACTGATCGGCCGGGTCCTGTGCCGCGCCACCTGGACGAAGCCGAGCTTGCCGAAATAGTCGCGCAGCTGCTGCGCCTGGCCGCCCGGGGCGGCGAATTCGACGAACTCGAAGCCGTCGATCCCCATCGGGTTGTCGAACTGGCTCACGGTCATGCCGGCGTTGTGGGAAGAAGTGGTGGGAAGTACTTGCGAATGCGCGCTCATGATGGCTTCCTGAGCAACCCCGTAGGGGAAGCGGGTTGTGGTCCAACCCCCTTTATAGTTACGTCTGCAACCATAAGCAAGGTGCCCCGCCGCAATGTCCGCCCCGAACGCCCTCGAAGCCCCCGGCACCGCGCCCGCCGCGGAGGCCACCGGCCACGCCGAACTCGCCCTGGAGAACTTCCTGCCCTACCGGCTCAGCGTGCTCTCCAACCGTGTCAGCCAGACCATCGCCGACCTCTACCAGAAGCGCTTCGGGCTGGCGATCACCGAGTGGCGGATCATGGCCGTGCTCGGCCGCTTCCCCGACCTGTCGGCCAACGAGGTCGCCGAACGCACCGCCATGGACAAGGTCGCAGTCAGCCGCGCGGTGGCCCGCCTGCTCGAGCGCAGCCTGATCAAGCGCGAGATCCACAGCGACGACCGCCGCCGCTCGGTGCTGGCGCTGTCGGAAGTGGGCTACACGGTGTACGACGAGATCGCACCGATGGCGCTGGCCTGCGAGCAGCGGCTGATCGCCACCCTCGACTGCGAGGAACGGGCCACGCTCGACCGCCTGCTGGCCAAGCTCGGCGGCCCCGGCCTGGAAGCACTGCGCGACGGCGCCTGAGCCGCCGCAACGCCGCCTCAGCGCGGCGGCGCCCACTGCTCCAGGAACGCGCCGATCCTGCTCCGGTCCGGCTTGCCCTTGCGCAGCAGGTCGACACCGGCCTGCGCGTGCAGCACCTGGCCATCGGCGTCGAGCACCAGCAGGTAGGGCGCCGGCGCTTCAGCCGCATCCGGGTACGCGGCCAGGAACGCGGCGTTGCCCGGCGTACTGCGGTCGACCTTGATCCAGATGAAGCCGGCGTCGCGGCGGTGCCGCAGCGGCGCCTCGCCCTCGATCCTGGCGTCGAGCGCGGCGCATTCGCCGCACGAAGCGTCGCCCAGTTCCAGCACGATGCGCCTGCCGCCGCGCTTGGCCTCGACCTTGGCCGTCTCCAGGTCGGCCTCGGCGCTGCGCGCCGGGTCGAACGCGGCGCCCAGCGCGGCGATCGCGGCGATGTCGGCCGCCGCGGGCGTGTTGCCCGAGGCGACCGGCTCGCTCACGTCGGCGACGGGCGGCTTCCGCGGCGTGGTGTCCACCGGCAGCGGCGGCCCGGAAGGCGGCGCCGGCTCCTGCCCGCCGCAGGCGGACAGGCGCAGCAGCAACAGCGCGGACACGGCCACGCCACGGACACCCGCCATCCTTACTTCACCCCGTGCATCAGCTTCTGGATCAGCGGTGCGATCAGGAACAGCAGCACGCCGCTGCCCATCAGGATCCAGAACCCGAGCGTGTAGCCGGTGAAGGCCGATTCCACGGTCATGCCGGTTTCGCCGCTGATGTGGCTGGCAAAGATGCCCGACAGGTTGTTGCCAATGGCGGTCGACAGGAACCAGCCGCCCATGCCGAAGCCGACCAGGCGCACCGGCGCCAGCTTGGTCACCATCGACAGGCCAATCGGCGACAGGCACAGCTCGCCGACCGACTGGATCACGTAGACCATGAACAGGGTCCAGAACGGGATCTTGAGGGTCTGCGGATCGACCAGGCTGGACAGGGCGAACATCAGCAACAGGAAGGCGAGGCCGTTGAAGATGATGCCGAAGCCGAACTTGCGCGGGATCGACGGGTTGAGCGTGCCGGCGGCGTTGCCGAAATCGATCCGCGTCGCCCACGCGCCCAGGACCAGGATGAGCGCGGAGATCGCGAAGAAAGCCCAGCCCGGCAGCACGCCCAGACCGCTCAGGCGGTGCATCGCCAGGATCGCGAACAGGGTCGAAACCACGCCCACAACCAAGCGAACCAGGCGCATGGCGCCCAGGTTGGGCTCAATCTTGCTGAGCCTGACCCAGAGCCAGGCCAGCACCGGCGCCAAGGCGATGATCGCCACCGAATTCACCGACTGGAACCAGCCGACCGGGAAGATCCAGCCACTGAAGTCGCGGTTGACGATGTTCTGCGCAAGGAAGTTGAACGAGCTGCCGGCCTGTTCGAAGAAGCACCAGAACAGCACGTTGAACACGAAGATGATCAGCATGGCGATGGCCATGTCGCGCCGGACCGCACCATCGCGGAAGCCTTCGACCAGGATCAGCACGCACAAGGCCAGGAACAGTCCGCCCAGGATCCAGGCCAGCACCGTCGCGGCCGACAGGGTCTTTTCGTAGTCCAGCACGCCATTGACGAGCACCGGATCAATCACCCCAACGTTCAACAGCAGCTTGGCCACCAGCTCAGCGAAGCCACCTCCCAGCAGGTAGTAGATCACCGGGATCGCCGCCAAGGTGGCCAAGGTCACCCACAGCACGCGCTGGGGACTCGCTGCTCCCTCCAGGGGACGACCGATACCGCCCAGCTGGCGGCGACCGAACCAGAACCACACCAGGCTGATCACCATGCCGACGCCGGAGGCGATAAACACGGCCTTGTACGCCGGCATCTCGGGCGAACCGCCGAACATGCGTTCGGCAAGCCAACCGGTCAGCAATGGTGCAATCATCGCCCCGAGGTTGATGCCCATGTAGAACAGGGTGAAGCCCGAATCGCGGCGCTCGTCGCCCGCCGTGTACAGCTTGCCGACCATGGTCGAGATGTTCGGCTTGAACAGGCCGTTGCCGGCGATGATCGTGGCCAGGCCGAACTTGAATATCTGTTCGTTCGGCACGGCGATCATGAACAAGCCGACCGCCATCACCACGGCGCCCAACAGGATCGACCGCTGGTAGCCGATGATGCGGTCGGCGACGTAACCGCCGAACAGCGCCGCCGCATACACCAGCGCCAGGTAGGCGCCATACAGCCGGCTGGCCGACGCCTCGCCGGCGCTGTCGCCGCCGTAGAACTGGGCGACGATGTACAGGGCCAGCGCCCAGCGCATGCCGTAGAAGGCGAACCGCTCCCAGAACTCGGTCATGAACAGCATCCACAGCGGACGCGGATGGCCGAGGACCTGCGGGAACTCGGGTGGCGCGGGCGGCTGCGGCGGGACCGCGGCCTTGGGCTCGACGACGTCGGCGCTCATGGACTTCCTTTGCTTCTTCAATGGGTTTCGGGACGGGCCGATGGCGCTTCAGGGCCCCCGGAGTGGGCCGAGAATCACCGACGGCGACGGCGCGCGTCAATGCGACGGGGTCGGCGGGAGCGCCCGCGAACCCGCTGTTTTTCCTTCCCTGTCAAAGGTTTGTGCGCCCGGCGGGCGCCACGGCGCGGGTCCTGCCGCGCCCTGCCTCACCCGGGCCCGATGCTGGTCCGCACCTCGAACAGCTCCGGGAAGAAGGTCAGTTCCAAGGCCTCCTTGAGGAATCCCACCCCGCTGGAACCGCCGGTGCCGCGCTTGAAGCCGATGATCCGCATCACCGTGCGCATGTGCCGGAAGCGCCACAGCTGGAACTGGGTTTCCAGGTCGACCAGGTCCTCGCACAGCGAGTACTCGCGCCAGTAGCGGTCGGTGTCCTCGTAGATCCGCTCGAACACCGGCCGCAGCGCCGGGTCGGACACGTGCGCGGCGCTCCAGTCGCGGCCGTCCTCCAGGTACTGCGCCGGGATGGCGTGGCCGAAACGGGCCAGGTAGCGCAGGAACTCCTCGTACAGGCTGGGCAGCTCGAGCTCGCCGCGCAGCGCCGCCTGGCCGTCCGGGTCGTGGGCGAACACCCGCACCATGCCGGCGTTCTTGTTGCCCAGCAGGAACTCCACCGCCCGGTACTGCAGCGACTGGAAACCCGACGAAGGCCCGAGCAGGTGGCGGAAGCCCATGTATTCGGACGGGGTCAGCGTCTCCAGCACCGACCACTGCTCGGTCAGCTGGCGCAGCACCTGCTTGCTGCGCGCCAGCACCTTGCGGCACTGCCAGACCTGGTCGTCCTTGAGGAACTCTCGCGCGGCCTGCAGTTCGTGCATCAGCAGCTTCAGCCACAGCTCCGAGACCTGGTGCTGGACGATGAACAGCATCTCGTCGTGGTGCGGCGGGTCGGACAGCGGCGCCTGCGCCGACAGCAGGCGGTCCAGGTGCAGGTAGCCGGCGTAGGTCATCCGCCCCTGCAGGTCGGTGTGGATGCCCGGTTCGAGCGGACGCTGGTTCTTGTCGAGGGTCATCGGGGCTGGTGGCACGGCGCAGGTGGGCCGGGAAGGGTAACGCAGCCGGGGCCGGCGGCGTCCCGGGCCTCCCGCGCGGCGCCAGGTGCGCCCCCGGGGCGGCCGCCGCAAGTCCGCGGAATACAAGCGATGTTGCGCTGCACGGAGGGTTTTGAGCAGGTATTCCGTACCATGTGCAACTTTCCAGTACGTTTTCCAGCCCCGCGGCTGGTGCCATGCCATGACCCAAGCAGCAAGCTTCCAGATCGACTACCTGCAATACCTCGGCGCGGACGGCCAGCCGGTCCGCGAGTTCCCGCCCGCCCTGCGCGACCCCGCCGCGTTGCTGCCGCTGTTCAAGCAGATGCTGTACGTGCGCACCTTCGACACCAAGGCGATCGCCCTGCAGCGCACCGGCAAGCTCGGCACCTACGCGCCGTGCCTGGGCCACGAGGCCACCCACGTCGGCATCGGCGCGGCGATGGCTGAGGGCGACGTGTATGCGCCCAGCTACCGCGAGTACGGCGTGCTGTTCATGCGCGGCGTGCGCCCGCGCGAGGTGCTGCTGTACTGGGGCGGCGACGAGCGCGGCAACGACTTCCAGCAGGGCGCCGCGCGCCACGACTTCCCGTTCTGCGTGCCGATCTCGACCCAGTGCCTGCACGCGGCCGGCGCGGCGCTGGCGTTCCAGCTGCGCGGCGAGCCGAACGTGGCGGTGGCCACCTGCGGCGACGGCGGCACCTCCAAGACCGACTTCTACGCCGCGCTGAACTCGGCCGGCGCCTACAAGCTGCCGCTGGTGCTGGGCGTGGTCAACAACGGCTGGGCGATCTCGGTGCCGCGCTCGGCGCAGACCGGTGCCCAGACCCTGGCCCAGAAGGGCATCGCCGGCGGACTGTTCTGCCTGCAGGTGGACGGCAACGACCTGGTCGCGGTGCTGGAGGCCATGCGCATCGCCACCGAGCGCGCGCGCAAGGGCGAAGGCGGCAGCGTGATCGAGTTCATGACCTACCGCCTGTCCGACCACACCACCGCCGACGACGCCCGCCGCTACCGCGACGACGCCGAGGTCAAGGCCGCCTGGAAGGAGGAGCCGCTGCTGCGCCTGCGCACCTGGCTCACCGCGCAGGGCGCGTGGAGCGAGGCCGAGGAAGCGGCCTGGAAGGAAGAATGCGAGCGCCTGGTGGCGATCGAGGTCGATGCCTACCTTGCCACCGCGGTGCAGCCGGTGGAGGCGATGTTCGACTACCTGTACGCCGATCCGCCGCCGGAGCTGCTGGCCCAGCGCGCGGCCGCCATTGCCATGGAGCAGCGCCATGGATGACATCCGCCAGACCCGCGACTCCCACGCCGGCGCCACCGAGGCCGGCCACATCGATGCCGCGCGCACTCCCGTCCGTGGAGGACAGCCGATGACCGCCACGCCCGTTGCCGCCCCGATCACCCTGATCGAAGCCATCACCCAGGCGCTGGCCTGGGAACTGCAGCACGATCCCACCGTACTGGTGCTGGGCGAGGACGTGGGCGTGAACGGCGGCGTGTTCCGCGCCACCGCCGGCCTGCAGCAGAAGTTCGGCGCGCAGCGCGTGCTCGACACGCCGCTGGACGAGACCACCATCGCCGGCCTGTCGATCGGCCTGGCCGCGCAGGGCATGAAGCCGGTGGCCGAGGCCCAGTTCGACGGCTTCGTCTACCCGATGGTCGACCACCTCATCTGCCACGCTGCGCGCCTGCGCAACCGCACCCGCGGCCGCCTGCACTGCCCGATGGTGCTGCGCGTGCCGTGGGGCGGCGGGATCCGCGCGCCGGAACACCACAGCGAGGCCAACGAGGCGATCTTCACCAACGTGCCGGGCCTGCGCGTGGTCATGCCGTCCTCGCCGCAGCGCGCCTACGGCCTGCTGCTGGCCGCGATCCGCGATCCGGACCCGGTGATCTACATGGAGCCCAAGCGGATCTACCGGCAGTACAAGGAGCTGGTGGCCGACGACGGCGAGGCGCTGCCGCTGGACGTGTGCTTCGTCCTGCGCGACGGCACCGATGTCACCCTGGTCGCCTGGGGCGCGCAGGTGAAGGAAGCGCTGGAAGCGGCCGACGCGCTGGCGAAGGACGGCATCAGCGCCGAGGTGATCGACGTGGCCACCCTGCGCCCGCTGGACTTCGACACCATCGCCGAGTCGGTCTCGCGCACCGGCCGCTGCGTGATCGTGCAGGAAGCCCCGCGCACCGCCGGCTTCGGCGCCGAGATCGCCGCGCGCCTGGCCGAGTCGTCGATGTACGACCTGGTCGCGCCGGTCGAGCGCGTCACCGGCTGGGACACGCACATCCCGCTGTTCCGCCTGGAAATGAAGTACCTGCCGAGCGTGGAGCGGATCGTGGCCGCGGCGAAGCGCGCGGTGGCGCAGGGCTGATCCCGCCAGCTCCTCCCTTCCACCGCGGCGGAAGGGAGGCCGGGCGGATGTGCTTGCCCGGGTCCTCGCGTTCCGCGACCGCGGGAAGCAAGATCACCCTTTCCCCGCCCCTGCGCCGCGCGCGGGGGTGCAAGACAAGACACCGGCCCCGCGGCAACGCCGGGCCGACGACCAGACGACATTCGAGAGATCCCGATGAACGACACCAAGACCTTCCACCTTCCCGACCTGGGCGAAGGCCTACCCGACGCGACCATCGTCGAGTGGTTCGTCAAGGAAGGCGACACCGTGCGCCTGGACGAACCGCTGGTGTCGATGGAGACGGCCAAGGCCGTGGTCGAAGTGCCCTCGCCGGTATCCGGCAAGGTGGTGCGGCTGGCCGGCGGCGCCGGCGACATCGTCGTCACCGGCGCGATGCTGGCCGTGTTCGAACCCGATGCGTCGCTGCCGCAGCGTGCCGAGGGCCAGGACACCGGCCACCACCACGGCGGCGGCCACGCGGCGCCGGCGAAAGCGGTGGCCAGCGACGACGGCGGCGAACTGCCGGTGCAGCCGGCCCCGTCCGACGCGCGCGGCGGCGACGCCGGCACCGTGGTCGGCGCGATGCAGAGTTCCGATGCGGTGCGCAGCGAGCAGGCGATCTCGGTCGGCGGGGTCAAGGCGATGCCGGCCGTGCGCGCGCTGGCCAGGAAGCTGGGCGTGGACCTGGCCCGCGTGCGCGCCACCGGCGCCGACGGCACCGTCACCCAGGCCGACGTGAAGAACGCTGCTGCCAATCCCTCGGCCCTGCTCTCCTCCGCCCTTGCGGGAGGGACCGGGGGAGCGGGTACGGCGCAGGCCGCGCGGCAAGCGGTCGCCGCAGCGGCAGCCGCCCCGCAACCGGCTGCGCAGCGCACGCCGGTGTCCGCCGCCGGCAAGCCGATGCGCACCCGCCCGCCGGGCACGGAAACGGTCGCCGCCAGTGGCCAGCCCGAACAGCTCAAGGGCGTGCGCCGCAACATGGCGCGGGTGATGGCGGATGCGCACAGCAAGGTGGTGCCGACCACCCTGGTCGACGACGCCGACCTGCACGCCTGGATCGGCAGGCAGGACATCACCTCGCGCCTGGTCCGCGCGATCGTCGCCGCGTGCAAGGCGGTGCCGGCGCTCAACGCCTGGTTCGACGGCGACGCGCTGGCGGTCACCCGCCATCCGCACGTGGACGTGGGCATCGCGGTGGATACCGACGATGGCCTGTTCGTGCCCGCGCTGCGCAACGCCGACATGCTCGACGCGCGCGGCATCCGCGAAGGCATCAACCGCCTGCGCGCGCAGGTCGAAGAACGCTCGCTCCCGGCGAGCGAGCTGTCCGGCTACACCATCTCGCTGTCCAACTTCGGCATGTTCGCCGGCCGCTACGCCACCCCGGTGGTGGTGCCGCCGTGCGTGGCCATCGTCGGTGCCGGCAAGCTCAGCCACGACGTGGTCGCGGTGATCGGCGGCATCGAGGTGCACCGCCGCCTGCCGATCTCGCTGACCTTCGACCACCGCGCCGCCACCGGCGGCGAGGCCGCGCGCTTCCTCAAGGCGCTGCTGGACGACATGGCGCAGCCGCAGTAGGTCAGAGGAGCCTCGAACCGCCACTACCGTCGGCTGCGGTCGAGCCAGATCTCCAGCCCCTGCGCGTTGAGTTCGATGTCCATCTCCAGCAGCCGCAGCACCGCCGCGTCGTCCACCGCGCAGCCGTGCGCCTGCGCGCGCTCGAGGTAATAACCGGAAAGCGCCGCGACCAGCGCGCGGTGGCGATCGGGCCCGCCATCGCAGGCCTGCGCCAGCGAGACCATCGCATCGACCTGTTCGTGCAGCTCGGCGGCCAGCCGCGCCACGTCGGTCACGCGGCCGAAGTGGGTCAGGTACATCGCCTGCGGCGACTCGGCCATCATCCGCGCGATCGAAGCCTGCATCGCCTCCGGCTCGAACTGCACCGGCGAGGAGGTCGGCAGGATGAAGGCGCCGTGCTCGCTGTCCAGTTCGCGGTAGGACAGGCCGAAAGTGTCGCCGGTGAACCAGCTGCGGCTGCGCGCGTCCCAAACGCACAGGTGGTGGCGCGCATGCCCGGGCGTGTCGATGCAGCGCAGCGCGCGCCCGGCCAGGTCCACGACGTGGCCGTCTTCGGCCACCACCACGCGCGCGGCCGGCACCGGCACCAGTTCGCCGTAGTGGCGCGCGAACTCTTCCTCGCCGTAGACCGCGGTGGCCCCGGCGACCAGCCGCGCCGGATCGACCATGTGCGGCGCCGCGCGCGGATGCGCGACCAGGCGCGCATTGGGCAGTTGCCGCATCAGGGTGCCGGCGCCGCCGGCATGGTCGAGGTGGACGTGGGTGAGGACCAGCCAGTCCACGTCGGCGGGCGCCAGGCCGGCCGCATCCAGCGCCGACAGCAGCGCCGGCACGGTGTGGTTGGTGCCGCAATCGATGAAGGCACCGCGGCCCTGCTCCACCACCAGGTAGGCCGCGTCGAAACGCGGACGCACATACCCGGTGTCGATGGTGTGGATGCCCTGTTCCGGCATGACCCGCCCTTCCCTGTCGTGCGTCTCCAGCTTCACCCGGCCATCCTAGTCAGGCCCTTGCGCATGAGCGATCCGGCTTTGGTCGAATGCGCGGCAAACGGCCCCCGCCCGTCCCCTGTAGGAGCCCACTTCAGGGGGCGACCCGACCAGGTCCAAGGCGCACCGTTCAACGCACAACCACCGGAGCGGTCGCGTTGAACGCAGTGGTGATCAGGGCGCGTCGGGTCGCCCCCTGAAGTGGGCTCCTACAAGAGCGCGTCAGCGGGCACGCCAGCGCTCGAGCAGGCGCATGCGCAGCGGCACCGCCAGCGCCAGCACCGCCAGGAACGCACCGTAGGCGTACAGCACCGCCAGCACCTGGCGCCAGATCGGCCCGCTGCCGCTGTCGGCCACGCCCATCCGGTAGCCCCAGTGCATGCCCAGGATGCTCAGCACCAGCGACAGCAACAGCGTGGCCGTGTCGAACGCGCGCCGGGCCAGCGGCCGCGGCGTGCGCGGATAGAACCAGTACAGCGCGCCCAGCAGCGCGAACCACGGCAGGAACAGGATCAGCGACAACCAGGCCATCAGTCCTCCACCGCCGCCAGCTGCCGCAACGCGTCCAGGATCCCGTCCACGCCCGCCAGTCCCTCGCCCAGCGTGCCGATCCTCTCGCCGAGCAGGCCGACCGCGCGCGCCTCCATCTCGTGCAGCGCGTCCAGCCCCTCGCGCCGCAGCCGTGCGATCACCTGGCCGGCGTCGCGCGGCGATGCGTGGCCGTCGCCCTGCAGCAGCAGGCGGCCTTCGCCGTCGACCAGCTTGAAGTGGAAACGGCCATCGGCTTCGCGGTACTGCTTGATCTGCGGCAGCTTCGCCGCAGTGCCGCGGGTCTTGGCGACGGCCGCCTGCGGCGCCATGAACCGCCCCAGGCCAACCGCACGCTGCAGCCCGTCGAGCAGGGGCACGGTGACGTCGCGCGCCTTGCGCGCGCCTTCCTGCAGGATCTCCTCCAGCTGCGCCGGCCTGGCCACCAGCTGCGCGTACTGCTCGCGCATCGGCGCCACCGCCTCGTCGATGATCGCGAACAGGCGCTGCTTGGCATCGCCCCAGCCGATGCCGTCGGCGAAGGCGTGGCGCATCTCTTCGGTCTGCGCCGGCGTGGCGAACGCCTGGTACAGCTGGAACAGCGCCGACCCTTCGGTGTCCTTGGCCTCGCCGGGCACGCGCGAATCGGTGCGGACGGACATCACCAGCTTCTTCAGCTCCGCCGGCGGCGCGAACAGCGGGATGGTGTTGTCGTAGCTCTTGGACATCTTGCGGCCGTCCAGGCCCGGCAGCGTGGCCACGTTCTCGTCGATCTGCACCTCCGGCAGCACCAATGGCTCGCCGTCCAGGCCGGTCGCGGCACGCCAGGCGTCGCCGTAGAGGTGGTTGAAACGCTGGCCGATGTCGCGCGCCATCTCGATGTGCTGGATCTGGTCGCGGCCCACCGGCACCTTGTGCGCGCCGAAGGCGAGGATGTCGGCAGCCATCAGCACCGGGTACATGTACAGGCCGGCGGTGACGGCGAAGTCCGGGTCCTCGCCGGTGTCTGTGTTCCTGTCCACCGCCGCCTTGTAGGCATGGGCGCGGTTGAGCAGGCCCTTGGCGGTGACGCAGGTCAGCAGCCAGGTCAGCTGCGGGATCTCGACGATGTCCGACTGCCGGTAGAAGGTCACCTTCTGCGGATCCAGCCCGCAGGCCAGCCAGGTCGCGGCGATCTCCAGCCGCGAGCGGGCGATGCGCTGTGGGTCGTCGGCCTTGATCAGGGCGTGGTAGTCGGCGAGGAAGAAGAAGCTCTCCACGCCCGGCGCGCGGCTGGCGGCGATGGCGGGGCGGATCGCACCGGCGTAGTTGCCCAGGTGCGGGGTGCCGGTGGTGGTGATGCCGGTAAGGACTCTGACGGTCATGGCAGATGCAGCGGGGGGACCGGGCGATTCTACCGCGCCGCCCGCGCGCGCCGGCGCCAACCCCGGCGGACGCGGCCGGACGTTCACCCTGTCGAGCCCCCACCGGAACGAGACGATGAAGCGCACGATCCCGCGACTGTCACTGGGCCTGCCACTGGCCCTGTTGCTTGCCCTGGCCTGCTTTCCCACGCTGGCCGCGGGCCTGCTGCGCCCGTCCGCGCCCCTGGTCGAACTGCACGTGGTCGACCGCGACAGCGGCGAAGTCCTGCCGCAGTACCGCCACCACGGCGAGCAGTGGCTGCCCGGCGAACCGGGGCGGCACTACGCGGTACGCCTGCGCAACCGCAGCCCGGGGCGCGTGCTGGTGGTGCTGTCGGTGGACGGGATCAACGCCGTCAGCGGCCAGACCGCCGATCCGCGCCAGGCCGGCTACGTGCTCGGCCCGTGGCAGACGCTCGACGTCGACGGCTGGCGCAAGTCGCTGGGCAGCGTGGCGCGGTTCGTGTTCGTCGACCCGGCGGCGAGTTATGCCGCACGCACCGGGCGCCCTGACAACATCGGCGGGATCGGCGTGGCCGGGTTCCGCGAAGCGCGCGCCGCACCGCCGGTCGGCATCGCCGCCACCGCGCCGCGTGCGGGCGAAGTGCAACGCACGGAGGGAATGAAGCCGGCGCCGCGTGCAGCCGCCACCGCCGACGCGAGCGCCCGCCAGGAGTCCGCCGCTGCGCCCGGCCTGGGCACCGGCCATGGCAGCATCGAGGCCTCGCGGGCATACGCGACCACGTTCGAACGCCAGTCTCGCCCGGCGCAGCTGACCCAGGTGCGGTATGACACCTGGTATGCGCTGCAGTCACGCGGCATCGCCATCGACCCGCCGCCGTATCCGCGCCCCGCATGGAACGATGCGCCGCAGGCATTCCCCGGCGGCTTCGTGGCTGATCCGCCGTGCTGCACGTGGCGACGCTGAGAGCGCTAGCGCTCGCCGCCGCGCGGCGCGGTGGCGGCGATGCCGCCGGGCTTGGCGGCCAATCTGGCCGCGGCCCCGTGCGACGGGCGTGAATGCGCGCCCTCGGGAATTCAGTCGCGCATCAGGGTCGACTTGCCGAACAGGCTCTCCACCAGGTCCACCGCCAGCTGCCCGGTCGCATTGTGGTTGTCCAGCACCGGATTGAGTTCGACGATGTCCAGCGACCCCATCCTGCCTGTGTCGGCGATCATCTCCATCACCAGCTGCGCCTCGCGGTAGTTGGGGCCGCCGGGGACGACGGTGCCGACGCCCGGGGCGATGCCGGGATCGAGGAAGTCCACGTCGAAGCTGACGTGCAGGTGGGTGTCGGCATCCACCCCGTCCAGCGCCTCCACCATCACCCGCTTCATCCCGACCTCGTCGATGTAGCGCATGTCGTAGATGTCCAGCCCGTGCTGCCGCACCAGCCGCTTCTCATCCGGATCCACCGAGCGGATGCCGATCTGGCGGATCTGGTCGGGCTGCAGCGCCGGCGCATCGCCGCCACCCAGCCGGGTCAGCGCGTCGGGGCCGAGGCCGCACAGGCACGCGACCGGCATGCCGTGCACGTTGCCCGAGGGCGTGATCGCGCGGGTGTTGAAGTCCGAATGCGCGTCCAGCCAGAGCACGCGCAGCTTGCGCCCGGTCTCGCGGCAGTGGCGCGCCACCGCGCTGATCGAGCCGACCGCCAGGCAATGGTCGCCGCCGAGCATCACCGGCATGCGGCCGTCGCGCAGTTCGCGCAGGCTGGCCTCCATCAGCGCGCTGTTCCAGGCCACCACCTGTTCCAGGTGCCGGTACCCGTCCACCGGCGACTGCCAGGGATTGGCAGGCCCGGCCAGGTTGCCGCAGTCGCGCACGTCCACGCCGCGCCCGGTCAGCGCCTCGGCCAGGCCGGCGATGCGCAGGGCCTCCGGGCCCAGCGACGAACCACGGTGGCCGGCGCCGATGTCGGTGGGGACGCCGATGAGGGAGACGGGCAGGTAGCTTCGAGCCATGGGAAGGTTTCGCACGGAAGTATTGGCGGCCAGTGTATCCGGCGCACACCGCCATACGGTGGCGGGCCCGGATTAGGAATTTTCCTACCCCACTTCCCGGCATTCCCCGACTGCCCGAAGCGTGATCCGGTCGGCAATCTGGACGGGCCCCGGCAGAGGGCATGCATGGGAAATGGATACCGCTCTGCTAAGGACAAGGCCACCGGCTGGATGCCGGGCCGGGGACCTCCTTCCGCCAGGGCGGCGCCTGGAGAATGCACGGGAGTGCAGGCATGAACACTGCTTCCATCCTGCAGGTAGTCGGATCACATGGCGGATGGCGGCTGATCGACAACGGCCGCCCCTCGTTCTGGTTCCTCGAGCGCGACCAGGCCCTGCAGATCGCCCGGGTCATCGCCGACTCGCGCGCTGGCCTGCGCCTGATCCCCACCTCCATCGAGGTCGAGAACCCGGCTGGGCAGATGGAGCTGGTGGCGAACTACCTCTGAAAGCGACGGCGGCCGGGCCATCGATTCGGACCGCGAACCCGTCACGCCATCCGGCCGAAGACCCGCGGGATCCGGCGACGCTCGACTGGCGGCTGCGCGTGCACGTCAGGCACACGGCGCGGGCGGGAACTGGTGCCGCTTATCCGATTCGAACGGATGACCTACCGCTTACAAGGCGGTTGCTCTACCAGCTGAGCTAAAGCGGCGATGCCCGGCCGATTCTATCGCGGCGCGCAGTCGCGGTCCTGCGCGGCCGGGAAGGCCGAGCGCACGGCGGCGGCGTCGGTGGTGGCGCCGTCGAGCCACCAGCGCGAGGTGCCGCTGCCGCCCTGCGCGCGGACCTCGGCCGGGAAGCCGGCCGCACGCAGAGCGGTGGCGCGGCGTTCGGCGGTGTCGCGACTGCGGTAGCTGCCCAAGGCGATGGCGTTGGCTTCGGCGCCCTGGCGCAGGACCAGGAAGTCCTGGAAGCCGGCGGCGGCGATGCGGTCGGCGGTGGCCTGCGCCTGCTCGCGGTCCGGATGCGGCGGCAGCAGCACGCGGTAGCCGGTCGCGCCGACCGCTTCTTCCTGGATCGTGGCCTGCAGCAGCGCGCCCAGTCCGGCCTGCGCCACCTGTGCGGCATCGCGGTCGGCGAACGGCCCCAGGCGCAGGCAGTTGGCCGCAGCCGTGGCGGGCGAAGCAGCGGGGTCCGCATCGTCGCCTCGGCACCATTGGCGTCATCGCCAGGGGCCTCGCCGGCAGCGGGTCCGGCCGCGGCGACGGCTGCCGCGGCCGCCGGCGCTTCCGGCGTCGGCATCGGCAGCAGCCGCAGTTCGCCGCCGCCCTGGTCGGAGACCGGCGGCGGCGCCTGCGGCGGCTCGGGCCGCAGCAGCCACCAGGCGGCCACGCCCAGGTTGAGGGCGACGAGGATGACGATCAGCGCGCGGGCGAACATGGGCGGCGATTCTAGCCGAGCGGGTCGGCCGGGCCGGGGCGTTCGTCGTCGGCGTCTTCGGCCTGCGCCGCCCACACCGCCAGTCCTTCCAGCACCAGCGCCGGGCGCAGCGTCGCCGCCGGCAGCAGCGGCAGCAGCGCCTCGGCACCCCCGCCGTGCAGCAGCAGTTCCGGCTCGCGGCCCAGGCGCAGCGCGGCCTGTCGCAGCGAACGCTCGACCAGCGCCGCCGCCGCGCCGTCGCAGCCGGAAGCGAGCGCATCTTCGGTGTCGCCGGCGAACTCGGCGTAGCGGCCACCCGCGGCGGGCAGCTGCGCGGCGCGCTGGTGCAGCGCCTGGCGCATCAGCGCCGGCGAGGGCGCGATGCGGCCGCCATGGTGCAGGCCGGAGGCGTCGAGCAGGTCGATGGTCAGGGCGGTGCCGACACCGGCCACGAGCACGTCTCCAGTACTGGCCTGCGTGAGCCTGCGCGCCGCCAGCAGCGCCAGGAACCGGTCGACGCCGAGCCTGTCCGCCTGCCGGTAGGCCAGGCGCACGCCTGCGCATTCGGCCTGCGTCTGCACCAGCTGCACCTGATCGAAGCGCCCGCGCAGCAGGCCCAGCATCTGCGTGGTCAGCGCCGGTGCGGCCACGCTGGCCCCCCAGGCGCGCCGGCCGCGCGGAAGGGCGCCGTGGCTGGCGTCACCGCCGGCCAGCGCGTCGGCGCCATGCGGCCAGGCGAGGACTTCGCCGACCGCGCTGGCGGTCAGGCGCGGCGCGGCCTTGAAGCGCGAATTGCCCAGGTCGAACAGCCAGTCGCTCATCGTGCCCTCACGCTCACTTCTCCTGCGTGGAAGATCCGTTCGCCGCTGGCGGTGGCCACGCGCAGGCCGCCATCGCTGGCCAGCCCGGCCGCCTCGCCTTCGATCACTGCCGCGCCGGACAGGACCCGCAGCGGCCGGCCGGCCAGGGCATCCAGTACCGCGTAGCGCGGCAGGAACGGCGCCAGGCCTTCGCGGTCGAATGCGTCCAGCGCCGGCAACAGGTGGGCCAGGACCGCGGCGGCGATGGCATTGCGCGGCGGCAGCGCGGCTGCGCCGGCCAGCTGCGCCAGGTCGATCCAGGGCTGGTCGATGGCGGCCGCGGCCGCCGTGGGCAGGCGCACGTTGAGGCCCAGGCCCACCACCGCATGCACCGGCCCGGCGTGTTCGCCGCCGCCCTCCACCAGCAGACCGGCAAGCTTGCGGTCGCCGGCGACCAGGTCGTTGGGCCATTTCAACCCGACCTGGCCGAAGCCCAGCGCACGCAGCGCCTCGGCCACCGCCACGCCGGCCACCAGGCTGAGCCCGCCCAGGCGCGCCAGGCCGCCGTCGAAGCCGCGGCGCACCGACAGGCTCACCTGCGCGCCCAGCGGCGAAGTCCAGGCCCGCCCCATCCGGCCGCGGCCGGCGGTCTGGCGTTCGGCCAGGAGCACGGCGCTGCCGGCCGGCGGCGGGCGCCGCAGCAGCTCGCTGTTGGTCGAATCCAGGGTCCAGGCCACTTCCAGCGCCTCCACGTCAGCGGCGACCGCGGCCGGCAGCGCAGCCCGCAGCGCAGCCGCGTCGAGCAGGTCGGGCGCCCGGCGCAGGACGTAGCCCTGGCCGGCCTGGGCCTCGATCTCCACCCCGGCCTCGCGCAGCGCCTGGACCCGCTTCCAGACCGCGGCGCGGGTGACCCCGGCCGTGCGCGCGAGCGCATCGCCGGACACCGCGCCGGCGCCCAGCCGGAGCAGCAGTTCGCGATCGTCCAAGCCGGAATCCCCGCCGTGCGTCCCTGAAGCGCGGATTATCGCCCCGTTCCGCGACCCCGGCCCAGCCACATGCCGATACCCGCCGGCCGCGCTATAGTCGGGACTTCGCCCAGGTCGACGAACCCGCCGATGCGCCGCCTGACCCCGCTCCTGCTGCTTGCCGTCTCCTCTCTGTGCTGGGCTGGCCCGGAGGACGACGCGCCGAAGAAGGCCGCATGCGTGTACGCGCGTCCGGTGGCCACCGCCAACGCGGGCGAAGCCGACGCACCGCAGGCCCGCCCGGCCACGCCGTCGGCGGCACGGACCACCGCGCCGAAGCCGGCCGCCGGTGGCAGCGGCGGCGGCGAAGCCGACGCGGTGCTGCCGCGCGGGCGCGGCAACCGCTGGCACAGTTTCCTGCCGGGCATGTTCCGCTGATCAAGACGCTGTCGCGCTGGCTGCGGCCGCGCGCCCCGACCCTCGACGACGCACCGTGGCAGGCCGCCTGCGCGCAACTGCCGTGGGCGGCCGCGCTCGAGCCTGCGCGGCGCGAACGCCTGCGCGCCCTGGCCGCGCGCTTCCTGCACGAGAAAACCGTGACTCCGCTCGGCGGCCTGCAACTGGCCGACGACCAGCGCGTGCTGCTGGCCGCGCTGTGCTGCCTGCCGCTGCTCGAGTTCGGCGAGGCCGGCCTGCGTGGCTGGTCGCAGCTGCTGGTGTACCCGGATGCGTTCCGGGTGCGGCGCAGCCACGTGGACGCAGCCGGCGTGCTGCACGAATGGGACGACGAACTGATCGGCGAGGCCTGGGACCACGGCCCGCTGATCCTGTCCTGGGCCGACGTGCAGGCCGATATCGCCGAACCGGACGCCGGCTACTGCGTGGCCGTGCACGAGATGGCGCACAAGCTCGACGCGCTCGACGGCGAGCTCGACGGCACCCCGCCGCTGCCGTCGCGCTGGCAGCGCGGATGGGCGCGCGATTTCCAGCGCGCCTACGATGCGTTCTGCACGCGGGTGGATGCCGGCGGGGAGACCGCGATCGATCCGTACGCCGCCGAGGCGCCGGAGGAATTCTTCGCCGTGGCGACCGAATACCACTTCTCCGCGCCGTGGCTGCTGGAGCAGGAGATGCCCGAGGTGGCCGCGCACCTGGCGCGCTTCTACGGCCCGTCGCCCTTCCATCCCCCGGTGTAGGAGCCCACTTCAGGGGGCGACCCGATGTGGTCTGAGGCGCGCCGCTCGACGCGCACGCTCCGGAGCGGTCGCGTTGAACACGGCGGTGGGCAGGGCATGTCGGGTCGCCCCCTGAAGTGGGCTCCTACAGAGAGCGCCACGGGATGCGGTGGGGGTTCAGAGGCCCGGCGGGAGGGTGACTTCGAAGCGGGCGCCGCCCAGTTCGGGCGAGCGCATCACCTGCAGTTCGCCGCGGTAGTCGCGGACCAGGTCCTGCACGATCGACAGGCCGATGCCATGGCCCTGCACGCGCTCGTCGCCGCGCACGCCGCGCTGCAGGACCCTGGCCACGCCCTCCGGCGGGATGCCGGGGCCGTCGTCGTCCACCGCCAGCAGCAGGCCGGCGCGGCGGTTGGGCGTGGCCGGCCCCGGCCGCGCGGTGAACAGCACGCGGTGCTGCGCCCACTTGAAGGCGTTTTCCAGCAGGTTGCCGAGCAGTTCCTGCAGGTCGCCCGGTTCGCCGTAGAACTGCACGCCGGCGGCGATGTCGAACTCGCACAGCACGTTGCGCGAGGCGTAGACCTTTTCCAGGCCGCGCACGATCTCCTCGGCGGTGGATTCGATCGGCACCGGCGCCGAGAACAGCTTGTGGCCGCCGGAGGCGGCACGCGCCAGCTGGTAGGAGACCAGGTCGTTCATGCGCTTGAGCTGGGCATCGACCTCGGCGCGCAGGCCCTCCTCGCGCGGCTGGCCGTCGCTGGCCCCCGAATCGAGCTGGGTGCGCAGCACCGCCAGCGGCGTCTTCAGGCTGTGCGCCAGGTCGGCCAGGGTGTTGCGCTGGCGCTCCAGGTGCTCGCGTTCGCTGTCGATCAGCGCGTTGATGCTCCCGGTCAGCGGTTCGAGCTCGCGCGGGTGGCGCTCGCTCATGCGCTGCAGCTGGCCGCGCTGCACCCGGACCAGTTCGGCGATCACCCGCTGCAGCGGGCGCAGGCTCCAGTTGAGGACCACCACCTGCAGCAACAGCAGGATCAGCCCGGCGCCACCCAGGTACACCCACAGTGCGGCGCGGAACACGCGCACCTGAGCGGCCAGCGTCTGCGCGTCCTCCATCACGAAGATGGTGTACGGGAATTCGCTGTCCGGGCCGCGCTCGGCCCAGACCAGGCCGATGCCGTAGCGGTAGACCTCGCCCGGGCCACCGTCGATCTGGGTCATCACCAGCGGGCCATCGAAGCGCTCCTGGCGCGGCCCCAGCTGGCCGGCGACTTCGGGCAGCAGCGGCCCTTCGGCCGACAGCGAGGCCCAGTGCCCGTTGGGCATCACCACCTCGGCGTAGAGGCCGCTGCCGGGCCGGTGGAAGCGCGGGTCCGGGCCCAGTTCGGGCGTGTACAGCGAACCGTCGCGGCCGAAATCGATGTTGTCGGCATACGCCATGGCGTAGCTCTTCAGCCGCTGGCGCAGGTTGTTCGCGGCGGTCTCGGCGAAGGCGCGGTCCAGGGCGATGCCGGCCAGCATCAGGAACGCGAGCAGGCCCACGCTGGCGGCAGTGAGCTGCCGCGCCTTGAGCGAACGCGGCCGCCACGGCTTGAACGCGCCGAGTCCCTTGCGCTCCACTGCGTCCCCGCGCGCGCCAGCCGCCGCCCGGTCAGCCGTCGGTGCGGGCGATGGCGAAACGGTAGCCGCGGCCGCGCACGGTCTCGATCGGCTTCAGCTCGCCGTCCGGGTCCAGCTTCTTGCGCAGGCGGCCGATGAAGACCTCCAGCACGTTGGAGTCGCGGTCGAAGTCCTGCTGGTAGATGTGCTCGGTGAGATCGGCCTTCGAGACCAGTTCGCCGGCATGCATCATCAGGTACTCGAGCACCTTGTACTCGTAGCTGGTGAGGTCGACGTTGCTGCCGGACACGCTGACCGTCTGCGCAGCCAGGTCCAGCGCCACCGGGCCGCATTCGAGCACCGGCTTGCTCCAGCCGGCGGCGCGGCGGACCAGGGCGTTGAGCCGGGCCAGCAGTTCCTCGACGTGGAAGGGTTTCACCAGGTAGTCGTCGGCGCCCTGCTTGAGGCCTTCGACCTTGTCCTGCCAGCTCGAACGGGCGGTGAGGATCAGCACCGGGAAGTTCTTGCCCTCGTCGCGCAGGGCCTTGACCAGCTCCATGCCCGACATCTTCGGCAGGCCCAGGTCGATGATGGCCACGTCGAATGGCACCTCACGGCCCATGTACAGGCCTTCCTCGCCATCCTGCGCGGCATCGACCGCGAAACCTTCGCGCTTGAGCCGTGCGGCCAGCGTTTCCCGCAGCGGCGCTTCGTCTTCGACCAGAAGGATACGCATGCACTCTCCCTGAGTTGCGATTGTCGAGTTGCAAATCCCGGCGCCGGCCTCCGGGCCGGCGATCCATTGTCTACGGTTCGCCGTTATCGGCGTGTCGCGGCACGCGGCGGGTACCGCCCTCCGGCGGCGCGTCCATGTAGCGGACCCGGCCACGGTCGTCCATGTACTTCACCCGGGTGATGCTGCGCCCTTCGTATGGCACCTGCTCGACCCCGAGGATCTGGCCGCGGGTCGTACGCTGGACCCGGCGGATGGCGTCGGACACCGAGCGTGCGTTCTGCTGGCCTGCCGTGGGCCCGGTCTGGCGCCGCTGGCTCTCCTGCGCCTCGCGCGGCGCACCCATGCGCACGGCCGACGGCGGCGCGCCACCCTCGCGGGCCTGCGGCGCCGGTCCGGGCGGCCCGCGCGGCGGCTCCTGCGCACCGGCCGCCGACACGCCCAGGGCGAGCGGCAGCAGGACGATGGCAAGCGGAAACAGACGGGGCATCACGCTTCTCTAACGGACAGTGGCTGCAATGGCAAATCCCGCCTCCTGGACGGGGGCGGACCACAGTGCTCGGGCTGCGGGAGGATGTTCGTTAGGATGCGGTGAATCCGGTCTGAACTTATCCACATCCGGCGCGGTCCCCGTTCAGTCTGCCGGCGGCTCAGAACACTTCCGCAACGCAGCATCGCAGCGAACCGCCGCCGGCCTCGATCGCCGCCAGCGGCACCTGCCCGATCGCAAAGCCCGCCGCAGCCAGGGCCTGCACCTGCTCCGGATCCAGTGCGGCCGCCGCCGCTTCGCTCATCCACACCCGGTCCGGCGCCAGCGCAATGGCGTTGGCGGCGAAGGCCGCCTGCTGCCCTGGGCCCAGCAGCACCGCGTGCGGCGCGTACAACGCGGCGATGGCCGCCGCCGCCGCCGGATCGGCGAAGCCGGACGGGCTCAGCAGCACCGCGCGCCCGGCGAGCACCGCCAGGACCACGTTGGCGTGGTATTCGCCCGGCGCCAGGTCGAACAGCAGCGTGGCGCGCAGGCCGAAGGCCTCGTGCATGAGCCGCGCGCCCTCCCCGTCGCAACGCTCGGACAGGCCGCAGTAGCCCAGGCCGCGGGCGCGGTCGATCACCAGCGAGCCGGTCAGCTCGCAGGGATGGGGCTGCTGCGACAGGTCGACCTCTTCGGCGCCCAGGGCGCGGAAGAAGCCGCGGATGTCCGCGCGTTCGGCCTCGCGCCGGCGCACGGCGTGGCGCATGCGCCCCACCACCAGCCGCGGTGGCGCCTGCGGCTGCAGCCGCGCGTCGGCGCGCGCGGTGGCGAAGACGTTGTTCGGGTAGACCGCATCGGGCGTGTCCGGATCGCCGGCGAAGGCGAATACCGGCAGGTCGGCCGACAGCGCCCGCTGCAGCGCACGGTGCTCGGCCAGCGCGCCTTCGCAGTGGTAGCAGTCGGCGGCGGCCATGTAGCGGTTGTCCTGCGCCGACTCCTCGGCGCGGGCGAAGCCCTCGGGCACGACCAGGAAGGCGGCGCGTGCGGTCGCCGGGCCGAAATCCGGCGCGCAGGTGCGGGCCATGGCCAGGAAGGCGCTGGCGTCGCGGGTGATCACGCCGCCGCGCGCGATGCTTCGGTGGCCGCCAGCGCCCGTTCCACCAGCTCC
Source organism: Pseudoxanthomonas koreensis (assembly GCF_010093225.1). Classification (GTDB taxonomy): domain Bacteria; phylum Pseudomonadota; class Gammaproteobacteria; order Xanthomonadales; family Xanthomonadaceae; genus Pseudoxanthomonas; species Pseudoxanthomonas koreensis. Next base: position 55,523 of record NZ_PDWM01000008.1, on the reverse strand, counting down.
CAGCCGGTGCCATCGCGGTGCGCGCCTTCGCTGAGCACCTGCCGGAACGCGCGCCCGCCGGGGCGGCCATGGAACAGGCCGAGCACATGGCGGGTGATGTGCTTGAGCGCGACGCCTTCGGCGAGCCGGCGCTCCACGTACGGTCGCAGCGCGCGCAGCAGCGCGCCGCGTTCGCGCAGCTCGCCGCCGTACAGCGCCACGTCCAGCCGGTGCAGTTCGTAGGGGTCGTGGTAGGCGGCGCGGCCGAGCATCACCCCGTCGGCGTGTTGCAGCTGTGCCTGGGCCTGCTCCAGCGTGGCGATGCCGCCGTTGACCAGCACCAGCAGGTCCGGGCGCTCGCGCTTGAGCCGCCAGGCCCACTCGTAGCGCAGCGGCGGCACCTCGCGGTTCTCCTTCGGCGACAGGCCCTGCAGCCAGGCGTTGCGCGAATGCACGACGAAGGCGCCGCAGCCGGCGGCGGCGACCGCGTCGACGAAGCCGCGGAAGCGGTCGTAGTCGTGCTCGTCGTCCACGCCCAGCCTGCACTTCACCGTCACCGGCACGCGGCGGCCGCCGACCGTGGCCGCGGCGGCCATCGCCGCCACGCAGTCGGCCACCAGCGCCGGCTCGCGCATCAGGCAGGCGCCGAAACGGCCGGCCTGGACCCGGTCGGACGGGCAGCCGCAGTTGAGGTTGATCTCGTCGTAGCCCCACTCGGCGCCGATCCGCGCGGCCTGGGCGAGCACGGCGGGCTCGCTGCCGCCCAGCTGCAGCGCCAGCGGGCGTTCGACCGGATCGAAGCCGAGCAGGCGCGCGCGGTCGCCGAGCACCACCGCGTTGGCGTGGACCATCTCGGTGTACAGCCGCGCGTGCGGCGCCAGCAGCCGGTGGAACACGCGGCACTCGCGGTCGGTCCAGTCCATCATCGGGGCGACGGACAGGCGCAGGGAGGCGGCGTAGCGGCCGGGATCGGGGCGGCCGGGAGCGGAAGTGTCCAATGGATCGGGCATCTGCATGGTTCGGGAAAAGCGGGCCGTGCCGGCGCGCGCGCCGGCGGGGCGCGATCATGCTACAGATTCGCGGCGGCCGCGGGCCATGCGCGCCGCCGGGGCGGGGCTGCCGGCCAGCCGGCATACAGCCAGGACCGGGCCGTGCGCGAACCGGCTGGGCTCAGCCCCCCAGGGCGATGGTCATCACCGCCAGCACCAGCCCCAGCGAGGCCATTCCCAGCCCGACCCGCAGCGGCGGGCCGCCGGGGCTGCGCGCGTACACCATCCCGGCCAGGAACAGCATGGCCAGGGCGATCGCGTTGGAGACCCGCATCGCCGGGCCGACGTGGTCCAGCAGCAGGAACGGCAGCGCCAGCGGGAAGGTGGTGAACACCACCAGCAGGCATACCGCCAGCGCGCCCAGCCAGTCGCGCCGGGTCAAGCGGTCGTGCCGGGCCGGCTCGGGTACCGCCGCCAGGCGCTGCCGCAGCGATTCGAACTCGTCCTCGCGCAGCAGCGAGGCGACCAGCGGCGGCAGCGCTTCGGCCACCGCGGCACGGCCCTGCTCCGGGGCGGGCGCGTCGCGCACCGCGCGGAACATGCGCAGCTCGCCGCTGCGCTCGGCGCGGCAGCCCATCAGGTAGATGATGCCGTCGATGATCCCCCAGGCGATGTTGCAGCCGAGCGCGCCGATGAACATCGCGTGCACGTCGTCGCGCCCGGCATCGGCGACGCTGAGCGTGCCGGTGAAGGTCATGGTCATGATCACGCCGAACAGGATCTCGGCGGCGCGTTCGCCGGGATCGAGGATGCGGCGCGATTCGCTCAGGAGCGCGGGCATCTGTCCTCCGGGCCGGCGTGGGTGGCGCTCAGCAGTCCGCGGACTCGCGGGCCGGCTTCGCCGGCGCCGGCGCCGGCGTCCGCGCCGCGTCGTCCTCCACCCGCTCCATGAAGTGGACCAGGTCCACCAGCGAGCGGATCTGCAGCTTGTGCATGATCCGCGAGCGGTGGACCTTGATGGTCTTCTCGGCGATGCCCAGGTCGCCGGCGATCTGCTTGTTGAGCCGCCCGGTAAGCAGATGCGGCACCAGTTCGCGCTCGCGCGGGGTCAGGGTCGCCAGCAGCGCCTGCGCGTCCTCGCGGTCGTGGCTGCGGTGGCGCCGGTTTCCGTCCATCACCACGCCGCGCTTGACCGCCTCCAGCAGCGCGTCCACGTCGACCGGCTTGGTCAGGAAGTCGATCGCCCCTGCCTTCATCGCGCGCACGCTGCTGGCGATGTCTCCGCAGCCGGTGAGGAAGACCACCGGATGCAAGGCGCCGCGCTCGGCGAGCATGGCCTGCAGCTCCAGCCCGTCCATCCCCGGCATCGACAGGTCCAGGACGATGCAGGCCGTGGTGGCCGGGTCGTAGCGGTCGAGGAATTCCCGGGTGGAGCCGCTCAGCTGCACCTCGAAGCCGTCCAGGGCCAGCAGGCGCCCCAGCGCCTTGCGGACATCCGGGTCATCGTCGACGACATGCACTACCGCGGACATCGTTCACTCCTGTACCGGAAGGTCCATGGATACGCGTGCGCCCCGCGGCTCCAGGTTCTCCGCCCAGATCCGCCCTCCATGCGCACGCACGATTGTACGGCAGACCGCCAGCCCCATGCCCATGCCAGTGGTCTTGGTGGTCTCGAACGGGGTGAAGATCTGCTCGAGCATCTCCTCCGGAATGCCGCTGCCGGTGTCGGCCACCTCCACGCGCACCCCGGTGTCGGAGCGGTACGTGCGCACGCGGACGATGCGGTTGGCCGGGTCCCCGGGCAGCGCGTCGCAGGCGTTGCGCAGCAGGTTCATCAGCACCTGCTGCAGCTGGATCGGGTCGCCGGCGACCAGCGGCAGGCCGGGCATCAGGTTCATCCGGCACGACACGCGGCGGTTGAGCAGGTCGTTGCGCATCAGCCGCACGCAGTCCTGGACCACGTCGTTGATGTCCAGCGGCCTGAACTCGCGGGCTTCGCGCCGCAGCATGCTGCGCAGGCGGCCGATCACCTGGCCGGCGCGGCGGTCGGTCTCGACGATGTCGAACAGGATCTCGTGCACCTGCTCCAGGTCGGAAGGATCGCGGTGGAGGATGCGCTGGGCGGCCTGCGCGTTGCTCAGGATCGCCGCCAGCGGCTGGTTGAGTTCGTGCGCGAGCGAGCCGGCCAGTTCCCCCAGCATGGTGACGCGGGCCAGGTGGGCCACGCTTTCGCGTTCCATCGCCATCTCGTACTCGACCTTCTTGCGCGCGCTAAGGTCGACTACGGCGAGCATGATCCGCGGCCGCTCTTCCAGCACCACCCGGCACAGCCGCACTTCGATCGGGAACGATTCGCCGTCGCTGCGCTGCCCGTGCAGGTCGCGCGCACCGCCCATCTCGTTGGTGCGCGCACCGTCGACGAACTCCCGCCACGTCGCCTGGCCCTGTGGCCCGCCCGCCTCGGTCACGAGCGCGCCGCCCGCCATGCCCGCCAATGCCTCCTGCGTATGGCCGAAGGTGCTGGCGGCGGCGACGTTGGCGTAACGCACGGTGCCCGCTTCGTCGAACACCAGCAGCGCGCTGGGCGCGGCCTCCAGCAGGGTACGCAGCACTTCGGCCTCGTCCTTGCGCCGGGTCACGTCCAGGGTCACGCCGCGCACGACCGCCGGCTCGCCGTGCAGGTCGTGCTCGACGTTGCCGCGCAGCAGGATCCAGCGCCGCGCACCGTCGGCGCGCTGGATGCGGTATTCGAACTCGTATACCGGCCTGCGGATCGCGTCGCGGAAGGCGCGTTCGTCCTCGGCGCCGCGTTCGGCGTTTCCGAACAGGTCGCGGGCCGCCTCGCCGCTGGTGGCGGCATGGCCAAGCAGCACATGGTTGGTTTCGTTCTGGGTGAACCGGCTGTCGGCCACGTCCCAGCGCCACAGGCCCAGGTTGGCCGCGTTGGCCGCCAGCTCGAGGTCGCGCTGGGTCCGCAGGTTGCGCCGCTCGCTCTCCTGCAGCAGCACGTCCATGCGCCGGCCGTGCCGCAGGTCGCGCACCATCAGCGCGCCCAGCAGCAGGATCATGACCACCGAACTGGGCGAGGTCCCCAGCGGCAGGCGCGGCTGCCCGAGGATGATCGACACGGTGGAGGCAAGCATGGTGAGGACCAGCAGCAGCCAGCCGCCGCAGACCACCAGCGCGGCGTTCCGCGCCGGCGCGCTGCGCGGGACCCGGTAAAGGGTCTGCACCAGGTAGGCGACCACCAGCAGGTTGCTGAGCTGGGCCACCGGCGCCCAGGGGTTGAGGACTCCGGTGGGGTACGCCACCTCGACGCCGAACCAGGCCACGTGCCCGATCGCGTCGATCGATTCGAAGTTGAGGTTGACCCCTGTGGCGAAGTTCAGCACCAGCGCCAGCAGGCGCAGCGCCACCGCGGCCAGCGCCAGCGCCGGCGAACCATGGCCGAAGAGCGTGTGCACGCCGTAGACGATGGCGCAGACCAGCAGCGTGATCGGGACGTGCCAGCCACGGATCACCGCGGCCATCGCCCCGGGCGTCTGCGCCTGGAAGCTGGCCAGCTCGAACAGGGCGATGGCGCCGACGGCGAAGGCGGCCACCGCGAACACCATGTGCGCACGGTCGCGCGGCCCGCTCAGCCAGACCACGGCATGGATCAGCCCGAGCACGAAGCTCGCGGCGGCCAGCATCGGCCAGACCAGCTCGACCCAGTTCATCAAGTCCCCTTCCCTGACGACATCACGTTCGCATCCGGCGCCCGGCGGCATCCTGCCGTGGACCCCACGCTCCGGTGCATTCCCTGCCGGACGGTTCCGCCACGGCACCCGATCCGGCACTGCGATCGTCGCACAAAGCCCCGGCCCGGACATAGGCGCCCGGCGCGTAGGGCCAACGGCCAATTGCCGCCCGCCGGGGCACCGGGCGAAGGTGCGGCCATGTCGGGAAAGCCGCCCATCGTTGCCGTGGTCGATGACGAAGATGACGTGCGGCAATCGCTGCAGCGCCTGCTTCGCGCGGCCGGTTTCGAAGTCCTTGCCTATGGCTCGGGCACCGAATTCCTGCGCCACGTGACCGACAGCTCGCCCGACTGCGTGGTGCTGGACATGCACATGCCCAGGCTTACCGGCCTGGACGTGCAGGCGGCGCTGCGCGAACGCGCGCTGGAGGTGCCGGTGGTGATCCTGACCGGCAACGAGACCGCGGAAATGCGCGCCGCCGCCTTCGCCGCCGGGGTCGACGACTACCTGGCCAAGCCGGTGGACGACGACGTGCTCATCGGCGCGATCGTCGCCGCCATGCACCACCACGGCCGACCACGCGATGCCGGCACCGCCGGCCGCGGCCTACCGTAGGGGAACACGATGTCTTTGCCACGCCGCGCCCTGCGCTCCGTCCTTCCCGCCGCCGCCGCGCTGGCCGCCACCACCCCGGGCCTGGCCAGCGCCTCGCTGCTCAGCGGCGAGGCGCTGGACACCGCGGCCGACGTCATCGCCTGGCTGGCGCTGATCGTGGTCCCGGTGGTGCTGATCGCGGTGTTCTGGCTGGTCCACATCCTGCCCGAGAAGATCGCCCACAACCGCCGCCACCCGCAGCTGGGGGCGATCAAGATCCTGTGCCTGCTGTCGCTGGTCTTCGGCGGCCTGCTGTGGCCGCTGGCCTGGCTGTGGGCCTATACCAAGCCGGTCCTGCACAAGCTCGCCTACGGCACCGACCAGGACGACCACCAGGACGACCACGACGCGGCGATGACCCCGCTCAAGGACGCCTCCAGTCACCCGGCGCCGGCCACCGCAAGCCAAGCGCCTGCGGCGTCCGCAGCCGCGGACGCGACTGCACCGGCCGCTGCGGCCGCTGCGGCGGCCAGCGGCGAACTGGAGGAACTGCGCCGGCGCCTGCGCGCGCTGGAGATGGCCATGGCGATGTCGCCCGGCCCCGGCCGGGCGAAGGACCCGGCGCCCCCGGCCGCCGGCCCGACCTGAGGCGAAAGAACCATGGAAATCATCCTGCTGCTGATCTACTCGTTCTTCGTCTGGCTGATCTTCTTCAAGTACAAGTGGCTGCCCTGGAACTTCATTTCCCAGGTCATCGTCATCTCGCTGCCGATCTTCTTCCTGACCGCGCTGATCCTGTTCCTCAACATCGTCGCCCCGTCCAGCGCCGACGTGCGGGTGGTCAACTACGTGGTCCAGGTGGTGCCGCGCGTGGCCGGGCGGGTGATCGAGGTGCCGGTGGAGGCCAACCGCCCGGTGAAGAAGGGCGAGGTGCTGTTCCGGATCGACCCGGTGCCGTTCCAGCAGGAACTCAACGCACTGGAGGCCAAGCTGCCGGAAATGGAGGCCAAGCTCGACTCGGCCCAGGCCTACCAGCGCGAACTGGGCGAGCAGCTCAAGTCGGCGCGTTCCGCCCGCGAGTCGGTCGCCTCGCGGCTGGCGCTGGCCGAGCGCCGCCAGAAGCAGACCGCCGAACTGGCCAGCACCGGCGCCGGCTCGGTGTTCGACCGCGAGCAGGCCGAGACCGAAGCGGCCAGCCTGCGCTCGGAACTGGCCTCGGCCACCGCCACCGTGGCCCAGGTCGAGCAGAAGCTCTCGGCGCAGACCCGCGACGGCCAGCTGTCCGAGGTCGCCCAGGCCAAGGCCGCGATCGAGCAACTGCGTGCGCAGATCGCCGAGGCCAGCTGGCAGCTGGAGCAGACCACCGTGTACGCGCCGGCCGACGGCAGCGTGATCAACCTGCAGCTGCGGGTCGGCTCCTATGCCGCCAACCTGCCGCTGACCCCGGTCATGACCTTCGTCGAGCAGGAGCAGTGGGTGCTGGCGATGTACGCGCAGAACGAGCTGCGCTACATCGAGCCGGGCAACGAGGCCGAGGTCGCGCTGAAGGTGATGCCCAACCGGATCATCAAGTGCGAGGTCGATTCGGTGGTGTGGGCGTCCAGCACCGGCCAGCTGCCGATGGGCGGCACCCTGCCGGGGCAGAACGTGACCCAGCCGGTGCCCCCGGGCAAGATCGCGGTGCGGCTGCGCCCGGTCGGCGCCGACGAGCACACCTTCCTGGCGATGGGCGCGCAGGGCCAGGGCGCCGTCTACACCGAACGCGGCACGATGATCCACATCGTGCGCAAGGTGATCCTGCGGGTCGGCACCAAGCTCGACTGGCTCGTCCTCAAGCTGCACTGACCGCCATGCGCCCCGCCCGCCCCGCCACCTTCCGGACCGTTCCCACTGCGCTGCGCGTGGCGGCCGCGACCTTCCTGCTGAGCCTGGCGACCGGCTGCGCGGTGATGCCCGAGCCCACCGCCTCGGAGGTGCAGGCGCAGGCGCTGGGCAAGGTGGTGGTCCCGCCGAACTGGTCGGCCGAAGCCAGCGCCGCGCAGGTGGACGACGGCTGGCTGGCGAACTTCGACGACGCCGAGCTCACCCGCCTGGTGCACGAGGCGCTGGAGAACAACCCGGACCTGTGGATCGCTTCGGCCCGCCTGGAGCAGGCCAACGCGCAGGTCGACATCGCCGAGGCCCAGCTCAAGCCGGCAATCGGCGTGCTCGGCCGCGCCGGCTCCAAGCCGGTGGCCGACCTGGTCGCGCTGCTCAGCGGCGTGATGCTGCGGCTGTCGTGGGAAATCGACCTGTGGGGCCGCATGCGCTACGCGCGCAACGCCGCCCGCGCCTCGCGCGACGCCACCGGCGCCGACTACCGCTACGCCCAGCAGTCGCTGGCCGCCGCGGTCGCCCGGGCCTGGTTCGTGGCCAGCGAGACCCGCCTGCAGCAGAAGCTGGCGGCCGACATGGTCGGCTCGGCGGAAAACCTACTCGGGATGAGCGAGCAGCGCCGGCGCGTGGGCATCGGCACCGACGCCGACATCATGGCCGCGCGCGCCAGCCTGTCCGGCTATGCCGATGCGCAGCAGCAGGTCGAGCTGGCGCACCGCCAGGCGCTGCGTGCGCTGGAACTGCTGCGGGGCCGCTCCCCCGGCGCGACCCTGGCCACCCGCGACCAGCTCACCCCGTTCCCCGGCCCGGTCCCCGCCGGCATCCCGATGGACGCGCTCAACCGGCGCCCGGACATGGTCGCGGCCGAACGCCGCGTGGCCGCCGCCTTCGACCGCGTCGGCGAAGCCAAGGCCTCGATGCTGCCGGGCCTGTCGCTGTCGGCCGGCTACGGCCGGATCAGCAACGAGGCGCTGGAGGTACGCGACGACCTCGAGCAGACTACCGCCAGCACCGCCGCCACCGCGATCATCCCGCTGTACACCGGCGGCGCGCTGAGCGGGCAGGTCGACGTGCGCACCGCCGAACAGAAGGTGGCCGTGGCCGATTACGCCCGCCGCGCGCTGCTGGCGCTGGCCGAGGTCGAGGACGCGCTCAATGCCGACCGCGTGCTGGCCGAGCGCGAGCGCATCCTCGGCGATGCCGCCGCCGCCAGCCGCGACGCCACCCGCCTGGAGCAGGACGCCTACCGCGTCGGCAAGTCCGACCTGCGCGCGGTGAACCAGCGCCAGCTCGCCCAGTGGAGCGCGGAAGTGGCACTGTTGCACGTGCAGCGCGAACGCCTGGCCCGCCGCGTCGACCTGCACCTCGCCCTGGGCGGCACCTTCGGCGAAGCACCCCCAACCGCCGCCACTCCCGTCGCCACCAGCGACTCACCCTGATCGCCCCCCATACCAAGGGAACCGCCATGAAAGCCCTCCGTCCCGCCCTCCTCGCCACCGCCCTGCTCGCCATCGCCGCGCCCGAGTGCCGTGCGCTGGAGCCGCTGGATACCTTCAGCGCGCGCATCGGCGGCTACGTCACCGATTTCGACACCAAGATGCGCGCCGACGGCGAGACCGACGAAGGCACCCGCATCGACCTGAACCGCGACCTGGGCATCGGCCAGGACAACGTGATCGCCATCGTCGGCGCCAGCTGGCGCCCCTGGGAGAAGCACGAGTTCGGCCTGTCCTATTACCAGGACGACGGCGACGGCACCCGCCGGATCGACCGCGACATCGAGTTCGACGGCGTGGTCTACCCCGTTTCCAGCACGCTGAGCGCAAGCCTGGACCTCGACGCCTACGAGGCCTCCTACACCTACTGGGCCATGGACCGCGACAGCTGGGTGCTCGGCCCGCGCGTGGGCCTGGTCTGGTACCGCGTCGCCCTGGGGCTGGAGCTGGAGCTCGACGCCAACGGCCAGCCGGTCGGCAGCGGCAGCGTCAGCAGCAGCGTCAGCGCCGACCTGCCGGCACCGTCCATCGGCGGCAGCTGGCGCTGGGTGCCGGGCAACAGCGACTGGCGCCTGTCGGCGGACGTGGGCTACTTCACCACCAACATCGACAACATCGACGCCGACATCACCACCGGCCGCTTCGGCGTGGAGTGGTTCCCCTGGGAGAACTGGGGCGCCTCGCTGGACTACACCATGCGCCGGATCGAGGCCGATGCCCAGCGCAACAGTTTCGACGGCAATTTCCGCTTCATCGACAGCGGCCTGCGGCTGGGCGTGGTCTACCGCTTCTAGCCCGGCGCCGGCGGCGTGAGCCATGGCTCCGGTCCCGCGGCGCGGGACCGGAGCCTCCTGTTGCCTGCCGGTACGCGACGACATCGTACTGTCATGGAGCACGACGCCGCCGGCGAGCGGCGCCATTTCCGGCGTGACGGCCGCGTGTAGGGCCAAGGGCCAATTTCGGCACACGCCACGCAGTTCTAGCGTGGCCGCACCCCCCGGCCACTTTCGAGGGGTTTTCCTGTCCCCCCGGCGCACCGCTGCCGCACAGAGAGCCGACCATGAGCACGCACAGCAAGGATCCGTCCCTTTCCAACGTCCTGGTCGCCGCTTCGCTGCGCAGCGACCAGTGGCGCCAGCTCAATGCCGCCGCCCGCGCCTGGGCCAGTGCCGGCGATGCATCCCGCGCCGCCGCGCGCGACGCCTGCGCCAGGCTGTTCGACACGGTCACCCGGCTCGAATATTGCTGGGCCTACCCCGGCGAACGCCTGCTGGCAGCCCTGCGCGATGCGCTGGATGGCGCCGATGCCCCGCTGTTCGCGCGCCTGGTGCAGAAGGTGTCCGGCGCCCTGCTCTCCGGCGACTACCGCCGCGATGATGCCGCCTGGAACACCGCCGACGCCGCCGACCGCGCGGTGCTCGACGCGCTGCCGCCGGACGTCACCGGCACCGCCGAAAAGCCCTACTTCGAAGTGCTGGTGGTGACCCCGAGCGATCCGTCGCAGTGGGCGCGGGCCAAGGAGGAGATGCGGCGCATGCGGCGCGCCGACGACGCCTTCCAGTATTCGGCCGTGCACGTGGGCAGCCTGGAGGACGCGCTGCTGGCGGTGATGGTCAATTTCGACCTGCAGGCGGTGGTGCTGGTCGATGGCTTCGGCTACGCCTCGCACCACGCCATCCCGGACCTGAAGGCGTTCCTCGAACGCCACTTCGACGCCGACCCGGGCAGCATCGATCCGGGCGCGCTGGCCACCGCGCTGGCCGGCAAGATCAAGGACTACCGCCCCGAGCTCGACCTGTACCTGCTCTCCGACCGCGCCCCCGAGCAGCTGGCCGGCAGCGAGGCGGCCGCGCCGATCCGGCGCATGTTCCACCACGTCGAAGAGCCGATGGAGATCCACCTGGCGCTGCTGGACGGGATCAAGGACCGCTACGAGACGCCGTACTTCGACAACCTGAAGAAGTACGCGCTGCGCCCGATCGGCACCTTCCACGCGCTGCCGATCGCGCGCGGCAAGTCGATCTTCGGATCCAACTGGATCCGCGACATGGGCGAGTTCTACGGCACCAACATCCTGTTCGCCGAATCCTCGGCCACCACCGGCGGCCTGGACAGCCTGCTGGAGCCGACCGGCAACATCAAGCGCGCGCAGGAAGCCATCGCCCGCGCGTTCGGCGCCAAGCGCGCCTACCTGGGCACCAACGGCACCTCGACCTCGAACAAGATCGTGGTCCAGGCGGTGTGCAAGCCGGGCGACATCGTCATCGTCGACCGCAACTGCCACAAGTCGCACCACTACGGCTTCGTGCTCAGCGGCGCCCAGCCGTACTACGTCGAAGCCTTCCCGCTGACCGAGTACTCGATGTACGGCGCGGTGCCGCTGCGCACGATCAAGCAGGCGCTGCTGGACTGCGCCGCCGCCGGCACCCTGGACCGGGTCAAGGCGATCGACATGACCAACTGCACCTTCGACGGGCACATGTACAACCCGCGCAAGGTCATGGAGGAGTGCCTGGCGATCAAGCCGGACCTGGTGTTCCTGTGGGACGAGGCCTGGTTCGGCTTCGCCCGCTTCAACCCGCTGCATCGCCGCCGCACCGCGATGGGCGCGGCCGCCGCCCTGACCCGGCGCTTCCGCAGCAAGGCCTACCGCGCCGAGTACGAGGCCTGGGCCAAGGACGCGCCGGCGCTGGACCCGAAGGACCCGGCCGCGGTGGATGCCAGGCGCCTGCCCGACCCGGACAAGGTGCGGATCCGCGTCTACCAGACCAACTCCACCCACAAGTCGATGTCGGCGTTCCGCCAGGGCTCGATGATGCTGATCTGGGACGACGACTTCCACAAGGTGCAGGGCACCTTCCAGGAAGCCTTCCTGGCGCACACCTCGACCTCGCCCAACCTGCAGCTGATCGCCTCGCTGGACCTGGCGCGGCGGCAGATGGAGCTGGAAGGCTACGCGCTGACCCTGAAGATGACCGACCTGGCCCTGCGTATCCGCCAGTCGATCAACAACCATCCGCTGATCTCCAAGTACTTCCGCGTGGCCACGCCGGAGGAGATGATCCCGGCCGAGTTCCGGCCCTCCGGGCTGAAGGACTACGGCCCGCCGAACGCGAGCTGGGCGCAGACTGCCGAGGCCTGGGACGAGGACGAGTTCGCGCTGGATCCGACCCGGCTGACCGTGATCTGCGGCGCCGCCGGCTTTGACGGCACCCAGTTCAAGGGCATGCTCGCCGAGCGCTTCGACATCCAGATCAACAAGACCTCGCGCAACAGCATCCTGGTCCAGACCAACATCAACAACACCCACAGCGACGCGGCGCTGCTGATCAAGGCCCTGGCCGACCTGTCGCGCGAGATCGAGGCGCGGCTGGAGCAGGCCAGCACGGTGGACAGGCAGATCTTCGCCGACCGGGTGAAGTCGCTGATGACCGACGTGCCGGACCTGCCCAACTTCAGCCGTTTCCACGACGCCTTCCGCGACAACCCGGCCGCGCCCAGCAACGAGGGCAACATGCGCCCGGCGTTCTTCATGGCCTACGACGAGGAGAACTGCGAGTACATCAAGCTGGCCAGCAGCGACCTCGACGCGCGCCTGCGCGACGGCCCGGAGATGGTCTCGGCCAACTTCGTGATCCCCTACCCGCCCGGGTTCCCGATCATGGTCCCCGGCCAGATCATCACCAACGACACCATCGCGTTCATGCGCAAGCTCGATGTGAAGGAGATCCACGGCTACAACGCCGCGCAGGGCATCAAGCTGATCAAGCCGTCCGTGCTGGCCGGCCGCCGCCCCAACTCCAACCAGTAATCCCACGGCGCAACCCAGGAGGTCGCTGTCATGCAGGCATTCTTCGAGTTTCTAGGCGCCAACCCGTACATCCTGCTGTTCTTCACGGTAGGCATGGCGGTGGTGGTCGGCAAGTTCTCGGTCAAGGGCTACGGCCTCGGCATGGTTGCCGCGGCCGTGGTGGTCGGTGCGGCGCTGGCGACCTGGGCTTCGACCTACGGGGTCAAGCTGCAGCTCGACAACTTCGCCAAGTCGCTCTTCTACTACCTGTTCATGTACGGCGTCGGCCTGCGCGTGGGGCCGGCATTCTTCAATGCACTGAAGAAGGACGGCATCACCTTCACCATCCTGGCCGTGGTCTGCTCGTTCCTCGGCCTGGGCCTGGTGGTGCTGATGTCCGGCATGCTCGGCCTGCCGGCCGGTGCGGCCGGCGGCGTGCTCGCCGGTTCGCAGACCATGTCCGCGGCGATCGGCACCGCCGAGATGGCGGTCACCCAGGGCGCCTACAAGCTGCCCGAGGGCACCACCGCCGAGCAGGTCTCCGGCATGATCGCGCTGGGCTACGGCGTGACCTACATCTGGGGCACGGTCGGCATCATCCTGATCTGCAAGTACCTGCCGCGCTGGTGGGGCGTCGACGCGCGTGCGGCCGCCAAGCAGTACGAGAAGGAGCATGGCGTCAAGAACGTCGACGACGCCGCGCTGACCGGCTACCGCGGCGGCGGCCTGCGTGCCTACCGGCTGGAGAACGCCTCCACCGCCGGGCAGAGCATCGCCCAGTTCCGCGCCGCGCATCCGCAGTACCGGATCGTCAACATCCGCCGCGGCGAGCAGAACCTCGGCGCCGACACCGGGCTGGTGCTGCAGGTCGGCGACGTGGTCGCCCTGGGCGGACGGCTCGGCGACCTGACCGCCAACCTGGGCCTGATCGGCACCGAGGTCGACGATGCACAGGCGCTGGCGGTGCCGCTGGACCAGGCCGAGATCGTGGTCACCGAGAAGGGCATGGTCGGCAAGCCGCTGAGCACGCTGTCGGGCGAGGATTTCGCCGGCCAGCTGCAGGTCACCCGCATGGAGCGTTCCGGCGAACCGTTCCCGGTCGGCCGCGAAACCGAGATCAAGCGCTTCGACGTGCTCTACGTCACCGGCCTGAAGAGTGCGGTGGACAAGGCCGCCGGCCTGCTCGGCAAGATCGCCCGGCCGAGCACGTCCACCGACCTGCTGACCCTGTCCGGCGGCATGGTCCTGGGCCTGCTGATCGGCATGATCAACGTGCCGGTGGGCGACTTCTCGGTCGGCCTGGGCAACGCCGGCGGCCTGCTGCTCTCGGGCATCTTCGTCTCCTCGCTGGTGTCGCGCCTGCGCTTCTTCGGCAGCACGCCGAACGCGGCCCGCAACATCCTGGAAGACCTGGGCCTGGTGACCTTCATCGCCATCGTCGGCATCAACGCCGGCGCCACCCTGCTCGAGCAGCTGACCGGCTCGATCGCGGTCAAGATCTTCCTCGCCGGCTTCGTCGCAAGCACGGTGCCGCCCTTCATCACCTGGGCCATCGGCTACCACATCTTCAAGATCAACCCGGCGGTGCTGATGGGCGGCGTGGCGGGCTCGCGCTCGCACTCCGGCCCGGCGCGCGAGGCGGCCAAGGAGATCGACAGCAGCGTGCCATGGGTCGGCTTCCCGGTCGGCTACGCGGTGTCCGGCGTGCTGTACACGGTGTTCGGCTACTTCGCGATGGTGCTGTCGCAGTAATCGCTGCAAGACGAGGAGTGATGGAATGGACATCAGGCTGAATCCGGAAAGGCGCCGTGCGCGACCGGCGCTCCTCGCAACCACGGCCAGCTGCCTGCTCGCAGGCAGCCTGGCCATGCCGGACGTCGCGCTGGCGCAGACGGCGGCGGTGGAACCGGTCCGCGAGGAACTGGAAACGCTGGACGACATGGACCTGGAGCCGAGTTCGCTCGAACAGGGCCAGACCGGGATGCAGGACAGCTTCGGCCCTTCCCGCGAGGAATGGATCCGCGAGACCCGGCGCAAGGCGTTCGAGGACACCAAGTTCGACGTGCAGGCACGCACCTTCTACCTGGACCGCGACAAATACGACAACAGCGAGATGGAGGCCTGGGCGCTGGGCGGATCGGCCGGCCTGAAGACCGGCTACTTCCGCGAGTTCTTCGCCTTCGGCGCCACCGGCTACACCTCGCAGAAGCTGTATGGTCCCGACGACAAGGACGGCACCGGCCTGCTCGCCCCCGGGCAGGAGGGCTACACGGTGCTGGGCGAGGTCTACGGCGAGTTCCTGCTCAACCAGGACACCCGCCTGACCCTGGGCCGGCGCGCGTTCGACACCCCGTACATCAACAAGAACGACGCGCGGATGACGCCGAACACCTTCCAGGCCGCGGTGCTGCAGGGCCTGTACGGCGACAGCAAGGACACCGGCGAGTGGCGGGTCGGCGCCGGCTACTTCGACAAGATCAAGGAGCGCACCTCCGAGGACTTCGTGTCGATGGCCAGGGACGCCGGCGCCCCGGCCGGGGTCGAGCGCGGGGTCTACTCGCTCGGCGCCAACTACGCGCTCGGCGACCTGTCGGTCGGTGCGATCGGCTACTACAGCGACGACATCATCGGCATCTTCTACACCGAGGCCAAGTACGCCTTCGCCCTGTCCGACGACTGGAAGCTGCGCACCGCCCTGCAGTACAGCGACCAGTCCAGCAACGGCGACAACCTGCTCAAGGGCACCAGCTTCGACTCCAACCAGTGGGGCGCCAAGGCCGAACTGGTCCGCGGTGGTGCGCTGTTCACCGTGGCCTACACCGACGCCGGCGGCAACGCCAACATGCAGAACCCGTGGAGCGGCTACCCGGGCTACACCAGCGTCCAGGTCGAGGACTTCAACCGCGACGGCGAGTCGGCGTGGCTGGCCCGCGCCGGCTACGACTTCAAGTCGGTGAAGGGGCTTGGCATCTACGCCCTGTACGTGGACGGCAGCGACCCGAGCTCGCCGACCGAATACTCCCGCAAGGAAGCCGACTTCAACGTGCAGTGGAAGGCGTCGGAAGGGCCGCTGAAGGGACTGATGGTGCGTCTGCGCTATGCCCAGGTGTCGCAGGCCGACCCGGCCAGCGACGACCTGAAGGATCTGCGGATCATGGTCTTCTACGACCCGCCGTCGCTCTGACCTCGCACCCCTGGGGACGCCAATGGAATGGTTCACTGCCCTGCTGGCCAAGTACCCCGAACTGGGCGTCTACCTGGCACTGGCGATCGGCTACTGGGTGGGCACGCGCAAGGTGCGCGGGTTCACCCTGGGCGGGGTGACCGGCTCGCTGCTGGCCGGGATGCTGATCGGGATCCTGTTCGAGGTGCCGGTGTCGGCCACGGCCAAGTCGGTGGTGTTCCTGCTGTTCCTGTTCGGGATCGGCTACGAGGTCGGGCCGCGCTTCGTCTCGGCGATGAAGGGCGATGGCTGGCGGTTCGCGGTGCTGGGCGCATTCATGCCGGTGATCGGCCTGCTCGTGGCATGGGCGGTGGCGGTGGCGCTGGACCTCAACCCCGGCCTGGCCGCCGGCATGCTCTCCGGCGCGCTGACCGAATCGCCGGCGATGGGCACCGCGGCCGAGGCGATCCGCGCCCTGCCGCTGGACGAGGCGACCCTGCGCATGTACGAGGCGCACATCGGCGTAGCCGACGCGCTGTGCTACGTCACCGGCGCGCTCGGCGTGATCTTTACGTGCAGCGTGATCGGCCCGGCGCTGCTGCGCGTGGACCTGAAGGCCGAGGCGCTGAAGCTGGAGGCGCAGTACGGGATCGTCCGCGTCCGCACCGGCATCGCCTCTGCCTGGCAGCCGTTCGAGACCCGCGCCTATCGCGTGGAGGCGCAGGCGCCGATCGCCGGGCGCACGGTCGCCGAGGCCGAGCAGCTGCACGACGGCAAGCGCCTGTTCATCCACCGCATCCGCCGCGACGGCGAGCTGATGGACCCGCTGCCCGATTTCCGCATCGCCGCCGGCGACCTGCTCGCCATCGGCGGCCGCCGCGAGCAGCTGGTCGCCTTCATCGGCGAGCGCGCCAGCGAGATCGACGACCGCGAGCTGCTCGACGTGCCCACCGCGGCCTACGAGATCTACGTCAGCCGCGGCGACTGGGTCGGCCGGCCGCTGGAGGAGGTCGCCGAGGACGACGACGCGCGGGCGGTGTTCCTGCGCCGGATCATGCGCCGCGGCCAGGAAATCCCGATCGGCACCCGCACCACCCTGGAACGCGGCGACGTGGTCCAGCTGACCGGGCCCGAACAGGCCGTGGTGCGCGCGATCGCGCGGCTCGGCGAAGTGGTCACGCCCACCGACGTCACCGATTTCGTCGCCGTCGGCGGCGCGGTCTTCATCGGCGCCCTGCTCGGCGCGGTGGTGGCGGTGCCGGTCGGCGACATCACCGTGACCATCGGTACCAGCGTCGGCGCCCTGCTCGCCGGCATCGTCACCGGCCACATCCGCGCCCACCGCCCGCTGTTCGGGCGGGTGCCGGACAGCGCGGTGAAGTTCATGCAGTCCTTCGGCCTGGCCGCGTTCGTGGCGATGGTCGGCCTGGGCGCCGGCCCGCACTTCATCCCTGCCGTGAAGGAATCGGGCATCGGCCTGCTGCTGGGCGGCGCGGTGGTGACCATGGTGCCGCTGATGGCCGGGCTGTGGTTCGGGCACAAGGTGCTGAAGATCAACCCGATCCTGCTGCTGGGCGCGATCTCCGGCGCGCAGACCTTCACCGCCGCGCTGGCCGCGGTGCAGGAGAAGAGCGGCAGCGCGATCGCGGTGATCGGCTATTCCGGCTCGGTGGCGGTCGCACACGTGTTCCTGACCACCTGGGGCACCGTGATCGTGCTGCTGATGGTCTAGCCCGGATCAGCGACTGCCGGGATCCCCGGCGGCGCGTTCGCGCAGCGCGCGCGACAACGCCGCATCCGGCTGCAGCGGCAATGCCCAGCGGCGGAAGCTGTCGGCCAGCGCCAGGCGCACGTTGCGGTACGCCGCCGATCCGGGGGCTGCGTCGAAGCCGGCGGCGACCTCCTCCCATCCCGCGCCCACGCCTGCCTGCGTCCGTGCACGCACCACGCTGCGGCAGGTGGCTTCGGTGGCGCGCGCCAGGAAGCAGGCGAACCACGCATCCCCGCCGCCCCAACCCGGCTGCGCGAGCAGGCCATGGACGTAGGCCTGCGGCACGCCGGCGTAACGCTCCAGTTCGGCGCCGAACGCATCGGGATGGCGGATGGCGTAGGCGTCGATCGCGGCCAGGCGACCATCCAGCCAGGCGTCGCCGGTGGCATGGGCGCGTGGTGCGTCTGCCGCGGTGGCATCGGCCTGGCCCGGTGCGGCCGATGCAGGACCCGCCGGCTGGCCGGCCGCGTTGCCGAGCGTGGCCGCCAGGGCGACGGCCAGGACCAGGCGCAGCGGTGTGCGGGGACGGATGGGCAGGCGGCTCATGCGGCGATTCTGCCGCAGCCTGCGCGGGCTGTCAGGCGCAGGGGTCCATCGTCGCGCCACCGATGGAGCATGGCGTGCCGGCGTTGCCACCATCGCGTGCGGTCAGTCGTCCCAGCCGCGGCCGCGATGCTTGTCGTGGCCACGCCCCTTCTTGCCGTGGTGGTCGTGGTGCTTGCGGTCGTCGTAGCGGTAGTCGTTGTAGCTGACCCGGTACTTCGGCGCGTGGTAATGGCGCGGCGGTGCCGGGCGGTGGTAGACCACGACCGGGCGCGGCGCGTAGCGGTAGTACACCGGGCGATGCCAGTGGTCGTATTCGACCACCACCGGCCGGTAGTAACCGCTTTCGTAGTAGTACGGGCGCCCGCTGCGGAAGATCAGGTCGGCGACGTCGACCAGGACGCGGACCTGCACGTCGGCGGCATGGGCGCGCGGAGCGGGCAGAAGGGTGGCCGCACCGGTGAGCGCGGTGGCGAACAGTGCGCCGCGCATCCAGTTGCGGGGGCGGGAGCGGAGGGTGGAGACAATGGCGTTCATGGCAGCGCTCCTCGTCTGTGCGTTGACGATGAAACTGCCGCCTTCGCGGTGAACGGTGATTTAACCCGTGCCGATGGAAACGTTACCGGTGCGCGCGAACGAACGAAACATTCATGAACCGTTGCGCACGTCCGTCACGATTCCGCGCACCGCCTGCGGCAGTTCCGCCGCCGCAGCGACCTTGCGCACGCGCGGATGTTCCTCGGCCAGGCCGTGTTCGGCCTCGTGCGCCCAGGTGATCGCGTAGGGAATGTGCACGCCCCCCCCGCCCAGCCGCACCACCGGCTCGATGTCCGAACGCAGCGAGTTGCCGACCATCACGAACTGCGAAGCGTCGATGCCGAATTCGGCGAGCACGCGCGCGTAGGTGGGTGGATCCTTCTCCGAGACGATCTCGATCCGCGGGAACAGGTCGGCCAGGCCGGAGCTGGCGATCTTCGCCTCCTGGTGGAACAGGTCGCCCTTGGTGATCAGCACCACCGGCAACTCGCCGGCGATCGCGGCCACCGCCTCGCGGATGCCGTCGATCAGTTCGACCGGGTGCTGCAGGGTGTCGCGGCCGATCTCCACCACCTTCTGCAGGTCGCGCGCGGCGATGCGGCCACCGGTCAGCTCGATCGCCGCCTCGATCATCGACAGGGTCATGCCCTTGACGCCGTAGCCGAACACCTTGAGGTTGCGCCGCTCGACCTCGAGCAGGTGGCGCAGGGTGCCGGCATCGTGCAGGTCGATGTAGCGGCCGATGATCTCCTCGTACTGCTTCTCCGCGGCGCGATAGTAGTCCTCGCTGCGCCAGAGCGTGTCGTCGCCGTCGAAGCCGACCAGGCGGATGTCGTGCATGGGCAAGACCGTGCGGAGTGGGAGCCGCAGGATAGCAGCGGCGGTGCGGCGGAACCGGCCGGCCCTGGTATCGCATGCTTCTCCCTGTAGGAGCCCGCATGAGGGCGACCCGACGAAGGCCGATCGCAGCCGCGTTCGACGCGATCCATCCGGAGACATCGCGTTGAGCACCGCACCTTCCGGTGTTCGTCGGGTCGCCCCCTGAAGTGGGCTCCTACAAGGGCGGGCGATCGCCTTGCTGCGTGCGCGCGGCGCGCGCCCTGAACAGCCACCAGCCCAGCAGCGCGCCCGCCAGTGCGCCCAGCACCTGCAGGACCACGCGCAGGCCGAGGTTGTTCGGGTCGTGGATTCCGGCCAGTGCCAGCCGCGCGTACAGCGGCGACTCCAGCCGCGCCACGCCCAGGTAGAACAGGTGCCAGGTGTCGATGCCGGCGGCCACCAGCACCGCGAGTGCGCAGCCCCAACCCAGTTCGTGGCCTACTTCCAGGCCGCCGCGGCGGCACACCCACGACCACAGCGCGTACACGACCATGCCGACGGCGAAGGCGATCAGGGCGGCCTCGAGCGCGCCGAGCATGCCGGTGTGGAGGGACAGGTTCATGGACGAAGGGCGTGGCGAAGGGAATGCCGGAGTCTACCGGCTGCGGCCCTCAGCGCACCGGGAAATCGTAGGCGGTGCCCGGATCGGGCTCCGGTTGCAGGGTGTAGTGCCACCATTCCTTCGGGTAGTTCGCCAGGCCCTGCGCGGCCATCGCGTCGACCAGGCGCGACCGGTTGTCCCGCTGCACGCCGGTGATCTCCGCCGCATCGGTGTGGGCCAGCGGGTCGAAGAAGTCGTAGGGCGTGCCCATGTCCAGCGGTTCGCAGCCACGCTCGCCAGCGGTTTCGCCACCACAGCGGACGAGGGTCAGGTCGACGGTCGCGCCGCGGCTGTGGCCGGAGACGCGGCCGATATAGCCGGGCATCAACGCAGTCCGCTCCACCCGCGGATACCAGCGTGCCTTCAACGCCGGATCGTCCGGCCACCCGACCCAGTCGACGAAGCTGAGCACCGCATGCGCCGGCCGGTAGCAGTCGTAGACGCGCAGGCCCATGCCTTCGGTGCGCAGTCCGGCCTGCACGCGGGCCAGCGCCTCGGCCGCCGGCCGCAGCAGGTAGCAGCGGTTGGCGGCATAGCCGGGCACCGGCGCACCGGTGAAGTTGTTGCTGCTGGCGTAGCGCATCTCCACTTCGATGTCAGGCGCCAGCGCCTGCACGTCGACCATGCCGGCCGCGGCCGGGTCGGCCGCCGGCGAGACCACCGGGTCCGCGGCAAAGCACGGCACCGCGGCCAGCAGCAGGCAAGCCGATGCGGCGCGTGCGATCGCATGGCCACGTCGCGCCACGCCGCGCAGGTCAGGGGCAGTCGCGCAGGCGGGTGAAGGCAAGGTCCGCATAGTCGTAACTGAAGTCCGCATCCGGATCCACGTGGGACAGGGCCAGCGTAGCGCCATCGTCGCGCCCGCGGGAAGGCGGATGCAGCCAGGCTTCGGCATCGACGCCATCGGCATCCCAGTCCACCAACCAGCGACCGTCGGCCAGGCGCATCACCCGCCCCGCCATCAGCGGCGAACGGGTGGAAACGAAACCGATGCCGTCGGTGCGCGGGCACAGCGCCACCTCGCCGAACCACGGGTCGCGCCAGACCCCGAGCAGCGGCGCCGCTTCGTCACGCCGCGCCGGCCGCCGCGACGAGGTGTCCGGCAGCGGCTGCGCCTCGGCGCGCTGTGCACGCTCGCGCTCGAGCAGGCCCGCATAGTGGGCCACGCCGTGGCCGGAAGCCGGATCGGTATAGCGCTGCAGCAGCGCCTGTCCCAGCGCGGTGCGCGCGGCCTCGCCTTCGCCGTTGATCAGGATCACGAAGCCGCTGCGCCTGTCCGGCAACAGCACCAGCGAGGAATACATCCCGTCCAGCGTGCCGGTGTGCGCGACCTTCCACTCGCCGCCCACGTCCGACAGCCGCCAGCCGTAACCGTAGGCGGAGAAGTGAGTGCCGTCCCATTCGCGCATGCGCGTGCTCACCGGCATCGGCATGTGCGCGGTCCATACCGCGCGCCGCTGCCCCGGCGACAGCCAGGGATCGGGGGGGTCCAGCCACATCCGCATCCACTTGAGCATGTCGTCCACGCCGCAGCGGATGCCGCCGGCGGCCATCGAGGTGATGTCGGGCACCATGCCGCCGTCGCCGCGGCCGCGCTCGTCCATCGGCATGTTGCGCCCGTCCACGCGCCGGTGCGGCAGGGCCACGCTGCCGGCCTGGTCCAGGCGCCAGCTGCCGACCCGGCAGCCCTCCATGCCCAGCGGCACGAAGATCTCGCGCCGCACCAGTTCGTCGTAGGGCACGCCCGCCACCGCCGCAGCCAGCTCGCCCGCGACCACGTAGAGCAGGTTGTCGTAGGCGTAACCGGAGCGGAAGCTGGTGACCGGCTTCAGGTGTTCCAGCCCGGCGATCACGTCGGCGCGGGTGAAGGTGTTGGGCTCCGGCCACAGCATCAGGTCGCCGGCGCCCAGGCCCAGGCCGCTGTTGTGGATCAGCAGGTCGCGCACCTGCATGTTCACGGTGACCCACGGGTCGTGCATGCGGAACTGCGGCAGGTGCTTCACCACCGGGTCGTCCCAGCGCAGCCGGCCCTGGTCGACCAGCCGCGCCAGCACTGCGGCCGTCATCGCCTTGGTGTTGGAGGCGATCTTGAACAGGGTGGCGGAGGTGACCGGCTGGCCGGCGCCGGCGGCCAGCTCGCCGCGTGTTTCCACCGCGACGACGCGGCCGTCCTCGATCACGCCGACGGCGATGCCGGGCAGGCCGTAGCGGGCAACGGTCTCGTCCACCGCGCGGGCGATCGCGGCTCGTGCATCCGCATCCACCGGCGGCGAAGCCGCGGGCGCAGCGGCGATGGCCGCAGCGGCCGGAAAAAGAAAAGCGGCCGCCAGGGCGGCCGCAAACGGGAGGGTCCTTCGCATTTCGGTTCCTGTCCCCGGTCCGGTCGGCGCGGCTCCCGCTGGAGCCGCGCCTTCCGGTTGGCCGATCAGAAGTTCCAGGTCAGCACCAGCTGCGCGTAGCGCGGCGACTGCCAGCGGGTACCGGTGCCGAACAGGCCACGGGTGACGCCCGGGCCCTTCTCGTAGCGTGCGCGCTGGTTGATCACTTCCTGCTCGTTGAGCAGGTTGTAGACCGACAGGCGGATCCGCAGGTCGGTGTCCGGCGACGGCAGGGTCCAGGTGGCGCTGGCGCCCCAGTCGTAGGTCCACGGCATGCGGCCGAAGGCACCGCGGCCGGAGTACTCGAACACGCGCTGGCTCCAGTTGCCCGAGCAGTTCTGCACGCAATGCCAGAACGAGCCGCCGCCGGAACCTTCGGTCACGAAGCTGGCCGCGCCGGTGCTGTCGTTGGGCCAGGCCACGCCCAGCGCGGTGATCGGGCCACCGGACTGCGCGGTGAGGGTCGAGCCGAACGACCACATCTCGTTGAGCTTGTACGAACCACGCAGCTTGATCTGGTGGCGGTGGTCATTGAACAGCGGGCCGTAGTCCTCGTTGTTGGCCGGGTGGTCCCAGTGCTGGACCATGCCGGTGTCGGCGTAGTTGGTGTCCGAGTTCACCGGGCCTTCGTGGTTGCCCTCCGACTTCGACCACAGGTAGGACGCATTGAACGCCCACTTGTCGTCCCAGGCGCGGTCGATCTGGAACTCGACCGAGGTGTAGGTGCGCTTGGGATCGGAATAGCCCACGACCTCGCCGCTGCCGCCCTTGATATAGCCGTCCTTCGAGGTGTCGACGGTGATCCAGCCCTCGGTGGCGCAGCCGATGTCGTCGTTGCCCCAGATGGTCAGCTTCTCGCCCGGGTTGCCGATCGGCCACAGGTTGTAGCCGACGGGCCCGCACGGGGTGTGGTTGATGCGGATGTCGTCCATCGCATTGGGCATGCGCCGGTAGGTGGCGTTGACGCCCCACGACCAGGCCTGGTTGATCATCTGCTGGAAGCCGAGGATCAGCTCGTCCTGGTACACCGCATCGAGGTCCCGGTCCACGCTCTGCCGCAGGTCGTCCACCGGCAGGTTGTACTGGTCGTCGACCGGGCCGATCTGCGTGCCCAGCACCGGCTGCATGTAGCTGGCGCCGGTGATCGGGTTGGTGGACGGGTTCCAGCCGTCGAGCTGGTAGAAGGTGCGCTCGTCGATCAGGCCGCCGGCGAAGTTGTAGTTGATGATGTTGGTGACCGGCAGGTAGTAGCGGCCGAGGTTGCCGAACAGCTTGGTGGTGCCGTCATCCTTCATGTCCCAGGAGAAGCCGACGCGTGGCGACACCAGGTTGTCCATCTTGATGAAGCTGTCGCCCGAGGCGGTCTTGTTGTCGAAGTTGTCCACGCGCAGGCCCAGGTTCAGGACCAGGCTCGGGGTGACGTTCCAGATGTCTTCCAGATAGTACGCGTTGGCGGTGGTCTCGAACACGCCGCCGTCGATGCGCCGGCGGCCCATCACGATGGCGTCGACGCCGGCCGGCACGGTGGCGCCGTTGTCCAGGATGGCACCGGGGGTGGCGCCGTACACCGTGTAGCGCATCAGGGTCTGGCCCGGATAGCGCGTGGTGCGGTCGGTGGTCATCTCCTCGCTGTCGACGCCGAAGCGCAGCAGGTGGTCGCCGAGCGCCCACTCGAAGTCCAGTCGCCCGACCTTGCGCTCGTCGTGGTGGTCCACCACCGAGCTGCTGGTGCTCGGATGGCAGCTGACCGCAGGACGGCCCATCGCCACCCAGCGCGCGTTGTAGGTGGCGTCGATCAGGACCTGCGAGCAGGGGCCGTCGGCCGGGGAGAACGACAGGCCGCGGGTGCGGTTGACGCCGTACATGGCCTTGGCGGTGAAGTTCTCGCCGAAGCGGCCGATATAGGTCGCCGAACCGTTGACGCCACCGGACTGCGAGGTGGTTTCGCCGGTGAGGGCGCCCTTTTCGCGCGTATCGAAATTGTAGGTCTGGACGGCGGTGTTGGTTTCCGCCTCGTCCGAGAACGCGAGCAGCTCCAGGCGATGGTCGTCGTTGATGTTCCAGTCCAGCTTCGCGCCCCAGAAGCCGTTGCTGGAGTCGCCCTCGGACCAGGTGCTGCCTGCGGAGTTGGTGTAGCCCGAACCATTCTCGCGCTGTTCGTACATCGCGAAAAGGAACAGGCGGTCCTTGATCAGCGGACCGGACGCCCAGACGTTGGCCTTCATGAAGCTGTTGCGGTCGTGGCTCGAGCGGTAGGTGGCCGAGACCGGGACGCCATCGCCGTCGACCGCATTGAAATAGTGGTCTTCCGCGGTGGACTGCCAGGCCGAGGGCTCGAACGTGAACTCAAGGCCACCCTGCAGCTCGTTGCTGCCCGAGCGGGTCACGGCGTTGATTACGCCACCGGTGCTGCGGCCGAACTCTACCGAGTAGCCGCCGGTCTTGACCTGGAACTGGTCGAAGAAGGCGAACGGCGCGGTCGAGAACGACTGGCGCCGGTAGAAATCGGTGACGTTCAGGCCGTTGATGAACACCGAGTTCTCGGCCACCGACGAGCCGCCGAACGAAATGCCACCGAACGAGGCGTTTCCGCCCACCACGCCGGGCGCCAGCATCGCCACCGACGACAGGCTCTGTTCGACCGGCAGTCGCGCCAGCTCCTCGCGGTTGATGTTGGTGGAGACCTCCGTGGAGAAAACGTCCACGCGGTTGACCACGCGCGAGCCGACGACCTCGACCACGTCCAGGTTGGTCAGCGCACCGCCCTCGCCCAGGTTGACGGTGGTGGTGCCACCCAGGCCGACCACGACGGTGACCCCTTCGCCGACCGGCTGTCCGTCACGCACCAGCTGCAGCCGGTAGTCACCGACCGGCAGCTGGGTGACGCGATAGCTGCCGTCCCTGCCGACGGTGACCGTGTGGGTCGCGCCGGTGGCGTTGTTGACGATCGTGATCTGGTCGCCCGCGGTCGCACGGCCGGCGACCGCGCCGGTGGCGCTCTGCGCCATCGCCAGCGGCGCCATCGTGCCCAGGCACGCACCCAGCGCCACGCACAGCGCCGCTTTCCTCAGGATCCTGCTGTTCATCCCCGTGTCTCTCCCACAGTGGTGTTGTTGTGATTCGCGCCTGTTTTTGCGGCGTCATTGCCAGTTGGCAGCATCTGCCATTCGAACCGGTAGTCCCATTGGTCGAAGTAGAGATTCCCGCCGCGCCACTCCGCCTCGCCGCGTTGCGAATCCACGGTCTCGGAGCGGAAGTGGTGCTTGGCCGGAACGAATTCCTGCGATATGCCGTCGTTGAAGGCGATCCGGTACGCATCCAGGCCGCCGAGGTAGAACCAGCGCTGCGCCGGGTCGTCGCTGGCCAGCTGCCCGGTGGTCACGTCCATCGGCACCCAGCCGTAGGGCGCCAGGTACAGCCAGCCCCAGTCGTGCATGGTGTCGTGGCCGACGGCATCGTCGGAATAGACCCAGCCGGACTGCCAGCGCGCGGGGATGCCGTTGAGCCGCAGCAGCGCCATCAGCAGCAGGGTCTGCTGGCCGCAGTCGGCGTGGCCGGCGTGCAGGGCGTGATCGCTGATGTTGGAGAGCGTCGAATACTCGCGCGCGCCGGCCCAAGGGATGCGGTCGACCGCCTCGAACAGCCGGCGCGCGATTTCGTAGGGGCGGGTCTCGTCGCCGACCACCTGCGCGGAGAACGCGCGCAACGCCGGGGTGAAGACGATGTGCGGCGGCTGCTCGGCCAGGTACGGCGCCAGCGCCGGATCGTCAGGGGTGGACTGCACGCGCTGCGGGTCGATGTCGAAGCGGCGCGCGTACACGGTCAGTTCGTACTCCACCGAGAATCCGGTGGGCTTGCCCGCCTCGGCGGTGCGCTCCATGTAGGCGGTGCGCTGCAACGCGCCTTCCGGCGCGAGCTGGCCGCCCGCGGGCACCGTCGCAAGCAGGCGTATGTCTTCCTGCTGGCCGTCGATCGCACGCGGATAGGGAATCCAGGCGCGCACGGTCTCGCCGGCCGGCACCGCGTCAGCGTCGACCACCAGCGACTGGGTGACCCGCAGCCGGCGCGGCGCCACGCTGGTGGCGCCATCGGCCGCGGCGGCCAGCACCTCGGCGTGGTGCGGATGCAGCGACTCGAACGGGCCCGCACTGAACGGCTTCACCGGCGGCGCACGGCGCGCGGCGGCCCCGGCGTTGAGCCGGTACAGGTTGGGGATCGCGCGCTTGAAGTAGCGTGGCTCGCCGTCGATGTCCATGCGTTCGACCAGCCCGGCACGGTCCCAGGCGTCGAACTCGGCCTCGTCCAGGTCCGGAATCGACCGGCGCAGCTGCGCCAGTGCCGCGTCGCGGTCCAGGGTGAAGTCCAGGCGGATGCGGCGCATGCGCTCGCGTTCGAACAGCAGCGCCTCGCGCTGGGCCGCCGGCAGCGCCGGCTGCGACAGTGCCGTGGCGATGGTCGCCTCGGCGGCACGGAAGTCGCCGCGGTCCACCGCCGCGACCGTCGCCTCCAGCGCGGAAGCCGGCACGCCCGCCGCCTGCACTCGCGCCGCCTGCACATCCGCCGCGATCACGGCGGCCAGCAGGCACAGCGCCGGCCACGCCGCACGCCAGCCGCGGCGCAGGGCGCGCGATGGCTGTTTCGGTGCGGCAAGTTGGCAACAACGTGCATCCACGACGACACTTCCCCGGCCGGTGGTAGCGCTGGTGTAACACGGGCCCGATACCGGGTCAATAATTTATTCTTGACTGCGCGAATATTCGGAATAACTATTCTTCGGCACCGCGCCCCGGGGAGGACCGGCGAGATGAGCACCCCCAATGTGGTTTCGATCGGACCGCGTCGCGCCCGCCCCGGGCACGCCCGGTCGTGGCTGGCCGCGCCGTGGCCGCGCGCCCTGCTGCTCGCCGCGCTGCTGCCGGCCGCCACCGTTGCCGTCGCCAGGCCCGCGGCCGGCGACGCCCCGACCGCGGTCATCGAAGTCCACCAGGCCGACCTGGCCCCGCAGCACTGGATCGCGCAGCTGCCCGACCCGGACCGGCTGATCCTCGACCGCGCCGCGATCGCCGCGCAGAACGCGCGCATGCGCGCCGAGGACCGCTCGATCCACGACATCGCCGCCCTGCCCGATCCGCTGCCGCGCGCTTTCGTCCGCGAACGGATCGAGGCACTGTCGGCGCCGCCGACCCGCCCCCTGTTCGACGTTCACGGCAAGCCGGTGCCGAAGAAGGAAATTGACGCGCTGCAGCGCGCGCTTGCGCTGGACGCGATCCCGGCGACGCGCCCGCTGCGCTACGGCCTGGTCGTGCACCGTGCCGACCTGCGCGCCTTCCCCACCCGCCTGCGCGCGTTCAGCAGCGCCGGCGAAACCGACATCGACCGCTTCCAGGAATCGGCGCTGTTCCCCGGCGACGCGGTCGCGGTGCTGCACGAGAGCGGCGACCGGCAATGGCTGTTTGTCGCCAGCGAGCGCTATGCGGCCTGGATTGAGGCCCGCCACGTGGCCACCGGCGCGCGCGACACCGTGCTTGGTTACGCCATGCGCGAACCCTACCTGGTCGTCACCGGCGCCACCGTGCATACCAACTACACCCCGGAGGAACCGCGGGTGTCGGTGCTGCAGCTGGACATGGGCGTGCGCCTGCCGCTGCGCGCGGACTGGCCGCCGGCACAGGCAGTCAACGGCCAGCACCCGCATGCCTCGCACGTGGTCGAGCTGCCGGTGCGCAACGCCGACGGCAGCCTGGCGCTGGTGCCGGCGCTGGTCGCGCGCTCGGCCGACGTCGCCGGCGACTACCTGCCGCTGACCCCGGCCAACCTGGTCCGGCAGTCGTTCAAGTTCCTCGGCGAACGCTACGGCTGGGGCCACAGCTACGACGCGCGCGACTGCAGCGGCTTCGTCTCCGAGATCTACCGCAGCTTCGGCGTGCTGGTCCCGCGCAACACCCGCGACCAGGCGGTGAGCCCGGCGCTGGACCGGATCGGCTTCGACGCGGAGGCTACGCGCGAGGCGCGCATGGCCGCGGTGCGCCAGTTGCAGGTCGGCGACCTGGTCTACATCCCCGGGCACGTGATGATGGCCCTGGGCCACCAGCGCGGCCTGGCCTTCATGATCCACGACACCAGCGGCGGCAGCTGGCGCGGCGAAGACGGCACGCGCGTGCGCGCCGGCCTCAACGGCGTCTCGGTCACCCCGCTGGAGCCGATGCTGTTCGGCGACACCGAGACCTACGTGGACCGCATGACCAGCATCCAGCGCATGCGCCCCGCGCCCTCCCCCAACCCGGCCACTCCATGAAGATCACCGACATCGAACTGGGCATGCTGCGCGTGCCGCTGAAGACCCCGTTCAAGACCGCGCTGCGCACCGTCGACACGGTCGAGGACATCGTGGTGCTGGTGCGCACCGACAGCGGCCACACCGGCCATGGCGAGGCGCCGGCCACCGCGGTGATCACCGGCGACACCCACGGCTCGATCATCGAGGCCATCGACCGCCACATCAAGCCGCGCCTGATCGGCCAGGACATCGCCAACCTCAACCGCATCTGCGGGCTGATCCAGGGTGCGATGGAGCGCAACACCAGCGCCAAGGCGGCGGTGGAGATCGCGGTCTACGACCTGTGGGCACAGCTGTACAACGCGCCGCTGTACCGGATGCTCGGCGGCGGCGATCCGGTGATCACCACCGATATCACCATCTCCGTGGACCACATCGACAAGATGGTGGCCGACTCGATCGCCGCGGTCGACCGCGGCTTCGACTCGCTGAAGATCAAGGTCGGCAAGGACATCGGCCTGGACATCGAGCGGGTCAAGGCGATCCACGCCGCGGTCGAGGGCCGCGCCCTGCTGCGGCTGGACGCCAACCAGGGCTGGACCGCCAAGCAGGCGGTGTACGCGATGCACGCGCTGGAGGACGCCGGGGTGCTGCTGGAACTGCTCGAGCAGCCGGTCAAGGCGGCCGACATCGAGGGCATGAAGTACGTCACCGAGCGGGTCCACACCCCGGTGATGGCCGACGAAAGCGTGTTCGGCCCGACCCAGGTGTTCGACCTGATCGAGCGCCGCGCCGCGGACATCATCAACATCAAGCTGATGAAGACCGGCGGCATCTCCAACGCGGTGCGCATCGCCGACATCGCCTCCCTGTACGGGGTGCAGTGCATGATCGGCTGCATGATCGAATCGGCGATCTCGGTGGCCGCCGCGGTGCACCTGGCCGTGGCCAAGTCCGACGTGATCACCAAGGTCGACCTGGACGGCCCGTCGCTGGGCCAGTTCAACCCGGTCGAGGGCGGGGTGATCTTCGACGAATCGGAGATCACCATCACCGACGCGCCCGGCCTGGGGATCCGCGAGATCCGCGGTCTGGAACTGCTGGCGCGCTGAGCAGGACGGTTGCCAGGTGCGCCCGACCCGGATGAAGATCGCACCCATGCCGCCCCTGGTGAAGATCAGCTCCGAACGCGACCAGATGTCGGCGATCGAACGCCGCATCGCCGATTTCATCCTCGACAACGCCCACCTGCTGCGCGACTACTCCTCGCAGCAGCTGGCCAGCGCGCTGGGGATCAGCCAGTCCTCGGTGGTCAAGTTCAGCCAGAAGTTCGGCTTTCGCGGCTACCCGGACCTGAAGTACAGCATCGGCCAGGCGCTGGCGCGCAACGGCGCCGACGCCCCCACCAGCGCCGTTCCCCTCGCCGCCCACGACGACTGGACCGCGCTGGAGCAGGCGCTGCGCCGGAGCAAGGCCGCGGCCGAGGAGGAAACCCGGCTGCTCAACCCGCGCGAGCGGATCGAGGCGATCGTCGACCTGGTCGACGGCGCCGGCAAGGTGTTCGTCTGCGGGCTGGGCGACGACGGCCTGTTCGCGCGCGAGTTCGCCATGCGCCTGTCGCTGCTGGGCGTACTGGTGGCCCACCACGCCGACCCGATCCTGATGATGGCCAACCTGTCGGCGGCGCGGCCGGGCGACGTGCTGCTGATGTTCTCCGAGTTCGGCCAGCTGCCGCAGCTGTCGCAGATCAGCCGCCAGTTCCAGGCCTGCGAGGGCAAGGTGGTGTCGATCACCCGGCACACCGCCAACCCGCTGCGCGCGCACGCCGACGCCGCGCTGGTGGTCTCGGCCCACGACCCGGCGCCGCACGTGGAACTGCTGCTGTACCGTTCCTCGCTGCAGTACCTCCTCGACTTCCTGTTCGTGCTGCTGTGCCAGGCCAACCCGGACCGGCACCGCCAGCTCGGCGTCACCCTCGACCGCATCCGGCCCCTGCTGGACAACTGACCCGCCGCACCGGAACCCGCATGCCCGCGATCCACGACACGCCACCCCGTGCCCTCCGCTTCGCCTGGCCGCTGCGTGGCCGCCGCATCCCCCGCGCGCCCGGGCGCCTGCCGGCACCGGCGGAGGCCGCGCCATGAGGTGGCCCGGCGCGACCGCGCGAGTACTGCTGGCGCTGCTCGCCGGCGCGGTGGCCGGGCTGGCGCTGGCGCACTGGCTGCCCGGGGCGGCCGCCGGCGCCGCCGGCATCGCCGAGCCGGTGGGCAAGCTGTGGCTGAGCGCGCTGCAGATGACCGTGGTGCCGCTGGTGCTGGCGCTGGTGATCCTCGGCGTGGCCACCGCCACGGACGCGGCCGCCTCCGGGCGCGTGGCGCGGCGGGCGATGGTGGTGTTCCTGGCAGTGCTGGCGCTGTTCGCCGCCTATGCCGCGCTGCTGGCGCCGGCGTTGCTGGCGCTGGTGCCGCGCAGCGCACAGCTCACCGCCACCCTGCAGGCTTCGGCCACCGCCACCGAAGCGGCCGCGGCGCCGTCGCTGGCGCAGTGGATCGGCGGGGTGATCCCGTCGAACGCGGTGATGGCCGCCGCGCAGGGCGCGATGCTGCCGCTGGTGGTGTTCGCGCTGTTCTTCGGTTTCGCCCTCACCCGCATCGAGCACGAGCGCCGCGCCCAGGTGGTGGGCCTGTGCCACGGCATCGCCGACACCATGATCGTGATCGTGCGCTGGGTGCTGCTGGCCGCACCGGTGGGCGTGTTCGCGCTGATGCTGGCGGTGTGCGCGCAGGCCGGGATGGGCGTGGTCGGCGCGCTGCTCGGCTACATCGTCCTGCTGTGCGGGATGTACCTCGGCGCGATCGCGATCTGCTACGTGCTGGTGGGCCTGTTCGCCGGACGCTCGCCGCTGGCCTTCGCCAGCGCGATCCTGCCGGTGCAGGTGGTGGCGGCCAGCCCCCAGTCCTCGCTGGCCACGCTGCCGGCGATGCTGGAAAGCGCGCGCGACCACCTCGGCATGCCGCGGGCGGTGGGCGCGCTGGTGCTGCCGATGGCGGTGACCCTGTTCCGGATCACCTCGCCGATCCAGTACCTGGTCGCCGCCGCGTTCGTCGCATGGGCCTACGGCATCGAGCTGACCGCGGCACAGCTGGCCTTCGGCGCGGCGCTGTCGGTGGTGATCAGCCTCGGTTCGGTCGGCCTGCCCGGCCAGGCCATCTTCGCCGCCACGGTGATCCCGGTGACGATGGCGATGGGCCTGCCGGTGGCGCCGCTGGGGCTGCTGCTGGCGGTGGACACCATCCCCGATGTGTTCGCCACCACCGGCAACGTCACCGGCGATCTCACGGCCCCCGCCATCGTCGACCGGCTCAGCCCGGAAGCGGCGGAGCGGCCGGACGCGGCCTGACCGGCGCGCCGGGCGCAGGGCCGGGCAGGCACCCTACGCCGGTGGCAGCAGTTCGAACCGCGCCGGTTTGCCGGTCGCCGACGACGGCGCGATCCACGCGTCGAACGCACCCGGCTCGGCGCCGTGCGTGCCGTCGGCGCGGGTGAAGGCCAGGTCGGCGCGCGACAGCTCGAACGCCACCTCCAGCGACTGGCCCGGCTGCAACAACACCTTGCGGAAGCCCTTCAGCTCGCGCACCGGCCGCACCCGGCTGCCGACGCGATCGTGCAGGTACAGCTGCACCACCTCCTCGGTCGCGCGCACGCCGTCGTTGCGCACCGTGGCGCATACCCGCAGGGTGCCGTCCCAGGCCAGCGCCGGTGCGGCGACCGTGGTCGCGCCATATTCGACGCGGCCATAGGTGAGCCCGTGCCCGAACGGGTACAGCGCGGTGTTCGGATGCTCGCGCCAGCGCGCCTTGAACTCGGACATCTCCGGCGTTTCCGGGCGTCCGGTGCGCGGGTGGTTGTAGAAGAACGGCTGCTGCCCGGAATCGTGCGGGAAGCTCACCGGCAACCGCGCCGACGGACTGAAGTCGCCGAACACCACGTCGGCCACCGCGTGCCCGGTCTGGCTGCCGAGGAACCAGGTGACCAGGATCGCCTGCGCATCGCGCACCGCACCCTGCAGCGCCAGTGCGCGGCCGTTGCGCAGCAGCACCACCACGGGCGTGCCGGTGGCGGCCACCGCCTCGGCCAGCGCCTGTTGCGCCGGCGGCAGCTCGATCCGGGTGCGCGACTGCGCCTCGCCGCTGTAGCGCTGCGGTTCGCCCACCGCCAGCAGGACCACGTCGGCGCCGCGCGCGGCGGCCACCGCGGCCTCGATGCCGCCTTCCAGCTCCGCTTCCATCGCGCAGCCATCGACTACGTCCAGCACGGCGCCGTCCGCCAGCGCCGCGCGCAGGCCTTGTTCCACGTTCACGTAGCGCGAGCGGTCGCCGAACAGGGTCCAGCAGCCCTCGAGGTTGTCGCGGTCGCGGGCGAACGGGCCGACCAGGGCGATGCGCGCGTCGCGGCGCAGCGGCAACAGGTCGCCTTTGTTCTTCAGCAGCACGATCGAGCGCCGCGCCGCGTCGCGGGCCAGCGCCTCGTGCGCCTCGCGCTGCGAAGCGTCGGTCTCGCGCGCCGGGTCCAGCGAACGGTACGGATCGTCGAGCAGGCCGATCGCCGCCTTGACCGACAGGACACGCCGCACCGCCTCGTCCAGCATCGCCATCGGTACCTCGCCGGACTCGACCAGCGCCGGCAGGTGGGCGGCATAGAAGCCGCTCTGCATGCTCATGTCCAGGCCGGCGTCGAACGCGCGCAGGGTGGCGTCGCGCGCATCGGCAGCGTAGCCGTGCGCAACCAGCTCCATGTCCGCGGTGTAGTCGGACACCACCACGCCCGGGAAGCCCCATTCGCCGCGCAGCAGGTCGCCGAGCAGGGCGCGGTTGGCGCTGGCCGGCACGCCGTTGATGTCGTTGAACGCGGTCATCACCGCCAGCGCGCCGGCGTCGAAGGCGGCCTTGAACGGCGGCAGGTGCACGTCGCGCAACGTGCCTTCGGAGATCTCGACGTAGTTGTAGTCCATGCCGGCGGCGACCGCGCCGTAGGCGGCGAAGTGCTTGGGCGTGGCCAGCAGCGAATCGTGCGCGCGCAGGTCCTCGCCCTGGAAGCCGCGCACGCGCGCGGCGGCGAAGGCGCAGCCGAGGAAGGTGTCCTCGCCGGCGCCTTCCGCGCCGCGGCCCCAGCGCTGGTCGCGGGCGATGTCCACCGCCGGGGCGAAGGTCCAGTGCAGGCCGGCGGCGGTGGCCTCGACCGCGGTGGCGCGGGCGGTGCGCTCGGCCAGTTCCGGTTCGAAGCTGGCCGCTTCGCCCAGCGGGATCGGGAACACGGTGCGCATGCCGTGGATCACGTCGGCCGCCAGCAGCACCGGGATGCCGAGCCGGCTTTCCTCCACCGCCACGCGCTGGATCTGGCGACCCTGGGCGGCGCCGACGCCGTTGAACAGCGCGCCCACGCGCCCGGCGCGCACCTGTTCGAGCACTTCGGCGGCGTTGCGGACGTTGGCTTCGGGATTCACGTCCGGCGCGAACGGGCGGACCATGTCGGCGAACACGCCCAGTTGCCCGACCTTCTCTTCCACGGTCATGCGCGCGAGCAGGGACTCGATCCGGGCGTCGTCGGCAGGGTTGGCCTCGTAGGGCATGTGCAGGGGTGGCAGCGGGAACGCCCACGATTCTAGCGGAGCGGCCGGTGAGGGCCAGCGCGGGGGTTCCGGACCGATGCTCGAGGGCGTGGGCTTTCCTGCGTGCGCACTGGTGGGGACGTGTAACGGGTGGTGTAACGGTTTGGACGGCACGGCGGCAAGGTGGCAAGGCGAACAGCCGTCTGCTCCGGTGGGGGCCATGCATTTGAGCGCGTCGACTCCGGTGGGGGGCCGCCGCTTTTGCTTCTCGCGCTTCCAGGGCTCAAGGTTTCCGCTCATCCCGGCTCTTCCAGCAACGAGGAAACGCACAAGAAAGCGGCGCGGAACCAGGAGGTTCCGCGCCGCCGTGGCGTCCCGTCGTCACCCCGGGACGCCAGCCAACGGGGGCGTGACGGCCGTCAGTTGGCAGACACCACCAGCTTGGAGGCGTCGACCTTGCCCACGCCTTCGATGCCGGCCGCGATCTTCTTCGCATGCTCGACCTGGGCCTGATTCTTGGCAGTGCCGGTCAGGAAAACCACGCCATCGACCGTATCGACATCGATCTTCGTGCCCGAAACACTCTCGTCGGCCAGCAGGCTGGACTTCACCTTGGTGGTGATCCAGGTATCGTTGACCGGCTGCGAGGACGCCGCCTCGGCGGCCGGCTTTTTCTCCGGCGTCTTGTTTTCGGCCATCGCCGCAGTGGAGGACAGGACCGCGGCGAGCGTGGCGGCGAGGATGGAAGCGTGCTTGCGCATGGGGGCCTCTTGATTGGTCTGCTGGGTGTGGGCGGCCAGCCTCCCAATCCGCGCGTGCAATGACGGTGAATATCCGTGTGAAGACTGCACGCGGTTGTGTACGGTTCATCGGTGTGCACGGAGTTGCATGACGATGCGAAGGCCGCGTGTAATCCGCGCACCGGAGGACGCGCCGAAGGAATCGCTTATGCCCGCCACGCTCGACGTCGCCCTGCTCGGCTTCGGCCTGTCCGGGCGCGTGTTCCATGCGCCGCTGATCGCCGCCACGCCGGGGTTGCGCCTGCACACCGTGGTCTCCAGCGATCCGGCCAGGGTCGCCGCGGCGCATCCGCTGGCGCGCGTGCTCGCCGATCCCGACGCGGCCTTCGCCGACCCGGACATCGACCTGGTGGTGGTGGCCACGCCCAATGACACCCATGCACCGCTGGCGCTGGCCGCGCTGGCGGCCGGCAAGCACGTGGTGGTGGACAAGCCCTTCGCCCTGGACCTGGCCGAGGCACAGGCGATGATCGAAGCCGCGCACCGCGCCGACCGCCGCCTGAGCGTGTTCCACAACCGGCGCTGGGACGCCGACTTCCTGGCCCTGCGCGGATTGCTCGACCGTGGCACGCTGGGCGCGGTGGCCGAACTGCACTCGCATTTCGACCGTTTCCGCCCGCAGGTGCCGGACCGCTGGCGCGATCGCGCCGGTCCTGGCAGCGGGCTGTGGTACGACCTGGGCCCGCACCTGGTCGACCAGGCGTTGCAGCTGTTCGGCCCGCCGCTGGCGGTGAGCGCCGACCTGGCCCTGCAGCGCGAGGGCGCGCAGGCAGTGGACTATTTCCACGTGCAGTTGCGCTACGCCCGCCTGCGCGTGCTGCTGCACGCCGGCGCGCTGGTGCCCGGGCACGACCTGCGCTTCGCCGTGCACGGCAATGGCGGCAGCTGGATCAAGCATGGACTCGATCCGCAGGAGGACGCGCTGCGCGGCGGCGCCATCCCGGGCGGTGCCGGCTGGGGCCACGACCCGCGACCGGGCACGCTGCTGCGCGTGGGCGTCGACGGCAGCGTGGTCGAAGCCGACTCGCCGGCGCCGCCCGGCGATTACCTGGCCTATTACGCCGGCATCCGCGATGCGATCGCCCTGGATGCACCGTTGCCGGTCAGCGCCGGGGATGCGCTGCTCGTGATGGAAGTGATCGAGGCCGGCCTGCGCAGCAATGCGGAGCGGCGCGAACTGCCGCTGGACGGAACCACGACGGCACGACTGTCGTAGGAGCTCCCTTCAGATCGCGGGCGCGCGGCCACTACCCCGGCTTCACGCCGTGCCCGCCGAAGCGGTCGCGCAGCGTGGCCAGCAGCCTGTCGGCGAACGAATCCTTCTCGCGCGAGCGCAGCCGCTCCAGCAGCGACAGGGTGATCACCGGAGCGGACACGTCCAGCTCGATCGCCTCGGCCACCGTCCAGCGGCCTTCGCCCGAATCGGGCACGTGCGGCGCGATGCCTTCCAGCGAGGGATTGTCGCGCAGTGCATCGGCGGCCAGATCGAGCAGCCAGGAGCGCACGACGCTGCCATGCCGCCAGATCTCCGCCACCTGCGGCAGGTCCAGGGCCAGCGACTCCTTGCGCTGCATGATCGCGAAGCCCTCGGCGTAGGCCTGCATCATTCCGTACTCGATGCCGTTGTGGACCATCTTGGCGAAGTGGCCGGCGCCGCTCGGCCCGACCCATCCCCAGCCGTGCTGCGGCGACGGCGCCAGGGTTTCGAACAGCGGCCGCAGCCGCTCGCAGGCCTGCGCATCGCCGCCGACCATCAGGCTGTAACCCTCGGCCAGGCCCCACACGCCGCCACTGGTGCCGCAATCGAGGAAATGCACGTCCCGTCCGCTGCACGATGCCGCACGGCGCTGGCTGTCGCGGTAGTTGGAATTGCCGCCGTCGACGACGATGTCGCCGGGCTGCAGCAGCGGTCGCAACGCCTCCAGGCTGGCGTCCACCGCCGCACCTGCGGGCACCATCAGCCACAGTGCGCGCGGCGCCGGCAGTGCGGCGACCAGTGCCGGCAGCGAATCGAAGGTCTCCAGGCCATGCGCCTGGCGTGCGACGTCGCGCGCGGCCGCGCCCGGGTCGAATCCGGCCACGCGGTGCCCGCCGCGCTGCAGCCGCGCGGCCATGTTCGCGCCCATCCGGCCGAGGCCGATCATGCCGATGTCCATGCGACCTCCACGTAGTGCGGATGCCCAGCCTCGCATGCACGGCCGGCGCGCGGCTTCACGCCCCGGCCGGCAGTGGCGGCGCGCCGGCCGGCGCGCCGCCCCATGCGTTCAGCGCAGCCAGCCGCGTGCCGTGCAGCGCCGCGAATAGAACAGCAGCGCCAGCGCGATCACCAGCAGCAGCACCGGCATCGCCAGTCCCGCCGCGCCGTAGGCCTGCCAGGCCGGGGTGACCAGGTAGGCGCCCACGAACTGCACCAGCAATCCCAGCAGCGACACCTGGAACATCGGTACCGCCCAGCGCCGGCGCAGCAGCAGACCCAGTGCGCCGAGCACACCGCCGATCACGGCGAAGGCGAACGCCACGTTCACCCAGCCCGGCGTGGCCAGGTACACCTGCTGCTGCGGCGCGGGCAGCGTGGCCAGCCGCGCAGAATCCATCGTCACCTGCATCCAGAACATCGCCAGTCCGATCAGGTTCCAGACCAGCGCCAGGATCGCCACCCACACCAGAGCCCTGGGCCTTGCCGGCCCGCTGTGCGTCGTCATCTTCGACTTCCCTCCTCCGGGCGGCACGCGCCGCGCCGCTGAGCCTACGCCTTCGCCGCGGACCCCGCGACATGCATCGCATCGGCACGCCAGGCGAGCGTCCGTCCGCACCCGCGCCGGGCGCGGGCCCGCCCCGTGCTAGGGTGGAGGCGACACACTGCGGTCCGGCACAGGGGCGCTGCCGGGCACCACCATCGTCGTCATCGCACCGGGGAAACGTCGCAATGAGCAATTTCTGGGATACCGTCCTGCTGATCCTGATGACCTTCGTCCTGGTCGCCTACCTGCTCGTCCTGTTCCAGATCATCGTGGACCTGTTCCGCGACAAAGACCTGGGCGGGCTTTCCAAGGCGATCTGGTTCATCGGCCTGATCTTCCTGCCGTTCCTCACCGCGCTGGCCTACATCCTGTTCCGCGGCCGCGGCATGTCCGAGCGGCAGCTCGCCGCGGTGCACGATGCACGCGCCGAAACCGATGCCTACATCCGCAAGGTCGCCAGCGCCAAATCGCCGACCGAGCAGATCGCCGAAGCCAAGGCGCTGCTGGATGCCGGCGCGATCAATGCCGACGAGTTCGCGCGGCTCAAGGCGAAGGCGCTGGGCTGAGTTCCACACGCGAATGGCACCCGGCTCCACCAAGAAGCCGGGTGCCCGCCACTGCCACGTCAGAAGGCTTTTTCGGCCATCTTCGCGTGCAGCCGGGGATCCCGCGCGCGCCGCATCCACGCCGCACCGTGTTCCAGTCCCGCCCGCCGCACAAGCGCGGGACGGCAGGCAAGGCCGCCACGCACCCCACCACCGGGTGGCCGTCGACGCACTATCCTGTCCGTCCCGCCCTGCCCGACCGGAGGTCCCATGTCCCGGACGATCCCGCGCCATCGTGCTGCGCTCCGTGCAGTGCCCGCCCTGTTTGCATTCGCCCTGGCCAGCGCGCTGCCCGCGGCCGAAGCCGCCACACCGGAACCGCTGTGGGAAACGGCCGGTTTCAGCACGCCCGAGTCGGTGGTGTTCGACCGCCAGCGCGGCGTGTTCTACGTATCCAACATCGGCACCCGGGGCGAGGATGCGGTTCCCGGCGACGGTTTCATCAGCCGCCTGGCCGCGGACGGCACGCTGCTGGACCGCGAGTGGGTCACCGGCCTGGAGAATCCCAAGGGCCTGGCGCTGGCCAACGGCCGCCTGTACGCGGGCGACGACGATGCGCTGGTGGAGATCGACCTGGACGCGGCGAGGATCCTCGCCCGCCACGCGCCTCCCGACGGCGGCCCGGCGCGCTTCAACGACACCCCCGCCGACGCGGACGGCAATGTCTACGCCTTCAGTCCGCGCCTGGACACGGTGTTCCGCCTGCACCAGGGCCGCCTCGAACCGTGGCTGCAGCTCGACGTGGCCACGACCGGACGGCCCAACGGCCTGCGCGTGGACGGCGAGCGCCTGCTGCTGGGCAGCTGGCAGGTACCGCCGGACGGCGCGCAACCCGGCCATCTGTCCACGGTGGCGCTGGCCGACCGCAGCACCGGCCGCATCGGCAGCGAGCCGATCGGCCACATCGACGGGATCGAACCGGATGGCCGCGGCGGCTGGACGGTGACCGACTGGACCCGCGGGCTGCTGCTGCACGTCGATGCCGGTGACACGACCACGCCGCTGCTGACCCTGTCGAAGGGTTCGGCCGACCACCTCTACCTGGCCGACAGGGAACTGCTGGTGGTGCCGATGTTCTTCGACAACGTGGTGCGCGCCTGGCGCTGGGCGCCGGACGCGAAGGCGGAATGATCCTGCGCGCAGCGGTGGTCCCTGCGCGCACCTCCGCGGCGGTCGCGGCCCCGCGCGGAGGGCCGCGCGCGGGACCCCGGCGGCGCCCGGGCCGCATTCGCCGCAGGGGCTGCTGCGTGCGGTCGGGCGCTGGCAGATCCTCGGGCTGTCGATCAACAGCGTGGTCGGCAGCGGCGTGTACCTGCTGCCGGCCACCGCGTTCGCCCTGCTCGGCCCCTTCAGCGTCTGGGGCGTGCTGCTGGCCGGGGCGACCGTGGGCCTGCTGGTGCTGTGCTACGCCAAGGCGGCCACGTACTTCGACGTGCAGGGCGGCAGCGCGCTGTACGCGCGCGAGGCGTTCGGACCGTTCGCCGGCTTCCAGGTGGGCTGGACGATCTGGCTCACGCGCATAGCGACCGCCGCCTCGCTGGCCAACGGCCTGGCCGACGCGCTGGCGCGGTTCTGGCCGGCGGCGTCCTCCGGCGGCGGCCGGATGGCGGTGATCGCCGGCTCGCTGCTGGCGCTGGCGGCGATCAACATCGCCGGCGTGCGCCAGGCCGCGCAGCTGTCGCTGTGGCTGGTGGCGGGCAAGCTGCTGCCGCTGCTGCTGTTCGTGGCCATCGGCGTGTTCCATGTCGACCTGCAGCCGGCCTTCGGCACGCCGGCGCCGCAGGCACTGGATCCGCGGCGCATGGGCGAGGCGGCCTTGCTGCTGCTGTTCGCCTACGCCGGCTTCGAGAACCTGTCGGTGGCCGCGAGCGAATTCCACAGTCCGCGCCGCAACGTGCCGTTCGCGCTGGTGGCGATGATCGTGCTGGTCACCGCGGTCTATGCCGGCGTGCAGCTGGTGGCGCAGGGCACGCTGCCGGGGCTGGCGGACTCGACCACACCGCTGGCCGACGCGGCGGCGGCGTTCTCCGGCGAAGGCCTGGCGCTGCTGGTCACCGCCGGCGCGGCGCTGTCGATCCTGGGCACCGGCAACGCGACCATGCTGCTGGGGCCGCGCTTCCTGCACACGCTGGCCTCCGACGGCTACGGGCCGCGAGTGCTGGCGCATGTGGACCGTCGTTTCCACACCCCGGCGCTGGCGATCGCGGTGCAGTGCGTGCTGGCCCTGACGCGGGCCCGGAGCGGATCGTTCGTGCAGCTGGCGCTGCTGTCGATGGTCACCCGCCTGCTGGCGTATATGACCACGGCCGGCAGCGTGCTGGTGCTGCAGCGGCGCCATGGCGATGCGCCGGGTTCATGGAGGCTGCCGGGCGGTGCGCTGGTACCGTGCGCGGCGCTGGCGTTGTCGCTGGCGATGCTGCTCAGCGCCCGTCCGGAGCACCTGCTGGCGGTGGCGGTGGCGATGGGCGTGGGTTGCGGCTTCTACCTGCTGCGGCGGCGGCCGGCAGGGACGAACTGATGCGGCAAGGATGCAAGCCACGTGCCCCGGCTGCGGCGTGGCCGCCGCGGGCGTCGCGTCGTGGCTGTCAGCGGCGTGGCGGAGCGCCCGAGGGAACGGGATGCGGGCCGGGACGCGGCCCCCAGCCCTGGCCCGGGCCGTCGTACTGGTCCACGTGCAGCTGCATGTTGAACGTGCGCCCGTCGCCATCGTCGTCGGCGTAGGACTTGCAGTAGTTCAGCGACGCGCCCTGCCAGTTGCTGTTGCCGCCCTCGCTGGAGTAGCCGATCCCGGCGCGGACGTTGCCGGTCAGGTCGGTCGGGCTGCCGTCGGGCGCGGTCGGGCAGGCGCGGCGCATGATCACCGGCCTGCTGGCAGCGCTGGCCGGCGTGCCCGAGGGATCGCCATACCAGGTGCCGGGCGGATCGTTGCGGTACAGCGAAGTGGCCTGCGGCAGCGACAGGTCCAGCGAGGCCGCATCCTGGGCGGCCAGCGGCGGCATGGCGGCGAGGCAGAGCACGGCAAGGCAGGTGGCGCGGCGCATGGCGGGAATCGGAAAGCGGACGAGACCCGTTGAATCTACCGCCTGCGCCGATCGATTCCTCCGCACCCCGCCGCTGCCGGACGGGGCCCGTTCATCAGGGCCGGTACGCCGGCAGGTCGGACAGGGTCTGCGCGGCGACCGCATCCAGTCGTGCCTGGGTCCATTCGCCCGGCCGGATCGTGCCGGTATTCAGCGCGCTCCAGACCACGCGGATGCTGCGCGGTTCGATCACCTCGATCATCAGGCCGCCTTCGGTGCGTTCGGTGGTGCGGTAGCGCAGCACCGGCTCGCCGCTGTCGTTGCTCACCACCAGCTGCGAACAGTTGCCGCCGGTGCACTTGATCGCGGACATCGGCGTGGTGCCGGCCGGTTCGGCGCGCACCGGCTGGGTCTCGCGCACGTCGCGCACGCCGACCCGGTTGGCGACCAGGAACGCGGCATCGGCACGGTCCACCGGGCGGTAACCCTTGGCCTGCAGCGCGCGGTCCAGCGCGGCCTGCAGGTCGGCGCGGAACTGCTCGTCGCGCACGCGCGCGTCGCGCTCGGGCGCGGTCGTCGGCTCGGGCAGCGGCACCCAGGCATAGCCCTGGCCGGGCAGCACCGAGGCCTGCGTGGTGACGGTGACATGGCCGGCCGGCGCGTTGCGCGCGGTGCCCGGCGAGAACGAGCAGCCGGCCGTGGCGAGCAGCAGCCCGCACAGCAGCGGGACGACGGAAACGGCGAAGCGGCGCGGGCGATGGGTGTTCAAGGGGAAGGGCTCCTGTACGCGCGGGGGCCTGCCGGTGCAGGCCGATGCGTGCAGCTTAGCAGCCATGCCCGCACGCTCCATCCTGCGCAGGGAAGATCGCGACGCCGTGCGATGCGTGCACCGGTCGCGCGCGTTTCCGACCTGGCCGGGGTCTGGCGGCCCCGTCCCGTCCGGCCTCAGGGCGAGGCGGCGGCGGTGGCCGTGTCGGTCACTTCCTGCCAGCTGCTGTCCGGGTCGAACGTGGCCATCGCCCGCGCGACCGCGTCGCTTCCGGATCCCAGGTCCTTCTCGAACACCTGGCCGTCGTGGCTGACGATGAAGCTCATCACCCCGCTGTCGCCGTAGCGCGCCGGCCAGGCGACCAGGGCGAAGCCGCGGCTCATGTTGTCGCCGAGCCGGTAGTCGTAGGCGCCGCGCGGCGCCGAGGTGCCCTGCGCGGTGAGGATCCGGTAGTGGTAGCCGTGCCACACGCCCTCGGGCGAGTCGTCGCCGAACAGCGGGCCCAGCGGGCTCTGCTCCTCGTCGTCCCCGGCCTCCCAGAACAGGCCGTCGTGCTGGCCGTCGGTGCTGACGAACTTCTGCGCGTACTCGAGCACGCCGTCGCCGTCGCGGTCCTCGCCGGCGTAGTCGTCCTGGGCGTCGACGTAGGCCAGCGAGGCCTGCACCGCGTCGAGCTCGTTGCGGCCGATGCGGCGCGCGCGCAGCTCCGGCTCGCCGGCCTTCAGGTCGAAGGCCCAGCCCGACGCGCCCTTCACCAGCGGCACCGGCAGCACCCAGCCCTCCTTGCCCACGGCAAGCTTCGCGTGGGTGGCATCGGACTTCTCGAACACGTGCTTCTCGCGGTAGCGGGCGAGGAAGGCGTCGGTGTCGTCGCGGTCGACGTTGTCCAGCGGGATGTACTGCTGCCAGTCCGCGCCGAACACGGTGGCCAGGCGCGCGGCGTCGGCCTTTTCCGTGCCCAGTGCGCCGACCAGCGCCTCGGCCGCCGCCTCGGGAGTGGGATAGGCCTGCTGCGCGTGCGCGGGCAACGCCAGCAGGGACAGGCACAGGATCGGAAGCAGGCGCAGGGATGCGGTCATGTCAGGTCTCCTGTGTTCAACGGCGGCGGCCGCCGCCACCGCCGCCACGCGACGGGGCCGAACGCTGCACCGGCCGGCCGGCGCTGCGCGCGCCCGACGAGCGCGATGCCGCCTGGCTGCTGTGCCCGCGGCTGGAAGCGGCACGCGACTGGCCGGGATTGGATGCACCCTGGAAGGCGCTGTTATTGCCCGTGCGGGTGCCGGCCTGGGTGTTGGATGCACGCTGGCGCGCATCCTGCTGGGCACGGGTGTTCGATGCCGCGGTCCGCTGCTGCGTGCTGCCGGTATTGGCGCGCTGGGTGTTGCCGGCGTTGGCACGCGAGGTGTTGCCGGCGCTGGCGCGCTGGCCGCCAGCGCCCGCGGCATTGCGCGAGGCCGGCTGCTGGGCGATGTCGCGCGAAGCCTGCCCGGCGCGCTGCCGCGCCTCCGCATTGCTCTTCGCCGGCGCCTGGATGCCGCGATTCTCCAGCGACTGCGCCGCACGCTGGCGGTCGGCGTTGCGCGCCTGGTCGTGGCCACGGTAGCCGTCGCGCTGGCTGGCACCCTGGCGCTGGTTGCCGTAGCGCTCGCGGCTGGCGTTGTCGCGGTACGGCACGCCGTCGCGGTTGGACGCGTTGTGGTTCCACTTGTTGCTGCTGCGGTCGATCTGGCGGTTGCTGTTGAACTCGTTGTAGCGGTTGACGTCGATGTCGATGTCGCCGCCGCC
Source organism: Pseudoxanthomonas koreensis (assembly GCF_010093225.1). GTDB lineage: Bacteria > Pseudomonadota > Gammaproteobacteria > Xanthomonadales > Xanthomonadaceae > Pseudoxanthomonas > Pseudoxanthomonas koreensis. Next base: position 11,580 of record NZ_PDWM01000008.1, on the reverse strand, counting down.
CCAGTTGCAGTCGCCCCACAGTGCGCCGCCCACGGCCACGCCGATGCCGAAGCTGAGCAGCGCCCCGCCCGGGTAGTAGTACGGCGGCGGCGGGTAGTAGTACGGCGGATACGAGGGATAGGCCCAGCCGCCATACACCACGCTGGGGTTGTAGCTGGGCACGTACACCACTTCCGGGTCGGCCGGCTCGATCACGATGGTCTGCTGCGCGGGCTGCTGGACCACGGTGGTGGTGCTGGCAGGCGCGGCCGGCTGCTTGCTGACCACCTGCTGCTCGTTGGACTTGAGGTTGCCGGCCGCATCGGCCTTGGCCCGCAGGCGCTGCACCGAGGCCATCACGTCCTCGGGCTGGGCCAGGAACGCATCACCCATCTTCTGCACCCAGGCCGGATCCTGGCCAAGCACCGCCAGCAGCTGCGGGAATGCCACCAGCGACTGCACGCTCGGGTCCCAGGGCTGGCTGGCGACCTGCTTGACCGCCGCCTCGCCCTTGGCGTCCTTGTTCTTCTCCGACCACTTCACCGCGTCGGCGACGTCGCCGGGGTAGGTCGAGGCCATCAGCACCTGGGCCAGCAGCGAGTCCGGATACAGCGCGATCGGCGCCATCATCTGGTCGAGCTGTTCGACGCTGAAGGTTGCCGACGTAGCCTTGGCGCCGGACGCCGAAGCGGACTGCGGCGCGGCCCAGGCGGTGGCCGGGTTGGAACCACCGGTCACCGCGAGCAGCAGGGCGGTGGCCAGCAGATGGGGCGCGGAGATGCGCATGGGGATCCTCCAGTCGCGCGGTAGCGGGGCGACGCCGGACCCGCCCGCTGGCGGGACAGGCGGGCGCACCGGACACACCGACGCTACCCGCCGCCTCGGAAACGGCTCAATTGGCCTTTGGCCCCACGGGTGGCGACATGAATGGCGGCGCGTCCTGCGGGCCGTGCGGGCCGGGCGTCCAGCCCGGCCAGCGCCCTACTCCGACGACACCGTCGCCACCCGCAGGCTGACCAGGCGCGCCACCATGATCGCCAGGTACAGCTGGCCGATGATCGCCTCGAACACCGACAGCCCGCGCATGACCGGGGTCGCCGGGGTGAAGTCGCCGTAGCCCAGCGTGGCCAGGGTGACGAAGCTGAAGTAGATGGCGTCGCCCATGCCCAGCCCGCGCGGCAGTGGCTGGCCGCCGAGCAGCAGCGCGCCCGGGTACAGCTTGACCACGGCGACGTAGACCACGCCCCAGCACACCCCGATCAGCAGGTAGGCGCTGAGCGCCGCGTACAGCTGCTCCAGGTCCACCCGCGCGCTGGACATCGAATAGCGGATCGCGCCGAACACCGCCATCAGCGCCACCGCCCCCCACAGGATGGCGCCCACCGCCGAGATCGTGGCCGAGTCCAGGTACGCCGACAGCCCGCGCAGCAGCAGCGCCAGCGCGACGATCACGAGCATCGTGCGCCGCTTGTGCAGCGCCCCGATCGGGAACACCGCGGCCACCAGGCTGGCGGTGAGCAGCATCTCCATCGCCAGCCGGCCGATGTCCAGCGCCTCCAGCAGCGGGCCCACCGCGATGGTGGCCAGCAGCGCGTAGAACAGGATCGCGTAGCGGCGCCGGGCGATCCATCCGGACGTCGGGGAAAGCACCGGCTTCACCGGTTCCACCGCCTCACCCCACGTCGGGCACGAAGAAGAACACGGTGGCCAGGATCAGGTACACCGCCAGCAGCTGCACGCCGCGCAGCCAGTCGGCGCGGCCGTCGCTGGCGACCTGGCCGGCGATGATCACCGAGAACAGGATGGTCAGCACCAGCCCCGGGCCGAACACCAGGTCCATCGGCTGCGGGCCGACGAAGAAGCTCATCAGCACCAGCAGCGGCGCCACCAGCAGGGCCAGCTGCACGCTGGCACCCAGGGTGATCGACATCGACAGGTCCATGCGGTTCTGCCGCGCGGCGCCCATGGCGGTGGCCTGTTCGGCCGCGCCGCCGATCACCGCCAGCACGAACACGCCGGTGAACGCGTCGGAGAAGCCCATCGCCTCGCTCGCCGACTCGACCGTGCCGACCAGGATCTCGCTGAGCCAGATGATGCCCAGGGTGACCGCGAACAGCACCGCCAGCGCCTTGCCCGGCGCCCACTGCGGGCCGTGATGCAGGTCGGCATGGCCGGCCGCGGCGGCGGCGGCATCGGCACGGCTGCGGACCATGGTGAAGGCGACGTTGGCCACGTACACCGCGAGCATGATCCCGGCGATGATCGTGCTCAGCGAGTTCATCTGCACTTCGGCGCTGGGCACGATCGACAGGTACGCCGCCGGCAGGATCAGCGCCGTTACCGCCAGGGTCAGCATGGTCGCCTGGGTGCGCGCGGAGCGGGCGTCGTAGGTCTGGTCGCCGTGGCGGGTGCCGCCCAGCACCATCGCCACGCCCAGCACGAACAGCACGTTGCCGATGATGGTGCCGGCCAGCGAGGCCTTGACCATGTCGTGCAGGCCGGCGCGCAGCGCGGCCAGGGCGATGATCAGTTCGGCGGCGTTGCCGAAGGTGGCGTTGAGCAGGCCGCCCAGGCCGGGGCCGAGGCGGGTGGCCAGCGAGCCGGTGGCCTGGGCCATGATCGCCGCCAGCGGGATGATGCCCAGCGCGGCCACGGCGAATATCAGCAGGGCGTTGCCCGGCGCGAAATGCTCCAGCGCGATGGCGATCGGCACCAGCACAAGCAGCCACTTCATCATCGATTCCCCGCCCCCGCCGACATCGGCGCCGGTACCGTCGCCTCTTCCCCCGCATGCGGGCAATTGGCCCTTGGCCCTACCGCCTGGACGTGGCGGCGGACCGGCGCGCAATGGCGCGCTCCCCGGGGCGCTAAAATGCAGCCTGCGCCCTACCCCAGGCCACCGGGCAACCGCGATGATCAACAACGACGTCCTGCGCAGCATCCGCTACATGCTGGACTTCAGCGACGGCAAGGTGGTGGAGATCGTCCAGCTGGCCGATCCGGGGTTCGCGCTCGACAAGGCCGACATCCCCGCGTTGCTGAAGAAGGAGGACGAGGCTGGCGCGGTCGCCTGCAGCGACGCCCTGCTGGCGCGCTTCCTCGACGGCCTGGTGGTCTACTACCGCGGCCGCGACGAGAGCCAGCCGCCGCGCCCGCCGGAGAGCCGGATCAGCAACAACCTGGTGCTGAAGAAGCTGCGCGTGGCCTTCCAGCTCAAGGACGTGGACATGCACGAGGTGTTCGAGGGCGCCGGCTTCCCGCTCGCCAAGCCGGAGATGACCGCGCTGTTCCGCCAGCCCGGACACAAGAACTTCCGGCCCTGCGGTGACCAGATCCTGCGCAATTTCCTCAAGGGGCTGACGCTGCGCTTCCGCACCGGCGACTGAGGCTGCGCCTTCGCTGCAGCCGGAGCGTGGCGCCGCTGTGCGGCCGCGGCCGGCCTAGTGGCTGCGCTCGCCGCTGATCTCCCAGGGGATGCCGAAGCGGTCGACCACCATGCCGAACCCGGGCGACCAGAACGTGCGCTCGAACGGCATGCGGATGCTGCCGCCCTCGGCCAGCGCGGTGAACACGCGCGCGGCCTCGTCCACCGGTGCGGCGATCGAGACCGAGAACCCCTGCAGCCGCACGTAGCTGCCCGGGAAGGCGTCGGAACCGATCAGGACCTGGCCGTTGCAGGCGAGCGTGGCCTGCAGGATCCGCGACTGCCAGGCCCGCGGCACCTGCCGCGCCAGCGGCGACTCGCCGTAGGTGAGCACGCCGGTGAACTGGCCGCCGAGGATGCGCTGGTAGTGGCGGAACGCGGCCGCGCAGTCGCCATCGAAGGACAGGTGGCAGCTGATTCCCATGTCGCCTCCCTGGCGCTGGCGGCGAACGTGGCCGTGATTCCTGTTCTCACGTAAACCGTCGCCTACACCGGACTCACGCGCGGGCGCTCAGGTGTCTGCGTCCCCTTTGCCCTTCTTCTCCTCCATTTCCGCCACCTTTTCCAGCACCCGGGTGGTGCCGAGCACCTCGATGCGGCCCCCGGTGCGCTGGAAGGCGAGAAGGTCGTCGGAAATGCGCTCGCTGGTGAGCGCACCGCTCGGCTTGCCGGCGTCCGGCCTGCGGGGAGGAGCGTTCTTCACGGGCCTGCGCGTGGCCATGGTCTGGATACCTCCGGTCAGTCAATAAAGCGTCAGGGGAATGCCGCGCAGCCGCTGCTCGCGGTAGGTCGCACGGATGTCCAGGCAATACGCACCGCCCATGGCGAAGCTGCGGCAGATCGCCGGACGGTCGGCGTAGATCGAACAGGACATGCGCTGGGGATCGATCGCCGCGCACCAGCCGTCCTCGTCGCGCGCCATCACCTCAACCCCTTGCGCATTGCGCTCGACCAGCCAGCGCGGCACGCCGCGGTCCTCGGGCATCACCACCACGGTGAGCCGGCAACACACCGCATCGCAGCGCCGGCATGAAGGGTCGGCATCGGCGGGACTGGATGGCAGGGGGAACGAACGGGCGATGGGATGGCCTCCCTCCCGGGCGTGCGGCCGGCCCGGGAAGCATCGAGGTTGAAGGGGCGAAAGGCGCCCGGGTAGCGGGCGGCAGGTCGCGTGGACCAGCGATGGCCCACCTTACTCCACGCAGGATGAATGCGATGTTGGATAGCCGGCCCGGAAGGGCTCAGGGCCCGCTGTCGCGATTCCCCCAGCCCAGGTCCGGCTCGGGGTGGTAACGCACGCCCATCGCGTCCAGATGCGGGCGCAGCGCGCCCAGACGCTGGACGAAGCCGGCGTAATCGCGCCGGTCGGCGGGCGTCCAGGCCACCTCGGCCACCGCTGCCAGCCGCGGCCACAGGCGGTCGTCGGCGGTCGCATCGGCGTGCACCAGTTCCGACCACAGCGCGCCCTCCACGCCGACCGCGGTCGGATAACGCGCCGGATCGAAGCTGTAGACCCGCTGCAGCGGCACGCCTTCCTTGCGGCACCAGTCGTAAGTCTGCGGCTGGCCGGCGTAGTTGCCGTGGTCGATGTAGAAATACGTGCACGGCGACAGGATCAGCGGATGCCCCTTGGCCACCGCCGCGTCGATGGCGTAGCCCTCGTTCCACAGCTGCAGCATCAGGTCCGGGCCGGTGTCGGCCACCGAACCCTCCTCCCAGGCGATCGGCGTGCGCCCCATCTCCCGCACCATCGCCGCGGTACGGGCGACGAAGTCGGCGTACAGCGGATCCTTGATCTCGTCGCCGCCGATGTGGATCTCCTGCGACGGGAAGATCGCCAGCACTTCTTCCAGCACGTTGCGCACGAACGGATAGACCACGTCCGGCTTGGACAGGCACAGCACGCTGAAGCCCACCTCCAGGCCGTCGTAGGTGGACAGGTTGTCCTCGTCGTCGCAGGCCAGCTCGTTGTAGGAGGCCAGCATCGCCTGCACGTGCCCGGGCATGTCGATCTCCGGGACCAGGGTGACGCCACGCGCCTGCGCGTAGGCCACCAGGTGCTTCAATTCCTCCTGGGTGTACCAGCCGCTTCGCCCGCCCTTGACCGCGCTGGCGCCGCCGATCTCCACCAGCTTCGGGTAGCGCTTGATCTCGATGCGCCAGCCCTGGTCGTCGGTGAGGTGCAGGTGCAGGCGGTTGAGCTTGAAGAACGCCATGCGGTCGATGTGCTTTTCCAGGTACTCGACCGGCAGGAAGCTGCGGGCCACGTCCACCGAGCTGCCGCGCCAGGAGTAGGCCGGCGCGTCGGTGATCGCGACCCGCGGCAGCCGGTACTGCGGCTGCGCCTGCGCCGGCAGCAGCTGGCGCAGGCTCTGCACCGCGTGCAGCAGGCCGGCGTCGGTGCGCGCGACCAGGACGATGCCCTCGCCCACCCGCAGCCGGTAGCCTTCATCGGGTAGCGCCGCGTCGTCGACCAGTTGCAGGCGGATGCGGATGGCCGCGCTCGCGTCCTGGGCCAGGCCCAGCGTGGACAGCAGTTCCTCCAGCGCGCGGCGGGCGTTCGGTGCGGCTTCGGGCGCTTCCAGCGCGACGGCGCCGGACACCTGCAGTTCGCCGGACTGCACGTCCACCGACTGCGGCAACGGCACGATGTGCACCGGCGGGGCCGTGGCCTCGGCCGCCGCGGGCGTGGCCGGCGGCGCGGGATTGCAGCCGGTGGCGGTCACGGCGAACAGGCAGGCGGACAGGCAGGCGAGCAGGACGGCGTACGTGGTCGGCAGCTTCATTCGGCACGGGCACCCAGGAAGGACCGGACGAGGATAGTGCGGAACCGCGCCTGCGTCAGGACAGGGCCGCCGCGGCTCCCGCCTCCATCACCTCGTCCTCGGCTTCCGCGAACCGCTGCAGGTCGAAGCCGTCCAGGCGCAGCGACTGCGCCGCGGGGGAGAAGGCCAGCGTGGCCAGCACCCGTTCCGGGTGCCGCGCCCACGGCGGCACGTAGCGCGGGCCTGCGATCAGGCCGGAATCGCGCAGCGCCGACAGCGCCACCAGGTCGCCCAGCGCCACCCGGCCGCAGAACAGCATGCGCAGGGTGTCGCCGCGGTTCTCGTACAGCGCGCGCTTGACGAACGCAGTCACCAGCAGCAGCCCTTCGAGGTAGGCGCCGTCCTTGGTGAAGCAGACCCGGCCGCGCACGTCGCCACCGCGGAAGATGCGCGCGGCGCTGCGGTAGGCATCCACCTCCGACTGTCCAGCGTCGAGGAAGTTGCGGAACACCTGGATGAAGTCGGCGCCGTCCAGCCCCTCCTGCAGCCGCAGCACGCGCAGCGCCAGCCGCCGCAGGCGGTTGATGTCCATCGATCCGCTGATGATCTCGGCGAACGTGGCCAGTCCCTCCTGGGTGCGCGTGGTACGCGGCGAGCCGGTGCCCAGGCAGCGCAGCCACGGCTGGTGCTTGCCGTTGAGCATGGTCGCCGAATGGATGAACGCCTCGTGCTCGACCAGCTGGTCCAGGTCCAGGTCGGAGAACATCGCATCGGCGCGGATGCGGATCACCTTGCTGCCCGCGGTGGCCTTGGAGGAAAGCTGCGGATCGAGCACCACCTCGACCGGATCGTGGGTGAAGAACCGGCCCATGCGCTCGCGCAGCTGCGCGGCGAACTCGGTGGCGGGGATGTCGTAGGGCACCGCGGGCACGTAGCGCGAATCGATCAGCTGGCCGGTGATCTCCAGCATCCGCGCGGCGGACTGGAACGTGGTCGAATCCTGCGACCGGTACCGCGTGGACGGATGGCCGTACAGCAGCACCGAGCATTCGGTGAAGCGCGGATTGCCCACGTTGGCGAGCATGGTCGCGGCGACGCGATAGCTCCACGCGGTCTTGTACAGCCAGTCGCCGACCGGGTGGCCGCGATCGAGCCGCGGCAGGATGTCGTCGAGCGCCTCTATGGTCTCGGCATGGTCGACCGGCTGCGTAGGCGGTTGTGGCAGTTCCGGGTTGCCCGCGCGCCAGCGTTCGAGGAAGCGCGCCTCCATCTCCACCGGCCAGGTCAGGCCGGAGAGGATGCGGACCTTGCTGCCGATCTTCGCGATCCGCTTGTCGTACTTGAGCAGCTTCGCCAGCGCGGGGTCCGCGGCGGTGGGATCGGGGGTGCCGGAAGCGACGGCGTTCATGGGGTTCCCACCCTGCAGGTCCAGGATGGGCGCAGCCTATCAGGTCCTGTTCGGGGCGCAGGCCTTGCCGACGCAACGCCGGATCAGGGATCGGCCGGCCACGGCGGCAACGGCACCTCGCGCGCGGCCATCACGCCCTCGCGCACGATCGCATACGCCTGTTCGACCGGGACGCCCCTGAGGCATTGCACCTTGCCACCGGTGACGCGGTAGATGTCCGGGTGCTCCTTCCAGCGGGCGGCCAGTCGCTCGTTGTGCCCGGCGGGCACGGCATCCAGCGCCAGGATCGGCCCGGCGAACGCCATCGGGCGCGCCCGGGCGACGCGCGGCTGCTGTCCATCGCGGTACTGGAGGTCGCCGCAGGCGGCCCACTGCCCGTCCACCGTGCGATGCACGGGGATGGCCTGGTACTTGTGCAGCCACGCATCCTCCCCGCCCACCTCGACGAACAGCAGCGCATGGTCGAAGTGGGCGAACGGCGGGAAGCCGTAGTGGTCGGCCACCGAGAACGCCAGCGTCCCGTCGCCGGCGTCGCCCACCACCGGCTGCACGACGCGGTACCTGGCCCGGTACAGCGAATCCATGGTGATGCACTCCAACCCCCCGGTTTCCCTGGCCTTCGTCTGGCATGGGTCGGGCACGGGCTCGATGGAGAGCCGCTCGCCGATGAAGACCACCGTGTGCGGAGGACTGGCTTCGGCGGTTGCCGGTTCGGCCGCCGCCGCCGGCATGGCCGCCACCGCGCACAGCATCACGGCCATGCACCGCCAGAGAGCGCAAGGCTTGCGGACGCCAGCGGTTGCCATCGATGGACTGGCGCGCATGTGCGGAAATCCCCTCGTTCGAGCGGAGAACGGGCGACGCGGCACCCAGCCGGGCGGAACCGCCCCGCTCAGGTCCCCAGCAGCTCCACCTCGAACTTCAGCGTGGCGTTGGGCGGGATCACGCCGCCGGCGCCGCGCGCGCCGTAGCCCAGGGCGGCCGGGATGACCAGCACCCGCGTGCCGCCGACCTTCATGCCCTGCACGCCCTCGTCCCAGCCCTTGATCACCATGCCGGCACCCAGCGGGAAGATGAAAGGCTCGCCGCGGTCCTTGCTGGAATCGAACTTCGCGCCCTGCGCGCCGCCCTCGTAGAGCCAGCCGGTGTAGTGCACGGTGACGTTGTTGCCGCGCACGGCCTCGGCGCCGGTGCCGGTGACGGTGTCTTCGAACTGCAGGCCCGAAGCGGTGGTGGTGAAAGCCATGGCGGATCCTTGTCGATGCGGGGGAATTGCGGCCTAGTCTAGCGGCTGCGCGTCCGCTGCCGCGGCAGTGCCGGGCAGCACCGACAGCACGCCTTCAAGCGCCGCCCACAGCCGCGCGGTTTCGGCGGCATCGAGCAGGCCGTCGCCATCCTCGTCCACGTCCACCAGCCCCGCCGGATAGCGTGCGTCGGCGTTCTCCAGGTAGAAGACGATGGCCTCGTGCAGGCCGGCGGCATCGGCGACCCGCGCCAGGCGCGCCACGTGCCAGTAGCGCGGCGGCTGCAGCCCCGCCGCGACCAGCGCCGCGCGCGTCCTGTCCGCCTCCAGCCCCGGCGCACGCGCCGCCGCGGCGACGTCGTCATAGGCATACGCGCCGGAGCGGTACACGTGCGGCCCGAAGCGGCGCGGCGGCACCGCCGGGAACACGAAACGGAAGTCGGACCCGGCCTGCACGGTCTCGAACTGCAGCACGACCAGGCGCTGGACCACGCCATCGGCCACGTCGACGAACAGGTGGCGCTCCGCATCGGTGGTGTCGCCGATCGGGAAGCGCAGAACGGGCAAGGGTGCCAGGCTGGCGTCCACGGCGAATACAGACTCGGGCACCGCGGGGGAGGTGACGCGGTGGGCGTCCGCCGCCATGAGCAACGCGGGGGAAACCAGCAGGAGCAGAAGCAGCAGGCAGCGGAAAGCCATCGCATAAATCCGGGAGCGTGATTGGCGCGCACACTGCGCGCCCGCCGCTAGGCCGGCGCGTGCCGGAAGTCACCCGGCATTGCACGCGGAACGCCCGGCCACCGCGTTGCCGCACGTGGCCGGGAGGCAGTCCCGTCCTCAGTCCGCCACCGCCTCGACGAAGCTTTCCACCAGCCTGTCGAACGTCTCCAGCTGGCTGCGCAGGTGCGCCGCATGGTCGGTGTGCAGCATCTCGAAGTCGTACTGCAGGAACGGGTCGCCCTCGTCGTCCAGGTGCATGCGGACGTAGCGGAAGCGGTTGTTGACGTAGTTGGCAGTCTGCAGGCTGGTGCCGTTCTCGAGGTCAAGCGCCAATTCAAGCTGCAGCGAGCCGCAGCGTCCTTCCCTGCAATCGTAGAAGTTCAGGAAGGCATGCAGGTCACCGGTCATGAACCGGATCAGCGGATCGCCCGCGCCGTCGGTGGACAGCTGCGGCGAGAGCCCCATCGAACGCATCACCGACACCGCTTCTGGACCGGTGATGCCACGGCCTTCGGCAGCCGCGTCCGCCGCGATCAACGGCGATGCCAGCGCCAGCATTGCCGCCAGCGCCCATTTTTTCCTACCCATTGTGTATCCCCCTGTTGCGGATCCGGATTATGGCCGGCGACCGATATGTCCGGAAAGTAGACTTGGCCCCGCTGGCCCGGCAGTCGGGTTACCCACAGGCCGGAGCCTCTTGCCCCACATGCGGAGCAAAAAGCCTTGTTTCCGGATAAATTTTCACCATCGGCCGAGCCCCGGCGGCCCGAGCATAAAGCTCCGGCGATGGAGAAATTTTCTGCGGTGACGCAAACGCCTCAGCGGGCCGCGCGTGAATCCCGGTATCCCTCGCTGAATCCTTCCACCATTGGACCGAGCCCGGCCGACAGGAACAGCGTGATCGCCGCACACAGCATCAGGTTGCGATGGTTCCTGCGGTAGCCCATGACCAGAAGGACCAGGCCGATGACGAACAGCACGATCTCGATCACGTACATGGCAACTCCTGATTTTGTCCACACGTCCGAATTATCGAGCCTGACGCCTTCCACTGGCGGCCACTCCAACTTCTGTCTTCGTGACTATTTGGTCTTAAGTCGCACGAAGATGTGGACACTGGTCGAGCCATCGCCAACAGGCACTTCCTTCACCTCAAGGAACTTCTGCTTCTTCACCAGATCCCCGAGCTTTGGATACCCGTAGTTGCGCGGATCGAACGACGGGCTGTTCTTGTTCACTTGGCTTCCCACTGCGGACAAGGCAGCCCATCCGCTGTCGCGCGCCGTGGCCGCAATCGCGTTCTCGAGCAGGGGCTTTAGAGGTTCTGGCCCTTCGGGCTCAGGCAGTGCTTCCGAGGATGGCCTCAGAATCTCCGTATAGATGAACTTGTCGCATGCGGCCACGAAGGCAGCAGGAGTCTTCTTCTCGCCAAGCCCGTAAACCACCAGCCCGGCTTCGCGGATTCGCGTTGCAAGACGCGTGTAGTCGCTGTCGGAAGAGACGATGCAGAACCCGTTGACGGCCCCACCATGGAGAAGATCCATCGCATCGATGATCAGCGCCGAGTCCGTGGCGTTCTTCCCGGTCGTGTTCGCGAACTGCTGGATCGGCTGGATCGCCAGGCTCTGCAGGGCGTCCTTCCACCCGCGCAGATTCGGCGTCGTCCAATCACCGTAGGCCCGCTTTATCGTCGCCGTACCGTACCGGGAGACCTCAGCCAGCAGTTCGGCAGCAATCGACGCCTGCGCGTTGTCTGCATCTACGAGGACGGCAAGCTTGTCAGACGATCCAGACATACGCTCCTGGTGACCCCTAGTGGCCTTGAATAAAACTGCACTCTAACCCCTGTTTCAGCGGGTTCGCAAAGTGCGCTCTGACCCTGTTTCGGAATCTACAGAAAAGTGCACTCTGACCCTGAGGTTTCCCCAGGTTTCCCTTTTCCGGATCAATGACTTGCGCTGATCCTGGTTTGCAAGAGCGCGCGCATGGCGCGATCTTCGTGGTTACCAGACCAATGAGGATCGCAGACCATGCGCGCAAC
>NZ_PDWM01000089.1 GCF_010093225.1 Pseudoxanthomonas koreensis | reverse complement strand
CGCGCGCACGCGTCTTTCATCGTTTTCATCGCGAACTGGGCACCTGTGTGGAAGGCAGCGGGTTGGGTTTGTCGATCGTGCACGACATCGCCGTGGCACACGCGGCGCGCGTGCAGCTGGATGAATCGCCTGCGTTGGGCGGCTTGCGCGTCCGCGTGCAATGTGTCGGTCACCCGATCAGCTGCCGGACGATCCGTAGGCAAGGGCGCCATCACGCCGACAAACGGCGCTTGACATCGAATTCGTTTACGCGTGTAATCGATAAAAATTACGGATGTAATCGCATGTCGATCAGTGACGCAGAAGCAGTGGTGATGCAGGTGCTCTGGGATGGCGCACCGCGCGCGGCAGAAGAGGTGATTGCCGCATTGGCGCACACCGGCTGGGGAAAAAAAAAGACGGAGAGACAGAAAAGGGAAAACGGCTTGCGGTAGTTACGGGACATGCATCAGTATAAGGCAGATACAAGGGATAAGGGCAAGAGGTACGGAACAAGATGGATAAGGTGGGAGGGAGGTATGATGGGACGGGTACAAGAACGAGTTGCCTATGAGTGAGTCGGTGGCATGATTGTCTGATGTAGT
>NZ_PDWM01000088.1 GCF_010093225.1 Pseudoxanthomonas koreensis | reverse complement strand
GGCGTCGGGTCGCCCCCTGAAGTGGGCTCCTACAGGAGGGCGCGATCAGCGACGGAGGACATGGCGGAAGGTGAGGTTGATCCGCTCGCCCACCGGCCGGGCCGTGCGCGGCAGCGCATGCTTCCAGCACCGCTGCGTCTCCCCGCCCATCAGCAACAGGCTGCCCGGCTCCAGTTCCAGCACCAGCCGCGCATCAGCGTCACGCCGATGCTTCAGCAGGAACCGCCGCCTCGCCCCCAGGCTCAGCGAGGCGATCAGCGGCCGCGGCCCCAGCTCCGGCTCGTCGTCGCCATGCCAGCCCATCGCGTCGCGGCCGTCGCGGTAGCGGTTGGCCAGCACGCTGTTGAACGAATGCCCCAGCTCGCGCTGCAGGCGGTCGCGCAATCCGGCCAGTGCCGGCAGCCAGGGCCGAGGCTGGAACAGGCTGCCTGAATACCGGTAGGCCGCACCCGCATCGCCGATCCAGCAGCTCAGCCGCGGCGAAGCCACTTCCCGGCCGAACATGCGGATCCGGTGCACTTCCCACGGCACGTCGCGCAACAGCGCCTCGAACAGCGACGCTGCCTCGTCCGCCCCCAGCCAGCCCCGGGCCAGGCGCACGTCCGCATCCGGCAGGTCGAAAGCCGTCCATTCCATCCCCGCACGCTAGCACCGCATCACAAACGAGACCCTTGTAGGAGCCCCATTCATGGGCGACCCGGCATCTGGACAACGGCAACCATCGCCTGTGCCCCCGCCC
>NZ_PDWM01000087.1 GCF_010093225.1 Pseudoxanthomonas koreensis | reverse complement strand
GTGAAGTAGCATGCAGCCGCCTCATTGGAAGACACCTTAAGCCAATCGACTGGCTCATTCTCACGCTGTTGCGCGGCAAGCTTTCGCAAATCCTCGGTGGAAGATTTCAATGCGGAAACAGCGGCACGGATTGCCGGCACTAGACTGGGAGGCACCACCTTTGGAACGGGACGCCCTTTCTTCTCGGGGAAGTACAGCAATTGCAAGGCGCCATCGTTCTCGATGAGACAATTTTCCGGCAAATTCGCCAACTCGCCCACACGAAATCCGGCCCCGACATCGATAGTGAAAATCTGCAGATAGAAGCGATCGATGTCACTTATATCGTCTCTTGAATTGACAGCAATCAGGTCGCGTATGACCTCGTCTGGCATTAACTTTTCATGGCGACCTGCATCATTGCCCTTGCGCCCGTGCTTAGCTGGCTTCTTCATGCCGGAGACGTAGCTCAGTCTCGATCGCGTCCGCAAATTCAGCCACTTCGCGAACGTCGCGAGCACCTTGCATAGTCCGTATGCGCCCGCAGCTGCGCGATTCTTTCTGATCCGCCGTTCTGCAGCGTAGAAATCTTCGTTCTTGCGCGTGTCGAATGACCGTGCCCCGAGAACTTCCCCTAAAATTGCCACGTCCGTTAAGCGGGCCTGAGCCGAACCTTCTCCAAGATTTCGTGTCATCCGTCCATGGAGAATCCAAATCTTGCATGCCGCCTTCAAGTTGGCATGAACGATCTTGTCAAAGTAGAGGTATCTGCTGATGCCATTGCCAGGACGTAACAC
>NZ_PDWM01000086.1 GCF_010093225.1 Pseudoxanthomonas koreensis | reverse complement strand
CGGACAGCCGGCCGATCCTGGTGACCGATGCCGGGTTCCGCGCCCCGTGGTGCCGGACGGTGGAGGCGATGGGCTGGCACTGGATCACCCGCTTGCGCCATCGCACCTATCTCAAGCCGGTCGAGGTCGAGGATCATCCGGATCAGTGGATGCCTTGCCGCGCCCTTCACGGCTTGGTTCGACCGGCGCATGCCCGCGACCTGGGACTGTTCGACCTGGTACGCAGCGCACCGATACAGGCGCGGCTGGTGCTCCACACCAGAGCACCTCAGGGCCGCCGACACACGACCCTCAAGGGCGCGCGACGTCGCAACAAACACAGCCGGCAATGTGCCCGCCGCGAGGCCGAGCCCTGGCTGCTGGCTGTTTCACCATCCCTGCACGGGATGACGGTGCCGCAGATCGTGGCGGCGTACCGTCGGCGTATGCAGATCGAGTTGAGCTTCCGCGATCTCAAGTCCCATCGTGACGGGCATGGCTACGAGGACAGTTTGACCCGCAAGCGCGAGCGGATTGAAGTGTTGCTACTTCTGCATGCGCTGGCGATGTTCGTCTCCTGGCTGGCAGGCATGGCAGCCGAGGCGATCGACGCGCAGGACAAACTCAATCCCCATTCAAGTTCGCGACGGCTGTACAGCCTGGTCCGGCTGGGACGCGAAGCGCTGGTGCGAAGGTGGCTCATGCATCCTCTACGGGCCATGCTGGAAACGCTCCGCCAACTCTCGCCTGAGGCCAGTCAAAACATGGCGATCCGGATATGAAAATATGGGGAAACCTCAG
>NZ_PDWM01000085.1 GCF_010093225.1 Pseudoxanthomonas koreensis | reverse complement strand
ATGCCACGATGCCTCATCACTGTTGAAAACAGCCACAAAGCCAGCCGGAATATCTGGCGGTGCAATATCGGTACTGTTTGCAGGCAGACCGGTATGAGGCGGAATATATGCGTCACCTTCACCAATAAATTCATTAGTTCCGGCCAGCAGATTATAAATTTTTATGGTCCGTGGTTGTTCACTCATTCTGAATGCCATTATGCAAGCCTCACAATATAGTTAAATGCAATGTTTTTGACGGTGTTTTCCGCGTTACCCGCAGCGTTAACGGTGATGGTGTGTCCGTGTGAACCAATACTGAAAGAATGGGCATGAGCACCGATAACAACCGGATGCTGGTGCGCACCAATACCAACTGTATGCGCATGTGCACCGGCACTCACGGCTGTACCGGACAATGAGTGACTGTGGCTGCCCTGACTGTCCGTTTTCGATAAATAAGCAATACCCTGTGTGCTGGTTCCTTTAACTGTGGATAAACTTCCTGTAATGGTTGCTGTTCCATACTGACTCCAGCCAGAACTGTTCATCCTTAAACCACTTGTGTGGGCATGAGCACCCGCGGCCCCTGTTGAACCGCTCAGACTGTGAGCATGAGCCCCCGTGTTATTCGTCGATTTGGTGCCGTAATCGAAACTGCCTGTTGTTTTCGTCCCGTAATCAAACGACGATGTGGTTTTCGTCCCCAAATCCGTACCGGATGCACTGGCACTGTGGGTGTGCGACTTAATTCCATCCTGTTCCTGAGACAATACAGCACGACCGCTGGCGGGTTTCCCCTTGATTGTCCAGCCTCGCATATCAGGAAGCACACCCGATGGA
>NZ_PDWM01000084.1 GCF_010093225.1 Pseudoxanthomonas koreensis | reverse complement strand
CCTGCGGCGCGCTCATAGTGACTACAACACACCCCCCCGGCTCCCCCAGCCCGGCCCCCGAGCCGGCATCCCCTGCCCCCACCACCGCCGCAGCTTCGCCCCGGTCCGCGCCGCACTCGCCCGCACCTTCGAGCCCGAAGCCGCACTCTGATCACGCAAGCCTCGCCGGGGCCCGGAAAAGCAAACGGCCCGCCGAAGCGGGCCGTCGCACCTGTTCACCGGAACTCCGGCAACTCAGTGGTGGTGGCCACCGTCGCCATGCACGTGCCCGTGCTCGATCTCCTCGGCGCTGGCCTCGCGCACCTCGACGATCTCCACGTCGAAGTGCAGGTCCTTGCCCGCCATCGGATGATTCAGGTCCACGTCGACCACGCTGTGGCCCACCTTCTCCACCGTCACCGCGCGCGGGCCGAAGTTGGTCTGCAGCACCACCTGCATGCCCGGCGCCAGCTTCGTGTTGCCGAAGTGCTTCTTCGGGATGCGCTGGCCCATGCCCTCGCGGCGCTCGCCATAGGCCTCCGCCGCCGGCACGTCGACGCCGAAGCTCTCGCCGGCCTCCTTGTCCTGCATCGCCGCCTCCAGCCCCGGGATGATGTTGCCGTGGCCGATCAGGATCGCGATCGGCTCGCGGTCCTTCGAGGTCTCGATCGCCTCCTGCCCGACTTCGGCGACGGAATAGTGGAAGCGGACGACGCGGTCTTTTTCGATCTTCATGCGCAACTCGTTTTGGCCGCCATCGCGGCGGCATGGGGCGGCCTTGCCGGCCGCGAGGGACTGCGGCCATCATGGCCGCCGTGAGGAAAGCCCCGCATTATCCTGCCCCCTCC
>NZ_PDWM01000083.1 GCF_010093225.1 Pseudoxanthomonas koreensis | reverse complement strand
AACACACCGTTGATGATCTGCGCTACCTGCTGTACCTGCGGCTTTTCGTCGTACTGTTCCGGCATGTTGTTGGCGATCCGACGCATCTGCTCACGGTCAAAGTTAACCATCTGTGCGGCGATGTTTTTCATAGATCCACCCCGTAAATCCAGTCTGTGTTTGTCAGGTCGCGTTTTGGTTTGCTGGCTGTCACGCCTGCCTGTTGCTTGTTACGGTTGATTTCGAGTTGGGTCCTCTTATCGCGGAGTTTGGCCGGGCTCAGCACGTTACCGGACCAGAAGTTGTCCTGGCATGCCCAGCGGAACAGCACACACATGTCGCGGTGGTTACGTCCGTCACGTTCACGCATCAGGCGGATATCGTTAGCCCACCCAGCAAAATTCGGTTTTCTGGCTGATGGTGCGATAGTCTTCACCATGTCAAACATCCACTCTGCGGCGGTCAGGTCTTCTGCTGTCCCCCACTTGCTGCCGCTCTGAATTGCAGCATCCGGTTTCACCACAGAAAGGTCGTTTTCTGGCTGGTCAGAGGATTCGCCAGAATTCTCTGACGAATAATCTTTTCTTTTTTCTTTTGTAATAGTGTCTTTTGTGTCCCCCTGTTTTGAGGGATAGCAATCCCCCAATTTGAGGGATGTTTTATCCCTCGTTTTAGGGGATTTTCCCTCGTTTTGAGGGATGCACCATTCTGAGATGTTTTTATTTGGTCCAAACATGCCGCCTTGCTGCTTGATAATATTCATTCTGACGAGTTCTAACTTGGCTTCATTGCACCGTTTGACAGGTAACTTTGTAATCTCGCTAAGTTGAGAATCGGTGATTCTGTCCATTGGTTTATTCCACCCATAGGTTTTACGCAGAATGGCAAGCAGCACTTTAAACTGTCGCTTGGTCAGATCTGCGCC
>NZ_PDWM01000082.1 GCF_010093225.1 Pseudoxanthomonas koreensis | reverse complement strand
GGAAAGGGACCAAAGCGCACGTACGTGTATCCTCCCCCCACACCTTCGACCCACGGAGCGACCGCCCGCATGCGCAGCAGCAACCCCGCCTTCAAGGATTCCACCTTCCTCGACCTCGGCAGCGGCGCGGTGGTCTCGCGCGACGGCGGCACGATGTCGCTGGCCGGCACCAGCAACAAGACCGGCATCCTGCTCCTGCTGGCGGTGCTCACCGGCGCCTGGTCCTGGAGCCAGGCCTTCGGCGCCGACGGCAGCGTCAACCCCGCGATCGGCCTGTACCTGTGGGGCGGCCTGATCGCCGGCTTCGTGCTCGCCCTGGTCACCATCTTCAAGAAGACCTGGGCGCCGGTGACCGCGCCGCTCTACGCCCTGGCGCAGGGCGTGTTCCTGGGTGCGATCTCGGCGATGTATGACGCGCGCTTCAACGGCATCGTGATGCAGGCGGTGCTGCTGACCATGGGCACCCTGTTCGCGATGCTGTTCGCCTACCGTGCCGGCGTGATCAAGGCCACCGAGAACTTCAAGCTGGGCGTGGTCGCGGCCACCGGCGGCATCGCCCTGGTGTACCTGGCGTCGATCGTGCTGGGCTTCTTCAACATCCAGATCCCGATGATCCACGAGTCGGGCATCGTCGGCATCGGCTTCAGCCTGTTCGTGGTGGTGATCGCGGCGCTGAACCTGGTGCTGGACTTCGACTTCATCGAGAACGGCGTCGAGCAGGGCGCGCCGAAGTACATGGAGTGGTACGGCGCATTCGGGCTGATGGTGACGCTGGTGTGGCTGTACCTGGAATTCCTGCGGCTGCTGTCGAAGCTGCAGTCGCGCTGAGCGCGGCACGCGGAATGTGGAAACGGGGCGCCTGGCGCCCCGTTTCCGTTTGCGGATGTCGCGGCGTCCACGGCTCCTGTAGGAGCCCGCATGAGGGCGACCTGGTGGTGCGTGCGACGTCCCCCCGCTTTCAGTAGCGGTCGGCTTTGGAGTCCGCGGTTAGGGTATCCGAGATGGTCAGGGTTTTGGCATAGGCTTCCGGGGTGAGCCCGCCGATTGCCTTCTTGGGTCGCTCCTCGTT
>NZ_PDWM01000081.1 GCF_010093225.1 Pseudoxanthomonas koreensis | reverse complement strand
TGTAGGAGCAACTGTCTTCAGGCCATCTCCTCGCGCCAGGGGGTGTTGTCCCGCGCCATGGCGTTGAGCCGGGTGAGCAGGACCCGCATGCAGGCCACCAGGGCGACCTTGGCGCACTTGCCCCGCTGTCGCAGCTGTTGGTAGCGGGCCTTGAAGGCCGGCTGGGTACGCACCACGGACCAGCAGGCCATGTAGAGCACCCGCCGGATGGGGGCCCGGCCCCCGCGGATGCGACGTTTGCCCTGTTGTTGTCCGCTGTCCACGTTGTAGGGGGCCAGTCCGGCCAAGGCCGCGATCTGACGCCGGTCCAGGCGGCCCAGTTCCGGGACATAGGCCAGCATGCTGGCGGTGGTGATCGGGCCGATGCCGGGCACCGCCGCCAGGCGCTGGGCCAGGGCGTCGTCCAGTTGGGCCTGGCTATGGACGATGGCCTGGTCGATCCGCCGGATCTGCTGGCGCAGGTAGCCGATGTGTTCGAGCAGGTCGGTGCGGACGGCCGGGTCGTGGGCCAGGGACAGGCGACGGCGCTCGTCATCGCGCTGCTGGACCAGCTGTTCGCGTCGCTGCACCAGGGCGCGCAGGCGTTGGCGCTCCGGCTCCATCGGCGTGGCCGGGGCCTGTACCAGCGATGCCATGCGGGCCAGCAGGGCCGCATCGATCGGATCGGTCTTTGCGGTCGTGCCCAGCGCGGTGGCGAAGGCCCGGGCGCGGCGGGGATTGATCCGGGTGACCGGCAGACCGGCATCCTGCAGGGCCGCCATGAGGGCCCGTTCGTAGCCGCCGGTGGCCTCCAGCAGGACATTGCCCACGGGTCGACCCTGCACGAGGGCCAGCAACCGGGCATGCCCTTGGGCGGTGTTGGGTACGGTCAAGTACTGCCCGTCGGGCAGCAGGTGGAAAGCCAAGGTGGCCTTGGCAACGTCGATACCGATCCAGAGGGTCATAGGCCATTGGGTAGACTGAGGGACAGGAGAGAGCCGCCTGGTTCCTGCCCACGCTTGTGAAGTACGAGCTGCGGCTCGTTCAACTGTTCGGGCTAAGGAAACAGGTCGATGTGCGGCCGCTCAGGCTCCTACACGTGCTCGCAACACAACGGGCTATCGGCGTGCCGCACATCGCTCTCCACTCAAGGCTACCGGTTCGGGTAGACACAAGCGGGCATGACCGCGACACG
>NZ_PDWM01000080.1 GCF_010093225.1 Pseudoxanthomonas koreensis | reverse complement strand
GGTAATCCCCCCACCGGTTAGCTGAAGCCAGAAGTGGAATTTTCTCGTACGCTTTCCCGAGGAGGTTCCATGAAGAAGTCCCGCTTTACCGACAGCCAGATCATCGCGGTGCTCAAGCAGGCCGAGGCCGGCACGCCCGTGCCGGAGCTGTGCCGCGAGCACGGCATCAGCTCGGCGACGTTCTACAAGTGGCGCAGCAAGTTCGGCGGCATGGAGGTATCCATGGTCGCGCGGATGAAGGAGCTGGAGGAGGAGAACCGGCGCCTGAAGAAGATGTACGCCGAAGCCCAGCTCAGTACCGACCTGCTGAAGGAAGCGCTCGCAAAAAAATGGTGAGGCCATCTCAGCGCCGGGAGATGGCCCAATCAGCGGTTGCAGGGGGCCGAACGAGCATCCGGCACGCCTGCCAGACCTTCGAAGTCAGTGAGACCTGCTTCCGCTATCAGGCCAAGGCAAGCGCGGAGAACGCCCGTATCGCCGATTGGCTGGTCCGGCTGACCACGGCCCATCGAGACTGGGGCTTTGGCCTGTGCTACCTGTACCTGCGCAACGTGAAGGGATTGGGCTGGAACCACAAGCGGGTCTATCGGATCTACCGGGAGCTGGAGTTGAACCTGCGGATCAAGCCGAAGAAGCGGCTGGTGCGGGCGAAGCCCGAGCCGCTGGCCGTGCCGGAGACCATCAACCAGGTGTGGTCAATGGACTTCATGCACGACCAGTTGGCCGATGGCCGCAGCTTCCGACTGTTCAACGTGCTCGATGACTTCAATCGTGAGGGGCTGGGGATCGAGGTCGATCTGTCGCTGCCGTCGGCCCGGGTGATCCGTTCGCTGGAGCAGATCATCGAATGGCGGGGAAAACCGGGCGTCATTCGCTGCGACAACGGCCCCGAATACATCAGTGGCGCGCTGCTGGCCTGGGCGCAGCGGCACGGCATCCGGATCGAGCACATCCAGCCGGGCAAGCCGCAGCAGAACGCCTATGTCGAGCGCTACAACCGCACCGTCCGCTATGCCTGGCTGGCCCGAACCCTGTTCGACACCATCGAGCAGGTGCAGGACAGGGCCACGCGCTGGCTCTGGACGTACAACCACGAGCGCCCGAATATGGCGCTCGGCGGCATCACTCCAGCCATGAAGCTGGCGATGGCCGCTTAGCTCCACTTCTGGCGGCTGCTAAAAGTGGGGGGATTACC
>NZ_PDWM01000007.1 GCF_010093225.1 Pseudoxanthomonas koreensis | reverse complement strand
CGCGAAGCGCT
This sequence comes from Pseudoxanthomonas koreensis, assembly GCF_010093225.1. Taxonomy (GTDB): domain Bacteria; phylum Pseudomonadota; class Gammaproteobacteria; order Xanthomonadales; family Xanthomonadaceae; genus Pseudoxanthomonas; species Pseudoxanthomonas koreensis. The sequence continues at coordinate 90,119 of NZ_PDWM01000007.1, read as the reverse complement.
GGTGCGAAGGTGGCTCATGCATCCTCTACGGGCCATGCTGGAAACGCTCCGCCAACTCTCGCCTGAGGCCAGTCAAAACATGGCGATCCGGATATGAAAATATGGGGAAACCTCAGACTCTGACCCCTGTTTTCCACCCCTGTTTTCCGAAGTGAACCTGACCCCGTTATCCGCTATAAGCTCCGCACCTTAGGCTTAAAGCTCCCCTGCTCAAGCATCCTTTCGATCTCGCGGATCACGTCCTCAATAGCAACTGCCGAATGCTTTTCCGAGGAACCTGACGTCGACATCGCATCCCTGAAGAATGCTTGCGAGTAACTTCTAATAAACGGATCAGAGTGAAAGTATTTTCCCGAAGCCTGATCTTTCCGCAGGACGGCTCCACGCCCGTCCGTCATCAACGATTCCAAATACCGACCTATGTTATTTACAGGATAGTCAGGCTCAATTCTTGCGATAATCGAGCTGAGTTCGCCAATAGTTGCACCTTCAAGAGGCGCTTCGCATACGGCCCGAAGTACGATCGAATAATTGTCATACTTCCTCACGCGTTCGCGGCGGATCGCACGATCAAAGCGATCCCGTATCGAGTCCGAGGCAGACTCAACAAATTCTCTTACAGCAGACTCGAGACTGGGCTTTCGGATCTCCCTTGGACTTGACTGGGTCACGCCCACCCCAGCAGACAAACATGCACTCAAGCATAGCTGGTGGCAAATCGCTGGAATGCCATTCGAGAACTTCACTATGGACTCTCGAACTGGCTTCTCGAATGTGATGCGCAGCTTCTTGGCGCCCGCTGTGATGATCCCCGAGATCTCCGCGTCGCTCATAAGCGGAACCTCAATCTCGGCAACTCGGTTCCTCATCTCTTGATCGTACGCGACGACTTCACGCGCAGTTCCTACCGCGCCCACCGCTACAGCCTTGATCGCCGGATAGTTACGCGCCGTGTCCATGAACATCTTCATGGCCTGTGCAAGCTTTTCCTTTTCCTCAGGATCAAGCTTATGGAAATCTTCAAGTACCCAACAAGCCTTGGCGGCCCCTACTAGACGGGCAAGATTCTGAACTGTTAGCTGTGGCGGAAGTACACGCTCCGACCTTGCCTCCACCATCGCCATCTTCGCCGCCGACACTTGCGCCCATAGCGTCGAAATCTGCGCATTCCATGAAGCGGACTGCTGCACTGACCCGCCCACAAGCAGAAAGGCGTCGAGTTGATCAAATGCATCAAGCACGACCTGCTCAAATGTCATCCCTTTGACGCATGAGACGGTTATGTGATGTTCGTATACCTCAAAAAGCTTTCGCTCAATGAGCGTGGTTTTCCCCGACCCACTGTGTCCATAAATGATCAACTGCTTCCCAGGAGTGCGGATCGCATCGATTAACCGATCATTCAAAGCTTCGCGCTCAACGAACGCTTCACGTGCCGGCATGGACGGTGTAAAGACGTCGTAAACACTCAGCAGATCTGAAGAATTCAAGTCCACGCTCCTAGCGCTCGGATGGATAAGAACCGCGTCCAACGAAAAGGGGCAAGTCGCGCACGCTTGCCCCCTCTATCCCCACAACGCTTTATGTCACCCGCACTTGCTATACCCGCAATTCAAACAGGTCGCGCACCCATCCATGATCACCAGCGCCTTGGTGCTGCACTTGTGGCACATGGTGGCGCTGGGCGGGAAGCTGGTGCCGTCGCCGGTGACGGCGATGTCTTCGGTGCCGGCGCTCGCGGCGGCCGGCGCCGGGCTCAAGTCACTGTTTTTTTTTGAGCGCTCTTCGAACTGCTTGCGCTTCTCGGCGATCAGCGCGCGCTGGTGGGCGCTCATCTCCGGGTCGACGATCAGGCCGATGGACTTCATGTGCTCTTCGACCACGGCGCCGATCTCGGCCACCAGCGAGGGCATGTAGACGCCGCCGGCCTTGAAGTAGCCGCCGCGCGGGTCGAACACGGCCTTCATCTCCTCCACCAGGAAGGTGACGTCGCCGCCCTTGCGGAACACGGCCGACATGATCCGGGTCAGGCCGACGATCCACTGGAAGTGGTCCATCGACTTGGAGTTGATGAACACCTCGAACGGGCGGCGCAGTTCGTGCTCGGTGCCGGCGTTGAGGACGATGTCGTTGATGGTCACGTACATGGCGTGCTCGACCATCGGCGACTTGATCTTGTAGGTGCTGCCGATCAGGACTTCCGGGCGCTCGATGCGCTCGTGCATGTGGATGATGTTGTCCTTGCCGGCCTCGGTCTCGGCCGTGGCCCGGTCGACCGGGGCGGCGACCACCGGCGGCGCGGCTTCGCGCGCCTTCTCCTCGGCGGTGACCACGGCGTAACCCTTGATTTTCTTGTCGATCTTGACGGCCATCTTGCGTGTCCTGTGTGCGTTGCGTGGAAGCGGCGGGGACGCCGCCGCCGTCCCTCCCCGCGATGGGGAGGGACGTGTTGCGTGGGTGGTGCCTTACTTCTTCGCGGCTTTCTTCGCGGCCTTTTTCGGGGCCGCCTTCTTCGCCGGAGCCTTCCTGGCGACGGCCTTCTTCGGTGCCGCCTTCTTCGGTGCCGCCTTCCTGGCGGCGGCCTTCTTCGCCGGCGCCTTCTTCACCGCCTTCCGCGCCGGAGCCTTCTTCGCGGCAGCCTTCCTGGGAGCGGCCTTCTTGGCGACAGCCTTCTTCGGCGCGACCTTCTTTGGAGCTGTCTTCTTCGCGGTCTTCTTCGCAGCAGCCTTCTTCGCCGGCTTCTTCTTGCCCAGCTTCTTGCGCAGGGCGTCAGCCTCGGCGTTGGCCTTGTCCTTGGCGACGGTCAGCTTCTTCTTCGCCTTGGCCACGGTCTTGGTCACGGCCTTCTTGACCTTGGCGCCTTCCTTCTTGACCGCCTTGGTCGCCTTGGCCGCGGTCTTCTTCGCTGCCTTGGTGGCCTTGGTCGCGGTCTTCTTCGCCGCCTTGGTCGCCTTGGCGACGGACTTCTTCGCCGCCTTCTTCGCCCTGGTCACGGTCTTGCCGGCGCTGGCGACCGCGCCGCTGGCGGTGGCGCTGATCGCATGGCCGACTTCGGCCGCTTTCTCTTTCACGGTATCGGCGGCCTCTGAAAGCGTCGCCGTCACACCATTGCCATTGCTCATGGGGCCCTCCTGCGGGCGCACTCATTTTTCGTGTGGTAACCGGGGACTGCGTTTCCGGGCGCCGTACCGCAGGGACAACGGCCGCGGCGGGCGCCCGGAACAGCGCGCGCCACGGCCTGCAAGCGATCAGAACTTGCCGTAATACCCTTCCTTGAGCGCGTCGAAGAGGTTGGCGGCGGTGTGGGTCTCGCCGTCGTACTCGATCTCCTCGTTGCCCTTGACCTCCAGCACCGAGCCGTCTTCCAGCTCGAAGCGGTAGGTGGTGTTCTCCAGGTCCTTCTCCTTGACCAGCACGCCCTGGAACGCGGCGGGGTTGAAGCGGAAGGTGGTGCAGCCCTTCAGCCCCTGCTCGTAGGCGTAGCGGTAGATGTCCTTGAACTCCTCGTACGGGTAGTCCGTGGGCACGTTGGCGGTCTTGGAGATCGAGCTGTCCACCCACTTCTGCGCGGCGGCCTGCACGTCCACGTGCTCCTTCGGCGAGATGTCGTCGGCGGAGATGAAGTATTCGGGCAGCTGCGCTTCGGCGTTCTCGGCGAACGGCATCGCCTTGGCGTTGACCAGGTGGCGGTAGGCCAGCAGCTCGTAGCTGTAGACGTCCACCTTCTCCTTGGACTTCTTGCCCTCGCGGATCACGTTGCGGCTGTAGTGGTGCGCGAACGATGGCTCGATGCCGTTGGAGGCGTTGTTGGCCAGCGACAGCGAGATGGTGCCGGTGGGCGCGATCGAGCTGTGATGGGTGAAGCGGGCGCCGACCTCGGCCAGTTCGTCGACCAGTTCCGGCGCCACCGAGGCCACGCGTTGCATGTAGCGGCTGTAGCGGGCGTGCAGCACCTTGCCCTCGATCTCCTGGCCCACGCGCCAGCCGTCCTTCGCCATCTCCGGGCGCTTGCGCAGCATCTCGGCGGTGACGGTGAAGCGCTCTTCCATGATCGGGGCCGGGCCCTTCTCCTGGGCCAGGTTCAGCGCCACTTCCCAGCCGGCCACGGCCATGTCGCGGGCGATCTGCTCAGTGAACTCCAGGCTTTCGGCCGAGCCGTACTTCATCTTCAGCATGGTCAGGGTGCTGCCCAGGCCGAGGAAGCCCATGCCGTGGCGGCGCTTGCGCATGATCTCGTCGCGCTGCTGCTGCAACGGCAGGCCGTTCACCTCGACCACGTTGTCGAGCATGCGGGTGAACACGCGCACCACTTCCTTGTATTCCTCCCAGTCGAAGCGCGCCTTGTCGGTGAACGCGTCGCGCACGAAGCCGGTGAGGTTGACCGAGCCGAGCAGGCAGGCGCCGTACGGCGGCAGCGGCTGCTCGCCGCACGGGTTGGTGGCGCGGATCGTCTCGCACCACCAGTTGTTGTTCATCTCGTTGACCTTGTCGATCAGGATGAAGCCCGGCTCGGCGTAGTCGTAGGTGGAGACCATGATCATGTCCCACAGGTGGCGGGCGCGGATGTGCCCGTACACCTTGCAGGCCACCAGGCCGTCGTCGCGGCTGATGTAGCCCTCGTGGGTCGGCCAGTCGCGCCAGACCACCTTTTCCGCGTCGGCCAGGTCGATGTCGCCCTGTTCCTTGGCGCTGACCGGGAACACCAGCGGCCAGTCGCCGTCGTCGGCCACCGCCTTCATGAAACCGTCGGTGATCAGCAGCGACAGGTTGAACTGGCGCAGGCGTCCGTCCTCGCGCTTGGCGCGGATGAAGTCCTTCACGTCCGGGTGCGAGACGTCGAACGTGCCCATCTGCGCGCCGCGGCGGCCGCCGGCCGAGGACACGGTGAAGCACATCTTGTCGTAGATATCCATGAAGGACATCGGGCCAGAGGTGTACGCGCCGGCGCCGGCGACGAACGCGCCGCGCGGGCGCAGGGTGGAGAACTCGTAGCCGATGCCGCAGCCTGCCTTCAGGGTCAGGCCGGCCTCGTGGACCTTGTCCAGGATCCCGTCCATCGAGTCGGTGATGGTGCCCGAGACGGTGCAGTTGATCGTGCTGGTGGCCGGCTTGTGCTCCAGCGCGCCAGCGTTGGAGGTGATGCGGCCGGCCGGGATCGCGCCACGGCGCAGCGCCCACAGGAAGCGCTCGTACCAGTAGGCCTTCTTCTCGTCGGTCTGCTCGGCGTCGGCCAGGGCGCGGGCCACGCGCTGGTAGGTGCCGTCGATGTCGGCGTCCAGCGGCACGCCCTGCTTGGTCTTCAGCCGGTACTTCTTGTCCCAGATGTCCTGGGAGGCCGGCTGCAGCGGGATTTCCCCGTTGTTCTTGCTGTTGTCCTGGACCACTTCGAGGCGCACCGTGCTCATGCTGTTGGATTCTCCTTGCCGCACCTGGTTTTTGCTGTTCCGGGGCTGGCGGTGACGGGGACGGCAAGCCGACGGGTCGCGCCAGGGCGCGCCGCTCGCCGGTCAGTCGGTAATGGTTGCGCGGCGTGGAGCGCCGCTTTCGACCGTGTTTTCCTGCCTCATCCGCTCGCCCCCCCGGCGATTCGGCCGCGTGATGCGCATTCAGCTTCGAAACCGCTGAAAACCCCATCACTTGGGCTTTGGAATTTGCCGGACCGCTATATCTAGTGGCCCGACAGGCCGTCAAGCTACCCCCCACCCGGGGGACTGTCAACCGCTTGACGGGGGCGCGAACCACGCTGGCGCCGGGGGTGGCGCGCCGTGCCCGGGGAGTTCCGGGCGGGGCAGCTGCGAGGCTACGGCGCAGGGCGTTAACGGCGGGCGCAGGCGGCGTCGGAGGGGAGGCCCGCTGCGCGCGGCGTCGCCGGTGTCCCGGGCGCGCTGCGGCAGGCGCGCCGGCTTGCAGCGCGCGATCCCCGGCTTCAGCATCGATTGAACGACGCCCGCCGAAACTGAACGGGATTGCCGCGACCCACGATGCCGAAGCCGATGAAGCGTTCGACCCGGACCCTGTTCGCCCTGACTGCCGCCGCCGCGTTCGGCGGCTTCGCCGCCACCGCCGTGAACGAGGTGCTGGAAAACCGCGCCGAAGCCGCCACCGCGGCGCCGGCGCCGGCGCCCGCCCCGCTGCCGCCGCCACTGGCCACCGCCGCCAGCCTGCCGGCGTCGGTCGACGGCCAGGCCATGCCTTCGCTGGCGCCGATGCTGCAGCGGGTGATGCCGGCGGTGGTCAGCGTCCACACCCGGCAGCGGGTCGCGGTGCGCAATCCGTTCTTCGACGATCCGTTCTTCCGTCGCCTGTTCCCGCAGGTGCCGCAGGAGCGGATCAACGAGTCGCTGGGTTCGGGCGTGATCATCGATGCCCAGCGCGGCTACGTGCTCACCAACCACCACGTGATCGAAGGCGCCGACGACGTCGCGGTGACGCTGGCCGACGGGCGCACGCTCAAGGCCGAGTTCCTCGGCTCGGACGCGGACACCGACGTGGCCCTGATCCGGATCCCGGCCGAGAACCTGGCTGGCCTGCCGCTGGGCGACAGCGGCCGGCTGCAGGTGGGCGACTACGTGGTCGCGATCGGCAACCCGTTCGGGCTGAGCCAGACGGTGACCTCGGGCATCGTTTCGGCGGTGGGCCGCAGCGGCATCCGCGGGCTGGGCTTCCAGAACTTCATCCAGACCGACGCCTCGATCAACCCGGGCAACTCCGGCGGCGCGCTGGTCAACCTGCGCGGCGAGCTGGTCGGGATCAACACCGCCTCGCTCAATCCGCGCGGCAGCGCGGCCGGCAACATCGGCCTGGGCCTGGCGATCCCCTCCAACCTGGCCCGCGACGTGGTCCACCAGCTGGTGACCACAGGCGAGGTCCGGCGCGGCACCCTGGGCCTGGACGCGCAGCCGCTGGACGCGCGCCTGGCGCGCGGCCTGGGCCTGGCCGAAAACCAGCTCGGCGCATTGGTGACCCGGGTCCATGCCGGTTCCGGCGCCGATGCCGCCGGGCTCAAGCCGGGCGACGTGGTGGTGGAGGCCGGCGGCCAGCGCATCACCGACGCGCTGGCGCTGCACAACTTCGAAGGCCTGCAGCCGGTGGGCGCGAAGGTGCCGCTGCGGGTGCTGCGCGACGGCAAGACCGTGGACCTCAGCGCGACCCTGAAGGAGCAGCCGCGCAGCGTCGACGGCGCCACGGTCGATCCGCGCCTGGCCGGCGCGCGCCTGGCCGAGCTGCCCGAGGCGCAGCGCCAGGCCCGCGGCCGCGGCGTGCTGGTGGAAGAGGTGGCGGCCAACAGCCGCGCCGCACAGAGCGGCCTGCGCCGCGGCGACGTGATCGTGGCCGGTTCGGCCGGTACGTTCGACGACCTGGCCAGTTTCCGCGCCGGCCTGGCCACGCCGCCGCAGCAGTTGGTGCTGCGCATCGTCCGCGGTAACGTGCAGGGCACGCTGGTGATGCAGTAGTCCCGTAACGGGTCCTACACCCGGCCCGTGTTTCCATGGCCGCGTCGCGTCATGACGACGTCGCCCCTTCGCACGCCCAGGAGAGCACGATGAGCCCGACTTCCACCGACAACATGAAGGACAACCTGGCCGAAGCCGGTTCGCACCTGAAGGCCGCCGCCGGCGCCGCCGGCGAGGCGATCCGCGGCGCGACCAGTGCCGCCGGCGACGAACTGCGGCTGGGCCGCGCCAACGTCAAGGCCGAACTGGCCGACAGCGCGCTGTCGGGCCTGGCCGCCGCCGAACTGGGCGGCGACGCGGCGCGCGAGCAGATGGACGCGCTGATGGACAAGGGCCGCGACCTGATCGACAGCGCCGCCGAGCTGATCCGCGAGCGGCCGCTGGCTTCCTTCGGCGTGGCCTTCGCCGCTGGCTGGCTGGTTGCTGCGCTGAGCCGTCGCGACCGCTGACGGCGGATCGCCGTCATGGCCGAAGGGGAGCGCCAGGAAGGCGGCGCCGGCGACGCCGGCACGCCGCCGCTGGACGAGAGCATCCGCGCGATCGGCGATTCCGGCCGCGCTTCGCTGGGTGCGACGGTCGATGCGCTGCGCGCGCTGCGCGGGCTGGTATCGGCCGACCTGGCGCTGGCGCGCAGCGCGCTGGGCCGGGCCCTGGCCTGGACCGGGGTGGCGGTGGTGTTCGGCGCCACCGGCTGGCTGCTGGCCACGGCCGCCGGGGTGGCCCTGCTGCAGGGCCTGGGCATGTCGTGGCTGGGTTCGCTCAGCATCGCGGCGCTGTTCAACCTGGCCATCACCGGCCTGGCGGCGTGGCGCACGGCGCACTTCTTCGACTACATGGGCCTGCACGCCACCCGGCGCCAGCTGAGCCGGCTGGGGTTGTTCGACGAGCATGGCGACGAGCCGGATGACGGCCGCGGCGGCGATGACGGGCAGGATGGCGGGCATCCGCGTGCCGATGGCGACGCTGCGCCCGGTGCGCCGGCGCCAGTGACCGGCGGCAGCGCTTCCGCCACGGAGCCGCAACGATGAGGTTCGAAGTACTGCGGCAGCGGGTGGCGCGCGCCGAGCGGCGCGTGGCCGCGTGCAGCGACCGCGCCGAGGACAGCCGTCGCGATTTCGGCGCAGCCTGGAAGCGCGGCTGGTCGCCGGCGCGGATCGTGGTCGCCGGCTTCCTGTCCGGGTTCCTGATCGGCCGCGCCGAACCGCTGTCCAAGGTCGGCGGCGCACGCTGGCTGCAGATGCTGGGCACCATTTCCAGCATGGTCGCCTCGCTGCGCGCGGCGGCGGCCTCCGAAGAAGCGGGAGCCTCGGCCGACGTGGCCGCCGAGCAGGCCGCTTCGGCCAACCTCAACGTGGCCGGCGCCACCGGGCAGGCGCCGCCGGTGCCGGTCGATGCGGCGGCCGCGGACACGCCCGATGCCGCCGCCTCGGCCGGTGACGGCGCCCGCACCACGGCGGCGACCCTGGTGCTGGCCACGCTGGCGGTCGGCGCCACGCTCTGGGCCGCGCAGGAGGTGATCCTGCCGGTACTGCTGGCGGCATTCTTCGCCCTCATCGGCAACCCGCTGATCCGCGGCTTGCGGCGGCTGTACGTGCCGCGCTTCCTGGCCGCGCTGCTGGTGCTGTGCGCGGGCCTGGCCGGCACCGGCGCGCTGGCGGTGCAGCTGGTGGAGCCGGCCACGGCCTGGGCCGAGCAGGCGCCGCGCGAAGCACGCAAGCTGGGCCGCCAGTTGCGCGAACTGGCGCGGCCGGTGCACGAGGCCAACCGCATCGCCGAGGACATGGCCCGCGCGGCCGCCGGCGAAGGCAGCCGCAAGGTCGAGGTGGTGCGCACGCGGGTCGACGATCCCTATGCGGCGCTGACGAAGACGCCGCGGCTGGCGGCGTCGGTGCTGGCGGTGGTGCTGCTGACGTTCTTCTTCATGGTCTACGGCGAGAACCTGCAGCGCAACGCGATCGCGCTGCTGCCCGGGCGCCAGCAGAAGAAGTTCACGGTGGAGATCCTGCAGTCGATCGAGCACGAGGTGTCGCGCTACGTGCTGACCATCAGCGTGATCAACGCGGTGGTGGGGCTGGCGTTCGCCGGGATCCTGTACCTGCTGGAATTTCCGCTGCCGGAAGCGCTGCTGTGGGGCACGCTGGTGATGCTGCTCAACTACGCGCCCTACGTGGGGCCGCTGATCGGCATGTGCGCGATGCTGCTGGTGGGTTTCGTGGCCTTCGACGACACCTGGGATTCGCTGTTGCCGGCGCTGCTGTACCTGCTGCTGCACACGGTCGAGGGCCAGCTGGTGACGCCGATCGTGCTGGGCCGGCGGATGGCGCTGTCGCCGCTGGTGCTGATCCTGGCGCTGATGTTGTTCGGCTGGCTGTGGGGCCTGGTCGGCCTGCTGCTGGCGGTGCCGCTGCTGGTCTGCGTGAAACTGGTGCTGGCGCAGGTCGAAGGCATGCAGGGCTGGGCGCGGCTGCTGGAGTGATCCCCCGTCCGGTGGCTCTTCTGTAGGAGCCCACTTCAGGGGGCGACCCGAGGCGGCCAGGAGACGCGGCGTTCAACGCACCCTCTCCGGAAGCGGCGCGTTGAGCGCGGTGCCTTCCAGCGCTTTCGGGTCGCCCCCTGAAGTGGGCTCCTACAGGGAGCAGGCGCCCCCGGCGCCGGCCGGGGGCCTACAATGGCCCGGTGAGCTTCGCCGTCCGCGCCATCACCCTCGACCTCGACGACACTTTGTGGCCGTTCGCGCCGATCGGCGCGCGCATCGACCAGGTGCTGCACGACTGGATGCTCGAGCACAGCCCGGCCACCGCAGCCATGTTTCCGGTGGCGGCGATGCGCGAACTGCGCGAGCGCTCCTTCCGCGACCACCCGCATCTGCACCACGACCTGTCCGCGCTGCGCCGGCTGACCCTGCGCGAGGCGCTGGAGCGCAGCGGCGCCAGCCTGGACCTGCTCGAGCCGGCGTACGAGGCGTTCTACGCCGCGCGCAACCAGGTCGAGTACTACCCCGACGCCCTCGACGGCCTGCTGCGGATCGCCGCGCACGTGCCGGTGGCGGCGCTGAGCAACGGCAACGCCGACCTGCAGCGGGTGGGCATCGCCCGGCACTTCGCCTTCCAGCTCGGCGCGCGCGAACACGGCGCGGCCAAGCCCGACGCGAGCATCTTCCTGGCCGCGTGCGAGCGCCTTGGCTGCGCGCCGGGCCTGGTGCTGCACGTGGGCGACCACGTCGAGATGGACGTGGCCGGCGCCGCGCGCGCCGGCCTGCGCAGCTGCTGGCTCAACCGCGAAGGCCACGACTGGCGGCACGAGGACATCGTGCCCGACCTGCAGTTCACCACTCTCACCGCGCTGGCCGACTGGCTGGACGCGCACGCCCACGCATACGCCGACGATCCTGTCCGGGAACACGCCCAATGAACCACCAGGCCTGCTACGCCGATTCCGCCACCCCCGCCCTGCCGCTGCACCTGCTCGACCGCGACGGCTACGGTGCCTGGCGCGCCACCCAGCCGGCGGCGGTGACCGCCTGGCTGGATGCGCAGGATTTCCAGCCCGTGCCCGGCTGCGTGGCGTTGCTGCCCGGCGACGACGGCATCGCCGCCGCGGTGCTCGGGGTGGGCGACCGCCTGGATCCGTGCAGCTATGCGCACGCGCCGGCCGCGCTGCCGCCGGGGGCGTGGACGCCGGCCGCGGAACTGCCCGCGGCCGAGCTGGCCGCGCTGCAGCTGGGCTGGGGCCTGGGCGGCTACCGCTTCGACCGCTACAAGGCCGCGCCGCGCGCACCGGCGCGGCTGCGCCTGCCGCAACTGGACGAGGAAGCGCTGGAACTGCTGCAGGCCACCGCGCGCGTGCGCGACTGGGTCAACACGCCCACCCAGGATATGGGCCCGGACCAGCTGGAGGTGATCGCGCGCGAGCTGGCCTCCGCGCATGGCGCGCACGTCGAAGTGGTCGCCGGCGACTCGCTGCTGGCGCACAACTTCCCGGCGATCCACGCCGTCGGCCGCGCCTCGCACCGCGCGCCGCGGCTGATCGAGCTGCGCTGGGGCGACGTTTCGCACCCGCACCTGGTGCTGGTCGGCAAGGGCGTGTGCTTCGACACCGGCGGCCTGGACATCAAGCCGGCCGACGGCATGCGCAACATGAAGAAGGACATGGGCGGCGCGGCGCATGCTCTGGCGCTGGCCGGGCTGGTGATGGCGCGCCGGTTGCCGGTGCGGCTGACCCTGCTGGTGCCGGCGGTGGAGAACGCGATCGGCCCCGATGCGTTCCGCCCGGGCGAGGTGGTCGCCCCCGCGCCGGCGTGAGCGTGGAGATCGACAACACCGACGCCGAAGGCCGGGTGATCCTGTGCGACGCGCTCACCTACGCCGGCGAGCAGAAGCCGGCGCTGATCGTGGATTTCGCCACCCTCACCGGCGCGGCGCGGATCGCGCTGGGGCCGGCCCTGCCGGCGCTGTTCGCCAACGACGACGCGCTGGCGGCCGGGTGGATCGCCAGTGGCGAGCAGACGCGCGACCCGGTGTGGCGCATGCCGCTGTGGCGCCCGTACCTGCGCTACCTGACCAGCCACGTCGCCGACCTGGCCAATGCCGGCTCGCGCATGGCCGGCGCGGTGCCCGCGGCGCTGTACCTGGAGCGCTTCGTTCCCGGCGGCACGCCGTGGGCGCACCTGGACACCTATGCCTGGAACGACAGCAGCCGCCCCGGCCGCCCCGCCGGCGGCGAAGCGCTGGGCCTGCGTTCGGCGTGGGCGCTGCTGAAGGCGCGCTACGGCGGGTGAAGTGCGCGGCTAGAGCCAGCCCTTCTGCCGCGCCAGCCGCGCGGCCTCGATGCGGTTGCCGACGCCGAGCTTGCCGATCGCTTCGGACAGGTAGTTGCGCACCGTGCCCTGGGAGAGGTTGAGCTGGGTGGCGATCTCCGACGAGGAGCGGCCTTCGCCGGCCAGGCGCAGGACCTGGCGCTCGCGCTCGTTGAGCGGGTCGGCTTCGCCCCAGGCTTCCACCGCCAGTTCCGGGTCGATCGCGCGGCCGCCGTGGCGGACCTTGCGCAGCGCTTCGGCCAGGCGCTCGGCCGGGGCGTCCTTGAGCAGGTAGCCGGACACGCCGGCGTCGAGCGCACGACGCAGGAAGCCGGCGCGGGCGAAGGTGGTGACGATCAGCACCTTCACCGGGAGTTCGTGGCGCTGGATGCGCTGGGCCAGCTCCAGCCCGGTCAGGCCGGGCATCTCGATGTCGGTGACCAGGATATCCGGATGCAGGCGCTGCACTTCGCGCCAGGCGGCCTCGCCGTCGGCGACCGCGCCGACCACCTCGATGTCCGCTTCCATGCCCAGCAGCGCGGCCAGCGCGCCGCGCACCATCGCCTGGTCTTCGGCCAGCAGGACGCGGATCATCGGCGGCGGCGACGGCATGGCAGGCGCATGCGGCGACGGTAGCAAATGCGACGGCTGTTGCGCGCTCCCGTGCGCCCCCTCGTTGCACGTTCCCGCTGCGTGCTCCTTGTAGGAGCCCACTTCAGGGGGCGACCCGACGCGGTCGGAGAGCAGGCACGCTCAACGCAACGGATCCGGAGAGGCCGCGTTGAATGCGGTGTCGATCCGACGCCACCAGGTCGCCCCCTGAAGTGGGCTCCTACAGTTCGGGGACGGGGGCTTCGGCGGGGGACCAGTGCGGCAGGTCGGCGCGCAGGCGGGTGCCGTGGCGCGGGGCCGGTTCGATGCACAGGTCGCCGCCCAGTGCCTGCAGGCGTTCGCGCATGCCGCCCAGGCCGTTGCCGGGGCGGATCGCGCCGCCGCGGCCGTCGTCCTCGACCTGCAGCCGCCAGCGCTGCGCGTCGCGTTCCAGCGATACCCGCACGTGGCTGGCGCGCGCGTGCCGGTGGATGTTGGTCACCGCCTCGCGCAGGCACAGCGCCAGCACCGTTTCCTGCGCCGGCGGCAGTTCGCCTGCATCGACCTCGACCGACAGCGATACGCCCTCGCCTTCCAGCAGCACCTTCGCCGCCGCCAGCTCGGCCGCCAGCCCGGCGGCGCGGATGCCGGTGACGGCACGCCGCACCTGCGCCAGCGCTTCGCGCGCGACCTGGCCCAGTTCGCCGATCTCGCGCTGCGCCGCGCCCGGATCGCTCTGCAGCAGGCGCCCGGCGAGGTCGGCCTTGAGCGCGACCAGCGACAGGGTATGGCCGAGCAGGTCGTGCAGGTCGCGGCCGATGCGCTCGCGTTCGGCGGTGGCGGCCAGCCGCCGCACTTCGTCCTGCGACAGGCGCAGCGCGGCATCCTTGCGGTGGCGCTGGCGTTCCAGGTGCACCACCAGCCCCACCACCAGCGTGGTGACCGGCAACCACACCAGCGCCGACCACGGATAGCCGAGCCAGCGCGCGTACCCGACCAGCACCACGTTGGCCAGCAGCAGCACCGCCGCGTAGCGCCAGCCGGTGCGCCAGTGGTGCGCGCCGAGCATCACGCAGCCGAACACGAAATAGCTCATGCCGCCCGGGTACCAGGGCAGCAGCGCCAGGCACAGCAGCATCATGCCCAGCGCGCAGGCGGCGATGCGCCGCGGCGGCAGCACCAGGGTGCCGACGTACAGGGCGATGAACAGCGGATAGGACACCGCCGTCAGCACCAGCCACAGCGCGTCGTAGCCCTGCCCGGTGAACATCGGGGTCACGAACACCCACATCGTCCACAACAGGTGGATGTACTCGGCCCAGGGCGGCAGCCCGCGGCGCTGGCTCTGCATCAGCAGCGAATCGGGGGCCGGCCTGATCCAGCCGGGCAGGAACCTGCGGGACTGCGACACGCTCATGGGAAACCGCTCAGGATGTCGCCAGCCGGCGACGGGCCAGGAACAGGAACAGCACGCTCACGCCCAGCAGCACCGCCACCTGCGGCCACGGCATGCCGCCGTCGCCGAAGCCCACCTGCGCCTGCGCGATCCGCGCCAGATGGTACGACGGCCACAGCGGCGCCACCGTCTTCAGCGCCGCCGGTAGCATCGCCAGCGGGATGAACAGCCCGGACAGGAACGCCATCGGCAGGTAGACCAGGTTGATCAGCGCCGGCGCACCGCGGCCGCCGACCAGGGTGCCCAGCCACAGCCCCAGCGCGCTGAACGGCAGCACGCCCAGCAGGCAGGTCGCGGCCAGCCCCAGCCACTGCACCGGCGCCAGGCGCACGCCGGCCACGGCTGCGCCGAGCACCGCCAGCAGCACGACCACGATCGCGCCGAACAGCATCGCCATCGCCACCTTGGCCAGCAGGTAGGCGCCGGGCGGCATCGGCTGGGCGCGCTTGAGCAGCAGCAACCCCTGCTCGCGGTCCAGCGCCACGGTCACGCCGAAGCCGAACAGGGCCACGCCCATGATCCCGAACACGCTGTAGCCGGCCAGCAGGTAGCGTGCCGCCTCCGGATCGCGGTTGCCGCCGAATATCTCGCCGAACAGCAGGTAGAACAGCGGCGGGAACAGCAGCACCGGCAGCGAGAACGAAGGCGAACGCCACAGCCGCAGGAATTCGTAGCGCGCTTCCTGCAGGTAGGCTTTCCACGGCGTCGCATCGGTGGCGACGGTGGCGGCAGCGGCATGGGCGTCCATCAGGCGGCCTCCTCTTCGATGTGCATGCGATTGGCGGGGTTTTCCGTGGCCTGCGCGGAGGCACCGGTCAGGGCGAGGAAGGCGTCGGCCAGGCCGGCGCGGCGCACGTCCAGTTCCGACAGCTGCGGATCCTCGGCCAGCAGCCTGCGCACCACCGGCTCGGCGCGTGCGGCGATCACCTCCAGGCGGCCATCGGCGCCGCTGCGCGCCTCCTGCACGCCCGGCCACGCGGCGACCGTCGACGGCGCCAGCGACGAGACGCAGCCGATCCGCCGCTGCGCCACCCGCGCGCGCATTTCCTCGACGCTGCCCTGCGCCAGCAGGCGGCCGTGGCCGATCACCATCACCCGGTCGGCCAGCGCCTCGGCTTCCTCCAGGTAATGGGTGGTCAGCAGCACGCCGCAGCCCTGCGCGGCCAGGGTGCGGATCGTGCGCCACAGGGCCTGGCGCGCATCGATGTCCAGGCCGGTGGTCGGCTCGTCGAGGAACAGCAGCCGCGGCCGCCCGCACAGCGCCATCGCGAACTGTACGCGCCGCTGCTGGCCGCCGGAGAGCTGGCCATAGCGGCGATGCCGCACGTCCTCCAGCCCGGCCAGGGCGAGGCATTCGTCGAGCGCGCGCGGTTGCGGGTAATAGCTGCGCGCCAGTTCGACCAGCTCGCACACCTTCAGCGTGTCGGGGACGCCCGCGGTCTGCAGCATCACCCCGGCCAGGCGCCGCGCCTGCAGCGACTGCGGTGGCAGGCCGAACAGTTCGGCGCGGCCGGCATCGGGCCGCTGCAGCCCCAGCAGCAGGCCGATGGCGGTGGTCTTGCCGGCGCCGTTGGGGCCGAGCAGGGCCAGCACCTGGCCGGCGTGGAGTTCCAGGTCCAGGCCTTCCAGCGCGCGGGTCTTGCCGTAGCACTTGCCGGCCTGGTGCAGTCGCGCCAGCGGCGCGCGGGTGGTGGTGTCCATGGCATTGCCTGCATGCATCGTGTTGACGCCAGTGTCCGCGGCGCGTGCAGGCCGCGGCAGTCGCCATCTGCATGCAAAGCGCATGACAGCTGTCACTACGTCGCTGCCGCCGCGGCCGGCAGCATGCCTTCCACCCATCACCCGCCTGCGGCGACGTCCCGCCACGCGGGGTACGGGTAAAAGAAGTGACTTCCGGCAACTGGCCGCCGTGTACGCTTGCCACCGACACTGACCGCAAACCCCCCAGGGAACTTGATGAACGCCTCCGCCGAACTGCTGAAGGAACTGAAGCTCGAGCGCAACCGGACGCCATCCACCCCGCCGCCGTCGCCGCGCGGCCGGTGGATCGGCCTCGCCGTGGCCGCGGCCGTGGTGCTGGCCGCCGTGGCCGCATGGCTGCTGCTGGGCGGCGAGAAGGCGCCGGAAGTGCGCACCGCGCCGGTGGTGGCGATCGGCACGGACGGCGGCGCCAGCGCTTCGGTGCTCGATGCCAGCGGCTATGTCGTGGCGCGGCGCATGGCCACCGTCTCGGCCAAGGTCACCGGCCGGGTCAAGGAAGTGCTGATCGAGGAAGGCATGCGGGTGGAGGAAGGCCAGGTGCTGGCGCGGCTGGACCCGATCGATGCCGACGCGCAGCGCGTCCTGGCCGCCTCGCAGGTGTCGGCCGCGCGCAGCCAGGCCGACAGCGTACGTGCGCAGCTGGTCGATGCCGAGGCCAATGCGAACCGGCTGTCGCAGCTGGTCGGCCAGCAGCTGGTCTCGCGCGCCCAGTACGACCAGGCCATCGCCCAGCGCGACGCGCTGCGCGCGCAGCTGGTCACCGCCCAGCGCAACGCTCAGGTGGCCGGCGACTCGCTGCGCATCGCCGAGCAGGGCGTGGACAACACCGTGGTCCGCGCGCCGTTCTCCGGGATCGTCACCGCCAAGGCCGCGCAGCCCGGCGAGATCGTCTCGCCGCTGGCCACCGGCGGCTTCACCCGCACCGGCATCGGCACCATCGTCGACATGGAGTCGCTGGAAGTGGAAGTGGAGGTCGGCGAGTCCTACATCGGCCGGGTGCAGCCGAAGATGCCGGTGGAGACCGTGCTCAACGCCTATCCCGACTGGCGCATCCCCGGCGAGGTGATCGCGATCATCCCGGCCGCCGACCGTGGCAAGGCCACGGTCAAGGTGCGGGTGGCGCTGAAGCAGAAGGACGCGCGCATAGTGCCGGACATGGGCGTGCGGGTGAGCTTCCTCGAGTCCGCTCCGGAACCCGGCGAGGCGGAGAAGCCGCAGGGCGTGCGCGTGCCGGCCGCGGCGATCGTGCAGCGCGACGGCGCCGACGTGGCCTTCGTGCTCGGCAGCGAAGACGCGGTCGAGCAGCGCACGGTCAAGCCCGGGATCGCGATGGGCCAGGACCGCCAGGTGCTGTCCGGGCTGAAGGCCGGCGAGACCGTGGTGCTGGACGCACCGGAAACGCTGGCCGACGGCGACCGCGTGCGGATGGCCGACAGCGGTACGGACTGAGAACACCGTCGTCGCGGCGAAAGCCGGGACGACGGGAAGGCAGGCGGAACCTGCTCCACATAACCACAGCCTCCGCCTGGCGCGCAGGCCCCGACGAGGAACAGAAGATGACGACCCTGGTCACCCTCCGCGACATCACCAAGACCTACCAGCGCGGCCCCGAGCAGGTGCAGGTGCTGCACGGCATCGACCTGGAGATCCCGAAGGGCGACTTCGTCGCGCTGATGGGCCCGTCCGGGTCGGGCAAGACCACCCTGCTCAACCTGATCGGCGGCCTGGACACGCCCAGCGGCGGCGAGATCGAGATCGAGGGCGAGCGCATCGACCGGCTCTCGGCCGGGCAGCTGTCGACCTGGCGCAGCCACAACGTCGGCTTCGTGTTCCAGTTCTACAACCTGATGCCGATGCTGACCGCGCAGAAGAACGTCGAGCTGCCGCTGCTGCTGACGAAGCTGGGTGCGGCCGACCGCGCGCGCCGCGCGCAGATCGCGCTGACCCTGGTCGGCCTGGCCGACCGCCGCAGCCACCGCCCCAATGAACTGTCCGGCGGCCAGCAGCAGCGCGTGGCGATCGCCCGCGCGATCGTCTCCGACCCGACCTTCCTGATCTGCGACGAACCCACCGGCGACCTCGACCGGCATTCGGCCGAAGAGATCCTGGACCTGCTGCGGATGCTCAACCGCGAGCACGGCAAGACCATCATCATGGTCACCCACGATCCGAAGGCGGCCGAATACGCGACCCACACCATCCACCTGGACAAGGGCGAACTGGCCGACGCGCCGGCCGCGCACTGAGCGGAGGACACCGCGATGAAATACTTCTCGCTTGTCTGGGCGCAGCTGTTCCGCAGCAAGACCCGGACCCTGCTGACCCTGCTGTCGGTGGTCACCGCGTTCCTGCTGTTCGGCATGCTCGACTCGGTGCGCGTGGCGTTCAATTCCGGCGGCAGCGTCGATGGCGCCAACCGCCTGGTCACCACCTCGCGGCTGTCGATCACCCAGAGCCTGCCGATCCGCCTGGAGCAGCAGATCCGCACCGTGCCCGGGGTCGCCGACGTGACCTCCGCGATGTGGTTCGGCGGCATCTACCAGGATCCGAAGAACTTCTTCCCCAGCTTCTCGGTCGCGCCGAACTACTTCGACGTGTACTCCAACCTGGAGCTGCCGCCGGAGCAGCTGCGCGCCTTCCAGGACACCCGCACCGGCGCGGTGGTCGGCGAATCGCTGGCCAGGGAGTTCGGCTGGAAGATCGGCGACACCATCCCGATGCAGGCCACGATCTTCCCGCGCCAGGGCAGCAACGACTGGCCGCTGCAGCTGGTCGGCATCTTCCGTTCGAAGGACCGCGCCGCCGCCGCCGGCGAGGAGCGCCAGCTGGTGATGAACTGGAAGTACTTCGACGAGGCCAACGACTACATCAAGGGCCAGGTCAGCTGGTTCACGGTGACCCTGGACAACCCGGCGCATGCCTCGCGCGTGGCCCAGGCCATCGACGCACTGTCGCTGAACTCCGACCGCGAGACCAAGAGCCAGACCGAGTCGGCGTTCCAGCAGTCCTTCGCCAAGCAGTTCGCCGACATCGGCCTGATCGTCACCTCGATCATGGGCGCGGTGTTCTTCACCCTGCTGCTGCTGACCGGCAACACCATGGCCCAGGCGGTGCGCGAGCGCATTCCCGAGCTGGCGATCCTGAAAACGCTGGGTTTCAAGGACGGCACCGTGCTGTGGCTGGTGCTGGTGGAATCGGTGCTGCTGGTCGGGCTCGGCGGAATCATCGGCATGGGCCTGGCGATGGTGATCCTGCCCGGGCTGGCCAGCCGCGCCCAGGGCCTGCTGCCGCCGACCATCCCGCTGCAGACCTGGATCGTGGGGCTGGTGCTGATCGTGCTGATCGGCCTGGTGGTGGGCGTGCTGCCGGCGCTGCGCGCCCGGCGGCTGAAGATCGTCGACGCGCTGGCCGGACGCTGAGGAGACCCGATCATGAAGAAGCAATGGCTGTGGAACCTGCTCACGATCGTGCTGCTCGTCGTGGGCCTGGCCGCGTGGATCATGCTGCCGTGGCAGGGCGTGCTCGCCGCGGCGGTACTGCTGGCGCTGTGGCTGCTGCTCACCCGCAGCGGCCGGCTGGCACTGGCCGCCACCGGCATCGGCATCGCCAGCCTGCCGCAGCGCTGGGGTGCGTCGTCGGTGATCGTGGTCGGCATCGCCGGCGTGGTCGCGGTGCTGGTGGCGATGCTGTCGATGGGCCGCGGCTTCCAGGCCACGGTCGGCGGCACCGGCGACGAGACCACCGCAATCGTGCTGCGCGGCGGTTCGCAGGCCGAGACCAACTCGGTGATCATGCGCGACCAGGTGCCGCTGGTTTCCAGCCTGCCGGGCATCGCCCGCGGCGCCGACGGTCGGCCGCTGGTCTCGCCGGAACTGTCGCAGGTGGTCAACCTGGTCTCGCGCGAGGACGGCACCGACGTCAACGCCCAGTTCCGCGGCGTCGACGACGCCGGATGGCAGGTGCACGACAAGGTGAAGATCGTCGAGGGCCGCAAGTACGGCAGCGGCCTGCGCGAAATAGTGGTTGGCCAGGGAGCGCAGAAGCAGTTCCGCGACCTGGACGTGGGCAGCACGCTCACCCTGGGCAACCAGGAATGGAAGGTGGTCGGCAAGTTCGCCTCCGGCGACGTCCACGATTCGGAGATCTGGACCGATGCGCAGACCCTGGCAACCACCTACAACCGCGGCGCCTGGCAGCTGGTGAGCGTGCGCACCGAAGGCAAGGCCGGCTTCGAGCAGTTCAAGGCGGCGATGGCGGCCGACCCGCGGCTCAAGCTCGACGTCGAAACCACGAAAGCCTACTACGCCAAGCAGAGCGGCCAGCTCAACCAGCTGCTGACCATCCTGGGCACGGTGATCGGCGCGATCATGGCCGTGGGCGCGGTGTTCGGCGCGCTCAACACCATGTACGCGGCGGTGGCCGGGCGGGCGCGCGAGATCGCGACCATGCGCGCCATTGGCTTCCGCGGACTGCCGGTGGTGGTCGCGGTGATGCTGGAGACGATGCTGCTGGCGCTGCTCGGCGGACTGCTCGGCGGGCTACTGGCCTGGCTGGTGTTCAACGGCTACAGCGCCTCGACCATGGGCAGCAACTTCAGCGCGGTGGTGTTCCAGTTCAAGGTGACACCCGAGCTGCTGTGGTCCGGATTGAAGTGGGCACTGGGGATCGGACTCGTCGGCGGCCTGTTCCCGGCGCTGCGCGCGGCGCGGCTGCCGATCACCACCGCCCTGCGCGCGCTCTGACCGCCAGCTGCAGCCCCGCGCGCGCCCTGTCGGCGCGACGCGCGTGGCCCATGGCGCCGGCTCCCGATGAATGGAACCGGCGCTGTCATCACACTGTCACCGGTTTGCGGTAGAAGGCACGGCCGCCAGGGACTACGGTAGGCCGCCGTCGTCCGATGCGACCGCCATGTCCGCTGTTCCCGTTCCCGTCACGGCCCGGCCGCGAGGCTTGGCCGTGCGGCTGTTGCTGCTGGCCTGCGCCTGCCTGCTGCTGGCCGGCTTCACCCACTCCCGCACCCGCGGCCTGGCCGACCCGGCCGGTGCACTCGGCGCGCGCCTGGTCGCGCCCGGTGGCGTCTCACCGCTGCTGCCTTCCGCGAAGATCGAAGCCCTGCTGGCGACGATCCCCACCCGCAGCGGCCAGGTGACCACGCCCGACGGCGTGTCGGTGTTCTGGCGCGCACTGGACCCGGGCGACTACCGCATGCACTACGACTGGCTGGGCCGGCACGGCAGCCAGCGCCAGCGCATGGACTACGCGCTCTCGCTGCAGGCACCGGCGCGTGCGCTGACGCCACGCGGCACCGTGGTCCTGCTGCACGGCTGGATGATGGATGGTGGTTCGCTGCTGCCCTGGTCGGTGGAGCTGGCCGAGCGCGGCTACCGCACCATCACCGTCGACCTGCGCAACCATGGCCGTTCCGGCACCGGCCCGTCCGGCTACGGCACCCGCGAGGCCGGCGACGTGGTCGCGGTGCTGCGCCAGCTGCAGGCGCAAGGCGAAGTGACCGGCCCGCTGCATGTGCTGGGTGTGTCCTACGGCGCGGCGACCGCGATCTTCACCGCACGCGAGCTCGGCGCGCAGGCCGGACATGCGCGCATCGGCAATGCGCACGCCGGCAGCGGGCACACCGTTGGCCCGCACGCCGCCGACCTGCAGCTCGGCGGCGTCGTCGCCATGGAGTCGTTCGACAACGCCGGCCGCGCGATCCGCGACATGGTCCCGCACATGCTGCAGCGCGAACCCGACAGCCTCGGCGAATGGGCCTCGCACCAGTGGCTGCGCTGGCGCTTCGACGAACACACCCTGGATGCGGCGATCGCCGAGGCCGACCGCCAGCTGGCGCTGGACCTGGACCGGGTCGACGTCGGTGTCGCGCTGGCGCAGGCGCCTGCCTGCGTGCTGCTGATCCACGGCCGCGACGACGCCCACGTGCCGGTCGCACACGGCCGCGCCCTGGCCGCCTCCGCACCACGCGCCCGCTACCTGGAGCTGCCCGGCGAAGACCACCTGAGCCTGCCGATGCGCCTGGACCGGCTGGGCCCGACAGTGCTGGACTGGTTCGAGCGCACCCCCACCAGCAATGGTGGCGCCTGCCCGCAACCATTACCCCTGGGCCGCTTCTGAGTCAGTGAACTCAGGCACGGGATAAGCGGCATGTTTTTCCCGACAAACGGACAGGAGACACCTCTCCCTTTTGCATCATCCGTAGGAAGTGGCCCTATCCCAGGCGCATCGTGAGCACATGAGTCATGAAAAATATCGAGCGGAAACAACTATCCGGAAAGCTGCTCAACAAGCTTTGGAATGTAGGCGCGAGACACGCGCTCTATCACCGCGAGGGAACTTGGTACAACAACCTCAACCGTTTCCCTGGCGCACTATTCGACCCCAATGGATATGTGATCTTCCCGACAGAGGATTCCTACAGGAACTCTCCGCACGTCAAGGTGACTCAAGAGACCAACGTGCGCAGTGGTATCTCACTGATGCCGACATACGAGAGGTTTGCGAAGTGAAACCATTCCATCTGCGCACTTTCCGGACTTTGGGCTCTTCTCCGGATTGCAAAATCCAGGAGCGAAATTAGAAGGCGTAGGGTTGCGTCGGCTTCGGAAGGGGCCGTCGTTCTGCCGCACTGGGGGTCGTCGCTCACGTCGGCGTCCCTGCCCAGTTCGCGAGCGCGGCACATCCCTGTGCCGCTCGACCCCCAATGCGACAGAACGACGTCCTCTCGCGGCGTTGCGGTCATGGCTTCGTTCGTCCGATCGACCCGTGCGGCTCTTGTAGAGCGGGGCTTGCCCCGCTGCTTTGCAGGGCATCCGTGGTACGGGAATCGAATTGGTAGAGGTGGCGGCGAAGAGCAGCGGGGCAAGCCCCGCTCTACAAAAGCGCAACACATGGCCGCGTCCCCGACCGCAGGGCAATAGAAGCCACGCCATCAAAGATCGCGACAGGACGCCGTACCTTGGGTATATGGCCCAAGTGACACATGGATGTGCCACGGCCCTTCGTAAAGACAGGATGTCGTCCCGAAGGGTGGGCCATATACCCAAGGTGCGGCGGCCCCCACCGGAGCCTACGCTTTGAAGGCTTCCAGACGCAGCGCCCCCCGCCGGAGACGACGCTCCTGCTGCGATATACGACCCCGCCGGAGACGACGCCCCTGCCTTCCGGACTTCCTGCAGTCGACGAAGAACCAGTTCTCAGCCCACCGCGCGCCCGCTCGCAGCCGGCGCCCTGCGGCGGCTGCGCCACAGCCCTTCGCCGGCATAGATCGCCAGCCCCAGCCAGATCGCGCCGAAACCCAGCGCGCGCGAGGCATCGAATGGTTCGCGGAAGAACCACACCCCCAGCAGCAACTGCAGCGTCGGCGCGATGTACTGCAGCAGCCCGACAACGCTCAGCGGGATCCGCCGCACGCCATAGGCGAAACCGATCAGCGGCACCGCCGTGACCGCGCCGCCGAACACCAGCAGCAGCCCAATGCCCAGGCCCCAGTCGCCGGTGAAACCGCCGCCGTGGCCCAGCTCGGCCCACAGCACGTAGCCCAGCGCCGGCAGGAACAGGTACAGGCTCTCCAGCCCCAGCCCTGCCACCGGATCGACCGCCACCAGCTTGCGCACCAGCCCGTACAGCCCGAACGAACCGGCCAGCCCCAGCGCGATCCACGGCGGCGAGCCTGCGCTCCAGGTCAGCCAGGCCACGCCCGCCGCCGCGCACCCCACCGCGATCCACTGCAGCCGGCGCAGCCGCTCGTGCAGCACCAGCACGCCCAGGACCACGTTGACCAGCGGGTTGATGAAGTAGCCCAGGCTGGTCTCGACCACGTGGCCGGCGTTCACCGCCCAGATGTACAGGCCCCAGTTGAACGCGAGCAGCACGCTGCTCAGCGCCAGCGCCGGAAGCGCGCGCGGCTGCGAGGCCAGCCTGCGCAGCCAGCCCAGGCCATCGCGCAGCAGCAGCCAGCCGACCACCAGCAGCGCGCTCCACACCACCCGGTGGGCCATGATCTGGAACGACGGCACCAGCTTGAGCAGGTGCCAGTACACCGGCACCACGCCCCAGATCGCGAACGTGCCGGCGGTGCCCGCCAGCCCGCGCCGGTCGATGCCCGCCTGGATGGAGGATGGCGCGGGCACCGCCGCAGCACCCGCGCCAGGGTGATGATCACCACGCCGGCCAGGATCACCGCCATCGCGCCCAGGTCGTGCGCGCTGAAGCGCTCGCCGGCCAGCCACGCACCCAGCGCGACCGCGATCGCCGGATTGACGTAGGCGTAGCTGCTGACCAGCGCCGGCCGCACGTGGTGCAGCAGCCATACGTAGGTGCTGAAGGCGACGATCGAGCCGAACACCGCCAGGTACAGCAGCGCCAGGGTGCCGTGCAGGGTCGGCACGGCGGCGAAGCTTTCGCCGCGCAGCAGGCCGATGCCGGCCAGCATCACCCCGCCGCACAGCATCTGCCCGGCCGCGGCCATGAACGGCGACGGCAGGTCGCGCCCGCGCGACCACACCGAACCGAACGCCCAGCCCACCGGCGCGACCAGCAGCAGTACCAGCCCGACGGGACTGGCCACCAGGCTGCTGCCGGCATTGAGCCAGAGCACGCCGGCGAAGCCGATCGCGATGCCCAGCCATTCGCCGCGGCGCGGCCGCGCCCCGTAGAAGATGCCGAACACACCCATCCACAGCGGCACCGACGCCACCGCCACCGCGGCCAGGCCGGAGGACACGTGCTGCTGGGCCAGGACCACGAAGCCGTTGCCCAGCAGCAGGAGCAGCGCGCCCATCGCCAGCAGGTTCTTCCACTGCGCGCGGGTCGGCGCCGGCACCCCGCGCCAGCGCAGGAAGGCGTACATCACGCTCCCGGCGAGCAGGAAACGGATGCCCGAGACCGCGAGCAGCGGCGGCCAGCCGCCTTCCAGGGCGAAACGGATCGCCAGGTAGGTCGAGCCCCAGACCAGGTAGACGATGGCCAGGGCGACGGCGACGGCCAGGCCGGCGGCCTGTGCCGGGGCCTGTACGGAAGCGGACATGGGGGTCGGGGGAGCGGAGGAGCGGCTGCAGATTCTACGGCAGCGGCCCGTGGTGCAGGCTGCCGGCCGCGGGGTTTCTGTGTTGCGCCGGCGACGTGAACGGGCCGCTGAAGGACGGGCAACCGCGCGTGCAAGGGGTACTTCACGCGGCCGGTGGCCGGGCGCAGAATCGATCCGGGCCATGCGAGGACCGACACCATGCGCAAGACATTCCTGATCCCGCTGCTGGCTGCCCTGGCAATCACGCCGGTGCATGCCGCCAGGCTCGTCACCGATCCGGACCTGCCGCGCGCGCTGCCCGCCGATGGGCCGGTGAGCGTGGAGTGGACCGACCCGGCCGAGTTCTCCGAAGTCCGCCTCAGCCACAACCGATGGGAGTCGGAGCGCGGCGACTGGGTCACCGAGCTCGCCCGCCACCTGCAGAAGCGTGCCGCGGCCCGCCTGCCCGCCGGCCAGAGCATGCACGTGGTGATCACCGACATCGAGCGCGCCGGCGACTTCGAGCCGGGACGCGGCCTGACCTCCGACCACATCCGGGTGATGCGCGACATCTACCCGCCGCGGATGACCCTGCAGGTGCGTATCACCGACACCACTGGCCAGGTCGTGTCCGAGGGCGAGCGCCGGCTGGTCGACAACAGCTTCCTGATGAACAGCCGGCCGATGGAAACCGACCCGCTGCAGCACGAGAAGCGGATGATCGCCGACTGGCTGCGGCGGGAATTGCCCGCCTCCCGCGGCGGCTGACCGCGCGCGCGCCCGGTGGCGACGCCCATGAGCCGCTTCGACCTCGCCCCGCCCGCCCCGGACGAGCGCGACGCACGCGTCGCCGGCCTGTCGCCGGACGAACGCCGGGTGCTGCTGCAGCACGGCACCGAGGCCCCGTTCTGCGGGGTGTTCCTCGACAGCAAGCGCGAGGGCATCTACTGCTGCCGGCTGTGCGGGCTGCCGCTGTTCCGCTCCGGCAGCAAGTTCGATTCCGGTACCGGCTGGCCGAGCTTCACCGCCCCGTACGAGGAAGCACACGTGCGCCGCATCCACGACACCAGCCACGGCATGGTCCGCACCGAGATCGTGTGCACGCGCTGTGGCAGCCACCTGGGCCACGTGTTCCCGGACGGGCCGCCGCCGACCTTCGAGCGGCATTGCCTGAACTCGGTCTCGCTGTCCTTCGTGGACGCCGGCCAACCGCTGCCCGATCCGCTGCAACGCGGCGGCGCCGAGTCCGGACCGGCGTAAAGGCCCGGCGCGGCCGGTGGCGCGGCTCGAGGTGCAGGCTCAGCCGCAGGTGGCCGCGTCGTCCTGCGCGACGCAATGGCGGAAGCCGGCCGGCAGGCCTTCGACCTCGCGGCGCTTGCCGACGTCGAGCGCGAACACGTCCAGCGTGCGCCGGCTGCATGCGTCGGCAGCGGATTTCACGGGTGGCGCCATCGTTGCCGGCACCCCCGCGCAGGCCTCTTCGTAGACCCGGTAGTGGCAGCCGCCACTGGCGCTGGCGAAACACTCGAACGTGGCCACGCCATCGGCCAGGGTGGTCTTGCTGAACAATGCATCGCCGTCGCGGCCGGCGACGCGGGTGATGCTGGCGGTACTGGCCGGATCCAGGCTTCCGAACAGCGAGAGCAGGCAGGAAAGCAATGTGGTCAGCAGTTGCATGTCACACCTCGGAACGCAGGGGAGTGGTGCGTGCGGAGCGGCGGTCACATGCCGCGGAACAGGGCCATGTAGGGCACGCTTACCGGCAGCTCGTCGCTGCGGCCCTTGAGCCGGAGCGTGCCCTTGCCGCTGTCGTCGCGGACCACCGAGGCCACCGCCTTGAGGTTGACGATGGTGGAGCGGTGGATCTGGCGGAACTGGCGCGGGTCCAGCACCTCCAGCAGTTCCTTCAGCGGCGTGCGCAGCAGCGATTCGCCGTCGGCGGTGGCGACCACGGTGTACTTGCTGTCGGCGCGAAAATAGACCACGTCGTCGAGCATGATCAGCCGGGTCTCGCGGCCGCTGTTGGCGGTGATCCAGGCCAGCGGCGGGGTGGTCGACGGCTCAGCGGGGCGCTGCACCAGGTGGCGCAGCAGCGCGTCGAGCGTGGCCGGGTCCGGGCGGCCGTTGGCCATCCGCGCCTGCAGCCGCTGCACCGTGGCCTGCAGGCGGTCGCGCGCCACCGGCTTGAGCAGGTAGTCGACCGCGCCCTGCTCGAAGGCATCGATCGCGTACTGGTCGTAGGCGGTGACGAACACCACCTGGGTCTGCGGGCTCACTTCCGGCAAGGCGGCGGCAACCTCGATCCCGGTCAGCCCGGGCATGCGGATGTCGAGGAAGGCCACGTCCGGCCGGTGCGCGGCGATGGCTTCCAGCGCGCAGGCGCCATCCTCGCATTCGGCCACGATGCGCAGCCCCGGCCAGGCCTCGCCCAGCTGCAGCAGCAGCGAGGTGCGCAGCAGCTCTTCGTCTTCGGCGACGATGCAATCAACCATCGTGGCGCTCCTCGCCGGCGATCCCGTCCGGCAGCGGCAGGGTCAGGGTCGCGGCCACGCCGCTGGGGAAGTTGGACACGATCGAGAACGATGCGCGCTCGCCCCAGGTCAGGCGCAGGCGCTCGCGCAGGTTCTTCAGGCCGATCCCGGTGCCCGTGGTGGCGTTGCCGAAGCCCTGGCCGTCGTCGGCGATGGTGACCGTGGCGTGGTCGTCGAAGCGGCGCGCCAGGATCCACACCGTGCCGCCGCCGGGCTTGGGTTCGAGCCCGTGCTTGATCGCGTTTTCGACCAGGGTCTGCAGCATCATCGACGGCAGCTGCAGCGCCTTCAGCGATTCGGGCACCTCCACCTGCAGTTCCAGCCGCGCGCCCATGCGGATCTTGAGGATCTCCAGGTAGGCGCGGGTGCGCTCCAGTTCCTCGCCCAGGGTCGACAGGGTGTCGTGCTCGCGCGGCAGCGAGCGGCGCAGGTACTGGATCAGGTGGCCGAGCATCTCGTCGGCGCGCGGCGGGTCGGTGCG
This sequence comes from Pseudoxanthomonas koreensis, assembly GCF_010093225.1. Lineage (GTDB taxonomy): Bacteria > Pseudomonadota > Gammaproteobacteria > Xanthomonadales > Xanthomonadaceae > Pseudoxanthomonas > Pseudoxanthomonas koreensis. Next base: position 62,031 of record NZ_PDWM01000007.1, on the reverse strand, counting down.
CGCCAGCACCTGGGCGTTGGCCAGGGTGTTGTAGAGGAAGTGCGGTTCGACCTGGGCCTGCAGCAGGTTCAGCCGGGCCACGGTCAGCGCGTTGTCGGTGGCGCTGCGCTCGGCGGCGGCCTGCTCGTCGCGGCGCTGCTCGGCGACGCGGCGAGTGACCGAGCGCTGCAGCGCCTCGGCGTTCTCGTAGCTGGTGCCCTCGTCGAGCGCGAACAGGTCGACCCAGTGCGGCGCGTCCGGTTCGCACAGCAGGGTGGCGCTGCTGGTGCCGTCGCCGGGCACCACGGTGGCCAGCACCCGGTCGCGGGTGATGGCGAAGCGCGCCAGCAGGTTCCAGCGCGAGGGCTGGTTGCCGCCGAACGGATCGCTGCGGCGCACCTTGGCGCGCACCTGCAGGCTGCCGCGCGAGGCTTCGATGTCTTCCACCCGCGGCAGTTCGCGCACCGCGGCCTCGACCAGGTCGAACGCCGCGCCGGCATCCAGCGGCACCTCGATCCGGCGCTGCTGGTGGTTGCTCAGCACCGCCGCGTCGAGCCGGCCGGCGGCCAGGCGCACCCGGCGCAGGTGGGTGACCGCGCCCAGCATCGCCAGCACGATCGCGCCCCAGGCCAGCAGCCAGAAGATCGCACCGGTGTCGCCGAACAGGCCTTCCCAGAGGATGCCGGCCAGCAGGATCGCCACGGACCAGGCGAAGAGGATGCGCAGAATCAGGAACAGGCTGGAGGACACGGAGGCACCGGAGCGTTTCAGGTGCCGCGGAGCATAGCCCCGTGCCGGGCGCCGGCAAGCCCGCATGCGACGGAACCGGGAATGGGCCGACGAAGCCGGGGCCCACGGCGCCCTACGCGAGGATGGCTTCGCCGGCGGCGTGGCCGGAGGCCCAGGCCCACTGGAAGTTGTAGCCGCCGAGCCAGCCGGTGACGTCCAGCACTTCGCCGACGAAGAACAACCCCGGCACCCGCCGCGACTGCATCGTCGCCGACGACACCCCGTCGGTATCGACCCCGCCCAGGGTCACCTCCGCAGTGCGGTAGCCCTCGGTGCCGCTGGCCACCAGCGGCCAGTCGCGCAGCAGCGCGGCGGCATCGCGCAGCTGCGGCGGGTCGTACTGGCGCATCGGCCGATTCGGCAGCCATACCTCGCACAGGCGCTGGGCGAAGCGGCGCGGCAACGCCTCGGCCAGCACCGTCTTCAGCTCCGCATCCGGGCGCTGCTTCTGCTGCGCGCGCAGCCATTCGTGCGCGTCGCGGCCGGGCAGCAGGTCCAGGCGCAGTTCGTCGCCGGGTTGCCAGTACGAGGAAATCTGCAGGATCGCGGGTCCGCTCACGCCGCGATGGGTGAACAGCAGCGCCTCGCGGAAGCTGCGGCCGTTGCAGCGCGCCTCCACTTCCAGAGCCACGCCACTGAGGTCCTGCAGCCGTTCCTGGTGCCTGCCGCTCAGGGTCAGCGGCACCAGGCCGGCACGGGTCGGCAGCACGGCGTGGCCGAACTGCCGCGCCAGTTCGTAGCCGAAGCCGCTGGCGCCCAGGCTGGGAATCGAGAGCCCGCCGCTGGCCACCACCAGCGCCGGCGCGGCGAACGACCCCTGCGCGGTGCGCAGGCGGAAGCCGCCGGCGTCGGTCGCCTCCACCCGCTCGATCGCGCAATGGGTGCGCACCTCCACCCCGGCCGCGGCGCACTCGTCCAGCAGCATCTTCACCACCAGCTTGGAGGAGACGTCGCAGAACAGCTGCCCCAGGGTCTTCTCGTGCCAGGCGATGTGGTGCCTGTCGACCAGGTCGATGAAATGCCAGGGCGTGTAGCGGGCCAGCGCCGACTTGCAGAAGTGCGGGTTGGCCGAGAGGTAGTTGTCCGGGGTGGTGCCGGTGTTGGTGAAATTGCAGCGGCCGCCACCGGACATCAGGATCTTCTTGCCGACCTTGTTGGCGTGCTCGACCACCAGCACCCGCAGGCCACGGCCGCCGGCGGTGAGCGCGCACATCAGCCCGGCCGCGCCGGCGCCGATGACGATCGCGTCGTACGGTCCGCCCACGCGCGGCTCAGGCCGCCTGCGCGCCCATGCGCGCCAGCGGCCGCAGCACCGCTTCGGCGCCGTCGGCGGCGAGCAGGTGCACCTCGCCGTCCTGGATCATCACCGTCAGCCGCACGCTGCGCGCATACAGCGCCAGCAGCGCCTCGACTTCCGCGGCGGGGAGATCGACCACCACCAGGTTGTCGTGGCGCGACAGTTCGCGCGCGTTCTTCTCCCACCACAGGTCGGCGGCGCGGCCGCCGTAGTTGACCACCACCACCTCGTCGGCGCGACCGCAGGCCTTGCGGATCCGCGACGGGTCCGGCTGCCCGAGTTCGATCCAGCGCTGGACGTGGCCGGTGTAGTCGCGCTGCCACAGGTCCGGGTCCTCGTCGGTGCTCAGCCCGCGGCCGAACTCGAGGCGCTCGTCCGCGTACAGCGCGAACGCCAGCAGCCGCACCATCAGCCGCTCGTCGGTCTCCGACGGATGCTGGGCCAGGGTCAGCGGATGGGTGCCGTAATGGTGGCGGTCCATGTCGCTGACCTGCAGCTCGGCACGGACCACGGTGGATTTCAACGCCATGGGATGTCCTGGTCGCGCCCCCCACGGGCCGGAATCGGCGGTGCGGGTGGGCAAGGCGTCGCATGATACGCGCGGCCCGCGGCGGGGTGTGCGGCACGTCGGCGCCGCTTCGGCGGTATCCTTGCGCCTCCACCGACGCCGCAAGACCGCACCGATGAGCGATACGCCTCCCGACCGCCTGTCCATGGACCCCCGCAGCCCGTTCCACGATGCGGCCCTGCTCGACCGCGGCGTCGGCGTGCGCTTCAACGGCCAGGAGCGCGACAACGTGGAGGAGTATTCGGTCAGCGAAGGCTGGATCCGGGTGCAGGTCGGCCGCTCGCGCGACCGCCGCGGCAACCCGATGACGATCAAGGTCAAGGGCACGGTCGAGCCCTACTTCATCGAGTCCAAGTAAGCCACGCCGCAGGCCGCGGCCGCGGCCACGGCTTCGTTCAGCGCGCCGCGCAGCCGGCCATGCGCGCGTCGGCGTGCCACAGCGCGCGCCGGGCCAGGTCCCAGGCGGCATTGGCGGCGTTGGGCAGCATGTGCTCGGCACGCACCGGGTCGGCGCCGCGGGCGAACGCGGCCTCGGCCTTCTGCAGTTCGTCCAGGTGCAGCAGCAGCGGCTGCATCAGCGCGCGCAGGCGGGTGCGGTCGCAGCGTGCGTACGCCGTCTCCAGCGCGGCCACCTGTTCGCGGATGCGGCGGCTGGCTTCGCCGTCCAGGCCCGGTGCCGGTTCGTAGTCGATCGGCGCGGCCTTGTAGGCGTCGCCGGTGGCCTCGCTACCGAGGTCGCCGGCGCGCTCGTGGCGCGCCGGGTTGAACCGCACCTCCGGCGAAGGCCGGGCCCGCGCGTGCTCGATGTCCTTGCCCAGCAGGAACTTGGCGATCTTGCGCTGAGCGCGCATGATCTCCTGCGCGGTCACGTCGGCGATGTCGCCGTCGCTGATCCAGTCTTTGGCGAAGCGGGTCGTGCGTGGCTGCACCGGCGTGGGCCGGTGCAGCGGATCAACCGCGGCCTGCGTGGGCGCGCGCGGCAGGCCCGGCACCGCGGTGGGTGGCCGGATCCATTGGTCGCGGGTCTCGGCCGGCACGTACGGGCGGCCATCGTCACCGTACAGTTGCACCCGCGGCGGCTGCACCGCCGCGCGCGTGCCGGAAGGCACCGACGGCGGCGCCGGCGCAGGCGCTGCCCTGTCCATGCGCGGCACGCCTGGCCGCCGCTGGCCCGTGGCGCGGGGCGCATCCGGCGATTCGGGTGGCGCGGCTTCCGGCGCACGCACCGAAAACACCAGGCGGATGCGCTCCTCCGGCAGTGCCATCGACAGCGTCGTGCGCACCGGTCCCAGCAGCAGTTTCCCCGCCAGCGCCAGCAGCAGCACCGACCCGCACAGGGCCAGCGCTCGCGGCAACAGATCTTCGGGCCACGGAGTGGTGGGGGGCACGTTCGGAGAAGGCACGCTCGATGCGGACCTGCGGCTGACCCTCCGCGACGGCGATGAGTTCCCGTGCGTCCGCCACCCTGTTCATGCGCGGGATATGCCGGCAGCGGGGCAAGCCCCGCTCTACGTGATGCGAGCCGCGCATGCCACATGGCACGCGCGCCGCACGACGCCACGCGTGCCGTGTACGCCCCGCGGGGGTTACTCGCCGGTCAGGTCGACCACGTCGAACGGGGTGACCGGGTCGGTGTCGGCGTCGTAGTCCACGTCCTGCCGCTCGAAGCCGAACAGCTTGAGGAAATCGTGCTTGTAGCTGGCGTAGTCGGTCAGCTCGAACAGGTTTTCCGTGGTCACCGTGGGCCACAGGTCGCGACAGGCCTGCTGCACGTCGTCGCGCAGTTCACGGTCGTCCAGGCGCAGGCGGTTGGAATCATCCGTCGGCGGCGGCGCGGCCGCGTACAGGTGCTCGCGGAAGGTGCGCTCGAGCTGTTCGATCGTGCCCTCGTGCAGCCCCTTCTCCTTCATGATCCGGTAGACGATGGCGATGTACAGCGGCATCACCGGGATCGCCGCGCTGGCCTGGGTCACCACCGACTTGAGCACCGCCACATTGGCCTGGCCGCCGCCGGGCGCCAGTTTCGCGTCCAGCGCGTGCGCGGCGCGGTCCAGGTCTTCCTTGGCCTTGCCCAGCGCGCCGTGCCAGTAGATCGGCCAGGTGATCTCGGTGCCGATGTAGCTGAAGGCCACCGTCTTCGCGTCGGGCGCGAGCACGCCGGCCCGCGCCAGTGCATCGATCCACAGTTCCCAGTCCTCGCCGCCCATCACCCGGATGGTGTCGGCGATTTCCTCGTCGCTGGCCGGCTCGACCGTGGCCTGGATGATCTGGTCGCGGTTGGTGTCCACCGCGGTGGCCTGGTAGGGCGCGCCGATCGGCTTGAGCGCCGAGCGCTTGAGCTCGCCGGTGTCGGGCAGGCGCCGCACCGGCGAGGCCAGCGAGTACACCACCAGGTCGACCGGGCCGCCCATCTCGCCGATCAGTTCGATCGCCTTGGCGCGCACCTCGTCGGAGAACGCGTCGCCGTTGATCGAGCGGCTCCACAGGCCCGCTTCCTTGGCGTAGCGGTCGAAGGCGGCCGAGTTGTACCAGCCGGGGTTGCCGGTCTTCTTCTCCGTGCCCGGCTTCTCGAAGAACACGCCCAGGGTGGCCGCGCCGTAGCCGAAGGCGGCGGTGATGCGCGCGGCCAGGCCGTAGCCGGTGGAGGCGCCGATCACCAGCACCCGCTTGGGGCCGCCGTCGCGCACGCCCTGCGCCTGCACGAACCGGATCTGGTCCTGCACGTTCTTCGCGCAGCCCAGCGGGTGGGCGGTGGTGCAGATGAAGCCTCGGACTTTCGGATGGATGACCACGGGGACTCTCACGGAAGCGGATGGAAGCACCGGCGCGCGTGGCGCCGGCGAAGCGACACAGTCTAAATGCTCCGGCGCGAAGCGACCCTTCCGTGGCGTATGGCAGGTGTCGCCCTCCCTGTAGGAGCCCACTTCAGGGGGCGACCCGGTGGCGCACGGATTCGGCCACGTCCAACGCGGCCGATCCGGAGATTGCGCGTTGAGAACCGCGTATTCCAGCCTCGTCGGGTCGCCCCCTGAAGTGGGCTCCTACAGGGGGCGTACTGGCCGGGGCCGGGCGGAGCGCGGCATCCTAGCGGGCGTGGGAGGCGGCGGCCTTCCGTCCGGGATGCGATCCCATGCGCTCGAAGCGTTCCCTGCCCTGCCTGGTTGTCCTGCTCGCCCTCCCCTGGCTGCCCGCGACCGCGGCCACGCCGGTGGCGCAAGTGCGGGTGGCCTTCGACCGCGAGGCGATCACCGCTTCCCGCGCGACCGGCGTAGCGGACACCGCCAGTGGCCGCGCCGTCAGTGCAGACGATCCAGTGCGCATGGCCTCGATCTCCAAGCTGGCCGTGGCCATCGCGGTGATGCGCATGGTCGAGGCCGGCCAGCTCGACCTGGATGCGGACGTGTCGCCGTTGCTGGGCTGGACCCTGCGCCATCCGGCCCATCCGGACGTGCCGATCAGCCTGCGCCTGCTGCTGTCGCATACCAGCGGCATCACCGACGCGGCCGGCTACTGGCAGGTGCCGCTGGACGGCGAAGTGCGCGACCTGCTCGCCGATCCGCGCGCCTGGGACGCCGCGCACGCACCGGGCGGCTGGTTCCGCTACGCCAACCTCAACTTCCCGCTGGTGGCCGCAGTGATGGAGCGCGCCAGCGGCGAACGCTTCGACCTGCTGATGCGACGCCTGCTGTTCGAACCGCTCAACCTGGACGCCTGCTTCGGCTGGGTCACCTGCAGCGACGCGGCGGTGTCGCACGCGGTGGTCCAGTACGACGCGCAGGGCGCGCCGGCCACCGACGACCTTCGCGGCGCACGCCCGGCCTGTCCGGTACGCCCGGCGCGCGACGGCGGCTGCGATCTTTCACTGTGGCGCCCCGGTGCGAACGGCGCGCTGTTCTCGCCGCAGGGCGGCATGCGCATCTCCGCCAACGGGCTGGCCAGGATCGGCCAGCTGCTGCTGCGCGGCGGCGAACTCGACGGCGTGCGCCTGCTGCGGCCGGCATCGGTGGAGGCACTGTTCGCGCCGCAATGGACTTTGGTGGACGGCAACGGCGTCACCGCCGAGGAAGACGACAGCGGCCAGTCGCGCGCCGGCTTCTTCTGCCGCTACGGGCTGGCCACGCAAAGCCTGGCCACGCCGGTGCCCGGCTGCCACAACGACCTGTTCGGCGACGGCGTGGCGCGCGTGGGCCACAGCGGCTCGGCCTACGGCCTGCTTTCGGGGCTGTGGCTGGACCGCGCCGCCGGCACCGGCGTGGTCTATTTCGCCACCGGCATGGAAGACGCGGCGCCGGGCCGGCACTCGGCGTTCACCGCGATCGAGGAAGCGATGGCGCGCGGCCAGGACGACGCACCGCGATGAACTACCTGGCCCACCTCTACCTCGCCCGTCCCGACCACGAAGCGATGCTCGGCGCGCTGCTGGGCGACTTCGTGTTCGGCCTGGCCGCGCTGGACGACTGGAGCCCGGTGGAGCGGCGCGAGATCCTGGTCCACCGCCGGGTGGATCGCTACACCGACGACCACCCGGTCGTGGCCGGCGCGCGGCGCCTGTTCGGCGAGGGCCGCCAGCGCTACGCCGGCATCGCCCTGGACGTGTACTACGACCACTGCCTGGCGCGCGACTGGGAGCGTCATGCCGAAGGGCCGCTGGATGCGTTCACCGCGCCGTTCTATCGCCACCTGCTCGCGCGCGCGGATGTGCTGCCGGAACGGCTGCAGCGGATCGCACCGCTGATGGCCGCGCACGACTGGCTCGGCTCGTACCGCGAGCGCGGCAACGTCGACCGCGCCGTCGCCCGCATCGCCACCCGTCTGTCGCGCAACGGCGAGCGCCTGGTCGCCTGCCTGGACGACCTGCGCCGGCACGAAGCGGAAATCGCTGCGGGCTTCGAAGTGTTCTTCCCGCAACTGGTCGCGTACGTGGCCGCGCTGCGGCGCGAGCCGCCGTTCGCCGGCATCTGAGCCCTGACCCCGCGCCGCGCCGCACCCTGCATCGCCCACTCCCTCCCACCGCGAGCCCGCCCATGCTTCCCGCCCTCTACGCCCATCCGTTCTCCTCCTACTGCCAGAAGGTGCTGGTGGCGCTGTACGAGAACGCCACCGCGTTCGAGTACCGCAACCTGGAAGACCGCGCGCACGGCCAGGCGCTCGAGGCGCTGTGGCCGATCAAGCGCTTCCCGGTGCTGGTCGACGGCGAACGCACGGTGCTGGAGGCCAGCACCATCATCGAATACCTGCAGCTGCACCATCCCGGTCCGGTGCAACTGCTGCCCGCCGATCCGCGCGCGGCGCTGGAGGTGCGCATGCTCGACCGCTTCTTCGACAACTACGTGTCCACGCCACAACAGAAGATCGTGTTCGACGCGATCCGCGCCGAAGCCGACCGCGACCCGTACGGCGTGGCCGAGGCACGGCGCATGCTCGACACCGCCTATGCCTGGCTGGAACGGCACCTGGCCGACGACCGCCCGTGGGCGGCAGGCGCGCAGTTCAGCCTGGCCGACTGCGGCGCGGCGCCGTTCCTGTTCTACGCCGACTGGACCCATGCGATCGCGCCGGACCACGCCCGCGTGCACGCCTACCGTACGCGGCTGCTGGCGCGCCCCTCGTTCGCCCGCGCGGTGGACGAGGCACGGCCGTTCCGTGCGTACTTCCCGCTGGGTGCGCCGGACCGCGATTGAGGAACCAGACCACCGTGCCCCACTACACCGGCCCATTGCTGATCCGCGACACCGCGCAGGCACTGCTGGACGCGCGCGACCGCGGCGCGCGGGCCTGGACCGGTTCGCTCGACCTGGGCCGCAGTGACGGCGAAGCGCGGCTCGACGCCGCGCAGTGGCACTGGCGCGGAACGGCCTATCCGTACCCCGAACCGCCCAGGGAACGCACGATCCACTGGTTCGACGGCGACGACTGGGCCGTGGTATCGCGCTACGCCGGTTCGCTGATAAAGCTGGTGCCCACCCCCTGGGGCGCTCCGACCTTCGAGATCGACGGCATCAAGATGCTGCCGACCTCGAAGGAGTCGCCGCTGGACGACGCGCGGCGCAAGGTCGCGCTGGTGCAGCCGCACGGCAAGGCCGTGCTCGATACCTGTGGCGGGCTGGGCTATTTCGCCGCCTGCTGCCTCGATGCTGGCGTGGCGCGGATCCTCTCGTTCGAAAAGAACGACAGCGTGCTGTGGCTGCGCACGCTCAACCCGTGGTCGCCCGATCCGGACGCGGCGACCAGCGGCGGGCGCCTGCCGCTGGGCCATGACGACGTGTCGCAGGCGATCGCATCCTTGCCCGATGCTTCCTTCGATGCGCTGCTGCACGACCCGCCGCGCTTCGGCATCGCCGGCGAACTGTATTCGCAGGCGTTCTACGACCAGCTCGCGCGGGTCCTGCGCCGCGGCGGCAGCCTGTTCCACTACACCGGCACGCCGAACCGCCTGACCAGCGGCCGCGACGTGCCGCGAGAGGTGGCCAGGCGGCTGGAGAAGGCCGGCTTCCGCGCGCAGCCAGCGCTGGACGGGGTGCTGGCACAGCGGCGCTGAGCAGCCGGGACCCGCCTGTGCTGGATGCAACCACGCGCTCAATCAGCGGAGCGGTGGCTGACGGCGACCAGGATCTCCAGTTCCATCGGTTGCGACTTTCCAGAGCAGTCGTCGACGCCCACCGCGAACCGGGCGATCAGCTTGGGCGGCGGTATGGGCACAGCCGTCCCGCTGAGGACTGGCTGGACGTCGACATCGATGTATACGCCTTCCGCCAGTTCGATCGAAAGGCGCTTCTTTTCGAGCCTTTGCATTTCATTCTCCTCGTGGTGCCACCGCGTTCGCGGGGGGTTCGGATGCGGCCTCAGGCGCTGGCGCGGCCGGGTCGGCCAGGCCGGTGCGGCGCAGGACTGCATTGCTGGCGATGCGCGATTCCGGGAAGCCGGCGGCACGCGCGGCCTGCAGTGCGCCGCGCGCGCGGTCGGGCAGGCCGAGTACGGCAAAGGTGGTCGCGCCGAGGAACGCAACCTCGGCCGGCTCGTCGCGCAGCGCCGCGGCGCGCTCGGCCAGGCCCAGCGCGGCCTCGCGCTCGCCCAGCTGCGCCCGGTACCAGCCAAGCTGGGCGACCGCCCTGGCATGGTCGGGCTTGGCCTCGATGAAGCGTTGCGCGAGCATGGCCGCCTGCCCGTACGGCTCCCGTGCCTGCGCGGCGGTGCGCGGATCGGCGTCGAGCGCGTCGGCCAGGTAGCCGAGGTAGAGGAAGTCGCCGGGATTGAGTTCGCTGGCGCGGCGGTACAGCTCCGCGGCGCCGGCATAGTCGCCCTTTTCGTAGCGCAACGTGCCCAGGTTGGCCAGCGGTGCTTCGCTGGGCTCGATCGCGAGCGAGCGCTGCAGCGCCGCCTCGCCTTCCTCGTTGTCGCCCGCCGTGACCAGCAGGCCGCCGAGGATGCTCCACATGATCGCCGAGTCGGGGCGCAGCGCTACCACCGCGCGGTACGAGTCGATCGCTTCGCGGTAATGGCCGAGCCGGTACTGCTGGTAGCCCAGCTCGGCATGCACCTGGGCGTTGCCCGGGCTTTCCTGCAGGGCCAGGCGGAAGTCGCGCATGGCGTCTTCCTCGCGGCCTTCGTCCATGGCCAGCTTGGCGCGCCCGACCAGCGCCTGCCAGCGCATCCGCGGATCCTCGATGATGTCGTTGTAGTACTTCATCGCCTGCGCCGGTTCGCCCTGGATCCGGTACAGGTCACCCAGCGCCAGGCTGACCTCGCCCATCGAGCGATCCATGTTCATCGCACGCAGGCACGCCAGCCTGGCCTTGGCGAACGCCTCGGTGTTGTGGTTGGACTCGAAGTTCCACAGTTCCCAGCGGCACAACCCCGCCTGGGCGCGGGCGAAGCCGGCATCGGCCTCCAGCGCAGTGCGGAAATGCTTCGCCGCATCCTGTGCGGCGCCCTCGCCCTGCGGGTGCACCAGCTGCTTCAGGCCGAGCAGGTAGGCGTCGAACGCCATCGCATTGCGGGTCGGCGCCAGGCGCCGGCGCAGCGCCTCGCGCTCTTCGGGCAGGACCTCCAGCAGCGCGGCGGTCACCGCGTTGGCGATGTCGGTCTGGGTGTCGAAGACGCTGTCGGCGGTGCCTTCGTAGTTGTGCGACCACAGGGTGTAGCCGCTGCGGGTATCGGACAGGCGCGCGCTGATGCGCAGGCGCTCGCCGTCGCGGCGGACGCTGGCGTCCAGCACCGCGGCCACGCCCAGCAGCTTGCCCAGGGCCTGCACACCCTGGCTGCGGTCGATCGCCTCCGGCGGCCGCCACGCGGCGACCTTCATCCCGTGCACGCCCGACAGCGCGTCGAGCATCTCCATCGACAGCCCCTCGGCGAAATACTGGTCCTCGCGGCGGTCGCTCAGGGGGGTGAAGGGCAGGACCGCGATCGACGTGCTCGCCGGCGCCGCCGGCGGCGTGTCGCCGCGCCACAGCCAGACGCCGACCAGCACCGCCAGCAGGAGCGTGAGCACGGTGCCGCCGAGCCGGCCGCGACCGGGTGCGGACGCATCGTCCGGCGCTGCAGTGGGTGCGACGGAGGCGGGGGCGACGGCAGCAGCGGCGGCGGCAGGCGCGGCAGGTGCGGCAGGTGACGCGGGTGAAGCCGGAGCAGCAGACGCGGCGGCCGCGGCAGGTACGGCAGACGTGGCCGGTGCCGCGAATTCAGGTGCGGGTGGCGGTCCCGTTGCAGGCGCCGCCCCCGCGCCCGGCACGACCGCCGCCACATCACCCGGTGCCACACCCGGCTGCGCACCCGTGCCGTCACCGGTGGCGGCCGGCCCCCCCGCCACGGCCATCGGCGCCGCCCCGGTTCCACCCGGCGCCTCCGCCTCCCCCGCCTCGAGCTGGCCGATGAACCGGTACCCCAGCGCATGCTGGGTCTGGATGTACTTCGGGTGCTGCGAATCGTCGTCCAGCGCCGCGCGCAGCTGGGCGATGGCCCGGGTCAGCACGCCGGGAGTCACGTGGCGGTGGCCCCAGACCTGGTCGAGCAGGTCGTCGCGGACCTGCAGCTCGCCGGGGCGGCGCAGCAGCGCCAGCAGCACGGCAAAGGCCTTGGGCTCCAGCGCCTGGCCATGGCCGTCACGGGTCACGGTGTGCGCGGCCGCGTCCACCACGATGCCGTCGAAACGGTAGCGCGCGGCCTCGCCGCCGCCCGCTGGCGGGTCGTTCCCCGGCCTCATCGCCAATTCCTCATGATCGCCTCATGGATTCAGCGAACCCGCATGGAACGGTCGCAGCGTCCTCATGACCGGCTTCCAGCGAACGGCGACTCTGGCCACGCGCCGGCGATGCCGCGCCCTATCCCCTTCCTGGAGACGAGCCATGAACGCTGTGATGACAACCTGCTCCCTGGTCCAGCCGCTGCCTTCCGTCCTGGACGCCCCCCCGACCTTCAGCCTGCTGCACCGCCGCAAGAGCATCGGCGACTACCGCCCGGCTTCGGCGGACCTGGAGCGCTTCAACCGCCTGCTGTCCCGGCTGGGCCGGCACAGCGCCCCGCTGGACATCGACCGGTTGGCCACCGCGGCACGGCAGCTGTCGGCGGCCATGGGCGATGACGCCCCCGCATGTATCGCCGAACGGATTTCGTGGATCGAAGCGGTCGCGGCGATGGTCACCGATCCAGACTGGCAGGCCGCCAACGACGTGGCCGACTGCGCCCGCCTGGTGATCGACTACGTCAATGACCCCTGCGGCCTGATCCCGGACTGGCTGCCGCGCGTGGGCCGCCTGGACGAAGCCATCGTGGTGGACGCCGCCTGGCCGCTGCTGGGCGGCGAGACCGCCAGCTACCGCGACTTCGCCCGCCTGCGTGGCGTGGAAGCGGACCTGCGCGGCTGCACGCCGGAAGAACTGCATTTCAACCGCACCGCATGGCAGGTCGCGCGCGAGGCTGAAGCGGCTCTGGCCGCGCACCGGCGCCGCGTGCGCGAGAGCAGCTACGTGCCCGCACCGTCGGCCATGTTCCGGATCCATTGAGCCGTCGCATGGCGGCCGCTGCGGCCGCTTCCCTCCCCTCGCCGATGCCGCCCCACCCGGGGCGGCATCTTTTTTGCCGCCCTGCCTGGCCCCCTGTAGGAGCCCGCATGAGGGCGACCCGACACCGTCGGAAGGCACCACGCACAACGCGGCCCCTCCGGATCGGCCGCTTTCACCGCGGCATATTCCAGCGCCTGCGGGTCGCCCTCATGCGGGCTCCTACAGAAGGGCAGCTGCGGCGCCGCTCAGATGAGGTAGCGGCGGAACCACTCCAGCGTGCGCTCCCAGGCCAGCTTCGCCGCCGCTTCGTCGTAGCGCGGGGTGGAGTCGTTGTGGAAACCGTGATTGGTGCCGGGGTAGATGTGTGCCTCGTAGGTGGTGCCGGCGGCCTTCAGCGCCGCCTCGTAGGCCGGCCAGGTCGCGTTGACGTTCGCATCGTTCTCGGCCAGGTGGACCAGCAGCGGCGCCTTGATCCGCGCCACGTCCTCCGGCTTGGCCTGGCGGCCGTAGAACGGCACCGCCGCGGCCAGTTCCGGATAGGCCACCGCCGCGGCATGCGACACCCCGCCGCCGTAGCAGAAACCGGTGATGCCGACCTTGCCGGTGGTGCGCCCTTCGGCGAGCAGGTAATCGATCGCGGCGAAGAAATCGTTCATCAGTTTCTCCGGATCGACCTGGCGCTGCAGCTCGCGGCCCTTGTCGTCGTTGCCCGGATAGCCGCCCACGGAGCTGAGCCCGTCCGGTGCCAGCGCGATGAAGCCGCCCTTGGCCACGCGCCGGGCCACGTCCTCGATGTAGGGATTCAGGCCACGGTTCTCGTGCACCACCACCACGCCGGGCAGCGGGCCCTCGGCCTTGGCCGGGCGCACCAGGTAGCCGCGCACCTGGCCATGGCCCTGCGGCGAGGGATAGTGGATGTACTCGGCGACGATGTCCGGGTCGGTGAACTGCACCTGCTGGGCCAGGGCGTAGTCCGGGCTCAGCGCGGCGAGGATGCCGGCGGCGGTCAGCCCGCCCACGGCGAAGGCACCGGCACGGTCGAGGAACTGGCGCCGGCTGATGCGGCCATGCACGTAGCCGTCGTACAGCTCCAGCAGCTCGGGGGAAAAGTCGCGGGCGGTCAGTCGCTTCATCGTCGTTTCCTCGGTCGATGCGTGGCGACACCTTACCCGCAAACCGCCCGGCGCCGGTTCACGCGGCCGGTTCAGCCGGCAGCGGTGCGCGACAGGTGCCGCACCAGGTGCGCCAGCGCCGCGTCGGCATCGCCCACGACCAGCGGCGCCGGCACCGACAGCATCAGGTTCAGTGGCAGGCCGAACTCCTCGATGCTCCAGCCGTGCACGTCGAGCACGCCGTCCGCGCCGATCGCATGCGGATGCCGTTCGCGGATGCGCTCGGCGAAGCTGCCGTGCTCGGGGATGTAGCCGAACACCGGCTTGCCCCTGGCCACCGCGTAGCCGACTTCGAAGCAGGTGCCGCTGTCCGGCTCCGGGCCGCGGAAGAAGTCGAGGTTGGCCAGCACCGCGTCGGCGCGTTCGATCAGGGCGATGTTGGCGCGGTAGATCCACGCCGCCTGCGCGCCCGGGTCGGTGATGTGCGCCGGCACCTCCTGGTCGAGCGGGAACAGGCCTTCGAAGCCGTGCCGCGCGCACAATGCCTGGAGCTCGCGCCCGCGTTGGCGCGCATCGGGCCGGAACACATCGGGACCGGCAAGGTAGAGCGAATGGATCGTCGGAGCCATGGGCCACGATGCTAGCGCCCCCGGCACGGCCCGCAACCGCCGCGGCCGGACAGTGCAGGCTGCTCAGGCGCCGCTGTTGCGGTAGACCAGCACCGGCAGTTCCGAGTGGGTGAGCACCTTGGCCGTGACGCTGCCCAGCACCAGTGCATTCACGCCACGCCGGCCGTGGGAGGCCATCGCGATCAGGTCGCAGCCCTTCTCGCGGGCGGTGGCGATGATCGCTTCGTGCGGATTGTCGCTGCCGGTGGCCACGGTCGCATGCGCGATGCCGGCCGCGGCAGCCTTCTCCGCGGCCTGCGCCAGGCACCTGTCGGCGGCGACCTTGGCGTGCCGGTCGTAGGCGTCGCGGGTTTCGACGACCTGCTCGGGCGTCAGCGCGAACACGCGGAACGGCTCGATCGCGGTGAACAGGGTGACCCTGGCACCCAGTGCCTTGGCCAGTGCCAGTGCCTGGTCGACCGCGTAGTCGGACAGCGGCGAACCATCGGTAGGGACGAGAAGATGCTTGTACATGTCCACGTTCTCCATCTGGGGTCCATGCAGTGTCCCCCCGGCCGGGACCGCGCTCATTGACCAGGATCAAGACGGCGCCGGTCCAGTCCGGGGACGTGTGCTAGTTTGCGCCAGCACCGGAGGGGAAAACCGATGGCAGTGGCCAATTCCGGCGGCGAGCGCCCAGCACGCGGCTTCTTCGGCCACCCCCCGGGACTGGCCTACCTGGCCTTCACCGAAGCCTGGGAGCGCTTCTCGTTCTACGGGATGTCGGCGCTGCTGCTGCTGTACATGATCCAGCACCTGCTGACCCCCGAAGTGGTGGGCGGCGTGTTCGGCCTCGGCATGTTCCGTGCGGCGCTGGAACGGATGACCGGGCCGCTGACCGACCAGGCCTTCGCCGCCCAGGTCTACGGGCTCTATTCCGGGCTGGTGTACTTCACCCCGGTGTTCGGCGGCCTGCTGGCAGACCGACTGCTGGGCCAGCGGCGCACGGTGCTGCTGGGCGCCGCGCTCATGGTGCTGGGGCACGCGCTGATGGCGTTCGCGGCCGCCTTCCTGGTCGCGCTGGTGCTGCTGATCATCGGCAGCGGCCTGTTGAAGGGGAATATCTCCGTCCAGGTCGGCCACCTCTACGGCCCGCACGAGGAAGGCCGGCGCACGCGCGCGTTCGCGATCTTCTCGGCCGCGATCAACGTCGGCGTCCTGCTCGGGCCGCTGGTGTGTGCGCTGCTGGCCGATGCGTATGGCTGGCACGTGGGCTTCGGTGCCGCCGGGGTGATGATGCTGGTGGCGATGGCGATCTACGTGGCCGGTCGCCGCCACCTGGCACCCGACGTCATGCGCCGGCGCGACGCCGGCCGCGGACCGGCGCTCGGCGCGCACGACTGGCGGGTCATCGCCGCGCTGCTGCTGGTCAGCGCGCTGGCGATCCTGCCGGGGCTGTCCTACAACCAGGCCTTCATCAGCGGCCTGCTGATGATCGAGGAATCGGTGGACCGGCAGTGGCTGGGCTGGACGATCCCGACCAATACCTTCAACGCGCTGGACGGCCTGTTCTGCATCGTGCTGGTGCCGCCGCTGGTCATGCTCTGGCGCTGGCAGGCACGGCGCGGGCGCGAACCGGACGACATGCACAAGATCGCCATCGGCTACCTGGTCACCGCCATCGCCAGCGCGCTGATGGTGCTGCCGGCGATGCGGCTCGATGCCGGCGCCACGAGCGTGGGCATGGTCTGGCCGGTGCTGCTGTTCGCGTTCAACGCGCTGGGCTTCCTCTACTACTGGCCGACCCTGCTGGCGCTGTTCTCGCGCGCCGCGCCGGCTGCGGTCACCTCCACCATGATGGGCATGCTGTTCTTCTCGACCTTCATCGGCAATGTCCTCAGCGGCACGTTGGCCGCCTGGTGGGAGACGATGAGCCATGCGGGCTTCTTCTGGCTGCATGCGGCGCTGGCCTTCGCTCCGTTCGTCGCCACGCTGCTCATCGCGCGGCCGCTGGCACGGTTGTTCGCGTCGGATCCGCGGGCCGGCGCCGGGCCGGCGTGAGTCCGGCCACGCCGGCCACAGCAGCCACGATGGCTTCCGGGGGGCGGACATTCCCCCTGAGGGGAAGGGAAGCATGCCGCCCCCTCGCGCCCATCGATCGCGCCTACTTCAACAGCACTTCGCGGATCATCTCGTCGCCCAGGATGGTGCGCATCTTGTTGCGATCGACCGCCGCCACCGTCGCCTTCTCCCGGCTCATGCCGGTGACCTTGCTGGCCACCGCTTCGGCCTTGTCGCGCAATCCATCGAAGGCGGCCATGTTCGGATACGTGACCACCAGGTACAGGTCTCCTTCGTCCTTGGCCCGCGGATACCTGTCGTATACGGCGTAACGCAGGATCAGGCCGGCTTCCTTCTGGGCTTCCATGACCGGTTTGTAGGTCTTGGCCAGATATGCCAGGTAATTGTCGTACTGGCCATCCACGATCTTGACCGAGGTGACGATCGTGACAGGGCCTTCTTCATAGCTGCGCTTTTCCTGTGCGCCGGCTGTCGCTACCGCAAATGCAAGGAGCGCCGCCAGCATGACGAGCACGCGTTTCATGGCTATTCCTTCAGAGTGGTGGAACAGACACCGGGGACATTCCCGGTCGCTGGACCCTACTCCTGGCCTCCGGACCCATCAAGGAAATGTGATGGAAATCACGAAAAAACAGCCGGGTTGCGGGACCGGAGATGATCCGGACCTGCCGTTCCGGCCTGCTCCGGCACGGTTGGCCGCTCGGTTGCATTGGCTTCGTTTGAAGCCCCATGGGGAGCGGAGCAAGCACCGCACGCACCGTCCCGATACTCCCGCGATTCGTCCGGCCTCAGAAGCGCCCCTGGCGGTACAGCGCGAACACGATGGCGGCCAGCGCGATGGCGGTGCCGAGCCATGCCGACTTCGCCCCCATCACGTAGCCGTATTCGCCGCGACGGGAAGCATTGGCCGGATGGGCGAGGATCGGCTCCATGATCCTTCGCAGCACGACCAGGTGCTGGTAGTTCGCCACCGCCAGGCCGACGACCGCGACCGTCACCGCCACCCAAGCGTTGCCGAAGACCACCGCCAGCATCAGGCACAGCAGCAACAGCGCGCCGGTGACGGCGCTGAGGCGCATGAAACGGCGTATCTGTCCTGCCTCTCGCGGCGTCTGGCAGAAGCGCGCCAGGTACCACCAGGTCAGCGCGGAGACCAGGGCACCGGCGATCGTGCCGACGACGATGCCGGGCAGCAGGCCGGGCTGCTGGGTCAAGGTCTGCACGATCAGGCCGAGCGAGCCACCGGCGACGCCACCCGCCGCGCCGCCGGTCGCCAGCCCTCCCATGCCGAGCTTGCCCGCACCGGTACCCAGTACGCCCGAACCGACGACCGCCGCCGTGGCCGTGGCCGGGACGGCGGTAGCCAGCGCACCGGCCAACGCCAGCCCGAACGCAGCCGATGGCGCGGTGGAACGCGCGAACTCGCCGAACCGCTGCACCAGTTCCTCGCGCACGCTGGTCCGGGCGCGCGACAGCCGCTTGCGCACCACTTCGTCGCTCAAGCCCAGCAACGCCGCCACCTGCCGCGACCTCTGGCCCTCGCGGTAGAACAGCAGCAACACCTCGCGGCTGTCCTCGGGCAGCGCGGAAATGATGTCCTCGGCCGCGGCCTCGGCTTCCCCGCGCAGCAGCCGGTCGCTCGGCTCGGGCGAAGGATCGGCGGCCATGCCGATGGCGATCTCGGCCGCCTCGCCCGACAGCGGACGCTGCGCCTGCGCCCGCAACCAGTCACGGGCCAGGTTGCGGGTGATCTGGCGCAGCCACGGCAGGAAACTGGCGCTGTTGCGCAGCCGATCCAGCCTCTGCCATGCGGAAAGGAACGCCTCCTGGGCGATGTCCTCGCTGGCCTGCACATCGCGGGTGATCGCCAGCGCGATGGCGGTGACGGTGTTCTGGCAGGCGCTGACGATCCGCCCGAAAGCCTCGCGGTTGCCGCGCCGGGCGGCAGGCAGTTCGGTGCGCAGCATCAGGTCCAGGGTCTCGGCGTTCATGGTCGCTCCATGTGGTGGGTACGAACCATGACGTGGCTGGAAGGCGGAAGTGACACAGATGCGTTCGCAACATGAAGGCCAGCCCCGCGCGAGCGGGGCTGGCCTTCATGGAGAAAGTGCACTCTGACCCCGGTTTCAGGCTCTACTTGCGCAGCAGGTCGAGTGCGGCCAGGGTCATCGCCTCCACGCCGGCCTTGATCGACGGTTCCGGTTCGATGGCGAACAAGGGCGAATGGTGGTCCGCCCACTGGCCCGATGCGAGCTTCTCCGGCGACGTGCCGCCCACCTCGAAGTAGACGCTGGGGATGGGTGGAGTAACGCTGACCAGGTCCGGGAAGTCCTCGGCGCCCATGTCCGTCTGCTGCCAGCGCACGAACGCCTCTCCGCCCATCCCGGCGCGCATCGCCGCACGCACCCGCTGGGCGAGTGTGGCGTCGTTGGTGGTGGTCGGTGAGCCGTCGGCCGACACCACCACCTCCGGCAACAGGTCTTCGGGAACGCCCGCCGCGCGCGCGGTGTTCAGCGCGACCCGCTCGATGGCGACCAGCAGCCTGGCACGGGTGTCCTCGCTGTTCGAGCGCACGGTGATGTCCAGCCGGGCGTGGTCGGGAATGATGTTCGGGGCCGTGCCGCCGTTGAACGCGCCCACCGTGATCAGCGCCGGCTCGATCGGCGAGATCTCGCGGGTCACGATGTTCTGCAGCGCCAGCACGATCTGGCTGCCGACCACCACCGGGTCGATGCCCTGGTGCGGCGACGCCCCATGGGTGCCGATGCCGCGGACATTGATCCGGACCGTGTCGACGCTGGAATACATCAGCCCGTCGCTGAAGGCGATCTTGCCCGCCGGGTACTTGGCGGTCACGTGCAATGCCAGCGCATGGTCCGGCCGGCCTACCCGCCCGTAGATGTCGTCGGCGACCATCGCCCTGGCGCCGCCGCCGCCTTCCTCCGCCGGCTGGCCGACCAGCAGCAGCGTGCCTCGCCACTGGTCCTTCAGCGCCACCATGCGCCGTGCCACGCCGACCAGCGTGGTGACGTGCATGTCGTGGCCGCAGGCGTGCATGACCGGCACCTCCAGCCCTTCCAGGTTCACCTGCCGCCGGGTCGATGCGTAGGGCAGCCCGGTCTTCTCCTGCACCGGCAGCGCGTCCATGTCGGCGCGGATCAGCAACACCGGCCCGTCGCCATTGCGCAGCGTGCCGACCAGGCCGGTTCCGCCGATGCCGCGGGTGACCGCGAACCCCAGCTGTTCGAGCTCATGGGCCAGGCGGTTGGAGGTCTCGACCTCCTGCAGCGACAACTCGGGATTGGCATGCAGATGCCGGAACAGCGCGTCCAGATACGGATAGTCGTCGTCGATCGCCTCGGCCAGCGGCGATGCATGCGCCGCGCCGCTCGATGCCAGGAGCGCCGCCAGAGCGGCCCGGAGGGTGATTGCGCGCATGGCTTCCCCTAGCTCGAGGTTCCCGGGCAGGGCATTCCCCTGCCGGCGAAGTACCGGACCGCTTTCCGGACGCCGCCCACACTACCCGGAAACCGGGGGCAGAGTGGAATTTGCGCTGAGACGATCGACGAGCTAACTTATACGCCATTGGCGTATACGCCAATGGCGGGCACGGATGCTCTTCATAGAAACCCCGGTCTTCACCAGACAGGTTCTCGATCTGCTTTCGGACGACGAATACGCGCAGTTTCAACGGTTCCTTATGGAGAACCCGGAAGCCGGCGACGTCATCGAAGGCACGGGCGGGCTGCGGAAGGTCCGCTGGAAGCAGGGCGGCAAGGGAAAGAGCGGCGGGGTCAGAGTCATCTACTACTGTGTGGATCACGCCAGGCAGCTGAGGATGCTGCTGATGTACAGGAAGGGAGTACAGGACGACCTCACGCCCGACCAGCGCAGGCAACTGAAGGCAATCAAAGACAGGTGGCAGTGATGGACAAGAACCTTTTTGCGGAACTCGCCCGGAGCATGGAGCAGATGGGCGAGATCACGCGCGGCGAGCGCGCGCCGTCGCGCGAGCTGCGCCCCGAATCGGTACGGATCAAGGAAGTGCGTGCGGCCACCGGCCTGTCGCAGGCCAGGTTCGCCCGCGTCATCAATGTCCAGGTCACGACACTGCAGAACTGGGAACAGGGCCGGCGCGTACCGACTGGCCCGGCGAAGGCCTTGCTCAGGGCGATAGAGAAGGACCCGAAGCACGTACTGAAGGCCTTGGCCTGCTGACCGCGCGCGTTCGCAACATGAAGGCAACCAGCCCCGCGCAAGCGGGGCTGTCTTCATTGCGCTAACCGAAATCCGCGTCCAGCACGATCCGGTAGCGCGCCTTGCCTGCGCGCAGATGGTCCATCGCCTCGTTGACGCGGCTCATCGGGAAGTGCTCGGTCTGCGGCGCCACGCCGTGCCGGGCGGCGAACCCCAGCATGCTGTCGAGCGCCCCACGCGAGCCCGTCGGCGAGCTCGACAGCGACTTCTGCCCCATGAGCAGCGGGAACACCGGCACCGGGATCGGCTCCAGCACCGCGCCGACCACGTGCAGCCGGCCCTTCGGCGCCAGCGCGGCCAGCAGGCCGTTCCAGTCCAGCGGCACGTTCACCGTGTCGATGATCAGGTCGAAGCTGCCGGCCAGCTTCTCCAGCGCCGCCGCATCGCCGGTGGCGATCACGTGGTGGGCGCCGAACGCGCGCGCCTCCTCTTCCTTCGAGGCGCTGCTGGTGAACGCGGTGACCTCGCAGCCCCAGGCGCGGCAGAACTTCAGCGCCATGTGGCCCAGCCCGCCGATGCCGACCACCCCGACGCGCGCGGTCGGCGCGATGCCCAGCTCGCGCAGCGGCGCGAACACGGTGATGCCGCCGCACAGCAGCGGTCCACATTCGGCCGGGTCCAGGCCCTCGGGGATCGGCATCACCCAGACCCAGTGCGCGCGCACCTTGTCGGCGAAGGCACCATGGCGACCGGCGAGGGTCGGCTGCAGCTCACGGCACAGGTGCTGGTTGCCGGCCAGGCAGGGATCGCAGTGCAGGCAACTGCTCGCATTCCAGCCCAGGCCGACCCGCTGGCCCATCACCACGCCCTTGGCGTTCGCCCCCAGCGCGGTGACCCGCCCGACCGCCTCATGGCCGGGCACGAACGGATACCCGGTGAACCCCCACTCGTTGTCCAGCATCGACAGGTCCGAATGGCAGATGCCGCAGTGCTCGACCGTGATCTCGACCTCCTCGGCGCCGAGCGGGCCGGGGTCGTACTCGAAGGGTTCCAGGGTGGCACCGGGCTTCTGTGCGGCCCATGCTCGGTAGCGGGTCATGGCGGGTCCTTCGGCGACCGGAAGAAGAAGCCGAAGATACGCTTCCGGGAGGATGCGCGCGGGCGCCGGTCCGGCCGGCGCCACGCACCCTGCTTCCGCGCCTACACCACCGTGTAGCCGCCGTCGATGAGGTAGTAGCCGCCGGTGATGAACGAAGCCTCCGCCGACAGCAGGAACACCACCAGCGCGGCGACCTCCTCCGCCCGGCCCAGCCGCCCCAGTGGATGCTTCGCGACCAGCGCCGCCCTCTGTTCGTCGGGCAGTGCTTCGAGCAGCGGCGTGTCGATGTAGCCCGGGCCGACGCAGTTGATGCGCAGGCCCCGCGGCCCGTACTCGGCGGCCGCGTTGCGGGTCATCCCCACCACGCCGTGCTTGGCCGCGGTGTAGGCACTGTTGCCGATTGCCGCGACCATGCCGTGGATCGAGGCCATGTTGACGATCGCGCACTCGCCCGCGCCGGCCTGCAGCATCCGCGGGATCTGGTAGCGCATCCCGTAGAGCACGCCGTTGAGGTTGATGTCGATCACCCGCTGCCACTCGGCCACGTCCAGCTCGCCCACCGGCGCCTGCGCACCGCCGATGCCGGCGTTGTTGACCGCGTAATGCAGCGCGCCGTACTCGGCCACCGCACGCTCCACCGCCGCGGCGTTGTCATCGGCGCTCGCGGTGTCCTGGCGAAGCGCGATCGCCGTACCCGACGCCGCCACGATCTCCGCCACCACGCGCTCGGCCGCCTGCTGCTGGATGTCGGTCGCCACGACCTTCACCCCACGCGCCGCCAGCGCCTTGGCGATCGCCTCGCCCAGGCCGGAACCGGCGCCGGTGACCAGCGCGACCTTGCCTTCGAACCCTGCCATGACAACCTCCAAAAAGGGCGCACGCCGGCGCCGAAGCGGTGGGTTCGCGTTGGCCGCGACACATCGACGGCCGCCCGCGCCCGAGGCCATGGATCGTAGGCCAGGGGCGATTACGGGATCGTGTATGCGCGGGCGAGAGGGTCAGGGCCGGCGGTCCCGGGCATGCGAGGACACCCGGGAAACTGCGCGCCGATCCCTGGTTTCATTTACGCCGAATTGAACTGCGGGCTGGCGCACTCGACCAGCTTGCCGTCGCGGAAGATCACGTAACCCGGACCCTCCTTGGCCTGGGTGCGGTACAGCCACACTTCCGAGCCGTGATACAGCTTGACCGCGTCGCGCTGGCTTTGCGGCACCAGCAGCGGCTGTCCGAGCAGGGACTGGACCTCGGCCTTGCTCATGCCCTGCCTGCAACTGAGCCAGTTGCCACTGACCTGGGCCTTGCTGCTGAAGTGCGAATCGGCATGGGTGGACGACTCTTCCAACTGCGCCACCCGGCTTTCGAGTGCCGCCAGACGCTCGGCCATCCGGGCATCGGTCGGGGTGCCGGCCATGGCGGGCAACGCGATCAGCGCGAGCATGCCTGGAACGAGAATACGCATGGCAATCCTCCTGGGAGATGGAAAACCTGCACGTTTCCCCGGTAATTGACGCCGGGTTGTCGATCTATAGCACAGCGGGTGTGGGCCGTGTTCCGCACAGCAGCAAAAGCCAGACCGGGGTCAGAGCGCACTTCCCCTGACAGGCTGCACTCGCCGCCACGTCATCGCGCCGGCGCGAGCACGCCGGCCACCGCGGCCGCGACGGCTTCCGGCGCGTCCAGCTGCACGTCGTGCGAACTGTCCACCACGTCCACGCGCCGACCGTTGCGCGAGGCTGCGACCAGGCGTGCGTGGGTCTGCTCGCGTGCGGCCTGCAGGATCTTGCCGACCTCGGCGGGCACGCCCTGCATGCCGTCGACGGGTGCGATGACGACAACGAGTGGCAGCTCGCCGTAGGACTCGGCCTCCGGTACCGGTGCGGCGAAGATCGCGGTGTTGGCGTCGAGCTCCGAGCGCAGCGTGCGCCAGTAGCCGGGCTTGAGCTTCCAGGCGCGGATGGCGGCGGCGACCGCCGCGCTCTGCCACGGCGGCGCGGCGCGCAGGCAGGACGCCAGCGGGGCGGCGGCCTGGTCCAGGGTACCGGCCTCGGCCGCGGCCAGGCAGGCATCGAGGAACGCATTGCGCTGCGCGCGCCCGGCTTCGTCCTCCTGTTGCCAGGCCTGGGGCAACCGCGCATCGGCACCCTGCTCGGGCGGATCGACCAGCACCAGCGCGGCCACGTCCTGCGGATGCTGCTGCGCATAGGCGCGCACGATGTTGCTGCCCAGCGAATGCCCGACCAGGACCAGGGGCGTGCGCAGCCCGGCCGCAGTGACCAGCGCGGCGAGATCGGCGACGTCAGCCTCAAGATTCCGCGGCAGCGGGCCTTCGTCGCTGAAGCCGTAACCCGCACGGTCGTAGGCGCACACGCGCGCCTGCGACGCCAGCAGCGGCTGGACCCGGAACCAGGAGGTCGAGTCGGCGTTGCCGCCGGCTTCCAGCAGCACGGTCTGCGCGCCCTCACCGCTGCAGCGCAGGTTCAAGGCACGGCCCGGGGCGATGGTGACGCGCTCGCCGGCGGCGGCGTAGGCCTCGGGCGTCTGCGCTGGCACGGCCGGCGCCGCCAGCGCGGGCGCGGAAAGCACGGTTGCGGAGAGGAACGCGAAGCATGCGATCGACTTCATCCCAGGATCTCCTTGCAGGACGGGAACGCGTCTGGCGCGGGGCGCCGCGGGCCGCAAAAGGAGCCCCATTTTTTTCCATTTTTCCCAAAGACGCGACGCCGCGCTGCGGCGCCCGCCAGGGCGGCGATCAGGATCCGTTCGGGCCGCGCACATGGCGGGCGACATTGCCGTCGGCCCATCGCACTTCCAGCGCGGCCACCTCGCCCACCGGCGTGCGCTCGAACTGCACGCGGCGGGTCGGGTCGCCCTCGACGAAGTACAGGTCCGTCGCCAGCGGCTGCAGGCGCAGCGGCGGACGGCGGCCCTGGCGCAACTGCAGGCGATCGCCGGCCGCTTCGATCGCGACGACACCGTACTGGCCGACCAGCGCGCCGATGGCGGCCTGCACCTGCGCCGGGGGCTCGATGGTCAGCGCTTCCAGCGACCAGCGCGCGGCCGTGTCGGCGCCCTCCTCGACCAGTCGGGCCAGCGCGAGCGGCTGCGCGCGCAGCAGCGCATCGGCGGATGCCACCGCCACGTCCGGCTGCACGCCGTCGCCTTCCCAGTTGCCGCCGGTGATCGGGCTGACCGGCGAACCGGTGGACACGAACACGCTGAAGCCGTCGTCCAGCTGGAACGGCCGCCCGGGATTGGCAGCGCCGCCGCTGGCCTCGCCGACCACGGTCGCGCGCCTGGCGTTCTTCAGCGTGTAGGCGAAGGCCTCCGCAGCCGATCCGGTACGGCCACTGGTCAGCACGTACAGCGGCAGCTTCGTGCGCGGCGCCGCGTGGGCAGTGACCGGGGCTTCGGACATCGTGCCGCGGCGCGAGTGGAAGGTGTTGTAGATGTCGGCATCGGGCGCGACGAAGGCGCTGGCCAGGTAACCGACCATCGCCGGCGAACCGCCGCCGTTGTCGCGCAGGTCGATGACCAGCGCATCGGTATTGCCGAGCAGATGCAGCGCCGCGTCGATGGCCTGCCGCGCCGGATCGCGCGGATCGTCGAAGTCGATATCGGCGAAGGAGCGCAGGTCCAGGTAGCCGACATTGCCCGGCAGCACCTCGGCACGACGGATGCCGAAGTTGGTGCGCGCCGGATCGGCGCCCGGGCCCGGCCCGGGACGCTGTTCCGGCGGCGCATCGGACCAGCGCACGTTGAAGTGCCGGTCCTCGGCCTTGAGCCGGGTCGTCAGCGCAGTGGCCAGGTCCTGCGGGTTGGTATAGCGGTCGTAGCGCCCGCCGGCGGCATCGGCGCGCAGCGCCGCGGCGATCGCAGTGGCGCGCTGCGGATCGAAGTAGTCCTGCTCGATGGTGTCGGCGACCTGCGCGACCGCCTCGCGCGGCGTGGCGGCGGTGGTATGGGCGGACACGAACAGCAGGCAGGCAGCGAACAGCGGTCGGAATCGGGACACAGGAGCTCCAGGGGCCACAAGGGCGGAAGCGCGGTTCGGGCGACGATGCGGCCGGGCCTCCAGGCGTAACAAGTGACCAAAGTCTGGGGGAGTTCCGTCGGAGCGGGTGGCAGGCACAGCTCCGTTGGCAGCCGCTCGAGCGGAGTTGAGCGGAAAGTGCACTCTGACCCCCTGTTTCCGTGGAACCTCAGGCCAAGTAGCAAACGTGGAACCGTCTGCAGCCCAGGTTATCCACAGAACCGAGCTTTTTTGCCTCACACGCCGAGCAAAAAGCTCGGGCGACCGAGTTCTGGACTCGGCGATCCGAGCCTGGAACCCGGGTGATGGAGTTCGGAACCCGGCGCGCCGAGCCTGGAACCCGGCCGATGGAGTTCAGAACTCGGCGTGCCGAGTCCGGAACTCGGACGATGGAGTTCAGAGCTCTATGCATCGAGTTCCGAACTCGGGCTACGGAGGTTGGAGCTCGGCGCTCCGGGTTCGGGACTCGGAGGACGGAGTCCTGGATTCCCCCTGGAAGTGAACCTGCCCCGTTCCTGCTTGGGACTCACTCGCTGCTCTGCGAAGGATGACGATCGAAGTACTCCGCCAACCGCAAATACCTTCCAAGCAACTTCTCGTCTCTATTCGCGGTATGCAGGTCTATCTGATCGCCGATGAAACCTCTGGCCCGAGGCCACAGTTCGCGAATGTACGCGCCGGTGACCGCCTGCTCGAATCCGCTGGAGAGATAGTGGACATATGCTTGCCCAGAATCGTCCCTGTCCAACATGCCCAAACATAGCGATGCCATGCCTTTCGCTACGCGGTCCGATACTTCTTCTCCCGTAGAAAGCGTAGCCCCCTTGAGGAACTCCACCAACTTATTCCCTACCGCAATGCGTGGAAACTGCGCAGCAACACTCTCTTGATGGTATGCATTGGCCACCGCAGGCCCATACAGCTCGCCTGGATGTAGCTCCACGCCCCACGCGATATCGATGCCACCCCTGACAGGGCCTTTGGCAGCCAGTCCGATTAGGCACATAGCGCCGGCCATGCATATCTGGGAATAGACGCCGTTGATCTGCTGGACCCTGGACGCGTCTCCCATGCATGAGAAATGCATCAGGCCATCTGACCACCGCTGGGTCTTTGTGTTGTCCCGCCGGAAGTCCAGCCACTGCTGATGTTGCTCTTCACTCAAAGGGCCGGGCGGATCTCTGTCCTGCCTCATCCCGTTCAACATGAGCTCCGCGTTTCGCTGGATACCAAGAATCTTGCCAACGGACGCCTTCACCTGCCGTATGAATCCCGCGTACTGCTCCGGGGATTCGACGCTGGGAAGTAGCGATTGACCCGCCATTGCCTGCTTCTGACCCAATAAATCCAGGAAACAGACGACATAGTCAGCGAGCCTGAGACCATCCCCCTCGGTCATTGCTGAGTGCTCACCTCAAGATGATCAGCCGCTGGCAGCTGCCCATAGAAAATGAACCTGCTCCCTTTTAGGACGCTCTGACCGCTGTTTTCGATGTTTTCCACCATTTAATCGATTCCCGCCCCCCTGCGATAGAGCATAAGATCTTCCTTAGTGATCGATTTGGCGGGAACCAACTCATAGTGTTCTTCAGCCACGACCTTGATGTCGTCGCCCTGCATCGCCAGTTCGAACATCGCGATACGTCCATTCGACATGAACTGTGCGGATACCGGCCGACACCTCAAGTCGGGAAACTTCTGCCGGCAACAGGCTATGTCCTGTTCCGTCTGCTGCCTGCCGTGCCGATCCCTTCCGCCCTTAGCTTGCACGGGGACAACGTACTGCGATCCGCTCCGATCAATACCGACATACAGTTCATCGATTTCGATTTGTCCAATCTCCTTGACGGTCGTACGCAGATGATTCTGAAGCGACGAGGCTGTAACTCCCAGAAATACGTCGATTAGACGGTTGTATCTAACCTTGGCCAAAAGGGCCTGCTCGTCGCCAAGGGCATACGCACCGATAATTTCGGGGGTTGCATCCGGAATCTTGATTGCCAACTTGCTCATCCGAGGAGTCATATCCAAGGGAACAACCAACCGGAATTCGTACTTCGCCCGGCCCACCCCGAATATCCCCCATTCGTAACCCTCGGGGGCAGTCTCCACGATAGCTGCGGGAAGCGGGTACCGGTACTTAAACGAGTAAATCGGGTCGCCCGGATTCTTTATCCGCTTCATGCCTTTCTCGGCCATGATCTCTTCGAACTCGTCCCGTTCGAATGCGATGCGGGTCTTGCCCTCCTCGTAATGACGGTCGAAAACCTCGGCGATGATCGCCGAGTAACGATTCGCCTTCTTTTCCTTCAGTTCGACCATTACCCCCCCTTCAATCGCCGAGCATTCGAACGATTCTATCGGACAGCTTGCCAGAATCCTTCAATTCGCACTCCCATACGGTGAGGACACGCCACCCGAGAGCCCGAAGCATTCTTCGCTTCCTCGCGTCCCGACGTCTATTGGCGTCGATCTTTGGCCCCCAGTAGTCGATCCTCGACTTAGGCATCTTACTGCGCTTGCACGCATGTCCATGCCAGAAGCACCCATGGACGAAGATCACCGTACGCCGTCCGGGCAGGACCACATCGGGCGTTCCCGGAAGATCCCTTCGATGCAGGCGGAACCTGTACCCGAGCCGATGCAGCAACGACCTGAGCGCGAGCTCCGGCTTTGTGTTCCTGGAGCCGATCCGGGACATGAGCCAACTGCGGCGCTCGGACGTCAACCGGTCCATACGCCCTCCGTCTCATCCGGTGAGACAGCCGCGCCACACTCTAGGGCCTCGTCAGGAGAAGGAACTCCGACCATGCAGGACGATCTCTTCCGATCGACAAACGATCGGACCCCCACTATACTTCCCCCCATGAGCAGACCCATCGGAATCGATCTCTTCGCCGGCGCCGGCGGCCTCAGCCTCGGCTTCGAGCAGGCCGGCTTCGACGTCGTCGCCGCCGTGGAGATAGATCCCGTCCACGCAGCCGTGCACGAGTTCAATTTCCCCGACTGCGCGGTAATCCCCCGCTCGGTCACCGATCTCAGCGGAGAGAAGATCCGTGCGGCCGCCGGGATAGGGTCGCGGCAGGTCGATGTGGTCTTCGGTGGCGCACCCTGCCAAGGCTTTTCCCTGATCGGCCAACGCGCCCTGGACGACCCACGGAATTCGTTGGTCAAGGATTTCGTGCGCATCGTCCGCGAACTGGACGCCGGCTATTTCGTATTCGAGAACGTCAAGGGGCTTACCGTAGGCAAGCATCGCAAGTTCCTCGACGAGATCATCGAAGAGTTCGGCCAGGCCGGTTACGACGTCGTCAAGAGCTGGAAGGTCCTGAACGCCTGCGAGTACGGCGTACCGCAGGATCGCCAGCGCCTCTTCCTGCTCGGCGCGAAGACGGGGATGCGACTTCCAGAGTATCCGACCCCTATCACGTCGAAGCCCGGCAAGGGCGGCAAGCTTCCGAACGCGCCGACTTGCTCCCAGGCGCTGGGCGACCTGCCGGACGCGGAGCGTTACGAGCGGTTGAAGTACTCCGACGAAACGAAGGCAAAAAAGTCCATCAGGGCTAGCGAGTACGCCAAGCTCATGCGTTGCGATACACCCGAAGGCTGGGCCTACGGCTACAAGCGGAAGTGGGACCCCGATTCGCTCACTTCCAGCATGCGGTCCGAGCATACGAAGATTTCGCGACGCCGTTTTGCCTCCACCCTCCCGGGGGAAGTGGAACCCATCTCTCGATTCTTCAAACTTCCGGCCGACGGGGTGTCCAATACGCTGCGCGCCGGCACCGACTCTGCACGCGGCGCATTCACCAGTCCGCGCCCGATTCACTATAAGTGGGACCGTTGCGTAACGGTTCGCGAGATGGCGCGCCTACACGGCTTCCCCGACTGGTTTCGCCTCAATGGAACCAAATGGCATGGCGCTCGCCAGATCGGCAACGCCGTGCCTCCACCGCTTGCGCGGGCCGTCGCATCCCAGGTGATGAAGGCGATGGGAACGAAGCCGAAACGCCCCTCCAAGGAGGTGCGCCTGGGCAAAACCGAACTGTTGCGCATGAGCACCGCGGAAGCGGCCGCTTACTGGGGGATCCAGAATCCGATCAACCAGCGCGACCGGAAAAGCGGCGCCAAGAAGCGAAGGCAAAGAGACATCGACGCCGCACAGACATCATTGACCATATGACAAAAAAAGCGGCCTTTCGGCCGCTTTTTTCGTTCCTCAATATCCGACCTCAAACCCCAACCGGATTCGCCTTCTCCGGATCGATCCTGTACTGCTTGATCGCCCTGGCCACATCCTTCCCGGTCATCTTCCCGTCCTTCGCCAACGCGGCGATGGCCGCATGCGCGATGTAGTACCGGTCGACCTCGAAGAACCGCCGCAAGTTGGCGCGCGTGTCCGAACGCCCGAACCCGTCCGTGCCCAGCACGGTATAGGCCATCGGCACGAACGCCCGGATCTGGTCGGCGAACCCGCGCACGTAGTCCGTCGCAGCAATCGCCGGCCCCTGCCGCCCTTCCAGCAGCTCGGTCACGTACGCCTTGCGCGGGCTCTTGGCTTCCGGGTTCATCCGGTTCCACCGCTCCACGTCGAACCCGTCACGCCGCAGCTCGTTGAAGCTCGGACACGACCAGATGTCCGCGGTCACGCCGAAGTCCTTGTCCAGCAGTTCGGCCGCGGCGATCGCCTCGCGCAGGATGGTGCCGCTGCCCAGCAGCTGCACGCGCAGTTCGCCCTTCTTCGGCTTGCCGGCGTCCTTGAGCAGGTACATGCCCTTGATGATCCCGGTCTCCGCACCCGCCGGCATCTCCGGGTGGGTGTAGTTCTCGTTCATCAGGGTGAGGTACCAGTACTCGTCGATCTGGTCCTCCATCATCGCCTTCATGCCGTGCTGGAGCAGCACGGTGACTTCGTAGCCGAAGGTCGGGTCGTAGCTGCGCACGTTGGGGATGCCGCCGGCGACGATCTGGCTGAAGCCGTCCTCGTGCTGCAGGCCTTCGCCGTTGAGCGTGGTGCGGCCGGCGGTGCCGCCGAGCAGGAAGCCGCGGGTGCGCATGTCGGCGGCCTGCCAGGCGAGGTCGCCCACGCGCTGGAAGCCGAACATCGAGTAGTAGATGTAGAACGGCAGCATCGGCACGTCGGACACCGAGTAGCTGGTGCCGGCGGCCATCCACGAGGCGATCGCGCCGGGCTCGCTGATGCCCTGCTGCAGCACCTGGCCGGCCTGGTCTTCGCGGTAGTACATCAGCTGGTCCGAGTCGACCGGCTTGTACTTCTGCCCGAACGGGGCGTAGATGCCGATCTGGCGGAACAGGCCTTCCATGCCGAAGGTGCGCGCTTCGTCAGCGACGATGGGCACCAGGTGCGGGCCCAGTTCCTTGTCGCGCAGGGCGATGTTGAGCGTCTGCACGAAGGCCATGGTGGTCGAGTAGCTGCGCTCGCCGCTGTCCTTGAGCAGGCGCTCGTACTTGTCCAGGGTGGGCACGGTGAAGGACTTGCTGGCCTTGCGCCGGCGCTGCGGCAGGTAGCCGCCAAGCGCGGCGCGGCGCTCCTTCAGGTACTGCACTTCCGGCGAGTCCTCGCCGGGGTGGTAGAACGGGACCTGCTCGGCTTCTTCCAGCTGCTTGTCGCTGAGCGGGATGTTGAAGCGGTCGCGGAACGCGCGCACCGCGTCGTCGTCCAGCTTCTTGGTCTGGTGGGTCGGGTTGAGCGACTCGCCGGCGCTGCCCATGCCGTAGCCCTTGACCGTCTTGGCCAGGATCACGGTCGGCATGCCCTTGGTGTTCACCGCCTGCTGGTAGGCGGCGTAGACCTTGTGCGGGTCGTGGCCGCCGCGGTTCAGGCGCCAGATGTCCTCGTCGGAGAGCGAGGCGACCATCGCCGCGGTCTCCGGGTACTTGCCGAAGAAGTTCTCGCGGGTGTACGCGCCGCCGAAGGCCTTGCAGTTCTGGTACTCGCCGTCGACGGTCTCCATCATCAGCTTCTTCAGCACGCCGTTGCTGTCGCGCGCCAGGAGCGGATCCCAGTAGCTGCCCCACAGCAGCTTGATCACGTTCCAGCCGCCGCCGCGGAACACGCCTTCCAGTTCCTGGATGATCTTGCCGTTGCCGCGCACCGGGCCGTCCAGGCGCTGCAGGTTGCAGTTGACCACGAACACCAGGTTGTCCAGGCCTTCGCGCCCGGCCAGCGAGATCGCGCCCAGGGTCTCCGGTTCGTCCGACTCGCCGTCGCCGATGAAGCACCAGACCTTGCGGTCGGACTTCTCGATCAGGCCGCGGTGCTCCAGGTACTTCATGAACTGCGCCTGGTAGATCGCCGCCAGCGGGCCCAGGCCCATCGACACGGTCGGGGTCTGCCAGTAATCCGGCATCAGCCACGGGTGCGGGTAGGACGAGATGCCGCGCCCGTCCACTTCCATGCGGAAGTTGTCGAGCTGGTCCTCGCTGATGCGGCCTTCCAGGAACGAGCGGGCGTAGATGCCGGGCGAGCTGTGGCCCTGGATGAACAGCAGGTCGCCCGGGTGGCTGTCGGACGGGGCGCGCCAGAAGTGGTTGAAGCCCACGTCATAGAGCGTGGCGCCGGAGGCGAACGAGGCGATGTGGCCGCCGAGGTCGCCGGGCTTGCGGTTGGTCCGCACGACCATGGCCATCGCGTTCCAGCGGATGATCGAGCGGATCCGCCATTCCAGGTCCGCGTTGCCCGGGCTCTTGGCCTCCAGGTGCGGGGCGATGGTGTTGACGTATTCGGTGGTCGGGGAGAACGGCAGGAACGCGCCGGAGCGGCGGGGCAGTTCGACCATATCCTCCAGCAGCTGGTGCGCGCGCTCGGGGCCGTCGCGGTCGATGACCGCCTTGAGCGATTCGATCCATTCACGGGTCTCGACCGGATCCGGATCGTTCTGCAGCACCTCGTTCAGCCAGTTCATGTCACTCCCTATGCCGCGCGTGGGCCGCGGCGCGATGTTCGTCATGGACCGTGGAGTTTAACGCACCGGCCCTTGCGGCCGCCTCGCTACGGCGGCGTACAGGGGGGCGTGGCGGGTCGGTTTCCGCTGCAATCATCGGTTGTCCGGGACAGTCGCGGGGACAGCGCGGCGATGTCGCAGTGCAGCATGCCGGTTCGTGCTTATGATCGTGGCGACTCCGCCATGCATGGGCTCGCGATGTCCCCCGCTTCGCCGCAGCGCAGCATCGAAGGAGCCGCCATGTCCGGCGAGGACGCGGTCGCGTCTGGCTCCACCACGGCGGACGCGGCCGGCGCGCCCACCCGCCGCGCGGTGCGCTGGCGCGACAGCCTGCGCACGCGGATGGTGTTGTGGTCCAGCCTGCTCAACGCCGGGCTGCTGCTGCTCACCGCGCTGGCGTTCTACTTCGGCGCGCGTGCGCTGATCGTGGAGAACGCGCGCGCCGAAGCCGACAGCCTGGCGCGGCAGACGGTGCGCAGCCTGGAGGCGACGCTGGATTCGGTGCAGGTCAGCGGCCGCACCCTGGCCGCCAGTGCCACCGGCGTGGGCGCGCAGCCGTCCAGCCTGCGCGCGCTGCTGGTGGCCAGCCTGGCCGGCGACCCGGACATCGCCGGGGCGATGGTCATCATCGAACCGGGCCAGTTGCCGGGCGACGCCGACGGCTTCACCTGGTACATCCGCCGCGATGGCGCCACGCTGGTGGAGCAGTCGGTGGCCGACCTGGGCTACGACTACCGGACCATGCCGTGGTACCTGCGCACGGTCGCCTCGCCGCGGCCGTGGTGGTCCGAGCCGTACGCCAACGCGGCCACCGCCGGCGAATATTTCTCCACCTTCAACCTGCCGCTGCGGCGGCCGGGCGATGCGGCCGGCTCGCCGGCGGTGGGCATGGTCAGCCTGGACGTGCCGGTGGAACGGCTGGCCGCGCTGGTCGGCGGGCATGGCGAGGCGGGCGGCGCCGGCCTGCAGCCGATGCTGTTCTCGCCCGAAGGGCTGGCGGTGGGGCATCCGGAGGCGGACGTGCGGATGCGGCGCAACGCCGGCGAACTGCTGGCGCAGCCGGGCGGCGCAGGGCTGGCGCCGCTGGTCGCGGCGATCGGCGCGCGCCAGGCCACCACCTTCGAGCACCACGACGCGCGCGGCGACGCGCTGGGCACGGTGGTGCTGCCGGTGGGCGACAGCGGCTGGACCTATGCGCTCACCGTGTCCGACCGCTGGTTCCTGCATCGGCTGGACCGGATCGCGTTGATGGTGGCGCTGGCCAGCCTGTTCGCGCTGCTGGTGGCGCTGTGGCTGGCGCGGCGCTACGGCAGCGCGCTGGCCGCGCCGATCGAGGAGCTCACCGACAGCGCGCACCACTTCAGCCAGGGCCGGTTCGACCGGCCGATCCCGTACGTGCAGCGCGAGGACGAGGTCGGGGTGATGGCGCGCGCGTTCGACACCGCGCGCGATTCGATCCGCGGGCAGATGCACGAGATCGGGCGCATGGCCAGTGCGCGGCAGAAGCTGGAGAGCGAGCTGTCGATCGCGCGCGACATCCAGCAGTCGATGCTGCCGGCCGGGCGCGGCTTCGACACCGGGCACATGCACGTGGAAGCGCACGCGCTGCTGGAACCGGCCAGCGAGGTGGGCGGCGACTTCTACCAGTTCTCCGAGCTGGAGCCGGGCGTGCTGTGGTTCGCGGTCGGCGACGTGTCCGACAAGGGCATTCCGGCGGCGCTGTTCATGGCGCGCACGCTCACCGTGCTGGAGCAGATGGCGCGGCGCCACGGCACGCCGGAGAAGATCCTGGCCTCCGCCTCGGTGCGGCTGGCCGAGAACAACGAGACCTGCATGTTCGCCACCGTGCTGTGCGGGCGGCTGGAGGTGGCCAGCGGGCGCATCCAGCTGGCCAGCGCCGGGCATGAGCCGCCGCTGCTGCTGCAGGCCGACGGCAGTTGCGCACTGCTGGAGGTGGCTGCCGGCGCGCCGCTGGGGTTCGAGCCGGGCGATGCGTTCCCTCTGTACGAAGGCGTGCTGCCGGCCGGCGCGACCCTGGTCGGCTACACCGACGGGGTGACCGAGGCCTTCGACCCGGACAACCGCGCCTACGGCAGCGAACGCCTGCTGCGCGCGCTGGCGCCCGGCGCCAGCGCGCAGGCGGCGTGCCGGCGCCTGCTCGACGACGTGCGCCGCTTCGCCGGCGCGGCGCCGCAGTCCGACGACATCACCATCCTGGCGATCAGCCGGCAGCGGGAATAAGCGATCACGCTGCGCCGGCATGCCGGCCGCGCCCGTGCGCGGCGCACCGGCAACGGGCAGCCAGGCGCAGGCGTTCGCGGCGTGCGGCACGGCGCTATGATGCCGGCGTCCGCACGGGGGGACCGGCATGCCGATCGAAGCGTCCGACGCCACTGGCGCCGCGCCGCCGCACGAGTCCGTGCGCTGGTACCACAGCCTGCGCACGCGCATCGCCCTGTGGTCGGGCCTGAGCACGCTGCTGTTCCTGCTCGCGGTGACCCTGGCCACCGCCGCGTACCTGCGCCGCGAGATCCTCGACAACGCCCAGCGCGACAACCGCGCCACCGCCGGCGAGGCCGCCGAGCGGCTGGAGACCAGCCTGCGCACGCTGACGGTCGCCACCGGCAACCTGGCACAGTTGGTCTCGCGCGCATCGCTGGACCACGAACAGCTGCGGCAGGCGCAGGCCGCGGTGCTCGACTCGATCCCGGGTGCAGCCGGCACGCTGCTGATCGTGGAGCCGCGTGAGCCGGGAGGGCTGGCGTACACACGCTACATGGGCCCGCTCGGCGAGCGCGACTTCCTCGCCGACGGCTACGACTACCACGCCCAGCCCTGGTACCGAGCCACCCAGGCCGCGCCGGCCGGCTGGTGGTCCGAGCCCTACCTCAACCAGACCGCCGGCCAGGTGTGGATGGCCACCTACAACGTGCCGCTGCGGCCGCTGGGCACCGGCATGGCCAGCCTGGACATCCCGGTCGACGACCTGATCGCACCGATCGAAACCCTGGCGCACCTGCCGGGCATGCGCGTCACCCTGCTCGCCCCGGGCGGCACCATCGCTTTGAGCACGATCCCGGGCGCGCGGGCGCAGGAAACGTTCGACGCCTTCATCGCGCGCCAGGACCGCGGCGATCTGGCGGAGGTGGCCGCGGCGGCGCGCGAACGCCGCCAGGCCTACCTGGGGCATCGCGACGCCAACATCGGACGCATGCGCTACACCTCGGTCGAACCGGTCGGCGACACCGGCTGGACGCTGTTGGTCGGGCAGTCCTACGACCTGATCATGGACCGCTTCGACCGCGCCCTGCTCGCGCTGGTGCTGGTGAGCCTGGTGCTGGCGGCGGCCGGTACGTTCCTGGTGCGCCGGATCGGCCGGCAGATCAGCAAGCCGCTGGAGGCGCTGGCCGGCTCGGCGGTGGACGCCATCGTCGACGGCCGCGAGGTGCCGCTGGCGCAGCAGCAGCGGCGGGACGAAGTCGGCGTGCTGGCGCGCACGCTGGAGCGGGCGCGGCACTCGATCCGGGGGCAGCTGGGCGAGATCGAGCAGCTGGGCGCGGCGCGGCAGAAGCTGGAGAGCGAGCTGTCGATCGCGCGCGACATCCAGCAGGCGATGCTGCCGCAGGGCCGCACCCTGGGCCAGGGAAGCGAGCACCTGGAAGCGCAGGCGCTGCTGGAGCCGGCCAAGGCGGTGGGCGGGGACTTCTACAACTTCATCGAGCGCGAGGACGGCGAACTGTGGTTCGTGGTCGGCGACGTCTCCGACAAGGGCGTGCCGGCGGCGCTGTTCATGGCCCGCGCGGTGACGGTGCTGGAAGTGGCGATCCAGACCGCCACCTCGCCGTCGCAGGCGCTGGCCGAAGGTTCGCGCCGGCTGGTGCAGGGCAACGACACCTGCATGTTCGCCACCGTGCTGTGCGGGCGCATCGACCTGCACGGCAACCTCGCCCTGGCCAGCGCCGGCCACGATCCGCCGCTGCTGCTGCATGGCGACGGCCGGGTGCAGCCGCTGGCGGTGGAGAGCGGCCCGCCGCTGGGATTCGAGCTGAGCAGCGACTTCCCGTCGTGGCAGGGCGCGCTGGCCGCGGGCGACTGCCTGGTCGCCTATACCGATGGCGTCACCGAGGCCTTCAACCTGGCCGACGAAGCCTACGGCGACGAGCGCCTGCGGCAGGCGCTGGCACGGCATGGCGGCACCGGTGCGGCGGCGACATGCGCGCAGGTGCTCGCCGACGTGCGCCGTTTCGTCGATGGCGCGCCACCTTCGGACGACACCACGATCCTGGCCATCAGCCACACCCGCGACCTCGACATCGATACCACCCAGGCGCATGCTGTCGGCGCCAAAGGGGAGACTTCGGTGCACGTGAGCGTGGCCCAGTCGTCCGCGGACGTGCTGCGGATGACCGACGCGATCGAAGCGCTGCTGGCCTGCCACGGCGCCAGCCAGACGTCCATGCACGACGCCCGCCTGATCGTCGAGGAAGTGGCCTGCAACGCGGTCGAACACGCGGTCACGCCCGGCGCACCGCTGGAGATGCACGCGCGCGTGGCCGACGGCCAGCTGTGGCTGGAGTTCCGCGACCGTGGCCCGGCCTTCGACCCCACCACGCGCGACGCACCGGACCTGGACACCGACATCGCCGAACGCGACATCGGCGGCCTGGGCGTGTTCCTGGTGCGCGAACTGGCCGACGCCATCGACTACCAGCGCATCGACGGTTCCAACATCCTTCGGATCAGCCTGCGGCTCGATGCCGCGAACGACATGGAGAGCAAGGCATGAGCAACCTGCGGACCGAGATCGCCCCCCCTTCCAGCGGCCGCCAGCGCGTGGCCATCGGCGGCCGCCTGGACACCCACACCTACGCCGAACTGGACCAGGCCCTGGCACCGCTGCTGGCCAACAACGCGGTCACCTCGCTGGTGCTGGACCTGGCCGGCCTGGACTACATCAGCAGCGCCGGCATCCGCTCGGTGTTCAAGGCACGCAAGGCGCTGTCGGCACGTGGCGGCAAGGTGCTGGTGGTCAACCCGCAGCCGCAGATCCAGAAGGTGTTCGACATGGTCAAGGCCGTGCCACTGGGCGAGATCTTCACCTCGATGGCCGAAGCGGACGCGTACCTGGATGCGATGCAGAGGAAGATCGTGGAAGGGGATGACGAGGATTGAGGCGGCCCCACGCCGGAACAACCCGGCCGCCATCTAGGCTTGCCACGACCTACTCGCACTCCTGGACGAGTGCAGCGCTGGTCTTCGCAGCTGCGCGCCACACCTCGACAAGGTCCGCGCGGTAATGCCACGCCATGAAGAAAGTCAACAATACGCCTGTTATGGCGACATCCAGCTTCCTGGTCTTCGGCATCCGAATGCCCTCTGGATGGGATGAGCCGCCCTCAATCATTGGCGACACTACTGGCCTCATTACACTCATCACAATGATGCCCCGCATGAACAGCCTGCCGGGAAATCACAGCCAGTCGGTCAAAGCTCTACCCGCCTCATGCGGACTGTAGGGTCGAACTTTCTGGATTGGCATCCACCATGAGCCATAAGCAGGTGGAACATCGATTGTCCTTGCGCTACATCGGATTGCCAATTCGACCTGCCAACCAAGGCGTCCAGAGCCAGTCCGGTTCTGACTCCTGATACGAACAGTTCATAGCCAGGATCGCCGCCAACATAAAGCTGCGACCTAAAGGACTCGTATTTGCCGAAATCACCGGGGAAACTTGCCTGTTGAGCATAGAACTCCGCTGGCCATTCCCAAAATATCTTGTAGTCCAGATACGTGCGTGATCGCTCGCTCAACGATACGTAGGCGAGCTCCACGCTTTTACATGATCGCGGAGATCCATTTACGATGCTGGTCGTCAGCAACGCAAGCTCGTGGTAGAGCCCGGCGAACTCCGTGCCATCAGAAAAGTCACGAACCAATTCCGGGTCGATCTGAATGAAATCGACAGGAATCCTGCTGCCGTACATCTGTGCAGCAATATGAAAGGATTCATGGCGCGCAAGGAACCAGATCGATGGCTCCCCTCCATTGACCCCTCCACCAAGGTCCATGAAGACAAAGAGCTTTTGGCATTCCTCACCCATTCGAAACGAATAGCCAGCGCTATTGGGACGTTGGATTTGCAGCAATGATGCGCATTGACCTGCGTAGTCCGGTTGACTGGTATCCACCACGGTTACCGCCCTTTCTTGGCCGGGCCATGCGATCGCACCTGCGGGTGTCCATATCGAGGGGTCAATGGCGACGACAAGAGCCTGCATGATGAAAGCCCCAGGATTGAATACGCCCATCGTCACGTCCCGGAATAGGAGAGCGGCACGCGCCTCAAGGACACGTGCCGCTTCTCGGCCTAAGCGGCCTTTCGAAGTTCACCGCAAGTGGTTTCGATCTCGACCGTCTGGGTCGTAGTGGCCGCACCACCAACTCCACTTACTTTCCCGCTGACGTTCGACGAAATCTGGATCGTGAATTTGACTTTCGTGTTGTCGGGCAGTCCACGGCATTGCTTGATGGCCGCATCCCGGGCTGCGCTATTCGTAGATGCGCCGTTGCCGCCAGCCACCATATTGAGTTCTGACTCTTTGAGACTACGCATGACACCACTCCTTGGCTGTTTGCGCATCGGGCCACCCTGGCCCGCGCGACCGACTTGGTCGGCCGTCTACCTATCTCATAACAAAACCGGCCTATGGATAGGCCGGTTCCGAATGCACGGTCAGAAAATCGTTACCCCGCTCACCCCTTCCTCTCCCCCTCCATCTGCGCCCTGATCTGCGCATCCACCGCCGCGATCGCGGTCATGTTGAGCAGGCGGCGCGGGGTGGCGCTGGTGGTGAGGATGTGGACCGGCTTGCTGATGCCCATCAGGATCGGCCCGATGGCCACGCCGTCAGTGACCACGCGGACCATGTTGTAGGCGATGTTGGCCGCGTCCAGGTTGGGCAGCACGAACAGGTTGGCACGACCCTTGAGGGTGCTGTTGGGCATAATCTTCTGCCGCAGCAGCTCGTCCCAGGCGGTGTCGCCCTGCATCTCGCCGTCCACGTTCAGCTTGGGCACGCGCTTGAGCAGCAGCTCGCGCACCTTGCGCATCTTCAGCGCGCCGGGGGTCTCGTGGCTGCCGAAGTTGGAGTGCGACAGCAGGGCGATGCGCGGCTCGATGCCGAACAGCTTCAGGCGGTAGGACGCCTGCAGGGTGGCCTCGGCGATCTGCTCGGCGGTGGGATCGTCCTGCACATGGGTGTCCAGGAAGAACCACACGCCCTGGTTGTTGATCACCCCGGTCATCGCCGCGGTGGACTGCACGCCCGGGTCCAGCCCGATCACGCTGCGCACGTAGCCCAGCTTCTTGTGGAAGCGGCCGACCACGCCGGTGAGCAGCGCGTCGGCTTCGCCGCGGGCGACC
This sequence comes from Pseudoxanthomonas koreensis, assembly GCF_010093225.1. Classification (GTDB taxonomy): domain Bacteria; phylum Pseudomonadota; class Gammaproteobacteria; order Xanthomonadales; family Xanthomonadaceae; genus Pseudoxanthomonas; species Pseudoxanthomonas koreensis. The sequence continues at coordinate 21,880 of NZ_PDWM01000007.1, read as the reverse complement.
ATGACCGAACCGATCAGGGTCGGGCGCGAGCGCATCAGGTTCTTCGCCGCCGCCACCGTCACCCCGCGACGCTCGGTGATGGCGTGGTAGTGCTGCCAGTAGTCGTTGAAGCGCGGGTCGTCGTCCTGGTTGGTGATCTCGTAGTCCACCCCGGCCTTCATCCGCAGGCCCAGGCGCTCCACGCGCGCCTCGATCACCTCCGGGCGGCCGATCAGGATCGGGAAGGCCACCCCTTCGTCGATCACCGTCTGCACCGCGCGCAGCACCACTTCGTCCTCGCCCTCGGCGTAGGCCACCCGCTTCCTGTCGGCGCGGGCGCGGTCGTACACCGGCTTCATCATCAGGCTGGTGCGGTAGACGAACTGGCCCAGCTTCTCGCGGTAGGCGGCCATGTCCTCCAGCGGGCGCTCGGCAATGCCCGAGTCCATCGCCGCCTGGGCCACCGCCGAGGACAGCTCGACCAGCAGGCGCGGGTCGAACGGGCGCGGGATCAGGTATTCGCGGCCGAAGCTGGGGATGTCGTCGCCATAGGCGCTGCCCAGGTCGGAGGCTTCCTTGCGCGCCAGCGCGGCGATCGCGCGCACGCAGGCGATCTTCATCGCCTCGTTGATCCCGGTGGCGCCCACGTCCAGCGCGCCGCGGAACAGGTACGGGAAGCACAACGCGTTGTTGACCTGGTTCGGGTAGTCCGAACGGCCGGTGGCGATGATGGCGTCCGGGCGCACGCGCTTGGCGTCCTCCGGCAGGATCTCCGGGTACGGGTTGGCCAGGGCCAGGATGATCGGGTTCTCCGCCATCGTGGCGACCATCTCGGCCTTGAGCACGCCGCCAGCGGACAGGCCCAGGAAGATGTCGGCGCCGCGGACGATGTCCTCCAGCGTGCGCGCGTCGGTCTCGCGCGCATAGCGGCGCTTGTCCGGGTCCAGGTCGGCGCGGCCGGCGTGGATCACGCCGCTGCGGTCGAAGGCGGTGACGTTTTCCTTCTTCAGGCCCAGCGAGACCAGCATGTCCACGCAGGACACGCCGGCGGCGCCCATGCCGGTAGTGGCCAGCTTCACCTGGCCGATGTCCTTGCCGACCACGTGCAGCGCGTTGAGCACCGCGGCGCCCACGATAATGGCGGTGCCGTGCTGGTCGTCGTGGAACACCGGGATGTTCATCCGCTCGCGCAGCTTGCGCTCGACGATGAAGCACTCCGGCGCCTTGATGTCCTCCAGGTTGATGCCACCGAAGGTCGGCTCCAGGCTGGCGATGATGTCGACCAGCTTGTCCGGGTCGTTCTCGTCGATCTCGATGTCGAACACGTCCACGCCGGCGAACTTCTTGAACAGCACGCCCTTGCCTTCCATGACCGGCTTGCCGGCCAGCGGGCCGATGTTGCCCAGACCCAGCACGGCGGTGCCGTTGGAGACCACCGCGACCAGGTTGCCGCGGGCGGTGAGCTCGCTGGCCTGCTTCGGGTCCTCCACGATCGCCTCGCAGGCGTAGGCCACGCCCGGGCTGTAGGCCAGCGCCAGGTCGCGCTGGGTCAGCATCGCCTTGGTCGGGGCAACCTTGATCTTCCCGGGACGCGGGTGGCGGTGGTAGTCGAGGGCGGCCTGCTTGAAGTCTTCTTGTTCGGACATGTCCGTCACGGCGGTGGGCAGGCCCCGGATTCTACGCGGCCACCGACGGCGAGGTCCCGGCCGAAGGCGCCGGCCGGGATGACGAAATGGGCACAGGGGCGGGGAAACGCGGGGTGACACCGGTTTCAGGCGCGCACGGGGCCGGTCAAAAACCGGGCTGGGAGGCGCTTCTGTGGACAACTTGCGCGCGAAGCCCCCCCTGTAGGAGCCCACTTCAGGGGGCGACCCGACGCCGCCTGGAGTCGCTGTGTTCAACGCGCCCCCTCCGGGCGGGCCGCGTTGACCGCGAATGCTTCCATCCCCCTCGGGTCGCCCCCTGAAGTGGGCTCCTACAAGGGGGCGCCGGGTGCCGGCGACGGTCGACGGTGGGGGCGCTCAGCCCTTGCGCATCGGCTTCTGGTCGATGCGGTCCATGCGGATGCGGTTGGCGAACAGGGAGAACGCCAGTTGCCCGGCCAGGCCGTTGGCGCGGGTGATCCACGGCGGCAGCCAGCGCGGCGGCGCCAGGGTGCCGTCCTCGAACAGCGGCTCGAACCTGACCGCGTCGCGCAGGCTCATCTTGCCGGCGAACAGCCAGCGGCACAGGCGCAGGCGGTCCTGCTGCAGGGCGTAGCGGAAGAAAGTGTGCACGCCGATCAGTCCGCGCAGGTACACCGCATCCTTGGTGAAGGCGCTGCCGCCGGTCACCGGCACGCCACGGAACACGCGCTGCGCCGAGACGAAGCTCTCGGTCTCGTTCTGGCCGCCGTCGAGGAAGAAGCGGAATACCTGGAGGAAATCCGCGCCTTCCAGGGCCATGGCCACCGCCTCGATGCGCATGCTGATCCGCTTCAGCCGCCCGATGTCGATGTTGCCGGTGACCAGTTCGGCGAAGGTCGCCAGCCCTTCCTGGGTGGCGGTGATCCGCGGCGAGGCCAGGCCCAGGCTGGCCAGGTGTGGCTGCGCGCGGCCGTTGATCGCGGTGAGCGAGTGAACCAGCGCCTCGTGGTGGAACAGCTGGCGGCGGTCGTAGTCGCTGAAGGCGGCGCCGGCGCGCAGGCGGATCCGGCTGGGGCCGGCGGCGGCCTTGGCGATCAGGTCCGGGTCCAGTTCGACCGTGATCACCCGCGCGTCGAAGAAATCGTCCAGGTCGGACTGCAGCTGCAGCGCCAGCGCGGTGGCCGAGACCGGGACCTGTTCCTGCGGCGAGACCAGTTCGTGGTCCAGTTCGCCAGCGATCTCGATGAAGTGGTCGGCGGCCTCGCGCGTGGTCGGGCCGTCGCCGGGCAGCGCTTCGTCCGGGCGGCCGAACAGCGCGATCGATTCGACGCAGGCCTGGTGGGTGCCCAGCACCTCCAGCAGGCTGGCCGCGCGGCTCCAGCTGGCGGCCGATTCGCGCAGGTAGATGCCCAGCGGATGGTCGTCGTCGGATGCGGCGACGATCAGCGCCAATTCGCGCCGTGCATCGCTGAAATCCAGGCGCGGGTACTCCACCCGCGGCAGCGCCGGCTGGCCGCGGTGCCAGCCTTCGAGGAACTCGGCCTGGGTGCGCGCCGGCCAACTCGCCAGCGCCAGCAGGCGGATCCCGCGCACCGCCTCGACCATGCGCGCGTCGAGCGCGGCATGGTGGGCCAGGTCGTGTGCGATGGCGGCCATGGCCGCTAGGTTGGACCCGACGGGGTAGCCGGGCAAGCCCGGCTGGACCTCACCGCCGCGGGTACTTCTCGTCCAGCCGCTTGCGCAACGCCTTGCCCTGCACGCGCGCGTCGGCCTTCTGCGCCATCCGCGTAGCCAGGCGGTCGGCGGCGCCGGCCACCTCGTCGCGCAACTTCAGGTAGTTGGCCACGCGCGCCGGGTCCAGCTCGCCGGCCTCGATCGCCGCGCGCACCGCGCAGCCGGGCTCGCTGCGGTGCACGCAGTCGCTGAAGCGGCACTGCGCGGCCAGCGCCTCCAGGTCGGCGAAGCCGCCATCGGCCAGTTCCTCCTCGCCGGTGGGCTTGAGCTCGCGCATGCCCGGCGTGTCGATCAGGCACGCGCCGGAAGGCAGCGCGATCAGCGCGCGGTGGGTGGTGGTGTGGCGGCCGCGCGAATCGTGCTCGCGCACCGCGGCAGTCTTCATCCTCTGCTCGCCGAGCAGCGAATTGGTCAGGGTCGACTTGCCCGCGCCCGACGAACCGACCAGCACCGCGCTCATGCCCGGCTGCAGCCACTGCGCCAGCGCGGCCACCGCCTCCGCATCCTTGGCGTTGAGCGCCAGCACCGGCACGCCCTGCGCGCGCAGGTCGTCCAGCGCCGCCAGCGCGGCGGCGGCATCGGCGCCGTCGCGGTCGGCCTTGGTCAACACGACCACCGGCTGCACCCCGCCACCGCCGACCAGCAGCAGGTAACGCTCGATCCGGCGCGGATTGAAGTCCGCGTCCAGCCCGCAGACCACGAACGCGGTATCCACATTCGCCGCGATCACCTGCTGCTGGTAGTGCTCGCCGGCCGCCGCGCGCTTGATCGCACTGCGTCGCGGCAGCAGCGCCAGGATCCGGCGGCCGTCGTGCAGCACCCAGTCGCCGACCGCGGCGCGCTCGTGCAGCGGCACCCCGTCGGCGGTGAACACCGGCCGCCGCTGCCATTCCGGCGGCGACTCGGCACGGAACCCGGAGTCCGGCGCATCGGCCAGCACGTAGCCGGTCCGGTGCTGCTCGCTGACCCGCGCCGGCCGCGCCCCGGGATGGGCGGCGAAGGCCGCCTGCCAGGCCACCTCTTCGGCCGCCCCCACCCATGGCCAGCCGATCCGGCGCAGGGGGGCGAAGTCGAAGTCGGCGGCATCCATGGGCCGCATTGTATTCGCCGCAGTCCGGGCGCAGCCGCAGACAGGTCGAAGCCGGCCGGTCCCTCCCGGGGCGCCCCTGCGGTCGCGACGCACCTGCAGAACGGCAGGTTTCGCATGAAATCGATACCACCCCCATTCTCCAGCCCGGACAGGCACTTGCGCGGTCTTTTTCGATACCATGCCAAGCTCGTACCCCCCATCGTCCATGCCACCATGTCGTCCACCGAAACACCGCTCGGCGTCCGCGAGCGCCTGTCGGAAGTCCGCTACGAGATCCGCGGAGAACTGAACCGGCGAGCCCACGCGCTCGAAGCGGAAGGACGCAAGCTGATCAAGCTCAACATCGGCAACCCCGGTGCGTTCGGTTTCCGCGCCCCCGCGCACCTGCAGCGCGCGATCATCGACGACATCGACCACACCGATCCCTATACCCACCAGCTCGGCCTGCCCGCCGCGCGCGAGGCGCTGGCCGCGGCCTACCGCGCGCGCAACGCGCCGCACGTGGATTCCAACCGCGTGTTCGTCGGCAACGGCGTGTCCGAACTGATCGACATGACCCTGCGCGCGCTGCTCAACCCGGGCGACGAGGTGCTGGTGCCCTCGCCCGACTACCCGCTGTGGTCGGCGGCGACCATCCTCAACGACGGCCGCCCGGTGTACTACCGCTGCGCGCCGGAGAACGGCTTCATGCCCGACCCGGTCGAGGTCGAAGGCCTGGTCTCCTCGCGCACCCGCGCGATCGTGCTGATCAACCCGAACAACCCCACCGGCGCGGTCTACCCGCGCGAACTGCTCGAACGCCTGGTCGCCATCGCCCAGCGCCACAACCTGCTGCTGCTGGTCGACGAGATCTACGACCAGGTGCTGTACGACGGCGCGGAGTTCGAACCGCTGGCGCCGATCGCCGGCGACCACCCGTGCATCACCTTCTCCGGCCTGAGCAAGGTCCACCGTGCCTGCGGCTGGCGCGTGGGCTGGGCGGTGCTCACCGGCATCCACGCGCGCACCGCCGACTACCGCAACGCGCTGGACCTGCTGTCCGGCCTGCGCCTGTGCGCGAACGTCGCCGGCCAGTACGCGATCGCCGCGGCGGTCAACGGCCCGGACACGATCAGCGAACTGTGCGCCCCCGGCGGCCGCCTGTACGAGACCCGCCGCGCGGTGATCGAGGCCTGCGCCGCGAGCGAACACCTGCAGCTGGTCGAGCCGAAGGGCGCGCTGTACGCGTTCCCCTCGGTGACCGGCCCGGCCGCGCGCGGCTTCGACGACCACGGCTTCGCGCTGGAACTGCTGGAAACAGAGGACGTGCTGATCGTGCCCGGCTCCAGCTTCAACGTGCCCTACCGCGCCCACTTCCGGGTGACCCTGCTGCCGCACGCCGAGGTCATGCGCGAGGTGTTCGCGCGCATCGACCGCGCACTGGCGCGGCGCGCCGAGGCGGCGAACAAGGTGGTGCCGCTGAAGGCCAAGGCGCGCAACGCGGCGGCCTGATGGCGGATCCGGCCGGTTCCCGCAGCGCGACCGCACCGGCGTTCCTGGCGCTCGGCGACTCCTACACCATCGGCGAAGGCGTCGATCCCGACGGGCGCTGGCCGGTGCTGCTGGCGGCCCTGCTGCGCGCCGAAGGCATCGCCATCGGCGCGCCGCGGATCATCGCGACCACCGGCTGGACCACCGACGAGCTCGACGCCGGCATCGACGCCGCGCAGGCGCAAGCACCCCTCCCTGCCGACCACGCCCTGGCCAGCCTGCTGGTCGGGGTCAACAACCAGTACCGCGGCCGCCCGCTGGACGAGTTCCGCGCGCAGTTCGCCGCGCTGCTGCAGCGCGCGACCGCCTTCGCCGGTGGCCAGGCCTCGCGCGTGCTGGTGCTGGCGATCCCGGACTGGGGCGTGACCCCGTTCGCGGCCGCGCAGGGGCGCGATCCGGCGCTCGTAGCCATGCAGATCGACGGGTTCAACGCCGTGTGCTGCGAGGAAGCGGCGCGGGCCGGCGCGCACTGGGTCGACACCGCCGCGGTCAGCCGCGCGCGCGGCGGCGAAGCGCGGATGCTCGCCGACGATGGCCTGCATCCCTCGGCGGCGATGTACGCGCTGTGGGCGGCGCTGGCGCTGCCTGCGGCCCGGCAGGCGCTGCGCGGATGAACACCGGCGCAGGCAGCGCCGCGGACGCCACCGCGCTGCGGCCGCTGCCACGCGAACATGCCCGGCGCATCGCCGCCGCGTTCCTTCCCGGCACCCTGTTCGGCAACCGCTACCACTACTACTACGCCCGCGCGAAGCTGCGCAGCGACCCGCTGTACCCAGGCGTGTGCGCGGCCCTGCACGGCACCCGCGCGCCGCTGCTCGACCTGGGCTGCGGGCTGGGCCTGCTCGCCCATGCGCTGGCCCAGGATGGCATCGCGCTGCGCTACCGCGGGGTGGACAACGACGCGCGCAAGATCGCTGCCGCGCGCCGCGCCGCCACGCGCGCCGGGCTGGACGATGCCAGCTTCGAAACCCTGGACCTGTCGTGCGCGCTGTCGCCGCACCGCGGCAGCGTGGCGATCCTGGACGTGCTGCAGTTCTTCGAGCCGGCGCGGCAGCTCGAAATCGTCGACGCGGCGGCCGGCATGCTCGAACCGGGCGCGAAACTGGTGATCCGCACCGGCCTGGACGACGGCAGCCGCAGCGCGCGCATCACCCGCGCCACCGACCACCTGGCGCGGCTGCTGGGCTGGATGAACGCCGCGCCGGTCCACTATCCGGAAACGGAGGCGCTGCGCGCGCGCTTCGACGCCGCCGGGCTGCGCGGCACGTTCTCGCCGCTGGCCGGCGATACGCCGTTCAACAACTGGCTGGTGGTCGCCGCGCGCGACTGAGCGGACCCGCCGCGTGCATGGTCAGCCACGCCGTGGCGCCGTTGCTCACTGCGGCGTCGCGACGGTATCGAAGCCGCGCTCGCGCAGCAGGCACAGGGTGGCCTCCACGATCTCCACGCTGCGGCCGTGCGCGGCACCTTCGTGCAGCAGCACGATCGCGCCCGGGCGCAGGCCGCGGCCGATCCGCTGCAGCACCCGCACCGGGTCGCCGTCGACCGCGTCGTAACCGCGCGCGCTCCAGGCCGCCCGCGCCAGGCCGTGGGCGCGCAGCGGCGCGGCCAGGAACGGATTGGCGTGCCCCGCCACCGCCCGGAACCAGCGCGGCGGTTCGCCGGCCAGTTCGGCCAGCACCTGCTGCGCCTGCCCGACTTCATCGGCCAGCGCCCGCGGCCCCAGCGCCCAGAAACGGGCCGAGGGATGGCTCTGGCTGTGGTTGCCGATACCGTGGCCGCGGCGGTGGATCTCGCGGACCAGGTCCGGCCGCGCGCGGGCGCGGGCGCCGACCAGGAAGAAGGTGGCCCGCGCCTGGTGCCGGTCCAGCGCCTCCAGGATCGCGGCGGTGTCGGCGGAGGGGCCGTCGTCGATCGTCAGCCAGACCTCGCGGCCGTGGGCCGGCAACCGCCCCAGCACCGGCATGTACAGCGACGCGCGCGGCAGGAACACCGGCAGCAGCAAGGCCAGGTGCGAGAGCAGCAGCGCCGGCAGCCCCCAGTGCCAGCCCAGCCGCCACCACAGCGCCGCCACCGCCAGCTGCGACAGCAGCAGCCCGGCCAGCCACGCATGCGGGCGGCGCGGAATGCGATGCAGCGTTGCCGTTGCGCTCATCGCCGCATGATGCCACGGGGGTAGAATGGCCAGCCCGGGCTTTCCCCGGTCTTTCCCCCCTTTTTTTCCGAGTCCGCCATGTCCCTCGATCCCGCCCTGCGTTCGCGCATCGAATCGCTGCTCCAGGCCAACCGCGTCGTGCTCTTCATGAAGGGCCAGCCCGGCATGCCGCAATGCGGCTTCTCGGCCAAGGCCACCGGCGTGCTGGAGGACCTGGGCGTGGATTACGCCCACGTCAACGTGCTGGCCGACCAGGAGATCCGCGAGGGCATCAAGGCGTTCGGCAACTGGCCGACCATCCCGCAGCTGTACATCGACGGCGAACTGGTCGGCGGCAGCGACATCATCGAGCAGCTGGCCTCCAGCGGCGAGCTGTCGCAACTGCTGGGCCTGCCGGCGCCGGACCGCACTCCGCCGCAGGTCACCGTCACCGCCGCCGCCGCCGAAAAGCTGCGCGGCGCACTGGCCGACGCCGGCGATGCCGCGTTGGGGCTGACGATCGACGCGCGCTTCCAGCCACGCTTCCAGATCGCGCCGCGCAACGACAACGCCATCGTCGTGGAAACCGCCGGCCTGCGCATCCAGTTCGACCCGGCCAGCGCGCGCCGTGCCAACGGCATCACCATCGACTGGGTCGACGATTTCCGCGGCCAGGGCCTGGCGATCGACAACCCGAACGCGCCCAAGCCCGTGCAGGCGATCACCCCGGCCGAAGCCGACCGCCAGGTCCGCGCCGGCGAGCTGGTGCTGGTGGACGTGCGTCCGGCCGACGAGCGCGCGATCGCCGCGGTCGCCATCGCCCACCGCAGCTTCGATGGCAACGGCCGCGCCGAGATCGAGGCGCTGCCGAAGGACACCCGGCTGGCGTTCCTGTGCCACGGCGGCGGGCGCAGCGCCCAGGTGGCCGAGGAGTTCCGCGGCAAGGGCTTCACCAACGTGTTCAACGTCGACGGCGGCATCGACCGCTGGTCGCAGGAAGTGGACACCTCGGTCCCGCGCTACTGACGTGGAGCCGGGCTTGCCCGGCTTCAGGCGCATGGCGGGGCGACGTGCGGCGCGACAGGCGGGAGCGCCGCGGGGCGCCCCTCAGAATCCGCCGCCGGCTTCCAGCCAGGCCTGCTCCTCCGGGGTGCTTTCGCGCCCCAGCGCGCGGTTGCGGTGCGGGAAGCGGCCGAAACGCTCGATCACCTCCAGGTGCGCGACCGCGTAATTCGTGTAGACCTCGTTGCCGAGCGGGCGGAACAGCGCGACCGAGCGCTGCTGGTCGGCCAGGTCTTCCGAATGCTCGAACGGCAGGTAGAAGAACGCACGCAGGTCCGGCGCGGTCGCCGCATCGTGGCCTGCCGCCAGTGCGCGCCCGGCGTAATGCCGCGCCAGTCCGTCGGTGGCGAAGGCATGGCCGCTGCCGCGGAACACGTTGCGCGGGATCTGGTCGAGCAGGAGCAGCAGCGCCAGCGCGCCCTCGGCGCTGTCCAGCCAGTCCTCGTGCGCGCGCCGCGCCGCGGCCAGGTGCGCCTCCAGGAAGCGCGCCTCGCATTCGCGGTCGAAGGCTTCGCCGCCGTTGAACCAGGACGCCACGCCGGCGTCGCGCCAGAACCGCACCACTTCCGCTGCCACCGCCATGTCGTTCTCCGCTCCGCAGTCGGGCGAGGATGCCGCATGTGCCGTTGCGCATGCGTAAACCGGGCGCCGCGCCCTCGGGCGATGACCCCCGGCGCGGCGGCGACGCCACGGAAACCGCTCCTGGCCGCACGCACCGCCCCCGATCCGTGACCGCGACCGCAGCCGACCCGACCGCCGGCACATTGCGCCCCCGCCTCCATCCGTTTAGGTTCGCCCGGCGTTCCATCCGGGGAAACCCCATGCGCCACCTCCTGCTCGCCGCCGCGGGCCTCGCCTTCGCCGGCACGCTCGCCGGCGCCAGCGCGCCGGCCGCCGCGGCTTCGCGCTTCCCCGACGATCCGTATCCCAGCACCTACACGCCGCTGCCATCCGAGCCGGTGCTGCTGCGCAACGCCACCGTGCTCACCGGCACCGGCCAGCGCCTGGACGGCGCCGACGTGCTGATGCGCGACGGGAAGATCGTCCAGGTCGGCGCCGGCCTGCAGGCCGACGCCGGCACCCGCGTGGTCGACGCGACCGGCAAGTGGGTCACCCCGGGCATCATCGACGTGCACTCGCACCTGGGCGTGTATCCCAGCCCGGGGGTCAAGGCGCACAGCGACGGCAACGAGATGATCGCGCCGGTCACCGCCAACGTCTGGGCCGAGCACTCGGTGTGGCCGCAGGACCCGGGCTTCGCCGCGGCGCTGGCCGGCGGCATCACCACCCTGCAGGTCCTGCCCGGCTCGGCCAACCTGGTCGGCTGCCGCGGCGTGACCCTGCGCAACGTGCCGGCCACCAGCTACCAGGCGATGAAGTTCCCCGGCGCGCCGTGGGGCCTGAAGATGGCCTGCGGCGAGAACCCCAAGCGCGTCTACGGCAGCAAGGGCGTCGCCCCGTCCACGCGCATGGGCAATGTCGCCGGCTACCGCGCCGCCTTCATCGACGCCAGCGAATACCTGCGCAAGAACGGCGGTGGCAAGCCGAAGCAGGAGCAGAAGAAGCGCTGGTGGCAGTCCGGCGACGGCCAGGGCGACAGCGCCGGTGACGCCGGCGGCAAGCGCGACCTCAAGCTCGATACGCTGGCCGGCGCGATCAACGGCGACATCCTGGTCCACATCCATTGCTACCGCGCCGACGAGATCACCACCATGATCGACCTGGCCAAGGAGTTCGGCTTCACGATCGCCGCCTTCCACCACGGCGTGGAGGCCTACAAGGTCGCCGACCGCCTGGCCACCGAAGGCATCTGCGGCGCGCTGTGGGCCGACTGGTGGGGCTTCAAGATGGAAGCCTTCGACGGCATCCAGGAGAACATCGCCCTGGTCGACCGGCCGAAGAACGGCTGCGCGATCGTGCATTCGGATTCGGACGAGGGCATCCAGCGGCTCAACCAGGAAGCGGCCAAGGTCATCGCCAACGCGCGCCGCGCCGGGATGGAGATCCCGCCGGAACGCGCGATCGGCTGGCTCACGTCCAACGCCGCGCGTGCACTGGGCGTGGCCGAGCGCACCGGCAGCCTGGAGGCCGGCAAGCTGGCCGACGTGGTGGTGTGGAACCGCGACCCCTTCAGTTCCTACGCGCAGGCCGAACAGGTCTACATCGACGGCGCGCGCGTGTACGACCGCCACGATCCGGCGCGGCAGCCGCGTTCGGATTTCATCCTCGGCCAGCCGGGCACCGCCCCGGGAGGTGCGCTGTGAGCCGTTCCGCTTCGATCAAGCCGGGCCGCATGGTCCGCGGAGTCCGCGCCGGCCTGTTCGCCGCCGGCGTGCTCTCGGTCGGCCTGTTCGCGGCCGCGAACGCGGCCGCGCAGGACCTGCTGGTACGCAACGCCACCGTCCACACTGCCGGCGCGCAGGGCACCCTGCACGGCGCCGATGTGCTGGTCCAGGGCGGCACCATCCGCGCCGTGGGCACCGGCCTGTCCGCGCCGGCCGGGGTGCCGGTGGTGGAGGCGAACGGGCAGCCGCTGACCCCGGCGTTGTTCGGCGGCATCAGCGAGATCGGCCTGGAAGAGGTCTCCGCCGAGGCGCCCACCGTCGACAGCCAGCTGACCCTGAAAGAGCAGCCGGTGCGCCCGGAATTCGACGTGACCCTGGCCTACAACCCGGCCTCGGTGCTGGTGCCGGTGGCGCGGGTGGAAGGCATCGGCTTCACCCTGCTGGCGGCGGGCAATGGCGCCGCCATCGTCGGCGGCCAGGGCGGCGTGGTGCGGCTGGACGGCAGCGCCGATCCGGTCGGCCCGCGCGTGCTGTTCGTCCGCCTCGGCGCCGAGGCGGCGGAGATGAGCGGCAAGTCGCGCGCGGCGCAGTGGATGCTGCTGGACCAGATGGTCGCCGAGGCGCGCGGCCGGGTCGCGGCCGATTCGCCGCACGCGCTGCTCACGCCGGCCGGTCGCGCGGTGCTGGCGCGTTTCCTCGGTGGCCAGGGCCGGATCGTGGTCAAGGTCGACCGCGCCGCCGACATCCGCCAGCTGCTGCGCTGGGCCGGGCGCGAGCGCGTGCGCATCGCCATCGCCGGCGGTGCCGAAGCCTGGCAGCTGGCGTCGCAACTGGCGCAGGCGCAGGTGCCGGTGTTCGTCGATGCGCTGGCCGACCTGCCGGGCAACTTCGACCAGATCGGCGCGACCCTGCGCAACGCGGCGCTGCTGCAGGCCGCCGGCGTGGAGGTCAGCTTCACCCAGTCCGGCGATGCCTCGCACAACGCACGCAAGGTGCGGCAGCTGGCCGGCAACGCCGTGGCCAACGGCCTGCCTTGGGAAGCGGGCCTGGCCGGGCTGACCCGGGTACCGGCGCAGGCGCTGGGCGTGGGCGACCGCGTCGGCACGATCGCGCTGGGCCGGTCCGCCGACCTGGTGCTGTGGAGCGGCGATCCGCTGGACGTGATCAACACCGCACGGCAGGTCTGGCTCGGCGGCCGCGCCATGCCGATGCGCTCGCGCCAGACCGAACTGCGCGACCGCTACCTGCACGGCACCGGCGAAAGCGGGCTGCCGCCGGCGTACTCGCGCCCGTAAAGCGGAGGGACAAGACATGGCTGACCTGAACCTGTGGGCGGTACTGGCCGCGGCGCTGTCGGCGTTCCTGCTCGGCGGCATCTGGTACGGGCCGCTGTTCCGCAAGGCCTGGTGCCGCGAGGCCGGCCTGGATCCGGACGCGCCCGGCGGGCATCCGGCGCTGGTGTTCGGCGGCGCGTTCGTGGCGAGCCTGGTCGCCGCCGCGGCGTTCGCCTGGTTCCTGGGTCCGGCCCCGGCGGTCGGCCATGCGGTCGGTGCCGGCGCGGTCACCGGGCTGTGCTGGGTCGCGGCCAGCTTCGGCATCAACTACCTGTTCGCCGGCCGCTCGCTGAAGATGTGGCTGATCGACGGCGGCTACCACGTGGTCCAGTTCGCGCTGTACGGGCTGGTGCTGGGGCTGTGGCACTGAACGCGGGAGCGGACATGCAGGCACGCTGGTACTTCGATTTCATCTCGCCGTTCTCCTACCTGCACTGGCAGAAGATCCGCCCGCTGGCCGAGGCCGGCCGGGTCGAGCCGGTACCGATCGTGTTCGGCGCGGTGCTCGCCGCGCTGCAGATCCGCGGCCCGGCCGAGATCCCGCGCAAGCGCGAGTTCATCTACCGCCAGGCGGTGTGGCAGGCGCGTCGCGACGGCACCGCGATCGCGTTCCCGCCACAGCACCCGTTCAACCCGCTGCCCGCGCTGCGGCTGTGCGTGGCCGCCGGCGCCACCCCGGCGGCGATCGGCACCCTCTTCGACGCGATCTGGCGCGAGGGCCGCCTGCCCGACAGCGCCGCGGCGCTGGCCGGCGAGGGCGCCGCGCTGGGGATCGCCGACGTCGCGGGCGCGATCGCCGACCCGGCGGTGAAGGACGCCCTGCGCGCCAACACCGACGCGGCCCTGGCCGCCGGCGTGTTCGGGGTGCCGACCCTGGCCATCGGCGAGGACCTGTTCTGGGGCAACGACAGCCACGAGCTGATGCTGGCGGTGCTGGACGATCCCGGCCTGCTGCGCGAAGGCCCGCTGGCCGGCGTGGCCGTGCTTCCGGTGGGCGTCGAACGCGCCCGCTGAGGCTTACCGGCAGTCGCCAGGCGCGGCGTTTTTGCGATAGGGTTCACGCATCTACGTGCACGTCCCTACGCCGAGGTCCCCATGCGCATCGGAATCGTGGTCGACTCGACCTGCGACCTGCCCTCCGAGTACATCGAACGCAACAACGTCATCCTGCTGCCGATCACCGTGCGCATCGGCGACGCGGTCCTGGCCGACCACCGCGACGAGGAAGCCACCCTCAGCTTCCTGCACGCGCACGTGGCCGAGCGCGGCCACGAGGCCGAGACCCTTCCCTATTCGGTCGAACAGATCCGCGACCTTTTCCTCGGCAAGCTCGTGGTCGACTACGACCACGTGTTCTGCCTGACCGTGACGAAGAACCGCAGCCCGATCCACGAGCACGCGGTGCAGGCCAGCTTCGCCATCCTCAACGACTACAAGCCGGTGCGGCAGGCGGCCGGGCACAATTCGCCGTTCGCGCTGCGGGTGATCGACAGCCAGAACCTGTTCGCCGCCCAAGGCATAGGAGTCGTCGAAGCGGTGCGCATGCGCGATGCCGGCGACGGCGTGCAGAAGATCCGCGAACGCCTGGAGGAACTGGCGCTCAACACCCACGGCTACATGGTGCCGCCGGACCTGTACTACCTGCGCAACCGCGCCCGGACCAAGGGCGACCGCAGCGTGAGCCTGTTCAGCGCCGCGCTGGGCACCGCGCTGGACATCAAGCCGATCCTGCACTGCAACCGCGGCGAGACCGCGCCGGTGGGCAAGATCAAGGGCTTCGACGCCGCGGTGCAGAAGCTGTTCGACTTCACCATCGAGCGCATCCGCGCCGGGCTGATGACGCCGACGCTGTGCGTGAGCTATGGCGGCGAACTGGCGGAGCTGCGCGCGCTGCCAGGCTACGCACGCCTGCGCGAGGTCTGCGCCGACAACAGCGTGGAGCTGCTGGAGAGCGTGATGAGCCTGACCGGCATGGTCAACGTCGGCAAGGGCGCGGTGGTGGTGGGCTTCGCCGCGGGGCCGCACAAGTTCGCCTGACCGGACGGCCACGCCGGCTTCGCACGCGGGCTGCTAGATTGGGGCCTCGTCACCGCGGAGTCGTGCCATGCCCGTCCGTTACCAGATCCGCCTGCCCGATCCGGCGCAGGCACGCGGCAGCGAGCCGTCGCTGTCATTCAGCGCGCACGGCGCCGAGGCCTTCGCCGAGCAGTTGCAGGACGCGTTGCGCACGCCGGCGCTGTTCGAGCGTTGGCGGGCGATGCAGGACGAGCCGGACGAAGTCGATCCGGCGCTGGGCGCTACCGATCCCGGCGCCCGCGTCAGCGGCGAACAGCGCGACCTGTCGATCGACCTGGTCGCGGTGACCGCGATCCCTGGCGACATCCTGCAGCAG
Source organism: Pseudoxanthomonas koreensis (assembly GCF_010093225.1). Classification (GTDB taxonomy): domain Bacteria; phylum Pseudomonadota; class Gammaproteobacteria; order Xanthomonadales; family Xanthomonadaceae; genus Pseudoxanthomonas; species Pseudoxanthomonas koreensis. Next base: position 6,715 of record NZ_PDWM01000007.1, on the reverse strand, counting down.
CGGCTGCGCTGGCTGGCCGGCAACCGCTGGGAGATGCGCAACGTCAGCCATGGCTGAGACTGCCGGCGGCTGGCGGCCCGCCTTCCTGTAGGAGCTGACTTCAGTCGGCGACGCGGGCGCTGGAATCATGGCGGCGTCGCCTGTGCCAGGGGCGTTGTCGCCGACTGAAGTCAGCTCCTACACAAAGCGGGGCTTGTCAGTGGCCGCAGCCGTCGTGGTGATGGTGCGGGGCTAGGCCGGCATGCTCCCTGGCCTCGCCATGCAGCGCGGCGGCGTGGTGGGCGATGTGCTCGCCGATGAAGCTGGCGATGAAGTAGTAGCTGTGGTCGTGGCCGGGGCGCATGCGCAGCTGCAGCGGGTGGCCGGCGGCGACCGCGGCGGCCTGCAGCAGTTGCGGGCGCAGCTGGTCGTCGAGGAATTCGTCGTCGCCCCCCTGGTCGATCAGCAGCGGCAGCTTCTCCGGCGCGGCCTTCACCAGTTCGGTGGCGTCGTACGCCTTCCACGCCTCGCGATCCTCGCCCAGGTAGGCGCCGAACGCCTTCTCGCCCCACGGCACCTTCGACGGGGCAACAATCGGCGAGAACGCCGAGACGCTGCGATAGCGCCCCGGGTTGCGCAGCGCCACCACCAGCGCGCCGTGGCCACCCATCGAATGGCCGCTGACCGCGCGCGCGTCGCCCACCGGGAAGTTCGCCTCCACCAGCGCGGGCAGTTCGTCCACTACGTAGTCGTACATGCGGTAGTGCACCGCCCACGGCGCCTGCGTGGCGTTGACGTAGAAGCCGGCGCCCTTGCCCAGGTCGTAGCCCTCGGCATCGGCCACGCCGTCGCCGCGCGGGCTGGTGTCCGGGGCGACGATGACCACGCCATGCTCGGCCGCATAGCGCTGCGCGCCGGCCTTGGTGATGAAGTTCTGCTCGGTGCAGGTCAGGCCCGAAAGCCAGTACAGCACCGGCAGCTTCGCGCCCGGCACCGCCTGCGGCGGCAGGTACACGGCGAATGTCATCGTGCAGCCGAGCACCTTCGACTCGTGCCGGTACACATCCTGCCAGCCGCCGAAGCAGGCGCGGTGTTCGATGCGTTCCATGGCGACGGCCTCAGTAATGCACGACGGAGCGGATCGACTTGCCTTCGTGCATCAGCTCGAACGCGTCGTTGATCTCCTCCAGCGGCATGGTGTGGGTGACGAAGGGTTCGAGCCGGATCCCGCCCTTCATCGCCTCCTCGACCATGCCCGGCAGCTGGCTGCGGCCCTTCACCCCGCCGAAGGCGGTGCCCTTCCAGCTGCGGCCGGTGACCAGCTGGAACGGGCGGGTGGAGATTTCCTGGCCGGCGCCGGCCACGCCGATGATCACGCTCTGGCCCCAGCCGCGGTGCGCGCATTCCAGCGCGGCGCGCATCACGTTGACGTTGCCGATGCACTCGAACGAGTGGTCCACGCCCCAGCCGGTCATCTCCACGATCACCTGCTGGATGGGCCTGTCGTGGTCCTTCGGATTGATGCAGTCGGTGGCGCCGAACTCGCGCGCCAGCTCGAACTTGCCCGGGTTGGTGTCGATGGCGATGATCCGCCCGGCCTTCGCCTGGCGCGCGCCCTGGATCACCGCCAGGCCGATGCCGCCGAGGCCGAACACGGCCACGCTGTCGCCCTCCTGCACCTTCGCCGTGTTGTGCACCGCCCCTATGCCGGTGGTCACGCCGCAGCCGAGCAGGCAGACCTGCTCGTGGTTGGCTTCCGGGTTGATCTTCGCCAGCGACACTTCCGCCACCACCGTGTACTCGCTGAAGGTCGAGCAGCCCATGTAGTGGTAGACCGGCTGGCCGTTGTAGCTGAAGCGGGTGGTGCCGTCGGGCATCACGCCCTTGCCCTGGGTGGCGCGCACGGCCACGCACAGGTTGGTCTTGCCGGACTTGCAGAACAGGCACTCGCCGCATTCGGCGGTGTACAGCGGGATCACGTGGTCGCCCGGCTTCACCGAGGTCACGCCCTCGCCCACTTCCACCACCACGCCCGCGCCCTCGTGGCCGAGCACGCAGGGGAACAGGCCTTCCGGGTCGTCGCCGGACAGGGTGAAGGCATCGGTGTGGCACACGCCGGTGTGGGTGATCTTCACCAGTACCTCGCCGGCACGCGGCGGGGCGACGTCGATCTCGACGATCTGCAGGGGCTGGCCTGCGGCGAAGGCGACGGCGGCACGGGATTTCATGGGCGACTCCTGGGCGGTGCGTTGAAGGTCATTTCAGGTAGCTGCGGACCAGCGTGACGGCGGCATCGATGCCTTCCCGGCGCTGCTCCGGCGAGGCGGCCGGATGGGTGAACTCCTCGCGCAGGTGGCTTTCCAGCACCTCCGACATCAGGCCGTTTGCCGCGCCGCGCACGACGGCGAGCTGTTGCAGCACCGGCGCGCCTCAATAGGCGAATGCGCGGAAAACCGGGTCGACGCTGCCGTTCCACTCGCCGTGGAACAGCTCGAGCTTGCGCTCGGCGGCGGTCTGCCCACTTTCGGCGATTTCGACCAGGGTTTCCAGGAAGCGCGATTCGTCGATGCCGTCCTGGTTGAGGCGGGCGCGCCGGCGCAGGCCGGCGGCGGGGATCTTCAGCGCCTCCACCGCCAGGTCGCGCACGGGCGCGCGCACATTGCCGACGCGCGCCGGCAGCTTCAGCGCATGCTTCGGCACGCCGTCGCGCAGCGCGTGGCGCTCTGCGGCGCTGAAGTCCTTCACCAGGTCCCAGGCCGCGTCCAGCGCCGCGTCGTCGTAGAGCAGGCCGACCCAGAACGCCGGCAGCGCGCACAGCCGCGCCCACGGCCCGCCGTCGGCGCCGCGCATCTCCAGGAACTTCTTCAGCCGCACTTCCGGGAAGGCGGTAGTCATGTGGTCGGACCAGTCGCGCAGGGTCGGCAGCGCGCCGGGCAGCACGTCCAGTTCGCCCTTCAGGAACCTGCGGAACGACTTGCCGGAGGCATCCACGTACACCCCGTCGCGATACGAGAAATACATCGGCACGTCGAGCAGGTAGTCGACGTAGCGCTCGTAGCCGAAGCCGTCCTCGAACACGAAGTCGAGCATGCCGGTGCGGTCCGGATCGGTGTCGGTCCAGATGTGCGAGCGGTAGCTGAGGTAGCCGTTGGGCCGGCCTTCGGTGAACGGCGAGTCGGCGAACAGCGCGGTGGCCACCGGCTGCAGCGCCAGCGACACCCGGAACTTCTTCGCCATGTCCGCTTCGGAGGCGTAGTCCAGGTTGACCTGCACCGTGCAGGTGCGGGTCATCATGTCCAGGCCGAGCGAGCCGACCTTCGGCATGTAGTCGCGCATGATCCGGTAGCGGCCCTTGGGCATCCACGGCATGTCCGCGCGCGACCACTTCGGCTGGAAGCCCATGCCGAGGAAGCCCAGCTGCAGCTCGTCGGACACCTGGCGCACCTCGTTGAGGTGGGTGCCCACCTCCACGCAGGTCTGGTGGATGCTCTCCAGCGGCGCGCCGGACAGTTCCAGCTGGCCGGCCGGCTCCAGGGTGACCGAGGCGCCGTCGCGGGTCAGGGCGATGGTGCGCGGCGGGTTGCCGTCCACGCTTTCCTGCACCGGCGTCCAGCCGAAGCGGACCAGGCCTTCGAGCAGGGCCTCGATGCCGCGCGCGCCATCGAAGGTGGGTGGCCGCAGGTCGTCGAGGCGGAAACCGAACTTCTCGTGCTCGGTGCCGATGCGCCAGTCGCGCTCCGGCTTCTCGCCCGACGCGATGTATTCGACCAGCTGCGAGCGCTGGGTGATCGGGGTATCGGTGACGTGGCTGGGGCTCGACAAGGGCGGCTCAGGGTGCGACGCCGGCAGGTGGGGGGCACCGGCGGAGCGCGCACTATAGCCTGCCGTCCCGGCGCGTATGGCGCGCGGCGAACCGGGGGCGCTGGTCGTAGCCGCGCTGGGCGCGACCGCTCCGGAGATTCACCGTCGAACGCGGCACCTTCGAACGTCGTCGGGTCGCCCCTGAAGGGAGCTCCTACAGGAGGTCGAGCCAGCCGCTGACCACCGCGCGGGCCTCGTCCACGCCCTGCTTGCTCTCGCTGGAGAAGGCCTGCACCCCGACGGCCCCGGCGCCGGCCGCGACCAGTTCCTTGCGCACCGCCTGCACCGCCTGCGCCTGCTGGCCGCGACCGAGCTTGTCGGCCTTGGTCAGCAGCGCATGCGCAGGCAGGCCGCGGGCCACCGCATAGCCGATCATCTGCCGGTCGTAGTCCTTGAGCGGATGGCGGATGTCCATTACCACGACCAGCCCGCGCAGGGCCTCGCGGGTCCGGAACCAGCCGTCGAGGAATTTCTCCCAGTGCGCCTTCATTTCCAGCGGCACCTTGGCGTAGCCGTAGCCGGGCAGGTCGACCAGGTAGCGGTCGGGGGCGACTTCGAAATAGACCAGCTGCTGGGTGCGGCCCGGGGTCTTGGACACCCGCGCCAGGGCGTTCTGCCGGGTCAGCGCATTGAGCGCGCTGGACTTGCCGGCGTTGGAGCGGCCGGCGAAGGCGACCTCGAAGCCACCGTCGGGCGGCAGCTGCCGGGGAATGTGCGCCGAGGCCAGGTAACGGGCCTTCTCGAGTGGATTGGACATGGGTACAGGATCGCACGAGCCGCGGGCAGACTGGCCAGCGGGCCGGGCCGGGCGGCGGTTTCGTTGACCGTCGCGCCCCGCCACAGGGATAATCCGGACGTTTCGCGGTCGCCACACCCATTGCGGCGACCGCGCCGATCGGGTTCCCGGAGCTTTAGCATGCGCCACGCTCGCGTTTTCGCCCTCACCGGACTGGCCCTCGCGGTCACCGCCGTCGCCGCCTACGCCACCCAGACCGCGTCGGTGCCGGCGCCGGCCACCACGGCCGCCGCGGCGGCTACGGCCGACCCCGCGGCCCCGGCCACGGTGGTCCCGGTGCCGGACAATGCGCCGGTGCAGACTGCCCCGCTCGAGGTGGACCTGGGCAAGACCCACTGGGGCGATGCCGCCGCCGGCGAAGCCAAGGCCGCCGCCTGCGCCGCCTGCCACGGGCCGGACGGCAACCCCGCCGAGGGGATGTCGATGTACCCGCGCATCGCCGGCCAGAGCGAGCGCTACATCGCCCAGCAGCTGGCCCTGTTCGCCAGCGGCGAGCGCCACAGCGGCCTGGCCGCGGTGATGGCCCCGTTCGCCCAGGCGCTCAGCCCGCAGGACATGCGCGACGTGGGCGCCTTCTTCGCCGGGCAGAAGTCCAGCGCCGGCGTCGCCGACGACGCGGAGGTGGCCGATGGCCCCTACGCCGGCCTGAAGTACTACGAGATCGGCCAGCAGCTGTTCCGCGCCGGCGACGCCGCCCGCGGCATCCCGGCCTGCATGTCCTGCCACGGCCCCGACGGCGCCGGCAACCCGGGCCCGGCCTATCCGCACGTGGCCGGCCAGCAGGCCGACTACACCGCCCGCCGCCTGCAGGAGTACCAGGCCGGGGTGACCAGCGAACGCGACCCGGCCAAGTTCAACATCATGGCCAAGGTCGTCCACTCCCTGACCGAGCAGGAGATCGGCGCGCTGGCCAGCTACCTGCAGGGCCTGCACCCGCACGCGGACGACGTCGAGGCCACCGCCGCCGAACCGCGCTCCTGAACTTCGCGGCGCCGGCGCGGTCCAAGAACCGCGGTCCCTCTCTCAAAGACCTTGCGCCGGCCCCATGGCCGGCGTCTTTTTTCCCCAGGCGGCCACCGCGCCCACCCGCGAGACCCGATCGAATGAAGGCACTGCTGACCGGTTTCCTGCTTGCCGCCCTGGCCTGGCTGCCCGGCACGGCCGCGGCGGCCGACGCCCCGGTGTCCGGCCGCGACTACGTGGAGATCCCGGGCGGCATGCCGTGGGCGCCGAAGGCCGGCACGATCGAGGTCGCCGAGGTCTTCGGCTACTCCTGCCCGCACTGCGCGCACCTGGAACCGCAGTTGCAGGCGTGGAAGGCCCAGCAGAAGCACGACGTGAACTTCGTCGCCATACCGGCCGCGTTCGGCGGCGCCTGGAACGGCTGGGCGCGCGCCTACTTCGCCGCCTACAACCTGGGCCTGGTGCCACGCACCCACGAGGCGGTGTTCAAGGCGGTGCACGAGACCGGCATGCTGCCGCGCAACCCCAGCGCGCAGGAACTGGCTGCCTTCTACGCCGGCCATGGCACCAGCGCCGACGGCTTCCGCGCCGCGATGGCCGAGCCGAAGGTGGAAGAGCAGATGCGCCGCGCCGCCGCCTTCGCCCGCGCGTCGGGGCTGGAAGGGACGCCGACGTTGATCGTCGACGGCCGCTACCGCGTGCTCGGCCACGACTTCGCGGAGATGCTGCGCATCACCGACTGGCTGGTGGCGCGCGAGCGCCAGGCCCAGGCCAGGCCCTGATCCACCGGGCCGCGCGCCGACCCGGCGTTGACGTCCCCTGTCCCATCCTTCCCGCAGGAGAACACCGATGACCAAGCGCCACCTCGCCAGCCTGACCCTGCCGCTGCTGCTGGCACTGGCCGCCTGCTCCGGCCAGGACGCCCCGGCGCCGGCCCTGGCGCGCCCCCCCGGGCCCCCGGCCGTGCCGGCCGCGCTACGCCAGCGCGACACCGCATCGTCTCACCCGCGCGCGAGACGTCGCGCGGGCCGCCCATTTTGGTCTACCCGGCCGCGGGCCGGATTCGGCGGAATGGGTCCGCCGGAGGTATTCGTGGGTCAGCCCCGGGCCAGACCG
>NZ_PDWM01000079.1 GCF_010093225.1 Pseudoxanthomonas koreensis | reverse complement strand
GGGCACCTCTAAAAACCCCCGTCACCCCGTATCCTGAGCACCTCGCATCGCACCGAGGTCCATACCGATGATCAGCCTGTTTGCCGGGGACGAGCGCAAGGCCAAGCGTGAGCGGCTGGGCGATCCGCTGCAGGTGCTGGACCGGCACATCGACTTTGCTGCGCTGGCCCGGGCGGTGGACGCCAAGCTGGTGATCGGCGGGGGTAAGCGCGGGGGCCGCCCGCCGTATCGGACCGAGCTGATGATCCGGCTGCTGGTGCTGCAGCAGCTGTACAACCTGTCCGACGAGGCACTGGAGTACCAGTTGCTGGACCGGTCCAGCTTCCAGCGGTTCGCGGGCCTGGAGCACAGCGGCCGGGTGCCGGACGCCAAGACGCTATGGGTGTGGCGGGAGCGCCTGAAGAAGCAGGACCTGATCGGGGATATCAGCGAAGCGGTGGGCCGGCAGCTGTCGGCCTCGGGCTTCATCGCACGCGGCGGCCAGATCATCGATGCGAGCATCGTGACCGTGCCGGTGCAGCGCAACCCGAAGGCGGACAACGAGGCGATCAAGCAGGACGATGTGCCGCAGGACTGGAGCGATGCCAAGCGTGCGCAGAAGGACGTGGATGCGCGCTGGACGCGCAAGCACGGCAAGTCGTACTTCGGCTACAAGCTGCATGCCAACACGGACCGGCGCTGGGGCTTCATCCGCTGCATGGAGGTGACCACGGCTTCGGCCAATGACACCACGGTGTTCGAGCAGATCCTGGACGGGAGCAACACGTGTCGGGATGTATACGCCGACCGGGGCTATGCCAAGGCGGCGCGCGAGCAGGCGCTGCGGGCGGCGGGGTATCGGGACCGGATCCAGCGCAAGGGTGAGGCGGGTCGGCCGCTCAGCGCGGTGCAGCAGCGGCGCAACCGCCGGATCGCCCGCCAGCGGGCTTATGGCGAACACCCCTTTGCGCGGCTGGCGCAGATGGGAGGCAAGTGCCTGCGCACGATCGGCCTGGCGCGGGCCAGGACGGTGATCGGGCTGAAGGTGATCGCGCACAACCTGATGCACCTGGCGCGGCTGCAGCAGCGCCGGATCGTGCCGGCCTGAGGCCGCAGCGCCCGGCGGCTGCGCCGCCGGAGGCGTAAAAAGCCCTTGGCGGGACCACGCTGGGGGCGTGGATGACCTCCAACTTCCCTTCGCACTGCCCGCACGCAGTGACCCCACGTGCCTGGAACGCCCCGCGAAGTGCAAAACGGGGTTGTTCGAGGTTCCC
>NZ_PDWM01000078.1 GCF_010093225.1 Pseudoxanthomonas koreensis | reverse complement strand
CCGGCCTCGGCCTCACGCAGGAAGCCGATGATCTGCTCTTCGGAAAAGCGCTTCTTCACGTCCAATCTCCTCGCTTTGGGGAATTGGACTCCAGTTCGCCGTGCTACTCAAAACCGGGGGGACGTCGGCGGCACAGGAACTGGAAGCTCCCGCCATCGTTCACCTCCATAGCCATCCTGAGGGTGCGCGCGCATTCTCGCGAGTTGATGATGAAAGCGATCGGGTGCTACATGATGATCTAGCCAAGATCTACGAGGACGGGCTGCCGCACGCCAGTGCCATCATGATGCCGGATGGCGAACTTATCGCTCGCACCTACCAGGCTGGTCGGTATGTCTCGCTGGACGGATCCTTCGTAATTGGACATCGCGTGCAACGGTTCCCGCATCAGGAGAGCAGCCAAGCGCCAGCACACACCGCGAGTCACCGCCAAGCTCTGGGTCGCGGTACGACGGCACTGCTGAGATCTCTTCGAGCGGTGGTGGTAGGTTGCTCGGGCACTGGAAGCGTAGTGGTCGAGTTGCTCTCGCGACTGGGGGTTGGCGAACTGATCTTGATAGATCCGGACGTTATCGAAGAGAGGAACTTGAATCGCATCGTCAACTCGACGTGGGCCGACGCGAGAGCTGGGACGCCGAAGGTCGAAGCACTTGCGCAAACCATCCGCCACAATCTGGGGGAACTTGCGCCCAGGATCATTCCCATCCAAGGAACGTTGGCCGATGCGTGGGGCATTGCGGCAACCGCAGACATAATATTTGGCTGTACCGATAGCGCAGAAGCCAGGATGCACCTAGACAGAATGTGCCACCACTATGTGATGCCTTACATCGACGTCGGAGTGGACCTCAGCGCTGATGAAGATGACGGTATTCGGTATGCCGGATTGGCAGTGCAGTACCTGCGTCCCGGCGGTGACAGTCTGTTTGCGCGAAAAGGCTACAGGATGTCGGTTGTAGAGGCCGAATCGTTGCGTCGCACCAATCCCGCGCTATACGCCGAGCGGGTAAGGATTGGTTACATCGAAGGCGTGGAAGAGGACCGACCCGCTGTGATCTCCATCAACATGCAGGCTGCGAGTATGGCCGTGAACGAGTTGCTTGCCCGATTGCATGGGTACCGTGCTGGTGCGCCCGCAGATAACGCCATCCGCCGCTTGAATTTGGTGGAAGAATTTCAGATGGCGAGCACGGCAGGTCCACCCTGCCCTATCATGGCTCCCATGTGTGGCTTGGGGGGTAATCCCCCCACCGGTTAGCTGAAGCCAGAAGTGGAATTTTCTCGTACGCTTTCCCGAGGAGGTTCCATGAAGAAGTCCCGCTTTACCGACAGCCAGATCATCGCGGTGCTCAAGCAGGCCGAGG
>NZ_PDWM01000077.1 GCF_010093225.1 Pseudoxanthomonas koreensis | reverse complement strand
GCCTAACAATTCCTGTATGGACTCCTCCGTCAAGCAGCTGTTGTCGAAGTGATCTGACCGGGGAAGCGGAACGGTTGCAGTCGTGTATTCGGCCTTAGGGTGAGCCGTTGATGTGCTCGGGCCATCATGGAATCCGCGGCGCGGGTGCCTATCGTTCAAGCGGCTTTGCGGCCTGAATTGTTATCGGCTTTGTCCGCACCGGGACCGAACCCTTCACCATGATCGAGATCGTATTCGGCAATTGCTGGTGTTGAAATGTTGAAGCGGTAGAGCGGTTGAAGATCAGCGTGCAATGGGCCGCTGGCTCACGTGTTGCGGATCGAAGGCCCGGCCGTGGTGTTCCATCGCCCACAGCCGTCGCGCCAGTTTGTTGGCCAACGCGCAGGCGGCCTTGTTGTGGCCGCGGGTGTCCTGCACCTTGAGCGCCCAGGCTTGCAATGGATCGAGCGCTTGCCCTCGTCGTTGCTTCAGGCGTGCGGCCTGCAGCACGGCGCGGGCGCCGTGAACCAGTAGCGTGCGCAGGTGCACGTCGCCGCGTTTGGTCATGCCGCCCAGGCGGCGTTGTTGTCCCGAGGAATGCTCGCGCGGGGTCAGCCCCAGCCAGGCGGCGAACTGGCGGCCATTGCGGAACCGCGACAGGTCGCCTGCACTAGCCCGCAATGCCGTGGCTGTCAGCAGGCCCACGCCCGGCACGCGGCGATAGCGCTGCACGGCCGCGTCGCGGGTGGCGAATTCGTCCAGGCGCTGCTCGATGGCCGCCATGTTTCCCTGCATTTGCGCCAACCGCTGCAGCTGTTCGTCCAGGCTGTAGCGCAGGGACATGGGTAACTCGTTGTCGCCATCCTCGAGTGCATCACGTACGGCTGCTGGCACTTTCAGGGCGCCGGCGGGGATGGTCAGCCCGAACTCGCGGAGCACGCCGCGCAGCAGGTTGATCGTAGCGGTGCGCTCGGCCTTGAGATGTTCGCGCAACCGGTGCAGGGCCTGGATGCCCTGTTGCTCGGGTGTCTTTACCGGCACGCCGGCGATATCGCCGCAGCGGTCGGCTTCCAGTATCCCGGCCACATCGTTGCGATCGGTCTTGTTGCCTCGCACATAAGGGCGTACGTCGCGGGCCGGAAGCAGGCGCACCGCATGACCTTGGCCCTGGAATCGCCGGGCCCAGTAATGCGCGCTGCCGCAAGCCTCCATCAGCACCCGTAGGGGTGGGCGTTGTTCCAGCGCCCGGGCGAAGGTCCGGCGTGACAGCCGTTTGCGCTCCACGACCTGGCCCCGTTCATCGGCGAAGGCCAGCTCGAAGACGTCTTTTGCCAAGTCGATAGCGACGGTAATAGCATGCATGGCGTGGACTCCTCTCGCGATCCCGTGTCCCGATCCAGTATCGGTCTGGCTCATCGAAGCCGTGTGGCGACGCGGGAGGAGTCCATCCCATCATTCAAGCCGA
>NZ_PDWM01000076.1 GCF_010093225.1 Pseudoxanthomonas koreensis | reverse complement strand
TGATGGCCCGAGCACATCAACGGCTCACCCTAAGGCCGAATACACGACTGCAACCGTTCCGCTTCCCCGGTCAGATCACTTCGACAACAGCTGCTTGACGGAGGAGTCCATACAGGAATTGTTAGGCATCACCAGCACCTGGCTCGGGGGCAGCAGCAGCCCGATCTGCCTCTTCTGTTTCCTCGGCTGGCGTTTGATTCACCCGGGCCTCGTCGAGCGATTTGAATCTTTCAGTAATGTCGTAATACTGCGTCACATCTTGAATTACCGCAACGCCTGGGAGAGGTTCGCCTGTGGATCGGTTTGGTATGTACGCAGACACAATGCCGATCAATTCTGGCGTGTCATCAAGGCAGCGGAAAGTTGGGCCGCCACTTACCCCATTTATTGCCACTCCATCAACGAGATACTGCTTTTGAGCTTCGTTGTAGTAGCTGATTCTGCCGGAGAAGAAGCATGCGTGCGAAGAATGCACTGCCGGGAAGCCTAGCCAGCCTATCTCAACGCCTGCCTTGATGTAGTGCTCATGGTCGATGAGTGGCAATGGCTCAGCGGGAAGTGGAAGCTCGCCGCGGTCTAGGATGATTGCAGCTGAGTCAATCGAATTGTCGAGATGAATAGCTCGATCAGACGACCGAAAGAGAACTGACTTCCCAGAGTCTGGGTGGAATATCCGAATTGGAGTCTCCCAGTAATGGGCGTAATCAACGACGTGCGCAGCCGTTGCGATAGCACACAAGTTTGTTGTTTTACTAGTCGAGACGAGCCAGCCTGTTCCAGATCCACGTGGGGTGGAGATATGAACAAGATACGGTTTTATAGCTTTAATTCCCTCATGCCACTCCATACTTCCCCCTGTGATGCCTAACGCCGGAGTTAAGCGGAGCCGCGAAGCGGCTTCCGCTTGAACGAGTGGTTAGGCCGACGGTGTAGCAGACCCGCGGACGACGCGGCAGACACACCTGCCACCTGTACGTCCGAGGCCCTGCCCGACCGAACGCCTGCCCGGTGACCTGGCCGACCCGATGCCGCACGCCAACTGTCCATTGCGATCCCCCTACCGAAGTCCGACGCCGCATCCCCTACGACCGAACACCACAGGCCTAACGCCCGAGTTAAGCCGACCCGCGAAGCGGGTGGCAGTTCCTACGAAAAAGTGGACGCCCATCTTCTAGCAACACTGCTCGAACTCGATCGGCGAACGATACCCCAGCGCCGAATGCAGCCGCTGGTGATTGTAGAAATGGATGTAGTCGCTGATCGCTGTGCGCAGCGAACGATCACTGTCGAAGGTCGCGCGATGGTACATGTCCGATTTCATCGTCTTGTTCCATGACTCCATGTGCGCGTTGTCGGTCATCCGCCTCGGTCGGTTGACCGACTGCACCAGCCCGACGCTCCCCAGGCGGCGCCTGAAATCGCCGGCCATGAACTCGATCCCCCGATCACTGTGGAACAGCGTATCGCAGCCCGGAGCGCGTGTCCGCAGGGCCGACGCCAGCGCACGACGGGTAAGCGCCGCCGTTCGCTCAAGCCCCAGCGACCAGCCCAGCAACCGCCGGGACCATCGATCCATGACCGTGGCCAGGTAACGCCATTGGCCCTTCACCTTCAGATAAGTCACGTCGCCAACCCAGACTTGGTTGGGTTGGCTGCAGGGCGCGTCGTGGGCACGGCTGGGAACGCTGTCCAGGAATCGCGCCAAGCCCGCGACGTCCCCCCGCTTTCAGTAGCGGTCGGCTTTGGAGTCCGCGGTTAGGGTATCCGAGATGGTCAGGGTTTTGGCATAGGCTTCCGGGGTGAGCCCGCCGATTGCCTTCTTGGGTCGCTCCTCGTT
>NZ_PDWM01000075.1 GCF_010093225.1 Pseudoxanthomonas koreensis | reverse complement strand
TGTCAAACGACACCCAGTTTCACGCATTAAGGCGACACCCGGATTTACGCACCCCGGGTCGGGTTGAGGGTCAGTTGCGGGCGGCGCCGAGCGTCGCTTCGAGGTCTCTGAGTCGGTAGCTCCTCCCCTTGATGTTGAGCACGTGTGCCTTGTGCAGCAGGCGGTCCAGGATGGCCGCAGCCAAGGCTTCGTCACCGGCCAGCAGTTCGGTCCAGTCGCGGACCGACTTGTTGGTCGTGATCAGGATCGCGCCGCGGCCGTAACGGTAGGTCACCAGACGGAAGAACAGGCTGGCCTCGTCACGGGTCATTGGCTCGAAGCCCAGTTCGTCGATGATCAGCAGCGCGGTCGACAGGTACTTGCGCCGGCGCAGCCTGGCCGGCGGCAGGTGGGCGTCGGCCTTGAGCTGCAGCTTGAGCTCATCGAAGCGGTAGAACTGCGCCGAGAACCCGAGTTCGACCGCCTTCACGCCCAGGCCGATGGCCAAGTGGGTCTTGCCGACGCCGGGTGGGCCCTGGATCAGCACCGTCTCGGTGGCGCGGATGAAGGCGCAGGTGGCCAGGGTGTCGATGCGTGAGCGCTCGATCGCCGGCTGGAAGGCGAAGTCGAAGTCGGCCAGCGTATGGCCGGTGGGCAGGGTCGACAGGCGCAATGCGGTGCGCACGCGACGGCTCTCCCGGGCCTGGTGCTCGGCATCGAGCAGGGCGTCGAGTACGGCGTGCGGGGCGTGGCCTTCCTTGACGCCTTCGCTGAGCAGCGGCTCGAGCTGGTCGGCGGCATGGGCCAGTCCCAGGCCGAGCAGGCGCTCGCGGGTGCGGTCGACGTCGAGTTTGCGGCGGCTCATCGGGCCACCTCCGCCAGGGCGGCGTAGAGGTCCAGTGGCCGTTGCTGCACCGGCATCGACGCCAGCTCCTGCAGACGCCGGCCCATCCGGCCCAAGGGCGTGGGTGCATGCACCGTGGCGGTCCCGGGTCCCTCGTAGTGGTCCGGATCGATCAGCAAGCGGCGCTCGGTGTGGCGCGGATGCTGGGCGATGACCTGCTGGTCGGCCAGCACCTGCACGGTGCCGGCGCCACCGCGCACTTCCACCTGACGACCCAGGAACGCGAACGGGACCGAGTACTGCCGGCCTTCGAACGCGACCAGCCCGTCGCGGCCGACGCGGCGGGTGGCAACGTCGTCGAATGGGGCCGGCAGGATCGGTAGCGGCGCCAGCACCCTGCGTTCGTCCTGCCAGGCATCGAACACGCTGCCGCCAGTGGCAGGGCAGCGCCGGCGCCGGGCGCTGTCGCGCACGGCATCGTCGGTCGCGGCCTGCAGTTCCTGCACGTTGTCCCAGGCTTGGCGCGCCAGGTCGATGCCGCGATGGGTACGCACGGCACGTTCGACCTTGCCCTTGTGCTCCGGGCTGTAGGGCGTGCACGGATCGACGTGGAAGCGCACGGTCGTGGCGTAGCGGCGGTAGCTGTCGTTGAGCTGGCCCCAGGCACCGGCGCCGCGCACCACGGCCGTCTTCGTGTTGTCCACACGCAGTACGGCGGGAATGCCGCCGACCCGCTCGAACGCCGCGTTGTGCGCGGCCAGCCAGCACAGGCTGTCTTCGGCCGGCATCCACACCACCGCGCCGAAGCGCGAGTGAGACAGCACCAGGTGGAAGGCGTGCAGGGTGACCTGCTCGCCGGCGACGACCATGCGCGGGAACTGCGCCCAATCGACCTGCGCCTGCGCACCGGGGGGCGTCTCAACACGGCGGCGGGCGCGCAGCGGTGGCGGTGGGTAGTGGTCGGCGACGTAACGCTGCACCGATCGCAGGCTGCCCATGTAGCCGTGGTCGGCGGCCAGCCAGGCATGCAGGGCAGCCAGGTTGGCGCGATCGTGGTGGGCCATCCAGTGCGCGATGGCGTCGGCGGCGACACCGGCCCGCCGTGGCTGGTCGGCGCGGCCATCGTGCGCCGCGGTGGCCAAGCGGCCCAGGTGGTACCGGACGGTGCCTTCGCTGAGGTTGAGTTGGCGGGCGATGGCCCGCTTGGGTACGCCCTTGGCGGCCAAGGTCTTGATCGTCATGCGGATCTCCAGATCGGTGATCGCCACGCCCGCTCCCGTCGAAGACGACAGCGGCCGAGGCTACGGGGTCGACCCGGAGGTGCGTAAATCTGGGTGTCGCCTTAGCGGAAAGTTAGGGTGTCGTCCTACA
>NZ_PDWM01000074.1 GCF_010093225.1 Pseudoxanthomonas koreensis | reverse complement strand
CCGGCCTCGGCCTCACGCAGGAAGCCGATGATCTGCTCTTCGGAAAAGCGCTTCTTCACGTCCAATCTCCTCGCTTTGGGGAATTGGACTCCAGTTCGCCGTGCTACTCAAAACCGGGGGGACGTCGGCGGCGCGCCAAGGCAACATGCGCTTCGTGCCGGTCAAGACGATAGACCAGCAGGTGCGGCTGTCATGGCATCGGGTGCGCGAGGGCTACAAGGCCGAGGCGCTGGCCACCGGCAACCGGCTGCGCGGCCTGCTGGCCGAGTTCGGCGTGGTGGTGCCGCAGAGCGATGCGGCCCTGCGCCGCACCTTGGCCGACGTCGATGCATTGCGGTTGCCGTGCTCGCTTGTGGAACTGTTGCGCCAGGTCGATGCGCAGTGGCAGCAACTGCAGGCGCGGATCGCCGACGCCGACCGCCGGATCCATGCGCACGCCAACGCTGATGAAGCCTGCATGCGATTGCGCGCGATCATCGGCATCGGCCCAATCACTGCCGACGCGGTGGTGGCCACCATCGGCTCGGCACAGACGTTCAAACACGCGCGCCAGCTGTGGGCGATGCTGGCGCGTGGCGAGCACTACGACGCCGAGGCGTGGCTGAAGCATCCGATGGTGCAGCGGCCAGCGAGTCGACGACGCACATCCGAATGATCGACACATCTTCAACGTCAGCGCGAGCAAGGTAACAACGGGTCAGACCGACCTGGAGAGAGCCTGGCTAACTGTTCGGCACCATCAGGTGCGGTGGCCGATCCCCACCGCATTGGCCAAGCCGATGAATGAATGAGGCCTCCAGGTGCGGTTTTTACCCTGGTCCGGACGAGCGACGAAGCGTCCAACAAGACCGATTACGGAAATGCAGTCTGACAACGTTGGGCTGCTTACGCTGACACGCAGTACGCAACACGCGGAACAAGCAAGAAGGCAGCTATCGCCCGAAAGCTACAGGCAAGAGCGGCTCGTGCATGGAGTTGACGGGGAGTTCCTTACGGAATTGTTAGGCCGCGGCTTCAAGCTTGAGGTCGTACGTCAGGAAGTTCGTTCGGGTAGCAATCTTGTCGTAAGAACTCCTGGCGCGGTAGTTGTCCTCGGCCGTCAACCAGCGGATGACTGACCACTTCCTCTCGCGCCCCACTTGGGCGACGGCGGCGATCAACTTTTTGCTTACTTCCTGTCCGCGCGCAGCGGAGCTAACGAACAGATCGTCTAGAAATCCGCCCACCGTAGCCGAAAGCGGGCGGGAGAAAGGACGATAGTGCGCCAAGCCGATGAGCTCACCCGCCTCGTTCGTTGCAACAAAACCTTCTAGCTCGTGCGAGCTGTCGTTCAGCCATGACCAGATGGTCGCGCGCATCTCTGGCGTTTGGACCACTTTGTAGAAATCGGCATAGCCTGAATAAAGCGCCGCCCATCCTTCGCGGTCGGCGGGAGTGAGGGGGCGAATGGTAATTGCCATTGAAACCTCCATTGCTCTTAAACGGTGAGGAAACTCTCACGCGGCCTAACGCCTAAGTTAAGCCGAATTGCAGCGCGTAGCCGGGCACATGGCAAGCTTTTTCTGCCATGTGGCTGGCGTAGCGATGCAATTTCGGCTTGAACGCATTGTTAGGCCCCGCCGCCCTCGGCACAGCCTTTGGCGACAACTGGCTCCATGTACGTCTTGAGCGAACCATTCCGCTGCTCGGCGAGCAAAGTGTCAAAGTAGGCGATGTGAGCGCTTGGGTCAGTCGAAATGATTGCGGAGTAGGCCTGGAGAGCGCTCTCGACACCGGCTAGTTGCAAGGCGAGCACATCTGTTATGCCGGGATTGGAGATTTGGTAAGCCACATTCCCGAACATTTGTTGTACCAATAATTCGGGGCCGTATGGGACCGGCTGATTAGGGATGGGGCCAAGAATGTCACAGACGGTAACCGTGTAATCCGGGGTGTCAGTGAGCCATTGCAGTAACCATTGCCGCATCGCAACGGCGTCTTTGCCGAGCGGATCTGCCTCCAACGCTGCGGTATACCTAGCTGCTCTGTCTGAGATCTTTTCAGACTCTTGCGGCGAAATGCTCTCCGCCGCAATAGAAGGGAAGCTTGCAGTTGCCAGGAGCGAGAGCAGTACGATTGAAAAGCGCATAGCGAGAATGTCTCCTAGGGGCCTAACGCCTGAATTAAGCCGACCCGCGAAGCGGGTTCGGCTTGAATGAGTAAAAAGGAAGCTCCCCATCCCTGCGGACAACCGCTCGGCCTCGAAGGCCATGATGGTTCTCACCATCGGTATATCTGGAGGAGGAGCTTCCCATGCGCACT
>NZ_PDWM01000073.1 GCF_010093225.1 Pseudoxanthomonas koreensis | reverse complement strand
GATAGCGACGGTAATAGCATGCATGGCGTGGACTCCTCTCGCGATCCCGTGTCCCGATCCAGTATCGGTCTGGCTCATCGAAGCCGTGTGGCGACGCGGGAGGAGTCCATCCCATCATTCAAGCCGACGCCGCTTCGCGGCGCGGCTTAATTCTGGTGTTAGGCCGCGTGACGGATGTTTGTCGCCACATTCTCTGTTTGATCTACCGTTCCAGCCGCTTCGTCGCAAAGTGGTTGATGAGTTGTCAGCTCAAGCTGCAGGCTGCATCTACCCCGCACTGGACTTTGCCATGCTCTCGAAACGTGCTCTGACGGGCCATGCCCCTGCTACGAAACCTGGAGGTATCGCATGGCGGCGTCTGCGCGCCAGCGCCCGGATGCTGGGCTCGCTATTGCTGGGCTGGGTGGCGGTCATGGGCTCGGTACTGGTCGTTGGCAAGGGTCTGGTGCCACTGATCGATTCGGTTTTCCACCCCGGGGCCGATTTGCTCAGCGCGATCAGGCGTGCCTGCATCTTCTTGGCCGCAGTAGCCGGCTACTGGTCGTACGTGCACTGGCATGAGAATCGCGACGTAACAGAACTGCGAGTAAAACCGGTGCCTCTGTTGCTGGGCGGCGCCGGTGGCGCCGCCTTGATTGCAGTGCCGATCGCGCTGCTGTTCGCACTCGGCGCCTACCAAATGGTGCTCTTTCGCGGTGCCTCGCCAGCACTGATGGATGCGGCGGTCCTCATCGTCATCGCGGCCACTCTGGAGGAGCTGGTCTTCCGCTGTGTACTGTTTCGGGTGCTGGAGCGATCATGGGGAACCTGGCCGGCATTGGCGATGCAAGCGGTGCTGTTCGCCATGTGGCACTTGGGAAACGTCGAACGAGGTGGAGTTGGCGATGTGGTGACAATGCTGGTATCAGTAACTTTGGCGGGCCTGCTCTGGGGCGCGGTGTTCATCCTGACGCGTAACCTGTGGGCGGCGGCCGCCAATCATGCCGCCTGGAACTTCACTATTCTGCTCAGCGGTGTGCCGCTCTCCGGCAATGAGGACTGGCGCGCCATCGCTCCGTTCGAAAGCCACTTTGCCGGACCCGACTGGTTGACCGGCGGGATGTTCGGTCCGGAGAGTTCGTTCCTGGTGATCGTATCAACATCGGTCGCGGTCGTGCTGCTGCTGCGCGCGGCACGGCGACGTGGGGCCCTCTTCCTTCCGGTGGCCTAGTTCCGATGCGATGCCTACGAAGCCTTGACCGATTCCCATTTGCGGCCTAACAGTTCGTTCAAGCCGACGTTGCTTCGCAACGCGGCTTAACTCAAGCGTTAGGCCTCTTCTATGCACTTTTCGCGCTTGCTCCTTCTCTTACCCGTGCTGGCCGCATGCTCAGCCAATGACCAAGCGGTCGAACAGTCCTGTAAGGCTGAGTATTTGTACAACAACGTTGGGCCAGATCAGGCGATTGCGGCAATTCGTGACGCTGGAAGCGAACGTAATTACATTGTGGGCAACAACCTTGCGATGTACCTGATCTTGCGCGGCTCTCGTAACAACAATGTCGATGACTTTGATACAGCCAGAGCTGTATTGGATTCTATGGAGACTCCTAGCAACACACACCCGCTAGTTCAGCGATACATCAGCACGCTCCGGTTCCTAGCCATCGCAAACGGTAGCGCTCGGGGCGGCGCTAGGCGCGAGTTGGCGCAGCACTGCCCTTCTGACACACCTCAGGAGCGGGCATGCGTAGATGGTGTCGTGTTAGACGTGCTAGACCAGATGTCCTTGATCAACGGAGCCGAAAGCAAGTCGTTCCAAGATTTTCTAAGCATTTTCAGGCGAACCTACTATTCAACATTCGGCTGGGAGTTCAATCCGGCACACCTTGCGGGTTCCCCTTGGGCAGTGTCGGATTGCGGGATGACCGGAAAGGAAAGGCCAGGAACTGTGCACACTCCCGTTCCAGAGGCCTAACAATTCATTCAAGCCGAACCGGCTTCGCCGGTCGGCTTAATTCAGGCGTTAGGGGGCAGTGCAACTATGTCGGAGTCGTTGGAGAACATCTTTGGCGCGCACATTGCACAGGGCACACTCGAAGACGCGGCGCAGACCATGGCTTCTCTTGCCCAGAGCTATCCAGACTTGGGTGCTGAGTTCATAGCTATCCTTCAAGAAGGACTGTCTGCGGCGGCTAGAGGGGACTTAGCTGTGGCTAGCGCGGTAAGCCGTAGTGGTTATCGCGTAAGCACCGCCCAAGAGGCCGGCGAACTAATCGCGGAGCTACTCAGTCTTCTTCGAGAGGCTGGTCTGCCCCCTAACAATTCATTCAAGCCGAACCGGTAGTTCCTTCGGTTCAGTGGACACCCTGACCTAACCCTCAGGAGTGTTCCTAATGCCAAAGCCAGGTCCAAGAACCACCCGCCGTTACAGCGACGAATTCAAGGCTGTCGCCGTTCGCCTGAGCGAGCAGCGAGGTGTCCTGGTCAGCGACGTCGCGCAGTCGCTTTACATCCACCCCTACATGCTGTCTCGTTGGCGAAGACTGGCCCGGGAGGGGATCATCGTGACCAAGGGTGCGCAGGTAGATCCGGTTGTGGCCGCCGAGCTGAAGGCGCTGCGTCAGATCAAGCGGCAGTACGAGCAGCTGAAGGTCGAGCATGACCTTTTAAAAAAAGCGATCGCGTTCACTTCCGGTCGAAAGGCGAAATCTTCGCCTTCATCGAGCACCACAAGGAAGCCTGCCCGGTGAGGACGATGTGCCGCCTCTATGGGGTCAGTCCCGCCGGCTACTACGCTTGGGTGCAACGACCTGCCAGTTCCCGTGCGATCGAGGACGCGGCGCTGATCGAGAAGATCCGGCAGGTTCATGTTGCCAGTCGGGAAACCTACGGCAGCCCCCGGGTGCATGCCGAACTCAAGCGGCAAGGCGAGCAGGTGGGGCGCCGACGGGTGGAGCGGCTCATGCGCGAGGAGGGCTTGCGCGCCTGCTCGGCTCGCCTTTATCGGCGGCGCCCGGGCGACGTCCCCCCGGTTTTGAGTAGCACGGCGAACTGGAGTCCAATTCCCCAAAGCGAGGAGATTGGACGTGAAGAAGCGCTTTTCCGAAGAGCAGATCATCGGCTTCCTGCGTGAGGCCGAGGCCGG
>NZ_PDWM01000072.1 GCF_010093225.1 Pseudoxanthomonas koreensis | reverse complement strand
AAAAGCTGTACAACGATTCACTCAGGGGTCCCGGGGCCTCGGAGTTGTGTATAAGGCCCAGGGAGGGCGCACCCGGGCAAGCCCGACCCTACGTGGGGCGGGCTTGCCCGGTTGCTCCCTCCCGGCGAAGAAGGGCGCCGACCGGCCCGGTCACCCGCCGTGTCCCGCGGCCGCCTCCACCCCCGGCTCCGCCGCCGTAGCCGCCGGCGCGGGCGCGGGGGCGCCCTGCTCCACTTCGGCCTGGGCCGCACCGGTCTGCGGCGCGACCGGAACCTCTGGTGCCACCTCCACCGGCAACGCCTCGGGCAATTCGTTGAACTCGGCCAGCGGACTCTCCGCCGGGCATTCGTCGTCGGGGAAGCCGAAGTCGCGCCGCAGCTGCAGGCCGCAGGCGTTGAGCGCGTAGACCCCGTCCTGCGTGCGGCAGCGTTCCTCGAACGCGCGCACCCACGCATCGCGGCGGCGCATGAAGTCGTCGCCGCACTTGTCCAGCAGGCGCACCCGGTCCAGGTCGTCCTGCGCGGCGTTGTTGCCGTCCAGCCCGTACATGCGCAGTTCCTCGCCGGTGAGCAGGCGCAGGCTGCGGTTAGGCACGGTCTTCATCACGTCGGCCAGCAGCGGCGAGGCACCGTTGCGTTCCAGGTACTCGCGGACCGTGGCGTACACCGCCTGCAGCTCGGTGTTGAGCTCGGTGCGACTGGTGGCGGTGGAGCTGAGGCGGATGATGCGGTGGATGCCGATGCGCCCGGCCAGGCGGCGGCTGTCGCCCCCGGCCAGGACGAACACGCAGGCGCTGTGGCACAGCGAGTCCTCGCGCACCCAGATCGTCCAGCGGTGGTTGGCGATGAAGTCGCCGGCGCGGATCGCGTCCTCGACCTGGCCGCCGGTGGAATCCAGGTCCAGCACGCGGCTGCCGATGCCCAGGCTGTCGGCGATCCGGGTCACCCGCTCCACCAGCGCGGTGAAGTCGCTGGCGATCTTGCCGCGGTAGCGCAGCCGCAGCACGTCCCCGGCGCGGCACGGCTCCAGCAGGTGGCGCAGGTTGGCGCGCGAGGGCGAAGGCACGACCTCGCCGTCGCCCTGGCGGTAATCCAGTCCGCAGTCGATCCAGGCCTGGCCCGACACCAGTTCGATCGGCGACCAGTCCGCCACCTTCACCGCAGGTGCGACCGGTGCAACGGGCGCAGGCTGCTCCGGCGTGACCACCGGCGCGCGGCTGACCGCGCCCCCCTCCTCCGGCGAGGCCACGGTCTGGGTTTCGATCCGCGCCACCGGTTCTTGCACGGCATCGCGGCCGCAGCCGGCCAGCAGGGACAGGCAGGCCAGGGCCAGGCAGGCGCGCAGGATGGGCATCACGGAAGCGGGCACGCAGGAATGGAACAGCGTCCAGTCTAGGCGCTGCAGCGCCCGTCCCGCCAACCGGCGATGAACGCGAAGCGCCCCCTCAGTGCAGCAGCGGCCACAGCACCAGCGCCAGGCCGGCCATGGCCACGGCCCAGACCAGCGAGCGCACGTAGGGAACGCCGGACAGGTACAGCGGCACGTACACCAGCCGTGCCCACAGGTACAGCTGCACGCCCAGGGCACTGGCCTCGCCGCCGCGGCCGCGGCCGCGGCCGCGGCCGCTCAGCGGGGACCGGATCGTCACCCGGCCTTGCCGCGTCCTGAACGCGGGCCGGCGCACGCTTGCGCCACCGGTGCCGGTGCGTCCATGTCGATCCATCGGCCCCCGGCCCGTCGTGCCGATGCAGGCGACATCGCCTGCAACCATTCCCGCTTCCCAGGAGACCCACCATGCCCTACGTCGATGGATTCGTGCTCGCCGTCCCGACCGCCAACAGGGAGAAGTTCCTCGCACACGCCCGCGAGTTCGACCCGATGTTCCTGGAGTTCGGCGCCACCCGCGTGCTGGAGTGCTGGGGCGACGACGTCCCGCGTGGCCAGGTCACCGACTTCTACCGTGCCGTGCAGGCCACCGACGACGAGACGGTGGTGTTCTCCTGGGTCGAATGGCCGGACAAGGCCACCCGCGACGCCGGCATCAAGAAGATGATGGAAGACCCGCGCATGGACCCGGCGGCCAACCCGATGCCGTTCGACGGCAAGCGGATGATCTTCGGCGGCTTCGACACGGCGTTCGAGCTGGGCCACTGAGCCGCTGGCGGCCCCGCGCCAGCCCGGCCGGATGTGGGTGGGCGCGTGGTTGTCGAGGTTGCGGCGCTAGCGCGCGCGCACGCCGAAGCCGGCGGCGAACTCCTCATGCTCCAGGTTGCCGTCCCCATTGCGGTCCAGCGCCTCGAAACGCATTTCCACGGCGCGGTAGACCTCGTCCTGGTCCAGCGCGCCATCGGCATCCAGGTCGGCGACCACGATGCGCTCGGCCGCGGTGGGACCGGCCGGGTTGGCATCGCCCAGGAACGTGGCCAGCTCTTCGGCGGAGATGCGCTTGTCGCCATTGGCGTCGATCGCCGCGAAGGCGGCATCGCCGTCGTATTCGTAGCGGCTGACCACGCCATCGCCGTTCACGTCGAGCGCGCTGAAGCGCGGCTTCGGGCCATCGGCCGGCGCCTGCTCGGCGCAGACCACGGGCGCCGCGAGGAACAGGGCGGACAAAAGAACGGAGCGTCGAACGACGGTGGCAGTCATGGCAGGGTTTCCCGGGTGAGCGGCGCAGCATATAGGATCGCCCGAACCGTTTCGCGACTCGGCAGACGGGCACCAGGCGCCTGGCCGGACGCGGCCTCGATCCTCGGAGCGAGCCTGCTGGTGCGGTATCACTGCATGTAGGCTTCGATATGAATCTTGCCAGCGGCGAAGTCCACGGTGCCAACGCCCCAAACCTGTCGCGTATTGACCCACTCATACCCGGAGGCGGCGGTGGTCAGCGCCACATTCTCGAGAAGATCGGCGACCGGCGCGGATGCCCGCGGCGTGGCAACCCCATCCGCGGAGAGGGCAATCCGGTGGCCGTCATCCGTTTCTATGACGGCGCGGATATCCAGATCTATCCGACCATCTGCACGCATCCGAGTAAAGTCGACTCCATGCACCCGCCCCGCCAATCGCCCTGTCGCGCGCCCCTCGAAGGCTACGTCCAAGCGAACCCCTTGCGGCGGGACTGGCGTTTGCCCCGAAAGAATAGCCTCTAGCGTGATGCCGTAATCGGTCACTCCCGTTACATCGAGACTGTACTCGTAGATCTTCTCGCCTCTCATGGATAGCTTCCCCTAATCAGTGCGAACTTGCTGCCGGAGCCGTCTGCGCCAGCAGTCTTGAGGCCTTGGCACTGGCTTAAGCCGCATGCTTCAAGACAGTTGCTGAATTAAGCCGACTTGCGAAGCGGGTTCGGCTTGAATGAGTAAAAAGGAAGCTCCCCATCCCTGCGGACAACCGCTCGGCCTCGAAGGCCATGATGGTTCTCACCATCGGTATATCTGGAGGAGGAGCTTCCCATGCGCACTATAACCATCGGTGTAGACCTGGCAAAACAGGTGTTTGCGGTGTGCTCGGTGGACGCGGCCGGGCGCGTGCAGGAGCGGCGCGAATTGGGCCGTTCGGCGTTCGGGCAGTGGCTGCCGCACCTGCCGGCCGGTACGGCTGTGGCGATGGAGGCGTGCAGCGGTGCGCACCACTGGGCACGACGTTGCCAGGACCACGGCCTGCAGCCGCAGCTGATGGCCGCCCAGTTCGTGGCCCCGTTCCGCAAGAGCCGCACCGCCAAGAACGACCGCAACGACGCCGAGGCGATCGCCACGGCGGCGACGTCCCCCCGCTTTCAGTAGCGGTCGGCTTTGGAGTCCGCGGTTAGGGTATCCGAGATGGTCAGGGTTTTGGCATAGGCTTCCGGGGTGAGCCCGCCGATTGCCTTCTTGGGTCGCTCCTCGTT
>NZ_PDWM01000071.1 GCF_010093225.1 Pseudoxanthomonas koreensis | reverse complement strand
GGCCAGGTCCGGCTGCAGGGGCAGGGGGGCTGCGGGTATCATGTGCGGTCTGGAATGCGGGCCCGGCGCGATGCGGCGGGCCGCCATTGTACCCGCCGCCCACCTGCCGGCCGTCGCCCCCATCGCGGCGACCCCGCCATACCCCAAGGAGTTCCCATGGCCTCTTACGGCATGAACGACGTCAAGAACGGGATGAAGATCCTGGTCAACAACGAGCCCTCGATCATCACCGACACCGAGTACGTCAAGCCGGGCAAGGGCCAGGCCTTCACCCGGGTGAAGTACCGCCAGATCCGCACCGGCCGCGTGCAGGAAATCACCATGAAGTCGACCGACTCGGTGGAAGCGGCCGACGTGGTCGACACCGACATGCAGTACCTGTACACCGACGGCGAGTACTGGCACTTCATGCAGCAGGAATCCTTCGAGCAGGTCCAGGCCGACAAGGCCGGCATCGGCGACGCCGCCAAGTGGCTCAAGGGCGAGGAGGAGTGCGTGGTGACCCTGTTCAACGGCAACCCGATCCAGGTCACCCCGCCGAACTTCGTCGAGCTGAAGATCGTGGAGACCGATCCTGGCGTGAAGGGCGATACCGCCGGCACCGGCGGCAAGCCGGCCACCCTGGAGACCGGCGCGGTGGTGCGCGTGCCGCTGTTCGTCGCCCAGGACGAGGTGATCAAGGTCGATACCCGCTCGGGCGAGTACGTCTCGCGGGTGAAGTAAGCCGATGAGTGAAGCCGGCCTGCGCGAAAGCTGCGACCTGCTCATCGAGGCCGGTTGGGTAGTCCCGGTCGAACCGCACGGCGTGGTCCTCGAAGACCACGCCGTCGCCGTTTCCGGCGGCCGGATCGTCGCGGTGCTGCCGACCCCGCAGGCGCGCGCCCGCTACGCCGCGGCCGAGGTGGTGCAGCGCCCCGACGGCGTGCTCATCCCCGGCCTGGTCAACGCCCACACCCACAACCCGATGACCCTGCTGCGCGGGATCGCCGACGACCTGCCGCTGATGACCTGGCTGCAGCAGCACATCTGGCCGACTGAAGCGGCGGTGATCGGCCCTGACTTCGTCGCCGACGGCGTGGCCCTGGCGATTGCCGAGATGCTGCGCGGCGGCACCACCTGCGCCAACGAGAACTACTTCTTCCCCGACGTGCAGGCGGCGGTCTACCGGCGCCACGGTTTCCGCGCCCTGGTCGGCCTGCCGGTGATCAACTTCCCGACCGCCTGGGCCGCCAGCGACGACGAGTACTTCGACAAGGCCTGCGAAGTGCACGACGCATGGCGCGACGACGCGCTGGTGGCCACCGCCTTCGCCCCGCACGCGCCGTACACGGTCAGCGACGCCAATTTCGAACGCGTGCGCATGCTGTCCGACCAGCTCGACCTGCAGGTGCACCTGCACACCCACGAGACCGCGCAGGAGATCGCCGACTCGCTGAAGGAGTATGGCCAGCGACCGCTGGCGCGGCTGGACCGGCTGGGCCTGGTCAGCGAGCGCCTGATCGCGGTGCACATGACCCAGCTCACCGAGGCGGAGATCCACCTGTGCGCCGAGCGCGGCGTGCACGTGGCCCACTGCGCCGAATCCAACCTCAAGCTGGCCTCCGGCTTCTGCCCGGCTTGCGCGCTGCAGCGGGCAGGGGTGAACCTGGCCATCGGCACCGACGGCTGCGCCAGCAACAACGACCTGGACATGCTCGGCGAACTGCGTACCGCCGCGCTGCTGGCCAAGGCCGTGGCCAACGACGCCACCGCGCTGGACGCGGCCACCGCGCTGCGCGCGGCGACCCTGGGCGGCGCGCGCGCACTGGGCTTCGGCGAGCGCATCGGCTCGATCGAGCCGGGCAAGGAGGCCGACCTGGCCTGCATCGACCTGTCGGCGCTGGAAACCCAGCCGCTGCACCACGTGCTCTCGCAGCTGGTCTACGCGACCGGCCGCCAGCAGGTCACCGACGTGTGGATCGCCGGCCGCCGCAAGCTGGACCAGCGCGAGCTGGTCGACATCGATACCGCCGCGCTGATCGCCAATGCGCGGCAGTGGCGCGGGCGGATCGCCACGATCCACCTGAACTAGACGCCGCACGGCCCAGGAGAAACAGCCATGGCCACCGCGCCCGCATCCAACAACTACCACCAGGCCGAACTGGACAAGTTCGCCGCGCTCGCCAACCGCTGGTGGGACCCGGAAGGCCCGCAGCGCGCGCTGCACGTGCTCAACCCGGTGCGCCTGGAATACGTCGGCCAGCGTCTGGCCCCGGCGGGCCTGGCCGGCAGGCACGTCCTCGACGTCGGCTGCGGCGGAGGCCTGCTCAGCGAAGCGCTGGCGAAGGCCGGCGCGCAGGTCACCGCCATCGACCTGGCCCCGGAACTGGTCAAGGTCGCGCGCCTGCACACGCTGGAGTCGGGCGTGCAGGTCGACTACCAGGTCAAGGCGGTGGAGGCACTGGCGGCCGAGCGCCCCGGCAGCTTCGACGCGGTCACCTGCATGGAGATGCTCGAGCACGTGCCGGACCCGGCTGCCATAGTCGCCGCCTGCGCCACGCTGTTGCGCCCGGGCGGGTGCCTGTTCCTGTCCACGCTCAACCGCACTCCGGCCGCGTTCGCGCTGGCGATCGTCGGCGCCGAATACGTGGCCGGCCTGCTGCCCAAGGGCACGCACCGCTACGCCGACTTCATCCGCCCGTCGGAACTGACCGGCTGGCTGCGCGACGCCGGGCTGCAACTGGAGGACGTCAGCGGACTGTTCTACGACCCGCTGCGCCAGCGCGCCAGCCTGTCGAAGCGCACGGAGGTCAACTACCTGGCCTGCGCGTCGAAGGCGGGTGGGTGAGCATGGCCACAGGTTCCACGCCGCCGCGTTTCCCGCGCGTGGCACTGTTCGACCTCGACGGTACCCTGCTCGACAGCGCCCCGGACATGGTCGCCACCTGCAACCGCATGCTCGCCGCGCGCGAGCGTGCACCGGTCGAGGCGGCGATGCTGCGCCAGCACGTGTCCAAGGGCGCGCGGGCGATGGTCGCGGTCACGTTCCCGGAACTGGACGAAGCCGGCCGCGACGCGCTGGTGCCCGAGTTCCTGCAGCTCTACCGCGAGGAACTGGGGCGCCACAGCGCGCTGTTCGACGGCGTCGCCGAGATGCTGCGGGCGCTGGAGGACGATGGCGCGCGCTGGGGCATCGTCACCAACAAGGCCGAATACCTGGCCCGCGACGTGGTCGCCGGGCTGGAGTGGCGGCAACGCTGCGCGGTGCTGGTCGGCGGCGACACGTACCCGGAGAAGAAGCCGCACCCGCTGCCGCTGCTGGAGGCCGCCAGGCAACTGGGCGTGGAGCCGTGCGACTGCGTCTACGTCGGCGACGACGAACGCGACGTGGTCGCCGCCCGCGCCGCCGGCATGCGTTCGATCGCGGTCACCTGGGGCTACCGCCTGGATGGCGAGGATCCGGAAACCTGGCAGGCCGACGCCATGGCCACGCTGCCGCACGCGCTGCTCGACCCTACCGCCTGGCCGCGCCCGTAGCACGGGGCTCGCCCCGCTTCCCTGGAACGGGCTTCCCCCAGCTTCCGTAGAGCGGGGCTTGCCCCGCTGCCGTTGATCGCTCCGCCCTCCGCCTTCCAATGACCACCCCCACCGCCCTCGACAGCTTCATCGACAAATGGCGCAGCCGCTGGCCGGAATGGCCGCTGGCCGAAGTATTCGTGCCCGAGGAGGCACGTACACGCACGCTGGCCTGGTTCGCGCTGCTGCAGGAGTTCGACGACATCCTCAACATCGCCGGCGATCCGCTGCCGGCCGACGCCAAGCTGGGCTGGTGGGGCGTGGAACTGCGCGACTGGGCCGGCCACCGCTCGCGCCATCCGCTGGGGCGCGTGCTCGAGCCGGTGGCTGCACCGTGGACGGACCTGGCCGATGCGCTGCCGGACCTGGTCGACGCCCGCGAGCGGCCGCTCGACGGCAGTGCAGCACTGGCGACGCTGGCCCGTTACGCCGCCGCCGCAGCCGCGGTTGAAGCCGCCGTGCTCGGTGGCAGCCCGCCGCAGGCACGGGCACTGGCAGCGCAGGTGCTGGCCACGCGGCTGGCGGATGCCGGCCTGGCCGCCGTGCCGCAATCGATCCGGCCGGCCGCGAGCGACGCCGCCGGCGACGAGCGCGCCCGGCGCGAGTGGGCCGGTGAACTGCTCGCCGCCTGGCCACCGCGGGCGGGTGGGGCAGCGGCGCGGCGAATGGGGTCCGCCTTCGCCCGCCACCGCCTGGAGCGGTTCGCCGCCGGTGGGCTGCTGCAGCCCGGCCGCCAGCCGCTGCGCAGCCTGTGGCAGGCCTGGCGCGCCGCCCGCGGCTGACCGGCAACAGTCCGTTGCAGTGCCGTTCCGTGGCCCTGCGCCGGCAGCGGCTACAATCCGTCCC
>NZ_PDWM01000070.1 GCF_010093225.1 Pseudoxanthomonas koreensis | reverse complement strand
GATATGGACAGGCTGCTGCCAGCCAGGGCCAGCGCGATGGCGGCCACCAGGGTACGACGCATGAAGATCCTCGCAGGGATGACGGGCGGGAAGGAGCGGACATCCGATCATGGCGTCGTGCCGGGGGGCAGAGACAGCGGCGGAAGTCATGCCTCCATCGTTGGCGCATGAGCCGAATATGACTTATATTCGGCTCACTCAACGAGCCGAATAGCCCCTGCATTCGGCTCACTCCCGACAGGCATGCGAAATGGTCGCACCCCGCTGGATCTGGCAGCACCCCGACTGGCCCCGGCTGGTCTGGCAGGCCGATGCGCTTGCGCCGCTGCTGCGCGCCTGCCAGCAGGCACAGGGCCAACTGCTCGGCCTGGCCGGCCTGGTTGCCGGCGACCAGCAGGTCGAAGAGGCGCTGGACACCCTGCTGTCCAACATCATCACGTCGTCGGCCATCGAGGGCGAACGCCTGGATGCCGCCTCGGTCCGCTCTTCGCTGGCCCGCCACCTGGGCCTGGCCGAACCGGCACCGCGCAGGCCCACGCCGCGCAGCGAAGGCCTGGCCGAGCTGACGCTCGATGCCATCGGCCAGGCCGACGCTCCGTTCGACCTGCCGCGGCTGCTGCAATGGCACCGCTGGCTGTTCCCCGAGCGCGACCAGCTGCTCCCGCAGCGCATCCGCGTGGGCATGCTCCGCGGCGACGAACCGATGCAGGTCGTCTCCGGCCGCATCGACCGCCCCACCGTCCACTTCGAGGCACCACCCCGCGAGGGACTGGACGCCCAGCTCGACGACTTCCTCGCCTGGTTCGAGCGCTCGCGCCACGACCCCGCGCTGGACCCACTGCTGCGCGCCGGCATCGCCCACTTCCGGTTCGTCACCCTGCATCCCTTCGACGACGGCAATGGCCGCCTGACCCGCGCCCTCACCGACCTGGCCCTGGCCCAGGCCCAGCCGCAGGTGATCCGCTTCCACGCCATGTCGGCCAGCATCCTGGCCGACCGCGCCGGCTACTACCGCATCCTCGAATCCAGCCAGAAGGGCGGACTGGATATCACCGCCTGGCTGCAATGGTTCCTGCAGACCCTGCACGACAGCCTGGTGCAGGCCCTGCATCGCATCGATGGCGTGCTGGCCAGGACGCGCTTCTGGCAGACCCATCGCAGCCAGGTCCTGTCGGCCGAACAGGTGAAAGTGCTCAACCGGCTGCTCGATGGCGATTTCGAGCACGGCATCAGCGCCAGCCAGTACCAGGCCGTGGCGAAGGTATCCAAGGCCACGGCCACCCGGCACCTGGCCGACCTGCTGGAAAAAGGTTGCCTGCGGCGACTGCCGGGAGGGGGTCGCAGCACCCGCTATGCGATCGATGCACCCGCCGGCGGCGGCGCTGCGGCGATCCCGCTCACCACATCAGGTCGTCGGGCACCTTGAACTGCGCGTAGTAGGCCGCGTCCTCGTCATCCGGATCGACCGGTTCGGTCGAGGCCTGTCCATGGTCGAGCACGATCATCGACGCATCGCGCTGGCGTACCTGGTCGGCCGCCACCCGCGGCAGCAGCGCGAAGCCCTCGCCGGCATCGACGATCACCAGCGCACCGGAGGCCAGCTTGCGGCGCTGGCCCTCGTCCACCAGCAGGGTGCGGATCGCGCCGGCGGCGGTGAAGCGGTACTCCACCTCGCCGCTGCGCGGCAGCTTGCGGTCGCGGACGATCTGCCGCGCCTGCGCCTGCAGCTCGCGCTGCTGGGCCTGCGCCTTGCGTCCGGCCTCCAGCGCGCGGTCGCGCTCGGCCTTTTCCGCCCGCGCCCGCTGCGCTTCCAGCTCGATCTCGCTCGGACCGGCCGCGCCGCCCTTGCTGCCGCGCGCCTTGGCCTGCTCGCGCGCCACCTCGGCTACCTTGGACTTCTTGACCAGCCCGGCCTTGAGCAACTGTTCCTGGAGGGGGTTGGCCTTGGCCATGGGGCACCGCGGGGTGTGGGGAATGCAGCACATGATAGTGATCCCGGGCGTAGTACGGGTCCGTGTGCGGCACGCCCCCACATCCGGTGTGGCACCGCCCTCCTCGCCTATACTCGAACGGCGTCACATTCCCGGGGAGGGAACGCTGTACCTGCTGCAACTGTCCGACCGGCTGGGCATCGACCCGCTGCAAGTGGCCCGGGAAAAGCAGGCGATCAACGCCGACAGGTGCCCGTCGGACAAGGCGCGCGGCAGCAGCAGGAAGTACACCGAACTCTGAGACCGGCGAGCCGAAGGGGGAAGGCTGGCGTGATCGTTTACCAGGCGACCAAATCTAAGTTCCTGCACGACTGCGACCACGACCAGATCGAGGATGTGGTCGAGCGAGCCTTCGTGCAGAAGACCCAGCGCTACGCTTCGCAATCGGAGTTCAAAGCCTGGCGCAACTCTCTCGTTGCCATGGCCAGGGTGCTGCGCGACACCGGCATCCCGGACGACATCGGCGTCGGCGTGGAGTTCGGCATCCCACAGACCGCCAAGCGGATCGACTTCATCCTCTCGGGCAAGGCCGAGGACGACACCCCGCACGTGGTCATCGTCGAACTCAAGCAGTGGTCCACCTCGCGCATCAGCGACAAGGACGGGGTGATCATCGCCAACCGCGGCGGCCGGGCCGAGGTCGAAGGCACCCACCCCAGCTACCAGGCCTGGTCCTACGCCGCCCTGCTCAACGGCTTCAACGAGGCCGTCTACGAATCAGGCACCGGACTGGCGCCCTGCGCCTACCTGCACAACTACCGGGACGACGGCGTCATCCGCCACCCGCACTACGCCGCGTACCTGGACAAGGCACCGGTGTTCCTCGACGGCACCGACGAACTCAACAAGCTGCGCGCCTTCATCCGCCAGCATGTGCGCAAGGGCGACAACGGCGCCCTGCTCTACGAGATCGAGAACGGCCGCATTCGCCCCTCGAAGATGCTGGCCGACAGCCTGGCGAAGATGCTCAAGGGCAACCGCGAGTTCGTGCTGGTGGACGACCAGAAGCTGGTCTACGAGACCTGTCTGGCCAAGGCGGCGCAGGCCAGCGATGCGCGCAAACAGGTGGTGATCGTCAAGGGCGGCCCCGGCACCGGCAAGTCGGTGGTGGCGGTGAACCTGCTGGTCGAGCTGACCAAGCGCGGCCAGCTGACCAAATACGTCTCCAAGAACGCCGCGCCGCGCGCGGTCTACAAGGAGAAGCTGGCCGGGCACCTGCGCCAGGTGGAGATCGGCAACCTGTTCGCCGGCTCCGGCGGCTTCCACGAATCCCAGCCCAACGTATTCGACACGCTGGTGGTGGACGAGGCCCACCGCCTCAACGAGAAGAGTGGCCTGTACGGCAACCTCGGCCAGAACCAGATCATGGAACTGATCCGCAGCGCCCGCTGCACGGTGTTCTTCGCCGACGACGACCAGATCGTGACCCTGTCCGACATCGGCCGCACCGAAGAGCTAGAGCGCTGGGCGCACATGGCCGGCGCCGAAGTCACCCAGCTGGAGCTGGCCTCCCAGTTCCGCTGCGCCGGCTCGGACGGCTACATCGCCTGGCTGGACAACTTCCTCGGCCTGCGCGAAAGCGCCAATACCGACTTCGACCGCGACAGCTTCGACTTCCGGATCATCGATTCCCCGGTCGAGCTGCACGCCCTGATCCGCGAGAAGAACAGACTCAACAACAAGGCCCGCGTCGTCGCCGGCTACTGCTGGGACTGGAAGAGCAAGAAGAATCCGGACGCTTGGGACATCGAGATCTCCGAACACGACTACAAGGCGCAGTGGAACCTCGACAAGGACGGCAGCCTCTGGATCATCGCGCCCGACTCGGTCGAGCAGGTCGGCTGCATCCACACCTGCCAGGGCCTGGAGCTGGACTACGTCGGCGTGATCATCGGGCCTGACCTGCGATGGATCGATGGCAAGCCGACGGTCTTCCCCGAGTCACGCTCGCGGATGGACCGCTCGGTGCGCGGCTGGAAGACGCTGATGAAGGATGACCCCGACGCCACGCGCGAGCGGCTGGAGCTGATCGTGCGGAATACGTACAAGACGCTGATGAGTCGGGGGATGAAAGGGTGCTACGTATACGCTTCCTAGTCCCAACTTCGCCGCAGTCCCATCCTACTCTTGGAGAAAACCATGTTTGGCGAACTGATCTCATTCCTTGATGCGCTAAGGTCAGTCGCCCTCGACATCAAGCATAGAAATAAGTCTATGGAGCGTGATTCCACCATACGCACACTCCTCGAAACATACTTTTACCTCAAGGACGCAGCAGACGAGGGGGAGCTATTAGTAGAAGACGCGAAGCCTAATCCGGTCGAGCTAGTTCGCAGTCTCGATCCAGCGGTAATCCCCCCACCGGTTAGCTGAAGCCAGAAGTGGAATTTTCTCGTACGCTTTCCCGAGGAGGTTCCATGAAGAAGTCCCGCTTTACCGACAGCCAGATCATCGCGGTGCTCAAGCAGGCCGAGG
>NZ_PDWM01000006.1 GCF_010093225.1 Pseudoxanthomonas koreensis | reverse complement strand
GGGCCGCAAACACCACCCCCAGCCCCACCGCCCCCGCGACCACGTCCAGCACCACCTCGAACAGGCTCGACGTCCGCCCCGGCACCCAGATCTGCACGAACTCGGTGGACGCCGCCAGCACGAACAACACCAGCAGCAACCGCCCGAAGCGCACCGCGGGGAAGGCCAGCGCGGCCAGCAGGCCCACGGCGGCGAACATCACCACATGCACCATGTCCACGGCCGGCCACAGCATTTCGGTCCGCGAGATCGCATGGCTCAGCCACGGGCTGGCGACGCGCAGCGCGGCCAGCTGCGTGTTCGGCAGCAGCACGGCGACCGCCACCACCAGCAAGGCCAGCACCAGGGCAGCACGCGCCAGCCAGGTCAGCCAGGCCGGTTGCGACGCCTTGCCCGCAGCCGCCGGCACCGTCCCGGCCAGGCCTGCCCCCGCGGCCAGCGTCGGATCGTCTGTGCTCATCCGTCGCGCGCGACTTCCTCCAGCCGCCCTCCGTCCAGCCGCACGATGCGGTCGGCCAGCGCCAGGCTGGCCGGGCGATGGGTGATCAGCAGCACCGTGCGCCGCGCCAGCAGCGCGTGGCATTCATCGATGAACTCGCGCTCCCCGTCCGGATCGAACATCGCCGTGGCCTCGTCCAGCACCAGTACCGCCGGGTCGCGCAGCAGCGCCCGCGCCAGCGAGACGCGCTGCTTCTGCCCGCCGGACAGCTTCACGCCCTGGTCGCCGATCACCGTGTCGTAGCCCTGCGGCAGGGCCATGATGAAGTCGTGGGCACGCGCCGCGTGCGCCGCGCGCCGGATCTCCTCGCCGTCCGCATCGGCGCGGCCATAGGCGATGTTCTCGGCCACCGTGGCGTTGAACAGCAGCACCTGCTGCGCGACCACGCCGACCTGCGCGCGCAGCGAAGACAGGGTCGCTTCGCGCAGGTCGATGCCGTCGACCAGGATGCGGCCGGCCTGCGGCTCCACCAGCCGCTGCAGCAGGTGCGCCAGGGTGCTCTTGCCGGCGCCGTTGGGGCCGGTCAGCGCCAGGGTTTCGCCGGCGCGCACGTGCAGGTCCAGCCCTTCGAACAGCGGCGGCCGCCCCGGATAGGCGAAATGCACGCCTTCGAAACGCACCTCGCCGCGCAGGTCCTGCAGCACGCGGGTGCCGTCGTCGCGCTCGGGCATCGCGGCCATGGCCTCGAGCAGCCGGTCCAGCGCGCCGCGCGCCGACTGGGTGTGGCCGTACAGCTGCGACAGCTGGCTGACCGGCGCCACCAGCACCAGGCCGTACAGGAACAGGCTGACCAGCTGCCCGGCCGTCAGCTCGTCGCGCACCACCAGGCGCCCGGCCACGCCCAGCAGCAGCAGGATCACGCCGGCGCTGAGTACCCGCACAACTGGCGAAATCGCCCCTTCCAGCCGCGCCTGGCGCAGGGTGACCAGGTGCAGGTCCAGGGCGCTGCGGCCGTAGCGCCCGGCTTCCAGCTGCCCGGTGTCGAAGCCCTTGATCACCGGCAGCATCGCCAGGTTCTGCTCGGCCAGCGCCGACTGCTCGGCCCAGGCCTGCATCGCCGCATTACCCAGCGGCCGCAGCTGCCGCCCGACCAGCTTCAGCACGATGAACAGCAGCGGCATCAGCACCGCAATTGCTACTGCGATGGCCGGCGCCAGGCGCAGCATCATCACCAGCGCACCGACCAGGGTGAACAGCAGCGGCAGCAGCGGCACCAGGGTACCGGTGAGGTAGCCGCCCAGGCGGTAGATGTCGCCGGTGAGCAGCGACAGCACGTCGCCGCGGCGGCGCTCCTGGTGCCAGGCCAGCGGCAGCGACTGCAGGTGCGCGTACAGCTGCGCGCCGGCGTCGGCCACCAGCCGGCCGGACACCGCCTGCAGCTGCACCGACACCGCATACCCGAGCGCCGCCTGCGCGGCGACCAGCGCGAACAGCAGCCACAGCAGGTCGGTGAGGCCCTCGGCGAACACCAGCCGCGAGGTCAGCTGGCCCGCGACCCAGGGCTGGGCCAGCGCCGCGGCGCTCTGCACGAACATCAGCCCCAAAGCCAGCGCCAACGCCGGCAGGTGCGGGCGCAGCAACCGCCGCAGTTGCGCCCGCGCTTCCCCTTTACCCCGCATGCCCCGCTCGCCTACCCTGTCGCCCGATCCGGGTCCGAAGTCCCTAGCATGACCGCAACGCCGCAACCCGTCACGCTCGCCCACAGCGTGCACCCGTCCGACGAAGTGCTGAAGCAGGAAGTGGGCGACGAAGTCGTGTTGCTGGACCTGGCCAGCGAGCGCTATTTCGGCCTTGACCCGGTCGGCACGCGCATCTGGGAACTGATGGCCGATGGCGCCGCACTGGCGCAGGTGCATGCGGTGCTGTGCACCGAATTCGAAGCCGAACCCGAACGCATCCAGGAAGACCTGCTGGGGCTGGTGCGCGAGCTGTCCGCGGCGGGGCTGGTCAGGATCGACTGAGATGGGGCGCCGGCTCGCACGCTGGCGCGAAATGGACTGGCGCGACAGGCGCCGCCTGCTCGGCTGCGTCGCCGGCCTGTGGCCGTTGCACGCCAGCCTGGCCGTGCTGGGCTACGCCCGCACCCGGCGGCTGGTCGAACGCCTGTCGATGCATCCCTCGCCGCAGCCGGCCAGCGAAGCCGACCTGGCCGACGCCCGCGCGCTGGCGCGGCTGGCCGCCAGCGCCGGCCTGCACAGCCTGGGCGAGGCTGCCTGCCTGCGTCGGGCGCTGCTGCTTTACGGCTGGTTGCGCCGGCGCGGCCTGCGGCCCGTGCTGCAGCTGGGCGTGCCCGCGCACGCAGACGGCCCGTTCCGCGCGCATGCATGGGTCGAACTGGAGGGCGCGCCGTTGCTGACTTCCGACGCCGGCTATCTACCCTTCGCGCGCGCCTCAGCCCAGCCCGACCAGGCGTGACCCGGCGCGGCGCAGGCGCCGCCACAGCAGCCGCGGATAGCCAAGGTCCTCGCCGTACAGCGCGCGCAGGTGTCCGGCCGGCGGCAGCAGGCGGTCGCCGAGCCAGGCCAGCCTCGCCCCCCAGCCCGGCAACGCGCGGAAGTTGAGTCGCTGGATGTAGCGCCAGTCGGACAACCTGCCGGCGTCCAGCGGTTCGGACTTGCGGCCATCGGCAAGTGCCTGCCTCACCGGCCCAGGCACCACAGTGCCGAACAGGCCTGCGCTCGCGGCCAGGCCTTCGTCGGCGATGCCGCAGGCCTGCGCCTGTAGGCAGGCGGCCACGAACCGCGGCCAGTGGCCATCGCGATCGAGCACGGCCGCCAGCAGGTGCAGGTCGTACAGCCACTTGAGGCGGTCGCCGAGGCCGGCTGCAAGGTTGGAGGCGCGGTGGATGCAGGCGTGGAGCAGGGCGTGCGGGGCGTCGAGGCCGCGTGCATGCGTACCCAGTCCGGGCAGCGGGATCGAAGCCTCGAGCAGAGTAGTGAAATCGGGTATTTGGCCCAACATCGGCCAGTCGCTCAGTGCCCAGTGCAGGTCCAGGTCGAGCTTCCCATCAGCAGAACGGCACAAGAGCTCGTGCTGGAAACGACCCGGCCGGTAAGGTGTGAAGAAGTCCAGTGACGCCAAGGTTGCGGAGGCGCGTTCTGCATCGATACGACTGGCAAACAACAGGTCCACATCGGACGCTTCACGCAGGTGGGGGGAGGGATACAGCCACTGCGACAGCGCTGCGCCCTTGAGCACCAGCGGTCGTATCCGCGCCTCATCCAGCGCCACAAGCACCTGCCGCAATCGCACTTGGCGCATCATCAAAACCGCCGTTTGTGCGCGGATCCAGTCGGCACAAGCGGCACGCACGGGCTCGGGTACTTCAGGCTGCCCATCTACCCGCGCCGCCAGCAGGCCAAGGACTCCTTCGTGCCAGGCGCAGTCCAACAGAGCCCGGGAATCCCCTACACAAGTCCGCGAGGCAGGCAAAGATCCGGCCAATGCGGCTGCAAGCGCTCCGCGCTGCCCACTCATACAGCTCTCCGACTCATCCGCACCGTAGCTGCTCCGAATGCCCGCGTCAGCAGGGGCGTGCCCGGAAACAGTATCAGGACCCGTAGTCTTACGCGCAGCAGCAAGGCCTTAGAATGCCCGACATATGCAATCCATCCCGGCCTATCATCATTATCGCTTTGGCGCCCACCTGGTCCGAACGGACGTCACCTTGCAGGCTCTGCAGCCCGGAGAAGAAGGCGCAGCAGAAGGCGGTGTGATCGAAGTTGTGGTCGTCACGCCTTGTGAGAACCCGCTCCATGTGGACACATGGCTGCATCATTGGCATGAGGATGGTGGTAGTGCCTGCGTGCTTTCGCTGGCCCGCTGTGCCGAAGCGTACAGGTTGCGCTTTCCTGGTCTTTGCGATTTTCTTATCGATCTCGGTGCCACCCGCATCACTGCCGAGCCAAGGGCCGGTCTGTCTCTCGACACCTTTGAACACCTCCTCGTGGACCAGGTGTTGCCTCGATTGCTCGCCCATCGTGGTGAACTGGTCATTCACGCCAGTGCGGTTGAGATAGGTACGCGTACCGCGCTGTTTCTTGGCCGCAGCGGCTGGGGCAAGTCCACCTTGGCGGGCATGCTGCACCATGCCGGCCATCGCCTTCTGTCCGACGACTGCGCTCTGTTGGGTACGGAGAACTTGGATGTTACCGCCGTGCCCACCTACCCCAGTTTGCGCCTTTACGGAGACAGCATCGGCCAGACTTTCGGTGAGGGGCAGGCTACTACTTCCGTGGCAGCATACTCGCGCAAGCGGCGAGTACCCGTGACACAAGTCGGCATGAGTCACCCTCGACCGGTGCACGCGATCTATCTACTCAATGACCCCACTGTGGTTGCTGTCGAACACGCTATCGTCCCACTGTCGTCCGCCGCGGCCTGTATGGCGATCGTCGAGCACAGCTTCCGGCTAGACATGAGATCGGCTTCGCATACTGCCGCGCTGCTCGGGCAGGCCGCAGAGGTGCTGCGCCGGATCCCTGCATTCAAGTTGCTGTATCCACGTGACTATGCTGGAAACGGCCGATTGACCGGTCTGCTTGAGCAGCACATCGGAACCTTGCAGGCATGAAGGCGATCTTTGGCTACTGGGCACTCGACGGTGTTCCGGACGCTGGC
The DNA here is from genome assembly GCF_010093225.1 of Pseudoxanthomonas koreensis. GTDB lineage: Bacteria > Pseudomonadota > Gammaproteobacteria > Xanthomonadales > Xanthomonadaceae > Pseudoxanthomonas > Pseudoxanthomonas koreensis. The sequence goes on along the minus strand of NZ_PDWM01000006.1, from coordinate 85,974 downwards.
GCGTTGACCGCGATGCGGCATGCGGGCGTGCACTGTGCCAAGCCGCATCTGACGCAATGGAGCGAAGGGTCACTCGGCTTTGGTGCTTCTTGGTGGTCGCCGCAGTCGGGCCTGCTCATACCCAAGCTCATCGCTCGCCACCCGGAAACGGGCTGCGTAGCGGTCGCCGATGCACGTTTGGATGAGTCCGACGCCCTGCGCCATGCCTTGGAAATCCCCCTATCCGTGGCCATGAGCGCTGTCGACCTGATCCTGCTCGCTTGGCTGCGCTGGGGCGATAACTGCGCCGAGAGAATCGACGGTGATTTCGCCTTTGCGATCTACGATCCGCGAAAATCCTGTCTATTCCTTGCCCGCGATCGTATGGCCGGGCGCCCACTGTATGTGCACTATCTGCCGGGTAAACTGCTGGCCTTCGGCAGTAGTTCGCCAGCCGTGTTGGCGCATCCACGTGTGCCACACGATCTCAACGAGGCGCGTATCGCAGATTTCCTGATCGAAGGCCTGGAGGGCGTGGACTTCACATCCACATTCCACTTGGCGATCGAGCGCCTCCCACCTCGGCACACCCTGCTGGTCACCCCAGAGAAATGCCACCTGAGCCGATACTGGCAGTTGGAGCCGGGCTGTATTGGCCCGCTTCCCAAGGGTGACGACGAGTGGGCTGAGGCGCTCACCGCAGCCATGGAGCGTGCCGTGGCTCAACGCCTGGCGGGTCCGGAGCGCGTAGGCAGCATGCTCAGCGGTGGGTTGGACTCCACCTCGCTGGCCATCATCGCCGGAGAACAGCTCCAGCGTGCGGGCCGAACGAGACTCCCTACCTTTTCGGCTATCCACAGTGGCTTGCCCGGCTGCAAAGAAACCGAAGCGGTTTGCCAACTCCTCGATATGCCGATCTTCGAGCCTTATGTCACCGATCTGGCTGACCTCGGTGATCGCTTTCCCAGGCTGCTGACCTTTTTGGATGAGTTTGACGAGCCCTTCGATGCAAACATGTCGCTTCTGGATGCCCAGTATCTGGCAGCAGCGGAGGCAGGTGTCGATTCAGTAATAGACGGCGTCGACGGCGACGGCTTGTTCAGCGCTGGTGATGCATTGCGCCGACAAATCCGTAGCGGTCACTGGATAGCTGCCCGCGAGAATGCCCGTGGTCTTGCTCGCATCCATGGTGGCCAGCCTTGGCAGCATCTTCTGCCAGCGGCCCGTTCGGCGATAATGCCGGCTTGGCTACGCCGCCTTTTGTGGCCGATGCGCTCCCGGCATCGCCGGCGCCACTACGTCGAGCAGTCGTTGATCGCACCAGAGTTCGCAGAGCGTATCCGCCTGGAGGAACGACTGGAGCGCCTGCGCGCGTTGCGCTCGCTTTCCCCCCTGCCAGCGCCGGAGCCGGAGGCTGCCGAGGCGCTGATGCACACGTTCCCGGTGGTCGGTCTCGAGCGCTATTACCGAGTGGCCGCGCGCCATGGCGTCACCCCCCTGCACCCATTCACCGAGCGCCGGCTGCTGGAGTTATGCGTGCACTTTCCGGACCGCCAGCGGCTGCGCGACGGCTGGAGCAAGCCGATCCTGCGCCACGCCATGAGCGGCCGCATGCCAGAGCCCGTGCGGTTGCGAGTGGACAAACAGCATCTCGGTTGGCGGCTGGAGTTGATCCTCTGGGGGCATCGGGGGCCCGAACCCCCCCCAAATTCACGTGAGCTTTGTTCACAGCTGTCGACATGGATCGGTTCATCGCAGGCCGAAATGCTCATCAGGCAATTGGATGGGCCGGCCCGCGATCCAGCGCTGGGGAGGCTGCTATGTATGTACGCGCTGGGGCGTTGGCTATCACGGGGGGGGGGCTGTGGACTTGACGGGGGTCCAATTGTTAATGTGATGGGAAGCACGGCCCCATGGGATGGGGAGGTGCGCCAATCGGGGGGAAGGAAGTGATCGGGACCGTAGAAGAGTCATTCCAGATGCAGGCCGAAGATGGGATTTCGGAACTGCGCGCATGGCATGCGCCACATTTGGCCGCTTTCGGCAATGTTTCCGACTTGACTGCAAGCGGCACCGGCGCGACTAGGGAGATCAACCAGGATGGTGGCTTCTGGTGTTATATCTTCCCAAATATCGGGGGCTGCAGAAATTACAGGCCGTAGCTAAGACCGAAGCGGGTCCCTTATCAGCCGCCACGGGTACCTCCCCGTGTGCAGGCTAAGAGCTGCGCACTGACCTTGGAACAGTAGGTGCAAACTGCGCCTGCAGAGGACGGCGCAATAGGTCAGCGGCCGATCGGCAACTCCCGGTACACCGCCAGCGTACGTTCGATCACGATCCGCTCGTCGAACTCCGCCAGCGCGCGTTCGCGTGCGGCATCACCCAGCCGGCGGCCCAGCGCCGGGTCGTCGTGCAGCCGTGCGATGGCGGCGGCCAGTGCGGCGGCATCGCGCACCGGCACGAGCAGGCCGTCCACGCCATCGCTCACCACCTCGCGGCAGCCCGGGACGTCGGTCGTCACCAGCGCCTTGCCGCTCGCACCGGCTTCGATCAGCCCCTTGGGCAGGCCTTCGCGGTAACTGGGCAGGGCCACCACGTCCACCGAATCGAACAGCGCCGGCATGTCATCCACGTGGCCCAGCCAGCGGACCACGCCCTGTTCCACCCAGCCGCGTACGGTGGCTTCGGGTACCGCAGCCGGATTGCCCGGGTCCGGGTCGCCGGCGAGCAGGAATTCGATCGCGCGCCCTTCGCCGTGCAGCTGGCGTGCCGCCTCGACGAACTCGGCCACGCCCTTGTCCCACAGCAGCCGCGCCGGCAGCAGCACCCTGAAGGGGCCAGCACTAAAGGGGCCAGGGGGAATTCCTGTTTCAATCGGAAAATCTCCCTGGCCCCTTTTCGGGGCGAAGCGTGCGCAGTCCACGCCGGAGCCGGGGATCAGGCGGATGTGCTCCGGCGCGACCAGGCGCGCGCGCTCGAACACGGCAACGTCGTCCGGGTTCTGCAGGATCAGGCGCACATCGCGGCCATCGAGCGCGGCGCGCATCAACGTGCGCACCAGTGGCCGCAGCGCACGCGCCTTCGCGTCCTCGCTGGTAAACACGTAACCCATCCCGGTCACTGCGTTGACCCGCGCTGGCACGCCGGCCAGGCGCGCGGCCAGCGAGCCGTACACCGCGCACTTGATGGTGAAGCCGTGCACCAGGTCCGGTCGCTCGTGCCGGAACAGCCGCCACAGGTGCGCCAGCACAGCCGCCTCGCGCAGCGGGTTGAGGCTGCGCCGGTCCATCGGCACCGCTTCCCAGCGCAGGCCCAGCCCGCGCAGCTTCGCGCCGTATTCGCCCGGGGGCGACAGCAGCAGCACGTCGTAGCCGGCATCGCGCGCCGCCAGCGCCAGCGAGCGGCGGAAGTTCCACAGGTACCAGTCGGTGTTGGCGAACAGGACGATCTTCATGCCAGGCGCCCGGCAGCATTTGTCAGCCGTCGCGCCAGCAGGCGCAGCTTCTGCTGCACCGATGCCGGCGGCAGGTGGATGGACAGCGCCTCCAGGCAGCGTCGCAGCCACTCGGGGTGCTCACGCAGTCGCCGCAGCGCCGCGTGCATGTCATCCACCACGGCCGGGCCGTACGCCGAAACGGCCTTTTCCAGCGCGGGCGCCAGGCGCCTGGGCGGCAGGTCCAGCATGGCCAGGTCGATGGCGTCGCGCGCGAACACGCTGTCATTCGACCACCGGTCCGAGTTCGCCAGCAGCTTGCTGGCCGCCAGGTCGGTCGATGTCAGCGTCGCGACACCACAGGTCACATCGGTATTCGAAGGCGTGTCGAGGGAGATGCGGCCCTCGCTGATGATCTCGAACTTGATTGGCATGCCGTCCACCAGCACGAACGCGTGAATCCCGTACTGGTCCACACGCGCTTCGTTCTCCAACGCAATCGGAGGAGCGCCGGGCCGTGCCAGGGGAAGAAGATTTCGTGTGCCGCGCATGCGCTGGCGCAATTCGCGATAGCCGGCCTGTTCGGACACCAGGAAATCGACGCCCACCGACTCCCGGAACTCACCACAGCGCAGCGCGATGGCGGTACTTCCGCCAAACCAGCAGTGGAGGGAGCGCAGGAGTTCCGCATCCAGGTGTTCCAGCACCCACGCGACGCGACGATGGTGCGCACGCTCAAACACCGGGCCAGTCCCCGCCGAAGGTTTCGCGCAGTGCATGGATCAGCGACAGCTCGCCAGGCTGCAGTGCAGCCACGTCCACATGCCGCCAGTTCCGCTGGTACAGGCCGAACGCCTCACGAGGTGCCAGCGTGGTCGCGTCCGCATCCATCTGCCAGGCCAGGCGCCCCAGCTGCGGATGATCCGCAGGCCGGATGCGCAAAGGCAGCGACGCCTCGGGCGCCTGCGCCTGCGCAGGCGTCGTGCCGGCGTCTGTGGTGTACAGCCCGATGCCGAGCACGCGTGCCGCGGCCAGGAGCGATCCCAGTGCGACCGTGGGTTCGCCCTTCTCCAGGCGATGCCAGGTGATCCGCGAAATCCCCGCTGCTTCCGCCGCGGCCACCATGGAGATGCCCAGCGCCTTGCGGCGGGCACGCAGGGCGCGCCCCAGCTCCTTGGCATCTGCGGTGATATCGATGGCCGGCATACGGGTTGATCCACAAACTGTTTCTCATGCTAGACATATAGATTGAAATGTCAACTATGAGAAACAATTGGCGAAGATGGAGGGCTTCATCCCAGGCACCCGGCAGCTGTCGCCAGATGACGCGCCAGAAGGCGCAGCTTCTGCTGCATGAGTGCCGGACGTGCCCGTTGCCGCGCGCGGAGCAACCCCTCCCTCATGCCGCGTCAGCCAGGGCCAAGTGGATTTCGACGGACTCGAACGGCACGTACACGGTGCCCTGTTCGGTGCGTGCCACCAACCCCAGTTCCTCCAGCGCAGCGACATCGCCATGCACGTTGGAGTAGTTGCGCTGCGCCGCCCCTGCCAACGCATACACACTGCAGGGCCCGGCCTTGCGCAAGGTATCCAGAAGCTCGATGCGGGCCGGTGTCAGCGCGGAGAACAGCGAACGGGCCGACTCGAAATGCAGCCGGAAATCCGTGCTTGCACCGTATTCGGTAACACGCAACTGGGCAGCGGCCGTGGTGAAGGCCGAACCGCGGGGCGCAAGATCGATGATCGCTTTCATGGTGCACTCCAGTGCTCAACATCATGCTGGAAGTCGGCAAGCAACCGCTCCAGCGTCGTGAAGTCATACGGCGCTTCCATTTCGCCGAGGTGCCGGTGGTCTCCCTTGCCCCGCTCGTTGTCGTACCGGATCCGACATGCGCCCGCCGTTCCGTAAAAGAGTCTGTACTTGTATCGATGCAGGCAAGGCGGTACGGGTTCCGGCAACGCCCAGACCACCATCTGGACGATGGTGCCGTCATCGTGGACTTCCTTGACCTGGATGAGGGCGCGGGCGCTCATTTGTATTGCATGTTAGCAATATATTGCTAACATGCAATAATCCATCCTTTCTGCAGGAACCCGCCACTCGATACCCGCGGGCTCAGCCCTGCTCCAGCCACGCCTGGAACATCAGCACCGACCACAGCCGGTAGCCGAAGCTGGCCTCGCCGCACAGGTGGCGGTGCCACGCCGCGCGCACCGGCCGCGGATCCAGGTAACCCTCGCGGCGCAGGCGCGATTCGTCCAGCAGCGCTTCGGCCCAGTCGCGCAGCGGGCCGCGCAGCCAGTCGTCCAGAGGGATGCCGAAGCCCATCTTCGGCCGCTCCACCAGCGCGCGCGGCACGTGCCGGTCCAGCAGCTGGCGCAGGATCCACTTGCCGCGGCCGTCGCGCAGCTTCATGTGCATCGGCAGGGACCAGGCGAACTCCATGACCGCGTGGTCCAGGAACGGGGCGCGGGTTTCCAGCGACACCGCCATCGAGGCGCGGTCCACCTTCACCAGGATGTCGTCGGGCAGGTAGGTGAGGCCGTCGAGGGCCATCATCCGCGCCACCGGGTTGGAAAGCTGCGGCCAGCGGGTGCGGTCGTCGAGCAGGTTGGGGGGCAGGTGGCCATCCACGACCATGCCGGCGGGATCGAGCCATTCGGAGACCAGCCCGCAATACAGGTCGTCCAGGTTGCGGATCGAGCGCCCGGAGAACACCCGCGCCAGCTTGTGCAACTTGTCGTGCGCCTGTGCGGCGCCCAGGCGCGCCGCGAGGCCGGATGGCAAGGCAGGCGCCGAGCGGAACAGCGCATTGCGCACCGGTGCGGGCAGCCAGCCCACCTTGCGCCACAGTTGCGGCCCGAGGAAATAGCGGTTGTACCCGCCAAAGAACTCATCGCCCGCATCGCCCGACAGGGCCACAGTCACGTGCTGCCGCGCCAGCTTCATCACCAGGTGGGTGGGCAGCTGCGAGGAGTCGGCGAACGGCTCGTCGTACATCGACGGCAACGCCGGGATCAGCCCCAGCGCGTCGTCGGCCGAAAGCCGCAGTTCGGTGTGCTCGGTGCCCAGGTGCGCGGCCACCGCGCGCGCATGCGCGGCCTCGTCGTAGGCGCCCTCTTCGAACCCGATGGTGAAAGTGCGCACCGGTCGCGCGCTGCGGGCCTGCATCAAGGCGGTGATCAGCGTGGAATCGATGCCGCCGGACAGCAGCGCGCCCAGCGGCACATCGGCCACCATCTGCCCGCGCACCGCATCGCCCAGCAGTTGCTCCAGCTGCGCCACCGCCTCGTCATCGCCGCCGGCGAACGGCGAGGCCATGCCGCGCTCGGCCACCTCGCCCAGCGACCAGTACGCCACCGGTGCCGCGTCGCGCTGGCCGGCTGAAAGCGCCAGCCAGGTGCCCGGCGGCAGCTTGGCGATGCCCGGATGGATGGAGTGCGGCGCCGGGATGTAGTTGTGCCGCAGCAGCAGGGCCAACGCACCGCGGTCCACGCCGCCGGTGAACGCCGGATGCGCGCGCAGCGCCTTCAACTCCGAGCCGAACAGGAAGGTGTCGCCCTGCCAGCCGTAGTACAGCGGCTTCTCGCCGATGCGGTCGCGGGCCAGCCACAGGCGGCGTTCGGCCCGGTCCCAGGCGGCGAAGGCGAACATGCCGGTGCAGCGCTTGAGGGTGGCGTCCACGCCCCAGGCCTCGATGCCGGCCAGCAGGGTCTCGGTATCGGAATGGCCGCGCCAGGCCGGCGCCGCGCCGGCGCGCTCGAGTTCGGCGCGCAGATCCTGGTGGTTGTAGATCTCGCCATTGAAGGCGATCACCCAGCGCCCGCTGGCCGAAGGCATCGGCTGGTGCCCGGCCGGCGAGAGATCCAGGATCGACAGGCGCCGATGGGCCAGGGCGATGCCAGCCTCGGCATCGGCCCACACCCCGTCGTCGTCCGGGCCGCGGTGGGCGATGCGCGCGGCCATCGCCCGCGCCACCGGTGCCAGCGCATCGGCCTGCGCCCCGGGCTGCCAGAAGCCGGTCAGCCCGCACATGTCCTGGCGCCCCTGGGTCCCATGTCTCCGTGCCTCATCGATGCCCCGTTGTCCGGATATTGTTGGCAACAGCGGCCATCACGCGCTCAACGAGCTCCGGATCGCCACCCTGCTCCACGATCCCGGCGCCCACCTCCGCCAGGCAGCCATCGATTGCGTCGGCTAACGACCGCACCCGCTCAAGCACGTAGGGCTTGCGGTAGCCGGCGGCCGTGGCGAAGGCCGTCCAGTCGTCCGCACCCACCTGGTCGATACGCGCGGCCTGGCCGATGCGCAGGGCGGGCGTACGGTCCACCAGCGACTCCGGGAGGTAGACCGTCGGCACCAGGTCGTACAGCGGTGCCAGCCGGCGCCGTCCGTCGCGGTCGCACAGCAGGGACAGGTTCTTGGCGTGGGCATCGGCGTTGCCGATCAGCGCGTTGAACACCACCCAGTCCAGCAGGCCCTGTACCGCCGCGGGGCCCAGAGCGAGCTTGCGCACCAGCGCCGAACACGCGGCCAGGCCGGGGCCACCGCCAGCCTCGTATTTGAGTCCATCCGGATAGCCCAGCGCCTGGCAGAAATCCTCCTGGTGCAGGCGCTGCACCGTGCCGTCCGGCGCACGGACGCGGTCGTAGCGTTCGACCAGCAGGGCGGGCCGGTCCAGCACTTCGACCAGCCGCGCCGACGCAACGTCCAGGCCGACGTTGCGGGCCAGCGCCAGCCCCAGCGCCTCGGCATCGCGCAGCCCACGGAAGCGGTGGCTATCGGGTTTCAGGATGTGGGTGCTGGGTTCGCCGCGGTGCGGCAGGCGCAGGCGGCCGTCGGCCTCGGCCACCACCGCAAGCTTGTCCTGTGCGCCGGCCAGCGACAGCCGCATCGGCGTGCCTGCCAGCGCCCAGCTGCCTTCGCCGCCATCCTCGCCCTGCAGGAACAGGACCGCTTCCAGATCGGTCTGGTCCGCGTCCGCCGTGTCGGCCGCGTCCGCCGGCGCCTCCGGCACGCGCAGGCTGACCGCGCCGGCGCACTCGCCGCCAATGGCGGCCAGCAGGTCGAAATCATCATCGTGGGGAATCCGCAGCCGCTGCACGATGGCCTGCCGCACCGCGCCTTCGGGCAACAGGTTGCAGAACCAGTTGCGCGCCACCGCACCGGTCCAGGCCGCCTCGCGTACGGGCATCGTCACTGAGAGCGCGGGCGCTCCGGCGCGGACGTAGGCCTGGTGATAGGTGAAGACCCAGTCCTCCGGGCTGCGCAAGGGCCCGGAAATCTCCAGCGTCCCCGCCGACTGCCCGAACAGCTCCACCTCCAGCCGCCCGGTCATGTACCTGCCCCCTTGCCCGCGTCCGCCCCGGCCAGCAACAGGCGCAGGCCCAGCACGGCAAGCACATCCAGCACCTTGCCCAGCTCGGCGCTGGCCTTGCCACGCTCCAGCTCGCTGATGAAGCGCGGGCCGGTGCCGGCCAGGCCGGCCAGCCCGGCCTGGGTCAGGCCGTGGGCCTTGCGCGCCTGGCGCACGGCCATGCCCAGGGTGCCGACGTCGGCCAGCATCAAGGGTGAACCCGTACGGGAAGATATGGAGATCATCAGGCAGATGGAGACGGATTATTCCCGAGCGGGATTATTCGCCCGAAGCTGCGCTCGCGTCAATATCATTGTCCCGAACGGGAACAGGCCAAGGGCGCTCGTGGCGGACTTCCTCAAACAAACGGCCCGAACTGGTACGGCACCCAGTACCGCGCATGCGTAGCGAAGTTCAGCCACACGAACTGGGCGGCGGCGTAGTAGCCAATCACCCCCAGCACCAGCCCGGTGCGCAGGCGCACGTTGTTGCCTGCCAGCAGCGGCAGCCGCGAGAACACGAACAGCTGCAGCGGGATCAGGTACAGCGCCACCCGGTCCACCGCGGTGGAGGCGAAGGACACCAGCGGCAGGCACAGCAGGGCCAGCAGGGCGATGATGGTCCACAGCCTGCGTTCCTGTGCATCCGCGGCCAGGCGTTTGCCGTACAGCAGCATCAACGCTGCCGGCACCGCGTTCATCAGCACCCGGATCTTCGCGCCCTGTGAGTGCATCTGGTATTCGACGTAGTTGGTCCACAGTGCGTCGGCGTCGTGGGACAGCAACAGGTAGTACAGCAGCACGAAGGTGAGGCCGACCATGCCGGTGGTGAGGAAGCGGTTGCGGCTGTTGGCCAGCACCGCGATCGGCAGCAGCAACACCGCCGACTTGTGGAACAATGCGCCCAGTGCGATGCAGACCACGAACACGCGGATGCGGTGCTCGCCCAGCGCCACTAGGCCCACCAAAGCGAAGCCCAGCGCCACCGCTTGGCGGCTGTAACCCATGCCGACCACGATCAGCATGTACGGCACCGCCACCAGCAGGGCAATCCATGGCCATGGCTGCTTGCGGCAGAACACCACGGTGCCCCACATCAGCACCGCGCCGTAGAGCAGATTGACCCAGTAGACGCTGCCGCCGGCCCGGGTCGCCAGCCAGTTGACCAGGTAATGCCCGGGATCGCCCTTCTTCATGGCATCGCTGAAGTCCATGTAGCCCACGGACTTGAAGTGATCCAGATAGCTGAACCAGTCACCGCCCACTTCGTGGCGCAGGCCGATCATCAGCGCGAAGACCAGGCCAACGGACCACCAGACGACGGACTGCTGCCGTGCCGGCAGCCGCCGGGGCACCAGTACCGCCCAGGCCGGCAGCAGGAACATCAACCAGAATGGCAGCATCAGCGGTCGCTCAACCGGTACGTGTGTTGGTGACCCTGGTGGCCGGATCAATCCGGTGCATGGTTACAGTCCTTCAGGGAATGTTCCAGCCAGCGCCCTTCCATGTTGAAATCGCGCCACAATAGCGCCAGAATCGCGCCACATCAGACTGTATCGCGCCAGAATCGCGCCACATTGGCGCCATTGGAGTGGCCATGCCTCCCAGAGACCTCCGGGCTGCAATCGTCCAGACGGTGGGCCAGGATCCGCCGGGCCTGGGTCTGGAAGGGTTGCAGCGCGCTTTCCCGGATGTTGCCAGGCGGACCCTGCAGCGCCACCTGGCGGACCTGGTCGCCGACGGCAGGCTGGTTGCACAGGGCCGGGCGCGGGCACGCATCTACAGGCCGGCCGCGGCGGCGAACCACGGTGCCGCCGGCACTGGACGCACCGTTCCGGCAATCCCGCTCTCCAGCGAAGGCGTGGAAGTCCGTGCGCTCGTGCGTCGCCCGATCGAGCAGCGCACGCCGGTGGGGTATGCGCGCGGATTCCTGGCCGACTACGTGCCGAACCGGACGGCCTACCTGCCCGGACCGTTGCGCCAGCACCTGCAGCGGATGGGACGTTCGCCGGTCACCGACAGCTACGCCGGCACCTATGCACGGCAAGTCCTGGACCGGTTGTTGATCGACCTGTCGTGGTCGTCCAGCCGACTGGAGGGCAACACCTACAACCGCCTGGATACGCAGAATCTGATCCAGTTCGGGCATGAGGCCGAGGGCAAGGATCGCCTGGAGGCACAGATGATCCTCAACCACAAGGCGGCCATCGAAATGCTGGTCGACCAGGCCGGGGGGATTGGCTTCAACCGCTACACCGTGCAGAACCTGCATGCCCTGCTGGCGGACAACCTCCTTCCGGACGCTGCTGCCGGAGGCAGGCTGCGGCGCATCGACGTGGGGATCACCAACTCGGTTTTCCATCCGCTCGCCGTCCCCCAGCAGATCGAGGAGTACTTCGACCTGCTGCTGGACAAGGCCACTGCGATCGAAGACCCGTTCGAACAGGCCTTCTTCGTCATGGTGCAGCTGCCCTACCTGCAGCCCTTCGATGACGTCAACAAGCGCGTGTCGCGGCTGGCTGCGAACATCCCGCTGATCAGGCAGAACCTTGCCCCGCTTTCGTTCGTGGACGTACCCAGGGACGAATACATCGACGGCACGCTGGGCATCTACGAACTCAACCGGATCGAACTGCTGCGCGATGTGTTCACCTGGGCCTACGAACGCTCCTGCCAGCGATTCACTGTCATCCGTGATGCGATGCCGGAACCGGACCCTTTGCGGTTGCGGTATCGCGAAGTCCTGCAGAATGCCGTGGGCGAAATCGTCGCCGCTGGCGTGCGGCGCGGCGACGCGGATGCCATCAGGCGCGTGGTGCGACCGGATGTTCCGCAGGATGATCTCAACGAGGTTGTTGCGCTGGTGATCAACGAACTGCACCAGCTTCATGAGGGCAACATCGCAAGGTACCGCTTGCGGCCCTCGCAGTTCAGCGATTGGCTTGCCGCACAAGGGGAGTAGCGGACGCAATGCCCCCCAGCATGGCGACCAGGCGGGGTGCCTGGGCTTGCAACGAATACACCTCTTCCACCTGGTGCCTGCCGGCGGCACCACAGCGGGTGCGCAGGTCCGGATCGACGACCAAGCGCTCCAGCGCATGCATCCATTCTTCCGTGGTCGTCGCCAGATTGCCGTTGATCCCAGGTTGCACGATCGTGGTGTTCACGCCAACCGGCGAGGCAACCACGGGCAGGCCGCAGGCCATGTACTGGATCAGCTTGTAGCCGCACTTGCCGCGCTCCCAGGGCGCGTCGGGCAGGGGCATGATGCCGATATCGAATGTGCGCAGGAGGGCCGTCTCATCCGCCTCGCTCCAGGGCAGCGCCTGGAAGGGCGTGCCCTGTACCTGCTCCGGCCGGGCGCCCACGGCAACGCAGCGGATCGAATGACGTTGCGCCAATGCCTCCAGTGCTGGCACCAACGGGCGCAGATACCCGGCTGTAGCGGGTGAGCCGATCCAGCCGATGGTCACCGCATCCGCCTGCGCGGGCCTGGGCACCAATGGATAGCGATCCAGGTCGATCACGGTCGGCAACCATTGCGCGTCCCGGCAGCCAGCGGAGCGGGCGCGGTCGGCCAGGTAGTCGTTGCCGGCAGTGACCAGGTCGGCCCGGCGCATTACCTGGTCGATCTTGCGGCCCAGCAACGTGCGAACCGTGCCTGAGCGATGCATGTCATAGCGATGGAAGACGGCATCGTCGTAGTCCACGACGATGCGCGGCGCGCCCGATACCGCAAGCCGTTCCAGCCAGTGGGGTAGCCAGGGGAGCAGTTCCTTCTCCACCCAGAGCGCGTCGAACCGGCGGCTTCCTGCCAGCCGCGCCAGGCGTTGCGCGTAGGACCGCAACACCCGGGGCGCGGACACCTTGCCGGCATACAGGTCGGACACGTAGCCATCCGCCAGCAGCGGGGCCACCACGGTCTCGAACCCGCCCTGTTCCAGCGAGGGGACGTACTGCAGCATGCGCAGCCGGCTGCTGGCGCCCAACGCATCGTAGCGGGGAAGCATCAACAGGCGCATTACCTGGCAGATCCCAGCGACTGGTAGATGGCACGGTATCGCGCCACACCTTCCTCCAACGAAAAGTGCGCCTGCGCGCTGGCGACGCAGCGTTCGCGGACGCCAGGATCCGCGCACAGCGCAAGCAGGTCGGTGATGCCCTGTTGCAGGCTGGCGTCGTCCATCGCATCGACGGCAATACCGACGCGGTCCTGGCGCAGGATCGCGGCCATGTCGCCGACGCCGGTGTTGGCCAGGCAGGGGATGCCGCAGCCGAGGAATTCGCCCAGCTTGGTGGGGGCCGAAGCCTGCTTGGAGAATACCGGCTTGATGAAGAACACGGCTGCATCCATCCGCGCCATGAGTCCGGGGATGGCGGCCGGTTCGGCCTGCAACAGCTCAACGGTGGCGGGATCGATGCCACCGGCCTGCAGCTTCGTGCGGATCAAAGCGTGCTCGTTACGGTTGACGATGAGCAGGCGTGCATCGGGCCGCAGGCGCTGCAGGGCGCGGAAGGCCGCCACCGTGGCATCGAACAGGTACCACGTCCCCGCCGACCCCACATATCCCAAGGTGAAATGCTGCGGATCACGCTGGCCGTCGATGGGCGCGAAGCGGGACAGGTCCGCGCACGTGGGGATTACCGTGACCGGCGGCATCCGCCCTTGCAGGTAGTCGAAGCGCTGCATCTCCGCCACCGCCGCGTGGGTGAGCGACACCACGTGGTCGGCGCCCAGCAGGAACCGGCGTTCGAACCACTTGGCCACCCGGTACATACGCCCGTCACGCGGCCACAGCCCGCCGTCCACGCGCTCGTCGGCCCAGAAGCCGCGCATGTCGAACACGAAGTTCACTCCGGCCAGGCGCTTCAGTGCCAGCGCCATCACCGCCGGCACATAGCTGCGCGCATGCACGATGCCGATCCGGTGGCGCAGCACCAGCCACAGCCCGACCAGCACGCCAATGCCGATGTCCCAACCGGTGGCCACCGCGCTGGGGCGCTTGTGGTAGCGGCGCGGGTGCCAGTGGATGCCGGCCCCGGCGATGCGCGCAGCCAGCGCATCGCGTGCCCCGCGCTGCGCCCAGTCCTCGGGTTTCTCGAAACTGAGCAGGTGGATGGGCCGCCCGGCGGCCAGACGCTCCAGATAGGCCAGTACCTGCGACTGGCCCAGCGGCTCCAGCATGCCGTCGTAGGAAATGTAGAGAAGGGGGGAAGTCATGCTGTGCTCTGCCCGCGCCAGCCGGGCAGCAGCAAGTCCAAGTACTGGTCGGCGATCCTGTCCACGGAAAAGTCCTGCGCCCGCCGTTTCAGCGCGGCGGCGTCGTGGGGGGATTGCAGAGCTTCGAGCATGGCGTCGGCGAGGGCTTGGGCATCGCCTACCGGGACCAGGCGGCCATGCCGGCCGTCCTCCAGGATCTCACGTGGCCCGCTGGGGCAGTCGGTGCTGACCACCGGCACGCCGTGCTCCAAGGCTTCGACGATGACGTTGCCGAAGCCTTCGTAATCGGAGGACAGCACGAACAGGTCGGCGTGGCTGTAAAAGAGTACGGTCTCCATGGCGAAGCCGGGCAGGTAAACGGCATCATGCAGGTCCAGTGCCCGCACCTGTGCCTCCAGCGCTGGGCGCAGGTCGCCTTCGCCCAGGATCAGCAGGCGGGCATCGATGTGCTGGCGCAAGCGGGCGACGGCGTCCAGTAGCAGGGGGAAATTCTTTGCCGCCTTGAGCGCACCGACCGCGAGCACGCGCCGCTGTGGGCCCTGCGCCCAGGCTGCCGCACTGGGCGCCAGGTGGATGGAGGCAGCGTGCGAGGCAGGGACGCCAGTAACCGGGTTGTAGCACGCCAATATGCTGCCCGCCGGTAGGCCGACGAAGCGCTCCAGATCGGTTGCCGCGCCCTGCGACACAGTCATCACCGCATCGACCCGGGGCCGCATCCAGCGCATACTGGCTTTGAATGCCAGCCGTGTGAGCCATCGCTGCATCAGCGGCGAAGTGGACCAGGTGGTGTGCTCCACCACTAACAGCCTGCAAGGCACCCGCGACCACCAGCGCGCCAGCGCAGCCAGGAAAGTCAGCGGCCACATGTTGGCCAACAGGGCGGCAGGCGACGACTGCCGTAGATGCTGCAGCAGCGGCCACAGCGCGTTGCGCACCCGCACGACCCCCAGATCAACAACTTCCACCCTCTGGTCAAGCCGTGGCAGCAACTCGCCATCTGCACGCATCAGCACCATCTGTACTGGCACGCCACGACTTGCGAAGTCATTGGCAAGATTCAGGCAGACGCGCTCGGCGCCACCGCCACGGAGGTCAGGGAGGAGGATGGAAATTTGATTCATCCCGGTGGGCGTCCCGGCAAAATGCGTTTCAAGAACTCAAAGGCTCTCTCTGTAGGCCTTGGGCCAACAATCGTGCAGGCGGCTTTGTATGGAAGGCTGCCAACTGGAACGGCATCTCCATCAATCTCCATAGCTAACGAAAAATAGGTCTTCGCGGCATCTTCAAGTCCGATTCGGAGGCAATGCCTGCCTCTGGACCAACAAAGGCGGGCGATTTGCGCTGTGGCCTCCGATGAGAAGCCCTCTATTTCAGCATTGATGAATTTTACCGATTCATCAATCAGGGCAGCCTGACTCAGATGCCTGCTTTCATCTTTGCTTCTAGAAAGCCGATTCGGAGATTCATGTACTCTCGCAAGGAATGAAACTTGGTCGGCAAATCTGATAGGAATTCCACTGCTTATCATCCCAATACAGAACCAGTATTCCTCGCCAAGACTCAATCGCGGATCGAACAATGTGGTCCACGGTACGGAAAGCCTTGGCAAGAACCAAAGGCTGCTGTGCGTGGCCTGTGTCAAAAGGAACTCTGGTCTGACAATCTCAAGATGACTTGGCAGATATCCAATGTTGTACATGGCGTCGCCGACCACATTTCCGTCACATCCAATCTCTAGCGATCTCCCGATCAGCGCCTCTCCCGGAAACCTTCTGGCGACATCAAGCAGCCTGTTCAAAGAGCCAACAGGCAGCAAGTCATCAGCATCAAGGAACTGAACGTATTCGCCCCGGGCATGAAGCACACCATTTCTTCTCGCAGAACTTACTCCGGAGTTGCTTTGCCTAATAACAGTTACTTTGTCGCCATACCCGGCGAGTATTTCTTGAGTCTCATCATTCGAGCCGTCGTCTACAACAACGATCTCGATTCCATCCGCATCCTGCTTGATTGCCGAGTCAACGGCTAAAGAAATCCATCGAGCTGCGTTGAAGCATGGAATAACCACGGAAGCAATAAATTTCATTTGGAACCACGCGCCAAAATTGCTTTGAACAAGGAGCTTGGAAATGGATAAGATTCCCCTTGCAGAAGAGTGCTCCTTGAGTTGACGAAGGTGCCGCATCCACTAGCGATCAGGTGATAGCCAATGCTCGGCTCCAATGACAAAGATAGTGCCCTAGCAATGACTCGCTCCGGCTCGAATTCAGAGATGGCAATCGCAATCATCATTGGCGCGATCTTTTCAAGAATTTTCCACAAACAGCTGCCAGTGCCCTGCTGATTCCAGCCAGCTTAGTGAAATAAACAACATCACCAAGCGCTGCAAACGCACCGTCCATTTTTCGGATTGAATGAAAAGAATCGAGCAACAATCCCTCCACGCAGCGCGCCAATGAAGATGCGTCGTTCACGCCCATTTGCCGATGGAACTCTGCTAGGCGCAAATACTTCAATCTCCTGTGGTCCTTTTTAGGAAGAGAAGACCAGACGCCATCGCCAGTCACTCGATAGGCGGCGGAAACAAAAGAATCCTTTGCAATACTCCCTAACAAGGCGCAGTGGTAGGCAATCAATCGATCGCCCGAAGGGTTGTCCGGATAGGCGAGAATCTTGCCAATCAGGCCATCTGATCTCCTCCACATCATAGTCTGAGTTGGAGGAATAAATCCTTCGAGAATATCTTTCAGCGAGTAGTTTCGCTGTTCGTAGCATGTGGATGACACTTTCGACCCACTTACCACAAGCCTGTCACTAAAAACCAGCGATGCGCCTCTAGTTGACTGAAGAAAACTTACTTGCTTAGCAAGCTTTACACTTGAAACCCAATAATCATCACATTCGCAAATTGCAATAAATGCACCACGGCTAGTCGTGAGGATTCTCGCCAAATTTCTGTTCATCCCGACATTGGCGTCGGAGGAAACTATTCTTACAAGGTCCGGACGCAGAGCTTGGTATTCCAGCAAAATTTCGCGTGTGCCATCGGTTGAACAGTCTTCACCAACAACAATCTCAAACGGAAACTCAACTTCCTGCGCCAAAATGCTTTCGATGGCTTGCCGGACGTAAGCCTCATGGTTATACGCCAGCATCAGTACGCTTACCGTCGGAGAAGACGACAGTTGCGAAGGGTCGCTGATCTCGTAGTCGGTGCAATTCTGCCTATTAGGTGTCATTGCCGGACCCTACTCCTGATTTTTCGCCAAAGCTGACCTGAGAGTGGCGGCCGCATCCCGATAGGATCTGATGCTGAGAAGGTGGGCCAGGCCAACAAAGACCAACGCGCCAAGTGCCACCAATGCCATGAGTTCGATGGCTGGCTGGGGTGCCCAAGAGGTCGAAGCCCGGCGAACGATGGCAAACATGATCAGCGAGATCAGGGTAACGGGAAGGAAGTCCTTGGTTTGTTGGAAGGCGCCGTAATCAAGGAACTGCTTTGTGTAGTAGGCGTTGATGAGAAAAGCCAATGCGCCGAAAAGCACCGTACTCCAGGCGATACCCATGATTCCGTAAAGGGAGCCCAGCAAGAGCAAGCTGATGCCCAGCACCTTCTTGATCACTTCCAGCCGGAAAAACAAGTTGGAATAGCCTTGTGCCAGCAGAACATTGAGGTTGATCACGTGCAACGGCCAGAACACGCCTGCCAGGCAAAGCACCTGCAGAATCGGCGCTGCAGGTAGCCACTGTTCGCCCAGCACCGCAACGATGAACACTTCTGCGACCGCGGCCAGTCCGAACATCATGGGCACATTGATCAGCATCATCCCGCTGAGGGACATGCGCACACCGCGGCGCAGCTTCTCGGGGTCGCCGGACACCTTTGAGAAGACCGGAAGTGCCACGCGGGAAAGTATCCCGGTCAGTACGCCAACCGGCAGTTGCTTTGTGCCGTCTGCACGACTGTAGAAGCCGAGATCTCTGGCTCCGAACTGTTTGCCGATAAGCACGGAGTACAAACGGGTGTAGAAAATGTCGAGAAGACTCGATCCCAACATATAGCTACCAAATCCGAACAGTCGCCGCGCGGATGAAAAGCTGAATTCCCAACGAGGGCGCCAGCTCGAGACCCACCAGAGCATGGCCGTGGTACAGACACTGGCCGATACAACCTGTGCCGCCAAGGCCCACACGCCGGAACCCGCCTTTGCCATCCAGATTGCCACTGCGCCCGAAACAAGAGAGGCAGCCAAGCCGATCTTCATTTGGCTTCGGAATTCAAGTTTTTTTGTCAGCAACGTGACATGGATGGAGCTCAGCGCGGAAATGAAGATGTTTGCCGCCATCGCCCATGCCAATGGGACCAGCACTGGGTGACCAAAGTAGGCTGCGATGTGGCGCGAGAGCGCCACCATCGAAAGGGCAAGTACGGAACCAATTGCCAGGTTGAACCAGAACACGGTTGACTCGTCGACATGCGTAGTGTCTTGCTGCCGAATCAAGGCAGTAGAGAAACCACTGTCAACAAATGCCCCTGCAACTCCGGTGAACAGGTAGAGCATTGCAATGACGCCAAAATCTTCCGGACTCAGCAGGCGGGCCAGTGCCACGGACACCACAAACTGGACCCCATTGCGCAACAGGATGTCTGCTCCACTCCACGCTGTCGCCGATAGTGCGCGTTGTTTCAGCGACGTCATCGCTTCCTCACCGCCGGCACACCTGCCACCAGCGCCCCTGGCTCCACCGGGCGGGTGACACACGCTCCGGCCGCGATCACCGCGCCGCGGCCGATCACCAATGGCGCGCCGGCACTTCCGTTGATGATATTGGCGCCGGTGCCGATGAAGACATCTTCGCCAATCTCGACATTTCCGGAAACATGGACCCCTGGCGAGAGCGTGGTGTAGTCACCAATTTGCACATCGTGGCCTATCGTGCAGGCCAGGTTTACATGCACGTGCGCGCCAACGACGATATCCGTGGTCAAAATGCTTCCACCGCAGACTATACTGCCCTGGCTCAGCACAACGCGGGCCGAAATTTCTGCACGCGGATGGACCAGACACGTCGGCTGCAGTCCCGCCTCCTGGCACGTCAGCGTGGCCTTCCGCCGCAGCCCGGGGTCGCCCAGGGCCACGACAAAGCGATCCTCCTCTCGCGCTGTTACCTCGTCGACCAGTTGCACCTGCACGCCGTTGACCGGCGGGGTCAGATAGGCGCGCTGATCGACAAGGAAAAAGACCTCAACTCTGTCGCCCCAGCACTGCTCGGCCAACCAGGCAACCTCCCGCCCGAACCCTCCAGCACCAAAGATATACAGCCGCGAGAACCCGGGATCAGGGCAATGGAAGAAGTTGCATTTCATTTCAGTTTTCCCCCCACAACCTGGCCAATGATTGCCGCGACCACGCCGATGTCCTGCACGGACAGCGTGGTTCCGGTCGGAAGAACGATCACTCGATTAGCAACCTTCTCCGTGTTCTCCAGCACCAATCCCGCATGTGGAAACAGGTCGCGATATGGCTTCATGCGGTGGCAGCCCGGCCAGAAGTATTTACGTGCCAGCACGTTCTCGGCGTGCAGCGCCGCCACCAGCTGGTCGCGGCTGGCGGGGCAATCGTCGTCCACCTCCAGGATCACGTACTGGTAATTGTTGAGCTCATCCTTGTCGAAGGTGACCAAGCTCAAGCCTGGCAAGCCCGCCAATGCCTCGCGATAGGCATGGTAGTTGCGGCGGTTGGCCTCGATCACCGTGTCCATGTAGTCAAGGTTGGTCAGGCCCATGGCCGCGCAGACCTCGATCATCTTGCCGTTGGTGCCCGGATGGATGACGTTGTCAAAACCGGCAAATCCGAAGTTGCGCATCAGGCGCATGGTTTCGGCCAGCTCGTCGTCATTGGTGACCACCGCGCCGCCTTCAAACGTATTGAAGAACTTGGTGGCGTGGAAGCTCAGGACTTCGGCGCGACCGAAGTTTCCGATGCGCTGGCCGGCATGCGAGCACCCAAAGGCATGGGCGGCATCGAACATCAGCTGTAGCCCATGTTCGTCGGCAATCGACTGCAACGCCTCCACCGGTGCGGCACGGCCCCACAGGTGTACGCCGATGATGCCGGTGGTACGCGGCGTGATCATGCTTCGCACCGCATCGGGGTTCAGGTTATGGGTGCGCGGATCGATGTCGGCGAAAACCGGCGTGATTCCCTGCCAGTGCAGCGCGTGTGCGGTCGCGATGAACGTGTAGGAGGGAACGATTACCTCGCCTGTCATGCCTAACGCTCGAATGGCGATTTCCAGAGCGATGGTGCCGTTGCACATGGCGACGCAGTGCTTGACGCCCAGGTGCTCGGCAACTCGGCGCTCGAACTCGAGTACCAGCGGCCCACTGTTGCTCAGCCAGCGACGATCGAACATTTCGCCCGCCAACTGCATGAACTCGTCCCGGTTACCGATGTTCGGGCGGCCCACATGCAGCGGCTCGGTGAATGCCGGTGGCGCGCCATGGATCGCCAGGTCGGCGGTAGTGTTGATCTTCTTGGTGGTACTCACCGCATTCCCGTCCATGCTCATCCCCCGTAATACCCCTGATGCCATTTCAGACCCTGCCTCCCCTGTTCCGCCACCATTTCAACGGTCATCTGGCTTGCGCGCTGCGGCGGCAAAGACGACCCGGGCTACGGTCCGTCATACCCTTGCGGATTCCCCGCCTGCCATCGCCACGCATCCGCGCACATCGTTGCCAGGCCGCGCTGCGCACGCCAGCCCAGCAGCGCTTCGGCCAGCGCCGGCTCAGCCCACAGCTCCGCCACATCCCCCACTCGTCGCCCCACGACGTCGTACGGCACCACCTTCCCGCTGGCCTGCTCGAACGCGCGCACCAGCTCCAGCACGCTGTAGCCGCGGCCCGTGCCCACGTTGATCGCCCGCGCGCCGGCCTGGTCGCGGCCGAACTCCAACGCCCGCACATGGGCCTCGGCCAGGTCCATCACGTGGAGGTAGTCGCGCACGCCGGTGCCGTCGGGCGTGGGCCAGTCGCCGCCGAACACCTGCAGCCGCTCGCGCCGGCCCACGGCCACCTGGGCGATGTAGGGCATCAGGTTGTTGGGGATGCCCGCCGGGTCCTCGCCGATGCGCCCTGACGGGTGCGCTCCGACCGGGTTGAAGTAGCGCAGCAGCACCGCGCCCATCTCCGGCACGGCCTGGCAGCAGTCGCCGATGAGCTGTTCCATCACCAGCTTGGTGCGGCCATACGGATTGGTGGCACGCAGGGGCGCGTCCTCGGTGACGGGCACCGTGTCCGGTTCGCCATACACGGTGGCCGAGGAGCTGAACACCAGGCGGCGCACGCCGGCACGCTCCATGGCCTGCAGCAGGGCGATGGTGCCGCCGATGTTGTTGTCGAAGTAGGCCAGCGGCTTTTCGCAGCTTTCGCCCACGGCCTTGAGCGCGGCGAAGTGGATCACCGCGTCGGCGCCACCTTGCAGCGCGCGGTCGAGGTCGTCCGGGTTGCGGATGTCGCCGTGGATGAAGGCCAGCGGCTTGCCGGCGATCTCCTGCACCCGCTCCAGCGCCACCGCCGAGCTGTTGCACAGGTTGTCGAGCACGGTCACTTCGTGCCCGGCCTCCAGCAGCGCCACGCAGGTATGCGAACCGATGTAGCCGGCGCCGCCGGTGACCAGGATGTGCATGGGTCAGCCCTGCCTGCCGGTGAATTCGTTCCCGCCCAGATCCGCCTGCAAGTCCTCGATCTGCGCCCGCAGCCGTTCGTACTCGTCCATCTTGCGTGCCAGGAAGGCGCGGGTGAGCCGGGCCTTGGCCTCGATCCCGCTGGGGGTCAGCAGGTAGGCGTAGCTGAGCTTGTCGGGGTTGCGGCCGAAGTTGCCGGCCTTGACCCAGCCCTTGTCGATCAGGGCGCGCAGGGCGTAGTTGAGCTTGCCCAGGGACACGCCGGTGTCGCGTGCCAGCTCGCGCTGGCTGGCCTGCGGGGCGTCGGCCAGGCGGCGTAGCAGCGCCACGCTGAGTTCGTCGGCGGTTTCAGGCATCGGGACCGGTGTTCATGGGTTGAACATGGGGCGCAGGATACCCCCTGTGCGCGGTAGCGGCATAGGGGGGGCTGTGGCGGTTTGGGAAAAATCCCGCGGACATTGACGAGCTTGGCCGACTTACCGGGGTATGTACGCCCCGGTCATGCCGTAGTGCCGTAGTACTCCCGATACCACCGCACGAAATTCCCCACGCCCTCTTCCACATCCACCACCGGCCGGTAGCCCACCGCGGCGGCCAGTTCCGACACGTCGGCCTCGGTATCGGGCACGTCGCCGGCCTGCAGCGGCAGCATCTCCATCACCGCCTTGCGGCCCAGGCACTGCTCCAGCACTTCGATATACCGCAGCAGTTCCACCGGGCGTTCGTTGCCGATGTTGTAGAGCCGGTACGGCGCCACGCCGCTGCTGGCCGGGTCGGGCGCGTCGCCGTTCCAGGCCGGATCCTTGCCCGGCACCTTGTCCAGGGTGCGGATCACGCCTTCGACGATGTCGTCCACGTAGGTGAAGCTGCGCTTGTGCTTGCCGTGGTTGAACACCTTGATCGGCTCGCCGGCCAGGATCGCCCTGGTGAACAGGAACAGCGCCATGTCCGGGCGGCCCCAGGGGCCGTACACGGTGAAGAAGCGCAGGCCGGTGCACGGCAGGCCGTACAGGTGCGCGTAGCTGTGGGCCATCGATTCGTTGGCCTTCTTGCTGGCCGCGTACAGGGTCAGCGGATGGTCGGTGCCCTGGTGTTCGGAGAACGGCATCTTCGTGTCGGCGCCGTACACCGAGCTGGTGGAGGCGAACACCAGGTGTTCGACCCCGTGGTGTCGGCACCCTTCCAGGACGTGCAGGAACCCGGTGACGTTGCTGCTGACGTAGACGTGCGGGTTCTGCGCGGCGTAGCGCACCCCCGCCTGCGCCGCCAGGTTGATGACGCGCTGCGGCTTGTGCGCCGCGAACGCGGCCTCGATCGCGGTGCGGTCGGCCAGGTCCGCGGTGATGTGGGTGTAGCGCGGGTCGTCGGCGAAGCGCGCCAGCCGCGCCTTCTTGAGTTCGACGTCGTAGTAATCCGACAGGTTGTCGATGCCAACCACCTCGTCGCCGCGCTCGAGCAGGCGCATGGCGACGTGGGAGCCGATGAATCCGGCGGTGCCGGTGACCAGGACCTTCATTTCCGTACTGTTCCCTGTATGGCGCGTGTCAGAGGCGTCCGTCCACCGCGTCGCGCGGCAGCACGTACTTCACGTCGTACAGGATGGCGCCGGGCTTGCCGAACGCACGGATGCCCGCGGCGCCCAGGGCGGCGAACTGCCGGTGGCCGACTGCGACGACGATGGCATCGTACGCGCCCTGCTCCGGCGTGCCGGACAGTTCGAGCCCGTATTCATGCCTGGACTCGGCCGCGTCGACCCAGGGATCGTGCACGTCCACCTGCGCGTTGTAGCCGCGCAGCGCCTGCACGATGTCGATCACCCGGGTGTTGCGCAGGTCCGGGCAGTTCTCCTTGAACGCCAGGCCCAGCACCAGCACGCGCGCGCCGACCGGGTTGATGCCCTTGCGCACCATCAGCCGGATCACCTGGTCGGCGACGTAGCCGCCCATGCCGTCGTTGGTGCGGCGGCCGGCAAGGATCACGTCCGGGTGGTGGCCCACTTCCTGCGCCTTGTGGGTCAGGTAGTAGGGATCCACGCTGATGCAGTGGCCGCCGACCAGGCCGGGACGGAACGGCAGGAAGTTCCACTTGGTGCCGGCTGCTTCCAGCACTTCCAGGGTGTCGATGCCGAGCTTGTTGAACAGGATCGCCAGGTCGTTGACCAGGGCGATGTTGAGGTCGCGCTGGGTGTTCTCGATCACCTTGGCCGCTTCGGCCACCTTGATGCTGCTGGCCTTGTGGGTGCCGGCGGTGATGATGGCGCCGTACAGGGCGTCGACGAAGTCGGCCGTTTCCGGGGTCGAGCCGGAGGTCACCTTGAGGATGCTGGTGACGCGGGGGGCCTTGTCGCCGGGGTTGATCCGCTCGGGGCTGTAGCCGACGAAGAAGTCCTGGTTGAACTTCAGCCCGGAGGCGCGCTCCAGCAGCGGCACGCAGACTTCCTCGGTGCAGCCGGGGTAGACCGTGGATTCGTAGACCACCACGTCGCCGCGCTTGAGCCCGCTGCCCAGCGCTTCGCTGGCGCGTACCAGCGGGGTCAGGTCCGGGCGCTTGGCGCCGTCGATCGGGGTGGGCACGGTGACGATGTAGGTGTCGCGGTCGGCCAGGTCTTCGAGCCGGTCGCTGCAGCGCAGGCGGGTGGCCTGGGCCAGTTCCTCCGGCTCCACTTCGCGGGTGCTGTCGCGGCCCGCGCGCAGTTCGGCCACGCGCGCGGTGTTGATGTCGTAGCCGATGGTGTCGTGCCGCTTTCCGAACTCGACCGCCAGCGGCAGGCCGACGTAACCCAGCCCGACGATGGCGATCCGCGCCCCGGCAGGCGTCCTGCTGGATGACATGAAGCTTCCCCTGTGAAGACCCGTTCCGTTCAGTGCATCGATGCGGCTGGACGGCTGTTTCCGGCCTGGATTGTCGCACCATCATCATGACGGCGGCGACCTTCGCGCGGGCTCCGCAGCGCGGCGGCGGTGCCCGCCAGCAATGCGGCGACGGTCATCAGCGCCGGCGTGCGCAGCGGGTAGTCGACCGCGCTGTGCGCGAGCATGACCACCAGCCCGAGCCAGCTGCCCACGGCCAGCCAGTGCGGTCGCCGGCCGCGGCCGGGGCGTGGCCGGGTCCAGGCCACGAACGCCACCAGCAGCGCGATCCAGGCCAGTCCGGCGATGCCGCCTTCCAGCCACCACTGCAGGTACTCGTTGTGGGCGTGGTTGAAGTAGGTGCCGCTCACCAGCGCGTCCGGCGCATGCGCCTCGACCCAGGGCACGAAGCTGCCGATGCCGGTGCCGGCCGGCATCGCCTCGCCGGCCATGCGCGCGGTGGCGGCGTAGACCGCGCTGCGCGATTCGCTTTCGCGGTCCACCCGCAGCCAGGCGCTGGCGGCCAGCAGCAGCGCCATCGCGAACACGCCGCCGGCGATGGCGGCCGCCAGGCCCAGGCGGCTGCCGCGGCGGCGGCGGCGGCCCAGCCAGCCGTTGGCCAGCGGTACCGCCAGCAGCGCGGCCGCGGCGATCAGCACCGCCGCGCGCGATCCGGTCAGCGGCAGGCCGACCAGCAGGAACAGGGCCAGGCCGGCCAGGGCGACCCGCTTGGCCCACCAGCGGCCGTCGCGGTTGTCGTCGTCATCGCGATGCAGCAGCCAAGCCAGGATGAGCACCAGCGCCACGGCGATCGAGGTTGCCTGGTGGTTCGGATTGGCGAACAGGCCGTTGAGCGCGGGCGGCCATTCCGGAAAAGGATTGAGCGGGCTGTCCTGCGGCGCGCCGAGCTGCAGGTAGCCCAGCAGCAGGCTGGCGCCGGCCATGCCGGCGAAGGGCCAGGCCAGGGTCGCCAGATCGCGCCGTGGCAGCGCCAGCGCCGCGGTGAATGCCGCCACCGCCGGCAGCACCGCCCACAGCGCGCGCTCGGTCGCCCAGGGCGTGAGCGTCAGGCCGACCAGCCATTGCAGGGCGATGCCCAGCGGCAGGACCGCGGCCAAGGCCAGCAGCCAGGGGCGGTTGCGCGGCGCATCCGCGTCGGTCAGCTGCCATGCCGCCAGCAGCAACACCGGCCAGGCCAGCAGCTGGGTGGCGGCATCGCCCCAGCCGCGGTCCTGCGAGCCGCCGCCGGTGAGCAGGGCCATCGCCAGCAGGAGCAGGACGAGCGGGAACAGCAGGCGTGATGGATGCGGGTGTCGCAGGTTCATGGGCGCCAATACGGAAGCGGGGCAGGCATCGCGCCCGCCCCGCAGCCACTTCCGCATGTCATCGGGTCGGGCCCGGAGGGCTCAACGGCTGACGGGCGGACTGTCGTCGTCGTCGTCACCGCCGCCGCCAACGGCGAGACCGATGAGTGCCGCACCGGCCACCACGCCGCCGATGATCGCGCCATTGCTGGGGCCGCCAGCCACGGGCTTGCACTCTTCCGGGACGGTGTACACGCCCGGCTTGTCGAAGTTGATCATGCAGCCGTTGTCATAGGCCAGGCTGGCGCTGCTGCCTTCGGTCAGCATCAGGCGGTTGCCGGCCTGCAGGCGCTGCCCGGTGGCCACACTGGCGAACTCGCCGCTGGTGCTGAGGGTGACGTTGCCGGTCTGTGCTGCCAGGGCCGCAACGGTGGCGTCTTCGGCCAGCACTGCGCTGGAGAAGAAGGCGGTGGCTGCTGCGAATGCGATCAGGGACGGAGTCTTCATCGATGTATCGCCTGCAAGGGGAAACCGCGGGAGCCTATCACCAGAAGTCCGGGGCAGGAAACCGCCGGGCCGTCGCGCCACTCAGCGGCTGACGGGGGCCAGGCTGTCGTCCTGCGCGGCGAGGATGGCGGCCACGACCGCAACGCCACCGGCGACCTTGGCCGCACCGGCCCAGTCCGTGCCGGCGGCCAGCGGCCTGCCGCACTTCTCCGGGATCTCGTAGACGCCAGGCTTGTCGAAATTGACGCTGCAGCCGCTTCCGAGGCGCAGGGTCGCGGACGCATCCTCGAGCAGCATCAGGCGATCGCCGCGCCGCAGCACCTGGCCGGTCGGCACGCCGGCGAATTCGCCGTTGCTGCTGACAGAAACCTTGCCGGCCTGCGCGGCCAGGGTGGCGATGCCGCCTTCCTGTGCCAGGGCGGGCGCGCCGAAGCCGATGGCAGCCACGAGTGCGAACACGGAAACGAACTTCTTCACGATGGAAGGTACCGTCATGTGATGGATGGCTCAAAACGTACCACAGTGGAGAGCCGCAGCCTATCGTCCCGCTTCGCCGGGACGCCGTCGGCCAAGCCGGGAACGACAGGGGTCGGGGGTTCCGGCTGCGGAATCGCAGGCGCGCGGATGATGGCGGCACTGTCGATCCACAGCCGTCCCCGGGTCGACTGCGAGCGCGCCGTGGGCGCGGGATTGCGCAGGTACAGCCGCTGGCCGGGGCAGTCGGCGGGGACTTCGATCGCCGCGGTCACCGTCTTCCAGTCGAAACTGCCGGTGATGCGCGGGCCCAGGCCGAGGATGCGGCCGTCGGCGCAGGCCACCACCCATTCCAGGCCGCCGTCGCTGTGCAGATCTTCGGCGCGCATGCGGACCTGGAGCTCATGCTGGCCCGGTGCCAGCAGCAGGGCCTGTTCCAGCCCGGCCCGCGGTGCCGGCCGGCCGCGGAACTCCAGTGCCGCGACCCGGCCCGAGGCACCGGCCGGCCCTGCTTCGAACGTCACGGTCTGGCCCGGGATCACCTGCGTGCGCCAGTCGAACCCGGTGCCCGAGGGCGTCGCCTCGAAGCCACCGTTGTAGACCGGCGACAGCACGGCCAGCGCCGGCAAGGTGCCGGCCCAGTGCGCATAGGCCTGGCCCCACAGGCCGCGGCGGATGAGGTCGTCGATCCAGCGGGCGTCTTCGGCCGGGTCCAGGCCGCCGTGGCCGGCCAGGGTGGCCATCACCTGCGCGGAGACGTCCGGCCCGGCGCTGCGCTGCAGTTCTTGTAGGTAGGCGGCGCGCCAGTCCGGCCGGGTGGCCAGCAGCGGTGTGAGTGCTTCGAGGAACACCGGGTCGGCCGACAGCTTCACCAGTACCGCCAGCATCGCGGGCCGGTTGCGTGGCGAGGTGGCCATGATCCGCTCGATGTGGCCCAGCGCTGCGGTGTACTCGCCGCGCACCAGCAGGTCGTCGGCCAGCCACGCGCGCGACGGCGTGTCGCGGGGGCGCAGGGCCACGGCCTGTTCGAACCGCGCGCGTGCCTGCTCGCGGTTTCCTGCGGCCGCCTCGACCTGGCCCAGGATCCGCCAGGCGCGTCCGTCCAGTGGTGCGGCTTTCGCCAGTTCGCCGGCGGTCCGGGCGGCCCCGGTGTGGTCGCCGGCTTCCAGCTGGCGCTCGGCCAGGGCAAGCAGCGCGCCGGGATGATCCGGCAGCAGCTGCAGCGCCCGGGTGGGATCGTCGCGCGCCAGGTCGTCGGCGACAGTGTGGGCCACGATCCGGTAACCCGAGTACGTGGCGGCCACGGCCAGCCCGGCGAGCAGTGCCGCCCGTGCCGCCGGCCTCAACGCACGTCCTCCAGCGCGATCGACTCCACCCACCAGGCGTCGTTCTGCCAGCGCAGGCCGGCGCTCAGCAGGCGCGGGCCGCTGCGGTCGGCCGGCTCGACCGGCACTTGCAGGCGCGCGTGCCTGGACTCGATCTGCCAGTGCGCCTGGGCGTGGAGGACCTGCGGCCGGCGCCTGCCGCCTGCGGCCAGGTCGCGCTGGATCGCGGTGGCGGCGTCCAGTGCCTGGCCGCTGTGCCAGATCGGCGGTGGCGTGGCTTGCCGGCGGGTCAGGTAGGCCAGCAGCGTGTCGCCGCGCCGCTGGGCGGCGAGGTCGCGCCCGGCCAGGTCGGGTGCGGCGAGGTCGGGGACGGCGGCGGCGAAGACCGGTCCCGTGGCGTCCGTGTTCGGTGGTGCTTGCCCGTTCGCCGCCGGGGCCGGGGCTTCGCCGGAAACGGATGTGCCGGGGGGCCGCGTCGCGGCGGTGGCGGTGGCGTGCACGGCGGCCGGCAGGCCGGACGCGGGAACCGGCGGGATCGGGTGTGCGGCGCCTGCGGCGATGTCGGCGACCCCGTCGCGAGGCGACGATCGGGCATCGGCGGGGGCGGGCATGGTTGCGACGGATGTCGCGGGATGCGCCGTGGCGGGGCGCCAGGTGCTGGGGGGCGCGGGCCCCGGTGGCCGGACCGCCGCTGGAATGCCGTGTGGCGTTTCGCCGGCATGGTGCGGAGGCTGCGGGATGGTGAGAGCCTGCTGCGGCACTTCGGACGCGGGAGTTGCGTCCGCTGAGGTTGGCCGGACGGCCGTCACTGTGGCCGCGGCCGTTTCGCCTTCCCCGTTGCCGGGCCAGGCGTCGCCGTGCGCGGTCGGCGGGGGCGAGGCCAGGCACAGCCAGCCACCGCCGATGGCGATGGCCACCGGGATCGCCAGCAACCAGCGCCGGGGCCGCCGCTCCGCTTCTTCCTCCACCCGCACCCAGTGCTGGACGCGGGTGGCCGGCATCGCCACGGGCGCGTGCCCGGGGCTTCCCCCCGCTTCGGGCGCCGGGGCGACCGTCTCGAAGGGGGCGGCACGCAGCCGGTTCCATGCTGCGTTGATCCGGGCGGCGTGGATGGTTTCGGCGCGCCCCTCGCCGCCACGGTCCGGGTGCAGCCAGGACTGCAGGTAGCGGTAGTGGCTGCGGAGGGTCTCCGGGCCGTCGCCGGCGGCCAGCCCGAGCAGGCGGCGGTCGTCGGCGCCGGCGAACAGCAGGATCTCCTGGACGTAGAACCGCGCCGCCTGCAGCAGGTCCTCCGGCCCGGTATCCAGCGCGGCGGCGGCCTGTTCCAGCCGGCGCGGTTCGCCACCGACCAGGGCCAGCAGCCGGCCGATGTCCGCCGGCAGCGGTTCCAGCCGCCAGTCGTGGCGCAGGCCCGGTTCCTGGAACAGGGCGATCGCCAGCGCCAGCGCACCTTCCCTGGGCATGCGGTCGCCTAGCGCTTCTTCCCGGGGAGGCGGGCCGGGGCGCCGCCGTACGCGTAGTAGCCCTCGTACTGGTAGCCGTAGCCGGCGGCCTTGGCGTCGTACTTGGTCAGCAGCACCCCGATCACGTGCGAACGGGTCGACAGCAGGCGCTTGAGTGCGGTCTGCGCGTTGCTGATCTTGGTGCGCCCGGAATCGACCACCAGCATCGTGGCGTCGGCGCTGCTGGCCAGCAGCGGGCCATCGGCAATACCCATCACCGGCGGGCCGTCGATCACAACCTGGTCGTAGTGCTGGGCGGCGATGCTCAGCAGCGACACCAGTCGCGAGCCGGACAGCAGTTCGGCGGGATTGGGCGGCAGTGGGCCGGAGAGGATCACGTCCAGGCGTGCGTCGCCGCTGTCGATGATCACGTCCTGCAGGGTGGCCGCGCCGGCCAGCAGGTTGCTCAGGCCCTGGTCGCTGCGTTGCGCCAGGCTCCGGTGCAGCGACGGGTTGCGCATGTCCGCCTCGATCAGCAGCACGCGCTTGCCGAGCTGGGCGAAGTTGCGTGCCAGCGCCAGCGCCGAGGTCGACTTGCCCTCGCCGGGGACGGAGCTGGTGAGCAGCAGTACCTTCGGCACGCCGTGGTCGGTGGAGAACTGCAGCGCGGTGCGCACTGAACGGTAGGCCTCGGAGAATGCCGAGCGCAGGTCCTTCGTCGCCTCGGCCACCGACTGCTTCGCGCCCAGTTTGGGGATGATGCCCAGCACCGGCATGCGCAGCTTCTGCTCGACGTCTTCCGGGGTCTTCAGCGTGTCGTCCAGGAACTCGAGCAGGAGCGCCAGGGCCACGCCCAGCAGCAGGCCGATGAACAGGCCGGCGGCCAGGTTCGTGGTGCTGTTGGGGCTGTAGGCGCCGCCCGGGACCTGGGCGCGGTCGATGACGGCGATGTTGTTGGGGCGGATGTCGCTGGCCGCGCCGATCATCTTGTAGCGCTGCAGCAGGCTGTCGTAGAGCTGGCGGCTGGTGTCGGCCTCGCGGCGCAGGATGTTGTACTGGATGCTGCGGCTGTCGGTGTCCAGCGACTCGGTGCGCAGCGAGGCCAGCTGGCCCTTCAGCAGTTCTTCCTGGGCAATGGCAGCATCGTACTCGGCGCGCACCGAACGGCGCACGTTGCCGATCTCCGCGGAAATCTGCCGGTCCATCTCGTCGATCTGGCCCTTGAGCCGCTGCATGTCCGGGTAGTCCGGCTTGAATACCAGCAGCTTCTCCTGGTACTGCCGCTGCAGGTCGGCGCGCTGCTGGCGCAGGGTCGGCACCAGCGAGCTGCCCATCAGGTCTTGCGGCAGGCTGTCGTTGGCCTGCAGCTGCGTCCAGCGTGCCTGCGCGCGGATGCGCTGCGCCTGGACCTCGGCCAGCGAGGTGTTGATCGTGCCCAGGTTCTGCCCGGCCAGCGACTGGCCCTCGCCGAGGTTGACCAGGTTTTCCTTCAGGGCGAATTCGACCAGTGCGCGCTCGGACTGCTCGAGCTTGGCCTTGGTCTCCTGCAACTGGTCTTCCAGGTACTTCTTGGCGTAGGCGTTGGCGCCGTAGGCGCGTTCCAGTTCCGCGGCGATATAGCCATCGGCGACCGCGTTGGCCACTCGCGCCGCGAACTGCGGCACCGGGCTGGAATAGGAGATGTTGACCAGCTTGGAGTTCAGCTGCGGCTCGACCGACAGGCCGCCCATGATCGTGCCGGTGCCGGCCGCAAGATCGGCCGCGGCCATCTTCGCGTCGCTGGCCGGGGGCACGGCGTCGGTGGCCGCTTCGGTGGGCCGCACGGTGCCCTTGAGCCGTTCCAGCCAGGACGGTGGGCGCAGCTTCGCCAGCGCGGTGCGATCCAGCCTGAGGTCCTCGGCGATCCGCTCGGCCAGGTTGCGGCTGGTCAGGATGCCGACCTGGGTGGTGAGGAACTCGGGATCCCAACCGCCCCACAAGGGGGTGCTGAGTTCGCCGATCTGCACCATCTGCGACGAAACGCTGTCGACCTTGACCACCGTCGTGGCCCGGTACATCGGCGTGGCCATCAGCGTCATCACCAGCGCGATGGCGGCGCAGGCGGCCACCACCGACAGCACCAGCCAGCGCCGCTTGACCAGCATCCGCCAGTAGGCGAGCAGGTCGATCTCGTCGGGGTTGTCCTTCTGGCCTTCGCGGAGCAGGTCCAGCACCACGGCGCTGTGGTGGGGAGCGAGCCCCTGTTCGACATCGCGTCGCGCCGGAAGCTGCATCGGGTCTTCACCCAATGGTCCGACAGGCAGGTTCGGGTTGTTCATGCGGCGGGAGTGTCCGGGTCGAAAGCGAAGACGGGATCAGAACGGCGTCAGGAAGAAGCCGATCGCCGGCACCGATTCGATGAAGCGGCGCAGCGCGGTCTTGCTGCCCGACTGTTCGATCACGACGATGTCGTCGCCGTAGAGCTGCGGGTCCTCGACCCTGCCGCTGCGCAGGTCGCGGATGTCGTAGACCGCTGCCATCTTCTTGCCGTCGACCTCGCGGAACAGCACCACGCCGCCCATGTCGGCCAGCGTGTCCAGGCCCTTGGCGGTGGCGATGCCCTGCAGCAGGGTGGTCTTGCCGGTCAGCGGATAGATCCCCGGCTGCTTGATCGCGCCCTCGAAGGTGATCCGCTGGCTGGCGAATTCCTTCACGTACACGGTGACCTGCGGGTCCTGCAGGTAGCTGGCGGCGTAGCGGCGGGTCAGCTCCGTCTCCAGCTCGGGGATGGTCATGCCGCCGACCGGCACGCTGCCGATCAGCGGCAGCGAGATCTGGCCGTTGGAGTTGATCCGCACGGTCTTGGTCAGTTCCTCGACGCCGAAGATGGTGATCTCGACCTGGTCGTTGGCGCCCAGCCGGTACTCGCTGGTGCCTTCGTAGGCGCCGATGGCGTTGGTGGTGTCCGGCGGCGGCAACGAACTGCCCTGCTCCACGTTGCGGATCTCGCCGGAACTGACGCAGCCGGCCAGCAGGACCAGCAGCAAGGGAGTGGACAGGCGGTACAGGACGGCTTTCACGGCGGCTTCCAGGACATCACGGACAGACGGGCCCGGGGCTGCCGGCGACGGCGTGGCGACTGGATCCCCCCCGGGACAGGCCACGATCATAGCCGCAACCCGGAATCCGCTCCACGGTTCACACTTTTCACATCGCGCGGCGGCCGATGCCCACCCGGCGCAGCATCCGTGTCAGCGGCCCTGGGCCGCGCGCGCCTTCGCGGTCCGCCGGCAGGCGGCCGTCCAGCGCGGGGGGCAGTTCGTGCGGGGCCAGGTTGGCGACGATCCCGGCCGGGCGGGTCTGGACCATGTGCCGGGCCTCCTCGGCGCCGACCCGGGCGATCGCCGCCTCGTGCGCTTCGGCCAGCAGCGGCGGGCGCCGCCGCGGGTGGTGGGCGTCGGTGGCCAGGATCATGCAGTGGCCTTCGTCGACGAAACGCGCGGCCCAGTAGCCGGGGCGGCGGCCGAAGCGGCCGGTCAGCGCGCCGGCGGTGATCTGCATCCAGGCCCCGCGCCGGGCCAGGCGCACGAACAGGTCGTAGTGGGTCTCGACCCAGCTGAGACGCTCGGGATGGGTGACCACCGGGATGAAGCCGGCGGCCATCAGCTCGAACACCACGCCCTCGAAGTTGGGCGGGGCGACATGGTGCGGCGGTTCCAGCAGCAGGTAGCGCGAGCCTGCCAGGGTCGGGATGCGGCCGCCGCGGATGCCCTCGACCAGGCCCGGATCCAGGTGCACGTCGGCGCCCTCGACCAGGCGCAGGGGGATGCCGGCATCGTCCAGCGCCGCCTGCAGCCGGGCGATCGCGTC
Source organism: Pseudoxanthomonas koreensis (assembly GCF_010093225.1). Lineage (GTDB taxonomy): Bacteria > Pseudomonadota > Gammaproteobacteria > Xanthomonadales > Xanthomonadaceae > Pseudoxanthomonas > Pseudoxanthomonas koreensis. The sequence goes on along the minus strand of NZ_PDWM01000006.1, from coordinate 52,546 downwards.
GACGATGCCGTCGCGGGTGTTGTCGTACAGCCCCGGATAGATGTGCGGGGTGCAGGCCACCGTGGTGACCCCATCGGCCACCGACATGCGCGCCATCTCCAGCGCCATCGCCAGGTCGGTGGCGCCGTCGTCGATGCCGGGCAGCAGGTGGTAGTGCAGGTCGAGCATGGGCGCAGTGTATGCCAGCCCCTGCCGCCTCAAACCACCTTCAACACTTCGTAGCACGCCCCCATCGTGTGGTAGTCCGTCTTCCCCGCTGGGCTCTTCTCGTCGGTCAGCTTGCCGTTGTCCGGGGCGAGGATGCGGTACCAGGCGCCGTGTTCGTGGTCGACGAAGTGGGTCCAGCTGTAGGCCCAGATGCGCTCGTACCAGTCCCAGTACGCGGCCTCGCCGCTGCGGTCGCCCAGCAGCGCAGCGGTGGCCAGCGCTTCGGCCTGCACCCAGAAGTACTTGTCTTCATCGTAGAAGGCCCCGTCCGGTTCGTTGCCGTAGACCAGGCCGCCGTGCTGTCCGTCCCAGGCCATCGCCACGGCGCGGTCGAACAGCCTGCGCGCGCGCGGCAGGCGCCAGGCGGCCGGTGCATGCCGGTCCAGTTGCAGCAGCAGCTTGGCCCACTCCACCTGGTGGCCGGGCTGGAAGCCCCACGGCCGGAAGATGTTGCTGCGGTCGCCGCGGTTGTAGTCCCAGTCCACCCGCCAGCCGCGGTCGTAGTGCTCCCAGACCAGGCCGCCGGCCAGCGCGGCCTGGCGGCCGGTCATGTTCTCGGCCAGCAATGCAGCGCGTTGCAGGTAGCGCTCCTCGCCGCTGGCCTCGAACGCGGCCAGCCAGGCTTCGCAGGCGTGCATGTTCGCGTTCTGGCCGCGGTAGCCGGACACGACCCAGTCGGCGCTGGCCTCGTCGGCGTACAGGCCGTGTTGCGGTTCCCAGAAATGGCGCTCCATCAGCGCCCAGGTTTCGTCGAGCCATCCGCGCGCCTGCTCGAATCCCGCCTCCAGCCCCTTGGCGTAGGCGAGCACGACGAAGGCCAGGCCGTAGCAGTGGTTGGTCGCGTCCTGCACCTGGCCGTCGTGCAGCAGCCAGACGTAGCCGCCGGTGTCCGGGTTGCGGTGTGCCTCGCGCAGGAACGCCAGCCCATGCGCCACCGCGTCGCGGTACGCCGGTTCGCCGAAGGCCTGCCAGGCCATCGAGTAGTTGAAGACGAAGCGGGTGCTGCTGACCAGGTGGCGGGTACGGCGGTCGTAGACGCGGCCGTCGTCCTTGAAGAAGTGGAAGAAGCCGCCCGCCGGGTCGATGCAGCGCGGGTGGTAGAAGGCCATCGTGTCGCGCACGTGCCCGAGCAGGAATTCGCGCGAGCGGAAATCGGGCGTCGCACCCGCGCCTGCCTGTGCTGCCGTCATCCTCAGCGCCCTCGCCGTTGGCTGCCCGCCGGCAGTCCTGTGCCGGGTCCGAGGTAAGGTTACCAGCCCGGGATTTCAGCGACATGCTGCACTGCGGTGCTGCCGGTCGGCGTGGTGCGGGTGCTGGCGGCGCGACACGCCGCCGCGTTCAGCCCGGTGCGGCCGCCGAATCGCGCTTGACCAGGGTGTACTTCATCACCTGGTGCACCGCCTCGCCGCTGCGGCCTTCGCGCTGGCGCCGGATCTGCTCCAGCACCAGCTCGATCGCGGCCTTGCCCATGGCGCTGACCGGCTGGCGCACGGTGGTCAGCTGCGGCCACAGGGTGGTGGCCACCGGGGTGTCGTCGAAGCCGACCACGGTCAGTTCGCCGGGGATGCGCAGGCCCAGGCCGTGGGCCACCGCCATCGCACCGGCGGCCATGTCGTCGTTGCTGCAGAAGATCGCGGTCGGGCGCGGCTGCCGTGCCAGCAGCTGCGTGGCGGCGGCCAGGCCGGAGCGGTAGGTGAACAGTCCTTCGGCCAGCAGCTCGGCCGGCACCGGCAGTCCGGCCTCGGCCATGGTCTCGAGGAAGGCGGCGGTGCGCAGCCCGGCCGGGGTGTGCTTCGGGTCGCCCTGGACGAAGCCGATGCGGCGGTGGCCGAGCTCGAGCAGGTGCCGGGTCATGGCGCGGGCGCCCTGGTAGTCGTCGATCCGCACCGAGGCCACCCCGGGCACCGGTGCGCCGGTGGCCACGGCGACCACCGGGATCCGCCGCTGCTCCAGTTCGCGCAGGGTCTGCGCCGAGTCGCACAGCGGCGGCGGCAGGATGATCCCGTCCACGCCGGCCTGCAGCAGCCGCTGCAGCGCCGCGCGCTGGCTGTGGATGCCGCCGCACTTCTCCACCAGCACCTGCACGCCGTTGGCGCTGCTCTGCTCGAGGATGCCCAGCATCAGTTCGTTGAGATAGGCCGCGCTGGGGTTGGAATACAGCACGCCCACCCGCGCGGTGCCGGCGGTGCGCAGCGAGCGCCCGGCCAGGTTCGGCCGGTAGCCCAGCTCGCGCACCGAGGCCTGCACCCGTTCGCGCAGCTCCGGCGCCACCCGCGGGTTGTCGTTGATCACCCGCGAGGCGGTCATCGGCGAAACGCCCGCGTGCCGGGCCACGTCGAGGATGGTGACGGCGCGGGTAGTCGTGCGTTTGCGCGGGGCCATGCGGGGACCGGAAGGGAAGAGGCGCGGCGGCGTGCGTGGATGCCGCCGCCGCGCCTAGCGTAACCCGCCGCGGCCGCCAGCCCGGCGCCTGGCCAGCCGCCCGCTCAGTGGCCGACGGTGGTCAGCTGCCGCGAGCGCCGGTACAGGTAGAACGCCAGCGCCAGCTGCAGCACGCCGAACAGCAGCGCGCCGATGCCCAGCCAGATCGCGATGGTGGCCACGCCGATGTCCGGCTGCAGCAGGAACAGCAGGCCCAGCAGCAGCGCCAGCAGGCCACTCAGCGCCAGCAGCCAGTTGCCTTCCACCAGCCGCCGCATCTGCACCGCGAACACGATGCGGGCGATGCCGGCGACCACCAGCCAGATCGCCAGCAGCCACACCAGCGCGGTGGCCACCATCTGCGGCTGCAACAGCGCCAGGATGCCGAAGCCGATCGAGGCCAGGCCGTACACCACCAGCAGCCAGTTCGGCAGCGCCACCTGCTTGCGCAGCACGCTGATGATGCTGACCACGCCATCGCCCAGCGCCAGCAGGCCGAAGGCCATGATCATCACCCACACCGTGGACTGCGGCCGGATGAGCGCGAACAGGCCGAAGGCGATCGCAAGCAACCCGTAGAGCAGGAACACCCACCAGGCTCGTGACATGACGGACTCCAGGACGGCGACGGGAAGGAACCACGCCGGCGAACACGGTCGCCGGCGCGGATGACGCGGTTGCGACAGTCGACGTCAGGCCGCCAGCGGCTTGTGCGTGCGGAAGCGGAAGCCCGCCAGCACCTGGAACAGGCCGTAGACCAGCGCGCCGGCGCCGATCCAGAACGCGGTGGCGAACAGGCCGATGGCCGGGTTGCGCAGGAACATGATGCCCAGCACGATCGCCAGCACGCCGCTGAGCGCGATCAGCCATTCGCCGACGATCTCCTTGCGCACGCGGATGGCGAAGATGATCCGGAACACGCCGGCCACGATCAGCCAGAACGACAGCATCAGGAACAGGATGCCGGCGGTGGCCTTGGGGTTGGCCACGGCGATCAGGCCGAAGGCGATCGACGCCACCGCGTAGAACAGCAGCCAGATCTTCGGAATGGCCACGCGCTTGTCGAACAGCGCCAGCAGGCTGGCGATGCCATCGGCCAGGGCCAGGATGCCGAACGCCCAGGCCATCGCCACCAGCGCCTGGAACGGCTTGGCCATGGTGATCAGGCCGAAGGCGATGGCGATCAGCCCGAACAGTACCGACACCCACCAGGTGCGGCGCACTTCCTCGGTGGTACCTGCTTCCATGGTGCGTCCTGCCTTTCGTGACGGGAGCCGGAATGGCCCGGCCACGGCATACCCCGCCCGCTCGGCCACTGTCAAATGGAGCCCCTGCCGCCACGCCGCCCCGACACTCCAACGTCCCGCCGCCGCGGCGCCTCGACATCCCGACGCACGCCCCCTGTAGGAGTCCACTTCAGGGGGCGACCCGTCGGCGCCGGAACGCGCCACGTTGAACGCGGAATCTCCGGATCGGTTGCTTCATCGCCGGCCCGGTTGCGTTGATCGTGGCTGCGTGCAGACGCAACCGGGTCGCCCCATGAAGTGGGCTCCTACAGGAAATCCGCCGCCGCGCCGCCATGTCACGGCACCGGTCTGTCCCGCCATGTCACGGCACCCGCGCACACACCCATGCATCCACCCGCGTGACGCCAGCGCGCCGCAGCGCCTGCGCCGCCGCATGCAGCGTCGCCCCGGTCGTCATCACATCGTCGACCAGGGCCACGTGCGCCGGCGGCGTGCCGTGACAGCGCGCTTCGAAGGCCCCGCGCAGATTGGCGTGCCGCGCGTCCGCATCCAGTTCCGACTGCGGCAGCGTCGATCGTAGCCTTCTCAGCAGCCCCGCCTGCAGCGGCAGGCCCAGGCTGCGTGCCAGTGGCCGCGCCAGTTCCAGCGCCTGGTCGTAGCCGCGTTCGCGCAGCCGCCGCCGATGCAGCGGCACCGGCACCAGCGCCTGCGGCCGGTCCGCGCCGGCCAGGGCCGGGACCATGAGCTGCGCGAGCAGGCGCCCGGCGGCCAGGTCGTGGTGGAACTTGTAACGCGGCAGCAGCCGGTCCAGCGGCGCGGCGTAGGCGAAGGCCGCATGGGTCGCCTGCAGTGGCGACGGCTGCCGCAGGCAGCGCCCGCACAGGCCGTCGGCGGGCAGCGGCAAGGGCGGCAGCGGCAAGGCGCAGCGCCGGCAGGCATGCGCTTCCACCGGCAGCGCCTGCCGGCAGGCCAGGCACAGGTCCAGTCCATCCTCGCCCGGCCCGGTGCAGACCAGGCAGCGCGCCGGCAGCAGCCGGTCGAGCCACCCGGCCAACGCGACGATGCCCGGCACGCGTATCGCCGGCCGGGATTTTCCTTCGATCCAGTGCAAGGCCGTGCTGCCGCGACAGGGGTGCACACCATCCCGCGGCGGTCCCGTGCGCGGTATCGGCCACCGCACCGGCCGGAGGTAGGGCTTCCCCGTGCCCTGCCGGCGGCTGCTGTAAACCGGATAATTGCGTTTCTGGTTGACAGCCCCGCAGCCGGCTTCCCAGACTGCCCGCGTCCGCCCCCGCGCCGCCGTCAGGAAAACCACCCCCATGCCCACGGAAATCCGCCACGACTGGCGCCGCGAGGAACTGCTCGCCCTGCTCGCCCTGCCGCTGCCGGAGCTGCTGTACCGGGCCGCCGCGGTGCACCGCGAGCACTTCGACCCGGCCGAAGTCCAGGTCTCGACCCTGCTCTCGGTGAAGACCGGCGGCTGCCCGGAGGACTGCGGCTACTGCCCGCAGGCGCAGCGCTACGCCACCGGCGTGGACGCGGGCAAGCTGATGGACACCGCGCAGGTGCTGGAAAAGGCCCGCCAGGCGCGCGATGCCGGCGCCTCGCGCTTCTGCATGGGCGCGGCCTGGCGCAGCCCGAAGGACCGCGACATCCCCAAGGTCGCGGCGATGATCGCCGGGGTGAAGGCGCTGGGCCTGGAAACCTGCGCCACCCTGGGCATGCTCTCGGCCGACCAGGCCGGCGCCCTGCGCGACGCCGGCCTGGACTACTACAACCACAACCTGGACACCGCGCCGGAGTTCTACGGCGAGGTGATCCACACCCGCCAGTACCAGGACCGCCTGGACACGCTGGACCACGTGCGCGAGGCCGGGCTGAAGACCTGCTGCGGCGGCATCGTCGGCATGGGCGAGACCCGCGAGCAGCGCGCCGGGCTGCTGCAGGCGCTGGCGAACCTGCCCGCGCACCCGGATTCGGTGCCGATCAACCGCCTGGTGCAGGTGGCCGGCACGCCGCTGGCCGGCACCGCCGAACTGGATCCGTTCGAGTTCGTGCGCATGGTCGCGGTGGCGCGCATCGCCATGCCGCGCTCGATGGTGCGGCTGTCGGCCGGGCGCGAACAGATGAGCGATGAGCTGCAGGCCCTGTGTTTTGCCGCAGGCGCCAACTCGATCTTCCACGGCGAGAAGCTGCTGACCACCGGCAATCCGGACGTGGAACGCGACCAGGCGCTGTTCGCGCGGCTGGGCCTGCGGCCGATGCCGCTCTCCCGATGTGAGCCCGGTCACGGAACCGTGGCGGCCACAGGCGCTACCGTGCATGCCGACATCACCGAGCCGGCATCCGCGTGCGGATGCGCGGCCTGAGCATGCACGGCGCTCCCGGGGGGGAGGGGCAGACACCATGGCACGGATCGACATCCACGAACGCATCGAAGCGCTGCGGCGCCTGCGCACCGCGCAGGGTCGCCTGCGCCAGCGCCGCACCATCGACCGCCGCGACGGCGTGCGCGTGGAAGTCGACAGCCGCTGGCTGACCGGCTTCTGCAGCAACGACTACCTGGGCCTGGCCTCGCAGTTCGAGGTCGGCGCCGCACTGCAGGACGCGGTGGCGCGCGAGGGCACCGGCTCGACCGCCTCGCACCTGGTCTGCGGCCACCATGCGCTGCATGAACAGCTCGAGCGCGAGATGGCCGAATGGCTCGGCGTGCCGCGCGCGCTGCTGTTCGGCAGCGGGTTTGCCGCCAACCTGGCGGTGCAGCAGGCGCTGCTGGAGGACGACGACGCTGCGTCCAGGACCGGCTCAACCATGCCAGCCTGATCGATGCCACCCGCCTGGCCGGCGCGCGCCTGCGCCGCTACCCGCACCTGGATCCGGAAGGGGCGATGCGCCAGTTGCGCAACGCGTCCGGCGGCGCGGCGATGCTGGCCACCGATGGCGTCTTCAGCATGGACGGCGACGTCGCCCCGCTGCGCGCGCTGTCGCTGGTGGCGCGGGCGCAGGACGCGCTGCTGTACGTGGACGATGCCCACGGCGTCGGCGTGCTCGGCCCGCAGGGCCGCGGCACGGTGGCCGAGGCTGGCCTGGGCGTGGCCGAGGTGCCGCTGCAGCTGGCCACCCTGGGCAAGGCCCTGGGCGGCTACGGCGCGGTGGTGGCCGGCGATGCCGACCTCATCGAGCACCTGGCCGGGGTGGCCCGGCCCTACCTCTACACCACCGCGCTGCCGCCGGCGCTGGCCGCCGCGACCCTGGCGGCGGTGAAGCTGGCGCGCCGCGACGACTGGCGCCGCGCGCGCCTGCAGGAGCTGGTCGGCCAGTTCCGCATCGGCGCCGGGCGCCTGGGGCTGGAACTGATGGCCTCGAACACGCCGATCCAGCCGGTGCTGTGCGGCGCCGAAGCCACCGCCACGGCGATGTCCGCGGCGCTGGAGCAGGCCGGCTTCCTGGTCACCGCGATCCGCCCGCCGACCGTCGCCGAAGGCCGCTCCCGCCTGCGCGTGACCCTGTCGGCGCTGCACACCCCGCAGCAGGTCAACGCCCTGCTCGGCGCCCTCGCCGAAGCCCGCGCCCACGCCGCCCGCGCCGCCGCCTGAGCCCTGCGTCGGCGACAATGGCGCGATGCACATCCAAACCCTCGGCAGCGGCCCGGACCTGGTCCTGATCCACGGCTGGGCGCTGCACGGCGGTGTGTTCGCGCCGCTGGCCGAACGCCTGGCATCGCGCTTCCGCCTGCACCTGGTCGACCTGCCCGGGCACGGCTTCAGCCGCGATCCCGGCACGCCGCTGGAACTGGCGGCCGTGGCCAGCGCGATCGCCGCGCGGGTGCCGCCGGCGGTGTGGCTGGGCTGGTCGCTGGGCGGGCTGTTCGCGTTGCGCGCGGCGGCCACGCTGCCGACCGTGCGCGGGCTGGCGATGGTCGCGGCCACGCCGCGCTTCGTCCGCGCCGAGGACTGGCCGCACGCGGTCGCGCCGGAGGTGTTCGCGCGCTTCGGCCAGGAACTGGGCGAGGACTACGCCGGCACCCTGGACCGTTTCATCGCGCTGGACACGCTCGGCTCCGAGCACGGCCGCGCCGAACTGAAGCTGCTGCGCGCGCTGCTGTCCGAGCGCGGTGCGCCGGATCCGGAAGCGCTGCAGCAGGGCCTGCGCCTGCTCGAATCCAGCGACCTGCGCCGCAGCCTGCCGTCCCTGCGCGTGCCCAGCCTGTGGCTGGGCGGGCGCCGCGACCGCCTGGTGCATCCGCGCGGGATGGAAGCGGCCGCCGCGCTGGCGCCGCGCTCGCGTTTCGTCGAACTGGCCGGGGCCGCGCACGCGCCGTTCCTGGGCCATGTCGACGCGGTGGCGGCGGAACTGGCCGCTTTCGCCGACAATAGCGCGCCCTGACGCACGCATTCCCCGCATGGATCCGCTGTTCGACCCCCGCCACGTGCGCCGCGCCTTTTCCCGTGCGGCCGCCGGCTACGACGCCGCGGCGGCGTTGCAGCAGGAAGTGCTCGCGCGCCTGCTCGAATCGCTGGCCTATCTGGAAGACAAGGTGCCGCAGGTGGTGCTGGACGTGGGCAGCGGCACCGGCCACGCCGCCGCGGCGATGCGCAAGCGCTGGCCCAAGGCGCAGGTGGTCGCGCTGGACCTGGCGCTGCCGATGCTGCGCCAGGCGAAGAAGCAGGCCGGCTGGTGGAAGCCGTTCGCGCGCGTGTGCGCCGATGCGCGCGCGCTGCCGCTGGCCGAAGGCAGCGTGGACGTGGTCTTCAGCAACCTGTGCCTGCAGTGGGTGGAGGACCTGCCGGCGGTGTTCGCCGGGTTCCGCCGCGTGCTCAGGCCGGGCGGGCTGCTGCTGTGCTCGAGCTTCGGACCGGAGACGCTGGGCGAGCTGCGCGAGTCGTTCGCCCAGGCCGATGCCGTGCCGCACGTGAGTCCGTTCGCCAGCATCGCCCAGTTCGGCGATGCGCTGGTGGCGGCGGGATTCCGCGACCCGGTGCTGGACCGCGACCTGTTCACCCTCACCTATCCGGACCTGCCGGCGCTGATGCACGAACTGCGCGTGATCGGCGCGACCAACGCCATGGCCGCGCGCCGCCGCAGCCTCACCGGCCGCGCGCGCTTCGCCGCGGCGACCGCGGCCTACGAAACCCTGCGCACCGGCGAAGGTCGCCTGCCCAGCACCTGGCAAGTGCTCTACGCGCACGCCTGGGCGCCGCCGCCGGGAGCTCCGATCCGCGAAGGCGGCCACGAGATCGCCGCCGTCCCCCTGTCCCGCATCCCCATCCGCCGCCGCCCCCAGCCCTGACGGCACCTGCCTTCCTGTAGGAGCCCACTTCAGGGGGCGACCCGGTGGAGTCGGGCAGGAACCACGTTCAACGCAACCCATCCGGAAGCGACGCGTTGAGCGCAGCGCCTTCCAGCGTCGTCGGGTCGCCCCCTGAAGTGGGCTCCTACAGGAAAAGCGTCAGCGCGAAACCTGGCCGATCCAGTCCTGCAGGTTGTAGTAGTTGGTCACCCGCGCGATGCGGTCGTCGCGGATGTCGAAGAAGGCGCCGCCGGGCAGCACGTACTTCTGGCCCTTCGCCGGTGGCAGGCCCTCGTCGTCGCGCAGGTATTCGCCGTGGACCACGTACTCGGCCGCGGCGCGGTCGCCGTCCTGGCTGGCGAACACGACGATGTCGCGCAGCTGTTCGCGGTAGCTGGCGTCCATGCGCTGCATGAACGCGGCGAACGCCTCCTTGCCGATCTGGCGCTCGCCCTCGTTGAGGTCGTGGATCACGCCGTCGGCCAGCAGCGCGAGCATGCCTTCGCGGTCGCCGCGGTTGAACGCGGCGTAGTAGCCCAGCACGAGTTCGATCGCGCGGTCCTGGCGGCGGGTGCCATCGATCTTCATCGTTCGCCTGCGGAGCATGGTTGGGGCGCGGCCATGATACGCACAGCCACGCCGCGTTTCGTCACGCCGCCCGGGCCACCAGGTCGCGGTGGAAGAAGTACACCTCCTGCAGCAGGAAGCGCCACTGGGTCTGCACCGTGCGGAAGCGCGTGCTCGGCGTGGGCGAGCCCAGCGCGTCGATGCCCAGTTCGTCGCTCAGGCGCAGCGCGCGGGACATGTGCAGCGGGTCGCTGACCACGATCACCCGGTGCAGGTCGCGCTTCTGCATGAGCGCGCGAGCCTGCACCAGGTTCTGGCGGGTGGTGCGCGAGGCCGATTCGATCAGGATCGCCGACTCCGGCACCCCGCGCCTGAGCGCATAGCGGCGCGCCACCTGCGATTCGGCGAAGCGCGCGCCGTTGCCATAGCCGCCGGTGAAGATCAGCACCGGCGCGTAGCCGCGCTGGTACAGGTCCAGGCCATGGCGGATGCGCTCCTCGAACACCGGCGAAGGCCGCGCGTCGTAGGCCGCCGCGCCGAGCACGATGATCGCGTCGGCCTGCGCGGCCTGGTCGCGCTGGCCCACCCAGACGATCCATGCCGCCACCGCCGCCAGCCACAGCACGGCCAGCAGCAGCAGGCGCCACAGCCAGCCGCCGATGCCGCGGCGACGCGTCTTGCCGGCGCCCTTCAGCCGCGCCAAGGCAGCGCCCCCAGGTCGACGTTGCCGCCGGACAGGACCACGCCGACGCGGCGGCCGGCGAAACGCGCCGGTTCGGCCAGCACCGCGGCCAGCGCGATCGCCGAAGACGGTTCGATCACCTGCTTCAGCACCTGCCAGGCCAGCTGCATCGCCGCCAGGGTCGCCGCGTCGTCGACCACGATGGCCTCGGCGCCGCTGGCCTGCAGCAGGGCGAAGTTGGGCGCGCCCAGTGCGCCGCGCAGACCATCGCAGACGGTGTCGGGGACGAAATCGATGCGGCGCTCGCCGGCGGTCAGCGAACGGGCGGTGTCGGCGGCGCCGGCCGGTTCGGCCAGTACCAGGCGGCAGCCCGGTGCGGCGCTGGCCAGGGCCAGGGCGGTACCGGCGGCGAGCCCGCCGCCGCCCACCGGCACCACCACGATGTCCGGGATCCCGGCCTGGGCCACCAGTTCCAGCGCCGCGGTGCCCTGGCCGGCGATCACCCGCGCGTCGGCATAGGGATGGACCAGGTGCGCGCCGGTGGAGGCCTGGACCTGGGCGCAGGTGGCCTCGCGCGCGGCCTGGGTCGCCTCGCAGCGCCACAGGGTCGCGCCGTGGCGCTGGATGTTGGCCAGCTTGGCCGCGACCGCGCCGTCGGGCACGACCACGTGGCAGGGGATGCCGCGGCTGCGCGCGGCCAGGGCCAGGGCCGCGCCGTGGTTGCCGGAGGAATGGGTGACCACGCCGCGGCCGGCCTCGGCTTCGGGCAGCGACCAGACCGCGTTGCAGGCGCCGCGGAACTTGAACGCGCCTCCGCGCTGCAGGTGTTCGCCCTTGAAATGCAGCTCGCAGCCGGCCAGCGCGTCGAGGGTGCGCGAGCGCAGCACCGGGGTGAGGCTGGCGTGGCCGGCGATCCGCGCGGCGGCGGCGAGGACGTCGTCGGCGGTCGGGAGGTCGTCGCTCATGCGGCAAAGGTTAACGTATGGGCCGGGGCGGCTGTCCGCGGGCTGAGCGGTACAGCAAGGTCCGGGCGGGGTTAAGCACGGATTCAATCCGCGCTGCCGATGCTGGCCGCATCGTGTAATTGCATGTAACACCGAGGGGGGCGCCATGAAACTGCGACTGTTCACCGGCCTGGCATGCGCGCTGGCCCTGGGCGGCTGCGCCAGCTACGGCTACGTCGACGACGGCGGCGGTTATTACAGCGGCGGCTCGTCGGTGCAGTACAACCACGTGCCGGGCTACGGCGGTTACGGCTATGGCGTGTACGGCTACGGTTCGCCCTATTACGGCTACCGCTACACCCCGGGCTGGGCGCTCGGCGTCGGCTACGGCTCTCCGTACTACTACTCGCGGCCCTACGCCTACCCGGGAGGCGGCTATTACCGGCCGCCGCACCACTACCCGCGTCCGCCCGTGCATCCGCCGCGCCCTGGCGGCCAGCCCGACCGTCCGCCGCCGCACGCCGGCGCCAATCCGCCGCTGGACCGCGCACCCTGGCGGGACCTGGACCGGATCGTCGATGGCAACGCACCGCGCCCGCCGCGGACGCCGCGCGCCGGCGCGATCGGTGCCGGGGAATTCACGGGTAGCGATGGCCAGGCCGGTCGCGGTCCTTCACCGGCGCAGCGTCCGTTCGCTGGCCCGCGTCCTGGCTACCAGGGGGGCGACGCCGGTCCACGCACCGGTGCCGCCGTCGGCCCACGCTTCGCCAACCGCGAAGCGGAGCCGTCACCGCGGCAGGCGCAGCCGCGCGAGCGGCGGGCCGAAGCGCGCGGCGATTCGCGTCCCGCCGGCCACTCGCGCAATTCCACGAGCCGGCGCCAGAATGCGACGGAGAGCACGGAGAACCCCTGAGAAAGGCCTTGCTTTGGCCGTGGACTGGTCGCAAGCTAGCCCGGCGAAGTGACCGGACGCGTCAGGTTCTGACCCGCACGGCTACGACCATGTCGATGTCCGGCAGGGAAATCTGGATCCCCCCTGTTCCGGCCCTGTCGGACGTCGACGCCCTTTCCGCAGCCCGGCCCCTGGCCGGGCTGCCTGTTTTCGTGACGCGATTCACGGACGCGGCGCCCGCGCAAAAAAACAGGGGCCGGCAGTCCCCCGACTGCCGGCCCCTCGGCTTCCCCTCCGCGCGCATGGCTGGCCCCTGTTCCAATTCCAGCCGGCGTCCCCCGACACTTTGCCGCGGTGGGTGCACGGGATAGTTACCGCAGGAAGCGTGCCAAGTCGCTGCCAGGCGCTGGCGTAGAATCGCGCCGTTTTCTTCCATCGTGATCCGCGTCACACCCCGATGAATTCCTCCTTCCACCGCTACGACGTGATCGTGATCGGCGGCGGCCACGCCGGCACCGAGGCCGCGCTGGCCTCGGCGCGCGCCGGCGCGCGCACCCTGCTGCTGACCCACAACATCGAGACCGTGGGCGCGATGAGCTGCAACCCGGCCATCGGCGGCATCGGCAAGGGCCACCTGGTGAAGGAGATCGACGCGCTCGGCGGGGCGATGGCCCACGCGGCCGACCTGGCCGGTATCCAGTGGCGCACGCTCAACGCCAGCAAGGGCCCGGCGGTGCGCGCCACCCGCTGCCAGGCCGACCGCGCGCTGTACCGCAGCGCGATCCGGCGGATCGTCGAGGCGCAGGAAAACCTGGCCGTGTTCCAGGTGGCGGTCGACGACCTGCTCATCGAAGGCGACGCCGTGCGTGGCGCGGTCACCAGCACCGGCCTGCGCTTCGAGGCGCCCGCGGTGGTGCTCACCGCCGGCACCTTCCTCGCCGGCAGGATCCACATCGGCCAGACCCAGTACAGCGCCGGGCGCATGGGCGACGCGCCGGCCACCACCCTGGCCGCGCGCCTGCGCGAACGGCCGTTCGCGGTGGACCGGCTCAAGACCGGCACCCCGCCGCGGATCGACGGGCGCACGCTCGATTATTCGGTGATGGACGAACAGCCCGGCGACGACCCGCTGCCGGTGATGTCGTTCCTGGGCGACGCGGGCGAGCACCCGCGCCAGGTCCCGTGCTGGATCACCCACACCAGCGAGCGCACCCACGAGATCATCCGCGGCGCGCTGGACCGCTCGCCGCTGTACAGCGGCCAGATCGAAGGCGTCGGCCCGCGCTATTGCCCGTCGATCGAGGACAAGGTGGTGCGCTTCGCCGAAAAGGCTTCGCACCAGATCTTCGTCGAGCCCGAGGGGCTGGACGTGGCCGAGATCTATCCCAACGGCATCTCCACCTCGCTGCCGTTCGACGTGCAGCTGGAACTGGTGCGCAGCATCCGCGGCTTCGAGCACGCGCACATCACCCGGCCCGGTTACGCGATCGAGTACGACTTCTTCGACCCGCGCGGGCTGAAGGCCACGCTCGAGACCAAGGCGGTGGCGGGCCTGTTCTTCGCCGGCCAGATCAACGGCACCACCGGCTACGAGGAAGCCGCCGCGCAGGGCCTGCTCGCCGGCCTCAACGCCGCGCGCCATGTGCGCGGGCAGGAAGGCTGGGCGCCGCGCCGCGACGAGGCCTACCTGGGCGTGCTGGTCGACGACCTGGTCACCCACGGCACCAGCGAGCCGTACCGCATGTTCACCAGCCGCGCCGAGTACCGGCTGCAGCTGCGCGAGGACAACGCCGACCTGCGCCTGACCGCGAAGGGCCGCGAACTGGGCGTGGTCGACGATGCGCGCTGGGCGCGCTTCGCCGCCAAGCGCGAGGCGATCGAGGCGGAAACCGCGCGCCTGCGCGCGCTGTGGGCCACGCCGGCCAACGCACTGGGCCGCGAAGTGGAAGCGACGCTGGGCGTGGCGGTGAGCCGCGAGACCAGTGCGCTGGACCTGATCCGGCGCCCGGAGCTGGGTTACGCGGCGCTGATGCGGGTGCCCTCGCTGGGCCCGGGCGTGGACGATGCGCGGGTGGCCGAGCAGGTCGAGATCGGGGTCAAGTACGCCGGCTACGTCGACCGCCAGCGCGAGGAGATCGCGCGCCAGCAGCGCCACGAGGAAACCGCGATTCCCGCGCAGTTCGACTACGCCGCCGTGCGCGGCCTGTCGGCCGAAGTGCAGCAGAAGCTGGAGCGGGTACGCCCGCAGACCATCGGCCAGGCCCAGCGCATCCCCGGCATGACCCCAGCGGCGATCTCGCTGCTGCTGGTGCACCTGGAGCGGCAGCGGCGCAGTACCCGCGTCGCGGTGTAGCCACGCCATCAGGGGCAACCGCCCGTCCCGCCGGCTTCCTGGTTGCCGGGAAAAGAAACGGGCGCGGCTTGCGCCGCGCCCGTGCCCTGGATCCCCGTCAGCAGATCAATACACGTCGTTGACGGTGTTGTAGACGTTGAACTTGCCGGTCGGCGTGATCAACCGCTTGTCGTCGATCACCGCCTTGAGCTTGCGCGTCTTGTCGTCCACCACCACGATCGCCGAGCGCTGGTCCTTGCCGTTCCACACCGAGAACCAGACCTCGTCGCCGGCCTTGTTGTACTCCGGCTGCACCACCCGCTTCGGGCCTTCGCCGAGGTTGGCCCATTCGGCGATCGGCAGCACTTCGAAGCCCTTGTCCAGGTTGCCGGTGTCGAACACCGCGATCGACTGGCTGATCGCCGCGTCGGGGTTGAGCGTGGTGTCGACCCACAGGTTGCGCGAGTTCGGGTGCGTCTTCACGAACAGCGAGCCGCCACCCTGGCCCTTGAGCACGTCGACTGCCTTCCAGGCGTACTGCGGGTGCTTCTCCGGATCGGTCGCGATCAGGGTGATGTTCTCGTTGCCCAGCGCCGAGGTCGCCCACACCGGCCCGAACTTCGGATGGTTGAAGTTGGCGCCGCGGCCCGGGTGCGGGATCTTGTCGACGTCGATCAGGGCGACCATCTTCTCCAGGCGCGAGTCGACCACGGCGATCTTGTCGCTGTTGTTGGCCGCGGTCAGGAAGTAGCGCTTGCTCGCGTCCCAGCCGCCGTCGTGCAGGAAGCGCGCGGCCTGGAGCCGGGTCGTCTTGAGGTTGTCCAGGTCCGAGTAGTCGACCAGCAGGATGTGGCCGGTCTCCTTGACGTTGACGATGAACTGCGGGTGCTCGTGGCTGGCGACGATCGCGGCCACGCGCGGCTCGGGGTGGTACTCCTGCGTGTCCACGGTCATGCCGCGGGTGGAGACGATCTTGATCGGCTCCAGGGTCGGCCCGTCCATGATCACGTACTGCGGCGGCCAGTAGGCGCCGGCGATCGCCAGCTTGTCCTCGAAGCCCTTGAACTTGGAGGTTTCGACCGAGCGCGCTTCCAGGCCGATCTTGATCTCGGCGACGCGTTCGGGGACCTTCATCCACAGGTCGATCAGGTCGATCTTGCCGTCGCGGCCGATGGTGTAGATGTAGCGGCTGGAATGCGACACGCGCGAGATGTGCACCGCGTAGCCGGTCTTGAGGATGTTGACGATTTCCTTGGTGTCGCCGTCGATCAGGGCGACCTCGCCCGAGTCGCGCAGCGTCACCGCGAAGATGTTGTCCAGGTTGTAGCTGTTCATCTGCCTGGTCGGGCGCTTCTCCACCGGGACGAACACCTTCCAGCTGGCGAGCATTTCCTTCATGCCCCACTCCGGCGGATTGGGCGGGGTGTGCTGCAGGAAGCGCGCCATCAGGTTGACTTCGTCGGCGCTCAGTTCGCCGCCGGTGCCGAAGTTGGGCATGCCGCCGGGCGAACCGTAGGTGATCAGCGCCTTGAGGTAGTCGGTGCCGCGGGCCTGGGTCAGGTCCGGGGTCAGCGGTTTGCCGGTGGCGCCCTTGCGCAGCACGCCATGGCAACCGGCGCAGCGCTGGAAGAAGATCTCGCTGGCGCGGGCGAATTCGGCCTCGGTCATGTCCGGTGCGCCGGGCGTGCGCACCTGCTTGACGTCGGCGCCCTTGAGCGTGGACGGCGCGCCCTCGTAGGCGGCCTGGGCCTGGCTGGTGCCGGGATGGATTTCGCCCTGGGCCGGGTCGCTGGACACGGCCAGCGTGCTGCGCAGCGCCTTGACCTCGTCGGCATCGATGCCGCCGCCGGGGTTGCCCCACTGGCTGCGGACATAGGTGACGGCGGCGGCGATGTCGGCGTCGCTCAGGTGGCTCTGCGCGGGCATCAGGCTGTTGTAGGTCACGCCGTTGACCACGACTTCGCCTTCCAGGCCCTTGAGCACGGTGGCGGCGACCTCGGCCGGGGACTTGCCGGCGATCCAGTCGGACTTGGCCAACGGCGGGAAGGCACCCGCCAGGCCCTTGCCATCGGGCTGGTGGCAGGCCGAGCAGTTGTCCAGGTACACCTTTTCGCCGCTGGGCTGGGCGGCATCGCCCGGGGCGGCGAAGGCGTCGTGGGTGGCAATCCGGTAGCTGCCGGCAGCGAGGGTCAGGACGACCGCGAGGGCGAGTATCGAGCGGTTCATGGACGCTCCGTACGTTGGGCACGCTGGGTTGCGGGCAGGCCTGATTCTCCGCTCGCGCCGACCGCCGGCCTTGATCCAGGTCAAGCGCCGCGCGGATAGGGATTGACTCGGGTCAGGGCGGCCAGTACACGCGTGCACCATACTACTTCCGGGTTCAACGGACGACGCGGAGGGTCCCTGGCCACACTGCTCATCGCTCCCCTGCTCCTGGCCGGCGCCGGCGTGGCCGCCGCCGCCGAGGTCGTCGGCGAAGCGGACCGGACCACCACCCTGGACACCGTGGTGGTGGTGTCCAGCCGCGCGCCGGAGCCGATCAGCCAGGTCGTGGCCAGCGTGTCCAAGATCGAGCGCGAGGAACTGGACCGGCGCCTGGTACGCGACCCGGCCAGCCTGGTGCGCTACGTGCCCGGCGTGGCGGTGGTCGCCGACGGCCACCGCTGGGGCGCGCGCGGCTTTTCGATCCGCGGGCTTGAAGGCAACCGGGTGCGGATCCTGGTCGACGGCATTCCGCTGGCCGACGACTACAGCATCGGCCAGTTCGCCTCGGCCGGGCGCGACCTGGTCGACCTGGAGGCGGTGGAGCGGGTCGAGGTCCAGCGCGGCCCGGCCTCGACGCTGTACGGCAGCGACGCGCTGGCCGGCGTGGTCGCGTTCCGCACCCTCGACCCGGAGGCGCTGCTGGCGCGCAAGGGCGGCAACCGCTACCTGGGCGTGCGCCTGGGCTACGACGACATCGACGACAGCCGCCTGCTGTCGGCCAGCTGGGCGGGCGAATCGGCCGAGGGCTGGCAGGCAATGGCGATGGCCGCCGAGCGTCGCGGCCACGAGGCCGGCAACCGCGCCTGGCGAGCGGAGGACGCGCCCAACCCGACCGATTACTACCGCCGCGGCATGCTCGCCAAGCTGGCGCACGGCGACGCCGCCGCGGGCGGCCGCTATACGCTGGCCCTGGAGGCCAGCGACGCGTCACGGCAGACCGAGGTCAACTCGTTGCGCTTCGGCAGCGGCCGCTTCAACACCACCTACCGCCTGGGCGCCGACGACCGCCAGCGCCGCGCCCGGGCGAGCCTGGCCGGCGCATGGCCCCTGGCGCGCGCGTGGATGCAGGACCTGGAGGCGCAGCTGTACTGGCAGGGCACCGATATCCGCCAGGACAGCGAGCAGTACCGCCTGCCCGATCGCGTCACTCCGTTCGAATCGCTGCGCTGGCGCCGCTTCGACTACGCCGCCGACGCGGCCGGAATTTCGCTGTTGGCGCAGGCGCGCCACGAGGGCGCGCGCGCGCGGCACTGGCATGTCTACGGCCTGGACCTGGCCAGCACGCGCTACGAAGGCCTGCGCGATGGCCTGGAAACCAACCTGCGCACCGGCCAGACCAGCACGACGATCCTGGGCGAGCAGCTGCCGGTGCGCGACTTCCCCAACACCGACGCCGACAGCGCCGCGCTGTTCTGGCAGGACGAGATCGGCCTGGGCGAGCGCTTCGCCGTGGTGCCGGGGCTGCGCGCGGAATGGAACCGGCTGCGTGCGCATCCGGACGCGGTGTACCTGGAGGACTACCCGGACAATCCGCCGGTCGACGTGGAGACGCGCCAGGCCACGCCGCGGCTGGCGCTGCGCTGGATGTTCGGCAACGGCCACAGCGTGTTCGTCCAGTACGCGCGCGGCTTCCGCGCGCCGCCGTTCGGCGACGTCAACATCGGGCTGTCGCTGCCGGTCTACAACTACGAGGTCCGTGCAAACCCCGACCTGCGCCCGGAGCACAGCCAGGGCCTGGAACTGGGCTGGCGCTACGTCGGCGGGCAGGTCCGCGCCAGCGCGGCGCTGTACGACAACCGTTACCGCGACCTGATCGAGTCGCGCGCCAACCTGGGGATCGATCCGGGCACCGGTTCGCTGGTGTTCCAGTCGGTCAACCGCGACCGCGCCCGCATCCACGGCATCGAGGCCGAGTTGCTGTGGCAGTTGCCGGTCGCGGCCGCGAGCGCAGGCGACTGGCAGGTCCGCCGCGCGGTGGCCTGGAGCGGGGGCGAGGACCCCCGCCGCGACCTGCCGCTGAACACCGTCGATCCGCCGCGGGCCACGCTGGGGCTGAGCTACGACGACGGCGGCGGCCGCTGGGGCGGCGAGGGCGTGCTGGTGGCGGTGCAGGGCAAGCAGCGCATCGACCACAGCACCGGCGAGCTGTTCGCGCCGCCGGGATACGCACGCTTCGACCTGTACGGCTGGTTCGAGCCCCGGCCGGGCGTGCGCGTCAACGCCGCGCTGCTCAATCTCGCCGACCGCCGTTACTGGGAGTGGGCCGGCGTGCGCGGGGTCACGGCCGACGACGACGGCATCGGCTTCCACACCCAGCCGGGGCGCAGCTTCGCGGTCAACCTGACGCTGGAGTGGTAGCCGCCGCCGTGCGCGGCCGCGTGGCCTGGAGGGCGGCTGCAACGCAGGCCAGGCGATCATCTCCGCGGACGTGCGCCAGTCCGGATCGGCAGGCTGCCTACGGCGCGGCCGGTCCTGGCGCGGCGGGGGTCGGCACCTCCACCCATAACGCGCCGCGCAGGTCGCCGACGGCGAAGCCGGTGGCCTGGTCGCCGGGATAGCGCTTGGCGATGGCTGCGCGGACCGGACCGGCCACTTCGCTGCCATGGCAGGCCAGGCAGGCCGGCTCGGTCGCGATGCCGCGCATCATCCGCAACGCCACGCCGTCGGGCAGGCCGTCGCGGACCACCGAGACCTGTTCGGCCGCCGGTGCGCCAGCGTCCACCGCCTGCTGGAACACCTGCAGCGTGGCCAGCCTCCAGTCGTCGGCGGCCTGGGCTGGATTGCGGTTGCGACCGGGCAGGGCGACCCGACCCAGTTGCACGCCGTGTTCGGTCATCACCATCCCGGCGATGCGTGGGGCGCGGGTGTGGCACACGTCCACTGCGGCGACCGGGCCACCGGCGGCCATCGCCGCCAGCAGTTCGCTGCGTAACTGGCTGCTGAAGGCCATGGCGGCGGCGCTGGCCCGGGCCAGGCCGGCATCGTTGTCGGCGGCCACCGGTGCAGCGGGCGTCGGCGTGCCGGCATCGCTGGCAGTGGCGGCGGCCGCGGGCAGGCGCGCACAACCGGCGGTGGTGGCGATAGCCAGGCACGCGGCCAGGGCGGTGAAGCGGAACGGGGTCGGGTTCATGCGAAGGACTCCTCGGGCTTGCACTTGCGCGAACGGAACGACAGCAGCGAGTAGTACAGCAGCGGGATGACCACCAGGGTCAGCACGGTCGAGACCAGGATGCCGAACACCAGCGAGATGGCCAGGCCGTTGAAGATCGGATCGTCGAGGATGAACAGCGCCCCGCCCATGGCCGCCAGCGCGGTCAGCGCGATCGGCTGGGCGCGCACCGCGCAGGCATCGATCACCGCCTGCCCGGGCGCGTGCCCGCGCGCGACGAGGTGGTTGATGAAATCCACCAGCAGGATCGAGTTGCGCACGATGATCCCGGCCAGGGCGATCATGCCGATCATCGAGGTGGCGGTGAACTGCGCGCCCAGCAATGCGTGGCCGGGCATCACCCCGATCACGGTCAGCGGGATCGGGGCCATGATCACCAGCGGCACCACGTAGTCGCGGAAGTACGCCACCACCAGCAGGTAGATCAGGACCATGCCCAGCGCGTAGGCGATGCCCATGTCGCGGAAGGTCTCGTAGGTGATCTGCCATTCGCCGTCCCACTTGATCGAGAACCCGGCGGTATCGGCCGGCTGGCGGATGAAGGACTGCGACAGGACCTGCCCGGCGATGCGGTTGCCGGCCACCTGGCCGACCAGGTCGAACATGCCGTACAGCGGGCTGTCCGCGTCGCCGCTCTCGTCGCCGGTCACGTACACCACCGGCAGCAGGTCCTTGTGGTGGATCGCGCCGTCCCAGCCGTCGCGGCGCACCTGCACCAGTTCGGACAGCGGCACCAGCTGGCCTGTGCCGCCACGCACGCGCAGCGCGAGCAGGCCGTCCAGGCTGGCCTGGTCTGCCGGTGGCAGGCGCAGGCGTATCGGCCTCGGGTACTTGGAGCTGCCGTCGACCAGGTGGCTGGCATCCAGGCCCTGCAGGCCGGACGCGAGGGTCTGGGCGATGTCGGCCTGCGACACCCCCAGGCGCGCGGCGCGGACGCGGTCGACCAGCAGCATTTCGCGGGGAGCGTCGGCCTCCACGCTGGTGTCGACGTCGACGATGCCTTCGGTGGCCAGGAAGCGCTGTTCCAGCGCCCGGCCCAGGGCACGGACGCGGTCGTAGTCCGGGCCGTAGACCTCGGCCACGATCGGCGACAGCACCGGCGGCCCCGGGGGCACTTCCACCACCTTCACCGAGGCGCCGTGCCGCTCGCCGATCCGCGACAACTGCGGGCGCAGCGCCACGGCGATGTCGTGGCTCTTGCGCCTGCGCTGGTGGCGGTCGACCAGGTTGACCTGCAGGTCGCCGGCGTTGGCGCCCTGGCGCAGGTAGTACTGGCGCACCAGGCCGTTGAAGTTGATCGGCGCGGCGGTGCCGGCATAGCCCTGGTAGTGGAGCACTTCCGGGGTGCGGTCGAGCACGGTGGCCAGCTCGGCCAGCAGCGCCGAGGTGTCCTCCAGGGTGCGGCCCTCGGGCAGGTCGACCACGACCTGCAGCTCGGACTTGTTGTCGAACGGCAGCATCTTCAGCACCACCAGCCTGAATCCGGCCAGGCTGGCGGCCAGCAGCACCAGCGCGGCCATCGCGGCAAACAGCAGCCGGCGCCGGCGGGTGCCGTGTTCCGGATCCAGGAACGGCCCCATCAGGCGCTCGAACAGGCGGTGCAGGCGCGCGGCCATCGTCCCGGTCGCGTGTCCGTCGCCCCGCCCGTCATCGGCGTGCGCGCCATCGGCCAGCGCCGGGCCATGCCGCTTGAGCAGTTTCAGCGACAGCCACGGCGTGACCACCAGCGCGATCAGCAGCGACAGCAGCATGCCGACCGAGGCGTTGACCGGGATCGGGCGCATGTACGGGCCCATCAGGCCGCTGACGAAGGCCATCGGCATCAGCGCGGCGATCACGGTGAAGGTGGCCAGGATGGTCGGGCCACCGACCTCGTCCACTGCCGGAGGGATCGCCTCGCGCAGGGTCTTGCCTCCCCGGGCCATGTGCCGGTGGATGTTCTCCACCACCACGATCGCGTCGTCGACCAGGATGCCGATGGAGAAGATCAGCGCGAACAGGGACACCCGGTTGAGGGTGAAGCCCATCGCCCAGGAGGCGAACAGGGTCACCGCCAGGGTCAGCACCACCGCCGAGCCGATCACGATCGCCTCGCGCCGGCCCAGCGCGAACAGCACCAGCAGCACCACCAGGCTGGTGGCGAAGAACAGCTTCTTGATCAGGGTCCAGGCCTTGTCGCTGGCCGACTGGCCGTAGTCGCGGGTGACGGTGACCTGGACGCCTTCGGGAATGACCTGGCCGCGCAGCGCCTGGACCCGCTCCTGCACCGCGCCGGTGATGTCGGCCGCGTTGGCGCCCGGCTTCTTGGCGATGGCCAGGGTGACCGCCGGTGCCATGCCGCTGGCCGGGCCGTCGCGGCCGGCCGGCGCACCGTGCCAGACGTAGCGGGCGGGGGTGTCGGCCGCATCGGTGATCGTGGCCACGTCCTGCAGCCGCACCGGCTGGCCGCCGGACATGCCCAGGACCAGGCTGGCCACGTCCTGGCGGTCGGCCAGGAACTGGCCGGAGGTGACCTGGGATACGCCGTCGCCGCCGACCCGTTCGCCGGCCTGGCGGGCCAGGTTGGCCGCCTGCAGGGCACCGGCCAGGTCGCCCACGGTCAGGCCGTGGCTGGCCAGGCGCGCCGGATCCAGGGTCACCATCAGCGCCCGCTCCGGGGCGCCGATGGTGGCCACGTCGCGGGTGCCGGGGATGCGCTTGAGCTCGTTCTCCAGGCTGTGCGCCACTTCGGCCAGCTCGATGGCGCTGCGCCACGGCAAGCCCTGGCGTGCCGACGCATCGGCATCGTCGGTCCACAGGGTCAGCGCCATCACCGGCACGTCGTCGATGCCCTTGGGCTTGATCACCGGCTGGCCCACGCCCAGGCCCTGCGGCATCCAGTCCTGGTTGGAGAACACCTTGTCGTACAGGCGCACCAGCGCCGGCTGGCGCTCCACGCCGACTTCGAACTCGACCGTCAGCACCGCCATGCCCGGGCGGCTGATCGAATAGGTGTGCTTGACCTGTTCGATCTCCGCCAGCTTCTGCTCCAGCGGGAAGGCCACCATCTGTTCGACCTGGCGCGCATCGGCGCCGGGGAACGGCACGATGACGTTGGCCATGGTCACGTCGATCTGCGGCTCTTCCTCGCGCGGGGTGATCGCTACTGCGACCAGGCCGAGCAGCAGGCCCACGATCGCCAGGATCGGCGTGAGCGGGTTTTCCTGGAAGGCGCGGGCGATGCGGCCGGAAATACCCAGGCGGGGGCTGTCGTGCGCATTCATGTCACTTTTCGTTCCTGCGCGCGGCCACCAGTGCCTGCACCGCGGCCACCGGATCGGCGGCGATGACCTCGCCCGGCTCCAGCCCGGCGATCACTTCGACGCTGTCGCCGTCGCGGGCGCCCAGTCGCAGCTGGCGCAGCATCAGCCGTCCGTTGGCCAGGACGTAGACCGCATTGACCTCGCCGCGCCGCACCAGCGACGAGGCGGGCACGCGCGGCCGTGCGGCGCCGGCCAGCGCGGGGAAGGCGACCTTGGCGGTCATGCCCGGCTGCGGCGCCGGGGCGAGCTGCGGCAGTTGCACGCGCACCCTGACCGCGTGGGTCGCCACGTCGGCGGCGGGAAACACGACCCCGTCGGTGGCACCGACGTTGCGGCCATCGTCGAAGGCGATCCGTGCGGCCGGATCCGCACGGATCGCATCGGCATCGGACTGCGGCACGCTCAACTCGATGCGCAGCGCATCGGGCGCGAATACGGTCATCAGCGGCTGGCCGATGCCCACGCTCTCGCCCGGCTCGACCTCGCGCGCGCTGACGATGCCGGCGTAGGGCGCGCGGATCGTGGTGTAGGTGCTCTGCTGGCCGGCATCGACCAGGCGCGCGCGCGCCGCGTCGCGCTCGGCGCGCGCCTGGTCGAGCTGCATCTTCGACACGTACTGGTTCTCGGCCAGGCCGGCCATGCGCCTGTAGGTGGCCTCGGCCAGCTGCAGCTGCGCGCGGGCGGCATCGACGCCGGCCTGCTGTTCGACCGCGGTCAGCCGGACCAGTACCTCGCCGGCGGCCACGCGGTCGTTGACGTCGTGCAGGACTTCGGCGACCCGCCCGCGGGTCTGCGCGGTCAGCCCGGCTTCGCGGACGGCCTCGACCACGCCGTCCCAGGCGCGCGCGCCGCCGTCCGCGGCGGTGGACACCACCTGCGTCTCCAGGCCTTCGATCGGCGCCGGCGCGGGCATGTCCCCGGTGCCGCCGCAGGCGGCGAGCGCGACGGCCAGTGCCAGCGGAGCCAGCAGGCGCAGGGCGCCGGTCGCATCCGTCCTCACGGCATCGGCCTCACTTGAACGCGCTGCCGCTGGAGACGCCCAGCTTGCGGAGCACGACCGCCGTGGGGCAGAAGCCGGTGACGCTGGACTGCAGCAGGTTGACGCCGACGAAGGCGGTCAGCAGCAACCACCACGGCGAGACGAAATACACCAGCGCCACGCTGGCCAGGATCATGGTGCCGGCGAAGGCGAGGACGGCGCGATCGATGTTCATGGGAGATCTCCTTGTCTGCGATGCGATGGACGGGTTCCATCGGCTTGCAATCAAATTAGCATTGTCTTATATTAGCGTCAACTGATATCAGGAACTTCCCGTGCCCATGACCGTGAATGAAATGGTCGCCGCCGCCCGCTCGCGCATCCGCGAGGTCGAGCCGGGCGAGTGCGCGGCCTGGCCTGCCGGCGAGGTGGTGCTGATCGACGTGCGCGAGCCGGCCGAGTTCGCCGGCGGCCACCTGCCCGGGGCGGTGAACCTGCCGCGCGGCGTGCTCGAGTTCCAGGTGCATGCGCATCCGGCGATGGCGTGCAGCACCAGCGATGCGCTGGCGCAGCCGTCGCGGCCGCTGCTGCTCTACTGCCTCAGCGGCGGCCGTTCCGCGCTGGCGGCCGACAGCCTGCGCCAGCTCGGCTTCGGGGACGTCCGGTCGCTTGCCGGCGGGTTCCAGGCGTGGCGCAATGCAGGCCTGCCCGTGAGCATGGAATGACGATGGCCCGTACCCAGGCGCAACCGGCCTTCGACCTGGAGGCGATGCAGGCCCATGCCGGCGACGCGGCGCAGCTGCTCAAGGCGCTGGCCAACGAGAAACGGCTGCAGGTGCTGTGCCTGCTGGCGGGCGGCGAGCGCTCGGTCGGCGAGATGCAGGGCCAGCTCGATCTGGGCCAGTCGGCGCTGTCGCAGCACCTGGCCGTGCTGCGCGAGCAAGGCCTGGTGCTGACCCGGCGCGACGCCCAGAGCATCTTCTATTCGATTGCGCCGGGGCCGGCCGCGGCGGTGATGCAGACCCTGCACGGGATCTACTGCGCACCGGTGCGGCGCCGCGGTGCCGGCGGCAGGAAACGATGAGCGTCCGGCCCGGGTCGCCGCCCGGCCAGCAACCCTTGGACACCGAGGAGAAAACCATGTCCGCCGATCTTTCCTATACCGACCTGACCCGCGGGGTCTCGCGCAACCTCACCGCGCTGCGCACCCACAATGCCGAGGTGATGCAGGGCTTCGGTGCCCTGAGCAAGGCGGCGCTGGCGCCCGGCGCGCTGGACGAGAAGACCAAGGAGCTGATCGCGATGGCGATCGGGGTCGCCAACCGTTGCGATGCCTGCCTGGGTTTCCACGCCAAGGCGCTGGTGCGCCTGGGCGCCACCCCGGAGGAGTTCCGCGAAATGCTGGGCGTGGCTGTGTACATGGGCGGCGGGCCGTCGCTGATGTATGCCGCCAATGCGCTGGCCGCGTTCGAAGAGTTCTCGACGGCCGCGGCGTAGAGCGGGGCTTGCCCCGCTGCTCTTCCAGCCTCTCGTCCTTCAGGCGTGGGTAGCCGGGCAAGCCCGGCTCTACGGGTCAGCTGCGGCGCAGGCCCTTGAGGGCGTCGGCCATCGCGCTGTTGAACGGCGCGGCCTGCTGTTGCGGGCGTGGTGCGTTGCTGCGTCCGCGGTCGGATGCATTGCCACGGTCCGATGCGCCGCCGCGTTCGCCGCGCGGCGCGCTGCCCGGGCGCCCGCCGTCGCGGCGCGCGTCGCGCTCGCCCGCACGCGGCTGCGCCTGCCCGGGTTCGTCGTCCAGGCGCCGGGTCAGGGCGATGCGCTTGCGCGCCACGTCGACCTCCAGCACCTTGACCTTGACGATGTCGCCGGCCTTCACGACCTCGCGCGGATCCTTCACATAGCGGTCCGACAGCGCCGAGATGTGGACCAGGCCGTCCTGGTGCACGCCGATGTCGACGAACGCGCCGAACGCGGCGACGTTGCTGACCACGCCTTCGAGCACCATGCCCGGGCGCAGGTCCTTGATGTCCTCCACGCCGTCGGCGAACTTCGCTGCCTTGAACTCGGGGCGCGGGTCGCGGCCGGGCTTCTCCAGCTCCTTGAGGATGTCGCGCACGGTCGGCAGGCCGAACTTTTCGTCGGTGAACTGCTCGGCCCGGAGCGCGCGCAGGAAGGCGCTGTCGCCGATGATCTGCTTCACCTGGCGGCCGCTGCCGGCGAGGATGCGCTCGACCACCGGGTAGGCTTCCGGGTGCACCGAAGAGGCGTCCAGCGGCTGTTCGCCATCTGCAATACGCAGGAAGCCGGCACACTGCTCGAAGGTCTTCTCGCCCAGCCGCGGCACTTTCAGCAGCGACTTGCGCGAGGCGAAGGCGCCGTTCTGGTCGCGGAACGAAACGATGTTCTCGGCCACCGTCGAGGACAGGCCCGACACGCGCGCCAGCAGCGCGGCCGAGGCGGTGTTCACGTCCACGCCGACCGCGTTCACGCAGTCTTCCACGCGCGCGTCGAGCGCGCGCGCCAGCCGGTACTGGTCGACGTCGTGCTGGTACTGGCCCACGCCAATGGCCTTGGGCTCGATCTTGACCAGTTCGGCCAGCGGATCCTGCAGGCGCCGGGCGATCGAAACCGCGCCGCGCAGCGACACGTCGAGCCCGGGGAATTCCTTCGCCGCCAGCTCCGAGGCCGAGTACACCGAGGCGCCGGCTTCGCTGACCACGATCTTCTGCGCCTTCAGTTCCGGCACCAGCTTGAGCAGGTCGCCGGCCAGCCTGTCGGTTTCGCGCGAGGCGGTGCCGTTGCCGATGGCGATGAGCTGCACGCCATGGGAGACGCACAGCTTGCGCAGCGATGCCAGCGAGGCGTCCCATTGCCGCTTCGGTTCATGCGGGTAGATGGTGTCGGTGGCGACCAGCTTGCCGGTGGCGTCGACCACGGCGACCTTGACCCCGGTGCGCAGGCCCGGATCCAGGCCGAGCACGGCCTTCGGACCGGCGGGCGCGGCCCGCAGCAGGGCCTTGAGGGTGTCGCCGAACACGGGGATGGCCTCGGCCTCGGCCTTCTCGCGCGCCTGGTTGAACAGGTCCAGCAGCAGGTGCAGGTGGATCTTGGCGCGCCAGGCCAGGCGGCAGGCGTTGCGCAACCAGGCGTCGGCGGCGCGGCCGCGGTCCTCGATGCCGGCGCGGAGGGCGATGCGGCCCTCGGCGTAGGCGTTGCCGGCGTCGACATCGCTGCCCGGCTCGAGTTCCAGCTGCAGGAATTCCTCGCGGCGGCCGCGGAACAGGGCGAGCAGGCGGTGCGAAGGGATCTTCGCCAGCGGCTCGGCGTGGTCGAAGTAGTCGCGGAACTTCTCGCCGGCGGCTTCCTTGCCTTCGACCACCTTCGCCCGGATCACGCCGTTGGTATCCAGCCACTGGCGCAGTTCGCCGAGCAGCGCGGCGTCCTCGCCCCAGCGCTCGATCAGGATCGCGCGCGCGCCTTCGAGCGCGGCCTTGGCGTCGGCCACGCCCTTCTCCGCATCGACGAAGGCGGCGGCGAATTCCTCTGGCACCTGCGACGGATCGGCCAGCAGGCCGTCGGCCAGCGGCTCCAACCCGGCCTCGCGCGCGATCTGGGCGCGGGTGCGGCGCTTCTGCTTGTACGGCAGGTACAGGTCTTCCAGGCGCGACTTGCTGTCGGCGGCCTCGATGTCGGCGCGCAGTTCACCGGTCAGCTTGCCCTGTTCTTCGATGCTGGCCAGGATCGCGGCGCGCCGGTCTTCCATCTCGCGCAGGTAACCCAGCCGGACCTCGAGGTTGCGCAGCTGGGTGTCGTCCAGGCCGCCGGTGACTTCCTTGCGGTAGCGGGCGATGAACGGCACGGTCGCGCCTTCGTCGAGCAGGCCGACGGCGGAGACGACCTGCGCGGTCTGCGCGCCGATTTCCCCGGCGATGGTCTGGGCGATCTTGCGCGCGAGCGCGGCGGAAATTTCGGTCATGGACAGCGGGATCTGCGGCGGAAAGCGGATCGTGGATTGTGGCAACCGCGCCGCGGCGATGTAACCCGTTGACAAGCGCGCGGCCAGCATCCCTCCCGGGCGGCCGCTAGAGCCCCATCTCCCGCAGCAGGTGCGGCGCGGGGTAGACCTGGCCCATCAGCCAGCGCATGTAGCGCATGTCGACGTGGACGGCGCGCTTGTAGCGCGGGTCGAACCACCAGCTGGCGCTGACCGACTCCCAGTTGCTGTCGAAGTTCAGGCCGATCAGTTCGCCGCGGGCATTGAGCACCGGCGAGCCGGAGTTGCCGCCGGTAGTGTCCAGGTTGGTCAGGAAGTTGACCGTCTGCGTGCCCAGCGCCGGATCGGCGGTGCCGGCGAAGTCGCCCCTGGCGATCGCTTCCAGCAGCGGCCGCGGTGCGTCGAACGGGGCCTGGCCGGTGTGCTTCTCGACAATGCCGGCCACCGTGGTCACCGGCGCGTAGGTCACCGCGTCGCGCGGCTGCAGGCTCTGCAGGCGGCCGTAGCTGACCCGCAGGGTGCCGTTGGCGTCGGGGTACATCGCGCGGCCCTGCTCGCCGCGCCAGCCGGTGAGCGCGGACATGTAAGACGGGCGCAGGCGCAGCAGTTCGCCGTCGCGGGCCTTGCGCTCGTCTTCCAGGCGGATCTGCGCCGGCACCAGGGTGGCGGCCAGCGCCAGCAGCGGGTCGGGCGCCAGCGCCTGGCCTTCGCGCGCGGCCGCCAGACGCGACAGGCGCGCGGATTCCTCGCCCAGGGTGGTGCCGGCGTACAGCGCGTCGAGCGCCTTCTCCAGCGCGGCCGGGGTGCGGCCGAAGGCGGCGTCGAATTCGGGCACCCGCTGCTCCGGCGGCAGCGCCAGGTAGCGGCCGAGCAGCGCAGACAGCAGCGCCTTCTCCACCTTCGGGTCGTAGCGGCGCTGGAGCTGTTTCAGCATGCCCTCGATCAGGGCCAGGTCGCGGGCCTGGTAGCCGCTCTCGCGCTGCGCGTCGGGTTTGGCCGACTCGATCCGCAGCCGCTCCAGCTGCAGGGCCGAGCGCAGCAGCTGGGTCTGGCTGGCGACCAGCCCCAGCAGCAGGTCGCGCTCGCGCACCGCCGAGGCCTGCGCCAGCACCTGGTCCAGGGCGTCGAGATCGGGCCGGTCGCCCTCCGACGTCACTCCGCGCATCCCGCGCTCGTCCGCGGCCCGCTGCCGCACCGCGTCGCTGCGCAGCAACCCTTCCAGTTCGCCGGCGGCGCGCTTGCGATTGTTCTTCAGCGACTGCACCTGCGAGGCGTAGCGGGTGGCGGCCGCGGCATCGCCGGCGGTGGCGCGATCGATCGCGGCCAGCAGCTGGTCGAACACCGCCACCCGCGCCGGCAGCGTCCATTCGACCTGCTGGGCGAATTCGGCGGCGGTGCGGTGGCGGTAGGTGGTCCCCGGATAGCCGGCGAGCATGGCGAAATCGCCCTCGCGCGGCCCCTGCAGCGACACCTGCAGGTGCGACGGCGGCTGGTAGGCGACGTTGTCCGGCGAATACGCGGCCGGCTTGCCGTCGCGGCCGACATAGGCGCGCAGCAGGGTGAAGTCGCCGGTGTGGCGCGGCCACATGAAGTTGTCGATCTCGTCGCCGAAGTTGCCGATCGCGCGCGGCGGCGCGTAGGCCAGGCGCAGGTCGCGCAGTTCCATCTGGCGGATCCGGTAGAAGTCGGTGCCGTAGTACATGTTGGCCACGCTGCAGCGGATCCCGGCCTCGCGTTCGCATTCGGCCACGATCCGCTTGCCGGCCGCATCGACCGCGTCGAAGTAGGCGCGCCCGGACTTGCCGCGGGCCGCGCCGAGCACTTCATCGGTTACCCGGTCGAAGCCGACCGTGACCAGCACGCGGAAATCCGGGTTGGCCGGCAGTTCGGCGGCGCGGTCGGCGGCGACGTAGCCGTTGTCGATCAGGTTGCGCTCCGGACTGCTGTTGTACTGGATCACGCCATAGGCGACGTGGTGGTTGGTGAGCACCAGGCCGTCGGCGGAGACGAAGGCGCCGGTGCCGCCGCCGGTGCGCACCACCGCGTTCAGCGGCGCGGCGGTGAGGTCGGCCAGCGCCGCCGGGTCGCCGGCGAAACCGGCCTGTTCCAGCTGCGCGGCGATCCGTGGCAGCTGCGACGGCATCCACATGCCTTCGTCGGCCTGCGCGCCGTTGGCGAACAGGGCCGACAGCGCCACCACGCAGGCCAGCGGCAGGCCGGCGTTCATGCGGATCGTCGCGGCGCGTGCCGGCGTCTTCGTTCTCATCGGGATGTTCCTTGCAAGGCGAACCGGGAACCGTAGCGGCCACGCCCGCGGCGGACAACCGCCGCAGGTCATGCCCGCGCCGCGTCAGCGTTCGGTGCGCCAGTTGATCGAGGAACGCGTTTCCAGCGTGCTCGACTCGACTTCCACGTCGAAGCCCTTGCGCAGCAGGTACTTCAGGATCACCACCTGGCCGGCGCCGACCATCGACACGCCGTAGCCCACGTACAGCCGCGGGGTGATGTACTTGCCCACGCCCACCACCGCGCCGCCGAGCGCGCGCGAATGCATCACCCCGGCGTCGTCGAAGCCCATGCGCCTGCCCAGCTGCGCGGCCAGCAGGCCGGTGCCGGCCGACATCGTCGCCGAGGTGGCGGTGACCTGCTGCGCCTGGTCGCGGGTCGCGCCTTCCAGGCTGCGGCCCAGCATCAGGTAGGCCAGCGCCTCGGACTGCGGCATCGACGGGTTGGACCAGACGTTGAGCTGCGGTTCGTCGGCGTGGCCGCTGACGTCGATGCCGGCGACCACGTCGCCGACGCGGCGCTCGGCGCGCAGGTTGATGCGCGGGTCGACGATGCGGTTGTTGCTCCAGGTGAGCTGGCCATGGGTGATGGTCAGGTCCTGGCCGTAGGCCTTGTAGCGGCCGCCGATCTCCAGTGCGCCGGTGCCCATCATTTCCTGGCCCGGACGCGTGCGCACCTGCAACCGCCCGCTCATCGTGCCCTGCATGCCGTAACCGGAGACGGTCACGTCGTTCACCAGGACCAGGGCCAGGTCCATGTCCAGCGGCGTGCCGCGCTGGTCTTCCGGATCCACCGGATCGACCACGACCACGTCCTCGGACACCGAGACGCCCTGTTCGAAGCGTTCCAGGTTCACCGCGGCCTCGGTCACCTCCACCTGGCCGCGCAGCACCAGGGTCGGGCCGTCCGTGCTCAGCTGGATGTCGGGATTGGCGGTGGCCACCAGCATCGGCGTGTCGGCGATCAGCACGTCCTGGCCGTGGATGTGCAGCTGCAGCGGCGTTTCCTGGCCGAACCAGGACAGGCTGCCGTCGAGCATCAGCTTGCCGCCGCCGGTGCCGACCGAGGCGGCGAACCGCGCCGAGCCGTCCGCCTGTGCGTCCAGGCTGCCCTGGCCGTCGCTCAGGCTCAGGCCAAGCGCCGGCAGTTCGCCCTGGAAATCCTCCAGCAGCAGCTGCCCGGCCATCAACGGCTCGCCGCGGGTGCCGCGCACGCTCATGTGCCCGCGCACGACGCCGCGCGGGCGCACCAGTTCCGGCGAGAACAGCTCCAGCCAGAACAGCTGCGAGATGTAGGTGTACAGCTCGCCGGTGAGCGGCGAATAGGGTTCCCAGCCGGTGTTGAAGGTGGCGTCGATGTAGCCGTCGCCCTGGAAGCCGGTGCCGAGCCGGCCCTGGATCTTCTGCGGATCGAATGCCAGGTCGAAGCTGAAGTTGTCGTAGCGGGCGATCTCGCGGCGCGCGTTGTTGCCCAGGCGCAGGCCGCCCTGCGGCGACGCCAGGTGGACGCTTCCGGTCCAGCGGTTGCCCTGCGGGCGGATGTCCGCGTCCAGGGTGAACTCGCCGCGGGTGACCAGCGCGCGGCCGCCCTGGTCGGGCAGCCAGGGCTCGACCAGCGCCAGCGGCAGCCGCTCGCTGTTCACCACCAGGCCCTTGGACGGCCAGTCCGCCTGTGCGCACACCTGCGCGTCGCCGTGGCCGCTGGTGGCCAGGCAGGCCGGTTGCAGCTGGAAGCGCGGGCCGTTCACGGTGAACGCGGCCGGGGCCGCCAGCGCCCAGTGGTTGCCGCGCGCCGGCTCGATCCGCATCTGTTCCAGCGCGCCTTGCCAGGCGCTGCCGCGGCGCTGCACCTGCCCGGCGAACGACAGGCCGGCGGTCTGCGGGCTGTCCGCGTCCACCTGCAGGCGCAGGTCCTCCACCGCGCCCTGCGCGCGCACGTCCAGCCGCGCGACGGGAATGCCCAGCTGCAGGCCGGTGCCCTGCGCGGTGAAGTCGCCGTTGCCGCCGCGCCAGGGCAACTGGCCGCGCAGGTCGATGCTCTCGGCGCTCCACTCGTCCCAGTGCAGGCCGCGGCCCTGCAGGTCGGCCTGCACGTCCGGGGCCTGGCGGGTGCCGGTGAGCCGCAGCGAGCCCTGCACGGTGCCGGTGGCGTCCGGCAGCAGGTCGTCCAGCTGCAGCGGCTGCAGTTGCGCGCTGACATCGATGCGCTCGCCGACGCGGCCGTTGGCGCGTACGCGGCTGTTGCCCAGTTCCAGCGCGAGGTCGCCCTCGGCCTCGCCGCCGCGGACCACGAAGCGCCCGTTGCCGGCCAGCGCGCGGCCGCGCAGGTGCCCGCCCAGCGACTGCACCTCGATCTGCGCATCGACGCCGTCGCCGCCATCGCGGGCGCGGCCGGCGGTGGCGATGCGGCCGTTGACGTTGCCGTCCCAGCCCGGGACGAAGTAGCCCGGGTCGAACCCGTCCAGCTGCACCGCCAGGTCCCAGTCCAGCACCGGATCCCAGCCGGCTTCGCCGCTGGCGCGCAGGGTGCCGCCGGGCATGCTTGCCTGCAGCGAATGGATCTTCGCGCGGGTGTCGTTGCCGCGCACGTCCAGCACCACGTCAGCCTGCTGCCCCTCACGGCGCAGGGTCGCGTCGCCATAGGCGGCCCAGTTCCGCAGCGAGCCGGCCAGGCCCAGCGCAGCGTCCACGCCGATCGCCGGCGTTGCCGGATCCGTGGCCTCGAACACCAGGTCCTGCGCATTGAGCGCGAAGCGGAAGCGCCCGTCCTCCGGATCGCTGAAATCGGCGCGTCCCTTGAGCTGCACCGTGCCCCCGTACAGCTCCAGCGCCAGCGGCGCCACGGTCAGCACCTGCTCCTCCAGCTGCACGCGCGAAGGCGCGAGGGTCACCTGCACGTCGCCATGGCCCAGCTGGCCGGACAGCTCGGCCGCGCCGCCGGTGCCCTGCGCGCGCAGGTCGAAGCGGAACGGGGTCTGCGAAGGTTCGCCGCCGGCCAGCAGCGCCGGATCCAGGCCTTCGCTGCGTGCGTCCAGGCGCCAGGCCGGTGCATCCTTGTCGCCGCCCAGGGTCAGCGTGGCGCGCAGCGGTTCCGGTGCGCGGCCACCGATGCCGACTTCCATCTTCGACAGGTCGCCGCGCGCCAGCAGCCCGAACCGCGCCGCGCTGTGTCCGCGCGGCGCCGGCAGCACCGCGGTCAGCAGCAGGTCGCTGCGGTAGTTGTGCACCGGCTCGTAGCTGCCGTGCAGCGAGAACAGGCCCAGGTCGCTGTCCACCTGCAGCTGCCGGGCGCGGAGGAAGCCATGGGCGATGTCGATGCCGCCGCGCAGGTGGTGGATGTCGATCACCTGTTCGCCGCCGGAGCGGACGGTGAAGCCGTCGATGACGATGCGGTCGGCCTGGATCGCGATCGGCATTTCGATCGCCGGCAGCGACTCGGGCCAGCGCGGTAGCTCGAACGGTTCGTCGCTGGGCGCCAGGTCCAGGGTCGCGCCCTCGATCTCGAACGCGTCCAGGCGCAGGCGCCGGCCCAGCAGCGGGCGGATGTCCGGGTCCAGGTAGGCGCGGCGCGCGGTGAAGCGGTAGTCCTGGTAGCGGAAATCCAGCCCGTGCAGGGTCAGCGGCCCGGCCAGCGGGCCCTCCACCTTTTCCCAGCTCAGCGTGGCGCCCACCGGCAGCCGCGAGATGACCTGGGCCAGCAGCACGTCGCGCCCGGCAATGGTCTGCAGCAGCCAGTACAGCAGCACCGCCACGCCGACCACCATTGCCAGCACGCCCAGGCCCGACCACGCCCAGAAGCGGCGGCGCCGGTAGAAGCGCGGCCGCGGCGCCGGTGCGGCGGCCCTGGCTTCCGGCGGCGGCACCGGCGTGCTCACAGGTTCGCCCCCAGGCTCAGGTAGATCTGGAAACTCGAATCCGGGTCATCCAGGCCATGGGCGATGTCGATGCGCACGCCGCCGATCGGCGAGCGCCAGCGCGCGCCCACGCCCACGCCCAGGTGCAGCTTGTACTCGTCGGGCGAATCGAAGGCGTCGCCGCCATCGACGAACGCGGCCATGCCCCAGGGCCCGGCTTTGAAGTAGTGCTCGTACTCGACCGAACCGGTGAGCACGTAGCGCCCGCCCAGCGCGAAATTGTCCGGCGGTGGCGTGCGCGGGCCGACCTCGCGCCAGGCGTAGCCGCGGATGCTGCGGTCGCCGCCGGCGAAGAAGCGCAGGCTCGGCGGCATCGCCACCAGGTCGGAAGTCCAGGTCGCGCCCGCCTCGCCGCGCAGGATCAGCCGGTCCGCCGCGCCCACGCCCTGGAACCAGCTGCCGCTGGCCCAGCCCTGCACGAAGTTGGTGTCCGAGCCCAGGCCTTCGGCGCCGCCGCGCATGGCCAGGCTGAGGCTGAGCCCGTGGCGCGGGAACAGGCGGGTGTCCACGCCGGTGTAGGTGCCGGTCACTTCCGGGGAGAGCAGGGTCGAGTACGTGTACAGGCGCTGGCCGGTGGCCGCGTCCATGTCGTAGCTCCAGCGTTCGCGCAGCGCGATCAGCGACGCGGCCGCGATCCAGCGCTCGTTGATCTCGCCGCTGCGGCTGGCCAGCAGGCGCACGTTGCGCAGGTCGATGTAGTCGGTCTGCTCGTCGTAGGCGCTGAACGCCCCGGTGTACCAGCCGTCGAGCCAGGCGAACGCCGGGATGCGGTACTGGACCAGCAGGTTCTTGCGGTTCTGCGCCCAGTCCAGGTCGGTGGCAAGCTTGTGCCCGCGCTCGTTGACGTAGCGCCGCTCCATGCCGAAGCGCACGCCCGCGCCGCTCTCCGAACCGTAGCTCAGGCCGGCGGTGTAGACGGTGCGCTTGGCCAGCACCAGGTTGACGTCGATCGGCACGCGCAGGTCGTCGCTGGCCTGGTCGGTGAGCGGCTGGATGTCGATGGCGCTGAAATAATCGAGCTTGACCAGCGACTGGCGCAGCCGGTCCAGCTTGCCCTGGTGGAAGTAGCTGCCTTCCTCCCAGGTCACCAGCCGTTCGAGCAGGCCGGGCAGGAAGTAGTCCTGGTGGAACACGGTCGGGCCCATGTCGAAGCGGTAGCCGCTGTCCCACACCAGGTCGATGTCGGCGGCATGGTCGGCGCGGGTCACCCGTACCTCGCGCGACATGAAGTCCGCGTCGAAGTAGCCGCGCTCGGCCAGGCGGCGGCTGATGCCGTCGCGGCTGGCGTCGTAGGTGGCGTGGTCGAACGCTTCGCCCACCGTGGGCCGGAACCCGGCCAGGTCGCGCGCCAGGTACTGGTCCTCGCCGCCGGGGCCGAGGATCTCCACCCGCGATTCGCGCACCCGCACCGGCTCGCCTGGCGTGACGTTGACCGTGACGGCGATGTTGTCGTCGGCGTCGCGCGGCGCGTCCACGGTGATCTTCGGCGAGTAGTAGCCGAACGGTTCCAGCGCCTGCCGCGCCTCGCGCTCGGCATTGAGCAGCAGGAACTCCAGCCGCGACTCGCCCTGGGTCTTGCCGATCTCGCTGTTCACGCCCAGGGCCAGGCGCACGTTGTTCTCCATGGCCTCGTCGTGCTCCAGGCCGCGGATCTCGACCCGCTGGATGGTGCCGCGGGCCCAGGCGGGGAAGGTCGCCGAGGCCAGCAGCAATGCGAGGAGGGGGAGGCGACGCATGGGCTCAGGATAACGGGCCCGCGCCGGCCCCGTTAGCCCGTCCCGGCGCGCCGGCGTTCAGGTCGACAGGTGCCCGATCGCCGCCACCGCGCCGAAGCGCTCGGACAGGCGCCTGAGCAGGGCCAGGCGGTTGCCGCGCACGGCCGGGTCCTCGGCGTTGACCATCACCTGGTCGAAGAACGCGTCCACCTGCGGCCGCACCTGCGCCAGCCGCTCCAGCACGCGCACGTAGTCGCGCTGGTGCAGGGCCGCGGTGGTGTCGTCCAGCGCCGCTTCCACCGCCTCGCCCAGCGCGCGCTCGGCGGCTTCGGCGAACAGCGCCGGATCCTCCATCGCGGGGATTTCGATGTCGGCCTTCTTCAGGATGTTGCCGATGCGCTTGTTGGCCGCGGCCAGCGCCCCGGCCTCGGGCAGCGCGGCGAAGGTGCCGATCGCGTCGATCCGGGTGTCGAAGTCGTACAGCGAGGACGGCTTCAGTTCCGCCACGGCATTGAAATGCGCGGCCGGCACGCCCTTGTCGGCGTAGTAGCCGCGCAGGCGGTCGAGGATGAAGTCGTAAACCTCATCCAGCTCGGACGCGCCCAAGTTTCGGATGTTGGAATGACCTTTGGGAGTGTCAACGCCTTCACGGCGGGCCTTTTCGGCAGCCTGCTCCTTTTGACGGAGCACAACTGCCGACATGGAAAACTGGACCGCTTCGTAAGCCCGATAGATGAAAGTCCTCATATCCAGGTCGAACCCACTCTCGATCACCGTCCGCGCCAGCCCCAGCGCATTGCGCCGCAGCGCGAACGGATCCTTGTTGCCGGTCGGCTTCAGCCCCGCGGCGAAGCCGCCGGCCAGGGTGTCCAGCCGCTCGGCGATCGCCAGCACCTTGCCCAGCGGCGACAGTGCGATGTCGTCGCCGGCGAAGCGCGGCTGGTAAGCCTCGTCGATCGCCAGCGCGATCTCCTTCGGCTCGCCGGCGGCCAGCGCGTAGTGGCGACCCGCAATACCCTGCAGCTCGGGGAATTCGTTGACCATGCGCGACTGCAGGTCGTTCCTGGACAGTTCCGCGGCGCGGCGCGCCTGCGCCGGATCGGCGCCGACCTGCGCGGCGATGGCCTCGGCCAGCGCGGCCACGCGCGCGACCTTGTCGGCCACCGTGCCCAGCCTGGCCTGGTAGGTGACCGTCTTCAGCCCCTCGCCCATCGACGCCAGGCCCTGCCTGAGGTCCTCGTCGAAGAAGAAGCGCGCATCGGCGAAACGCGGGCGGATCACCCGCTCGTAGCCCTTGCGCACCTCGGCCACGTCGCGCGACTCGATGTTGGCGATGCCGATGAAGTGCTCGGTGAGCCGCCCGGCCGGGTCCAGCACCGGGAAGAACTTCTGGTTGACCTCCATGGTCTCGATCAGCGCTTCCTGCGGCACCGCGAGGAAGTCGCGCTCGAAGCTGCACAGCACCGCCGACGGCCACTCGGTCAGGCACACCACCTGCTCCAGGTTGTCGTCGGTGACGCGCGCGCTGCCGTCGACCGAAGCGGCGGCCTGCTGCGCCTCGGCCAGGATCCGCGCACGGCGCTCGGCCGGGTCGACCAGCACGTGCGCGGCCTGCAGCGCGGCCATGTAGTCGTCGGGCTGGCCGATCCACACCGGCTTGTCGTGCTCGAAGCGGTGGCCGCGGCTCATCCGGTCCGAGCTCACGCCCAGCACCTGCGCCGGCACCACCTGGTCGCCGAGCAGCAGCACCAGCCAGTGCACCGGGCGGGCGAAGGCGTAGTCGTGGTCGCCCCAGCGCATCGGCTTGGGGATCGGCATGCCGGCGATCGCCTCGGCGACGACTTCGGGCAGCAGGTCGGCGGTGCGCGCGCCGGCGCGCACGGCGCGGTGCACGAAGCGCTCGCCCTTGGCGTCGGTGGCGCGTTCCAGCGCGGTCCACTCCACCCCGGCCTTGGCGGCGAAGCCTTCCAGCGCCTTCGTCGGCCGGCCTTCGCCGTCCAGCGCGATGTTCACGTAGGGGCCGAACACTTCCGAAGCCTGTTCGGGCTGCGCGGTGTCCACCGCCGGCAGCAGCACCGCCAGGCGGCGGGGCGTGTGCAGCGGGCGCGCATCGCCGGCCTCGAAGCCGATCCCGCGCTTCTCCAGCGCGGCCAGGACGCCATCGAAGAAGGCCTGCGCCAGGCCCGGCAGCGCCTTGACCGGCAGCTCCTCGGTGCCCAGTTCGACCAGCAGGGGTTTCTGTTCGCTCATGTGCTCGGCCATGCTCAGGCGACCGCCTTCTTCAATCCGGGGAAACCCAGCTTCTCGCGCTGCGCGTGGTAGGCCTCGGCCACCGCCTGGGCCAGCCGGCGCACGCGCAGGATGTAGCGCTGGCGCTCGGTCACCGAGATCGCGCGGCGCGCGTCGAGCAGGTTGAACGAGTGCGAGGCCTTGCACACCTGCTCGTAGGCCGGCAGCGGCAGCCCGGCTTCGACCAGTTTCATCGCCTCGGCCTCGCAGGCGTCGAAGCGGTGGAACAGCTCGGCCACGTCGGCGTGCTCGAAGTTGTAGGTGCTCTGCTCGACCTCGTTCTGGTGGTAGACGTCGCCGTAGGTGACCACGCCCTGCGGGCCGGTGGTCCAGACCAGGTCGTAGACGTTGTCCACGTTCTGCAGGTACATGCACAGCCGCTCGAGGCCGTAGGTGATCTCGCCCAGCACCGGCCGGCACTCCAGGCCGCCGGCCTGCTGGAAGTAGGTGAACTGGGTCACCTCCATGCCGTTGAGCCACACCTCCCAGCCCAGGCCCCAGGCGCCCAGCGTGGGCGATTCCCAGTTGTCCTCGACGAAGCGCAGGTCGTGCACCCGCGGGTCGATGCCCAGCGCCTTCAGCGAGCCCAGGTACAGCTCCTGGATGTTGTCCGGGTTGGGCTTCATCACCACCTGGTACTGGTAGTAGCGCTGCAGCCGGTTCGGGTTCTCGCCGTAGCGGCCGTCGGTGGGGCGGCGCGAAGGCTGCACGTAGGCCGCGTTCCACGGCTCCGGGCCGAGCGCGCGCAGGAAGGTGGCCGGGTGGAAGGTGCCGGCGCCGACCTCCAGGTCCAGCGGCTGGATCAGCACGCAGCCCTGCTCGGCCCAGTAGGCGTTGAGCGCCTGGATCAGTCCCTGGAAAGTCGGTCCGGTCATCGGTTTTATTGCGCTGCGGAAAAGCGGGCTAGTATAGGGCCGGGCCCCGCACCATGCGGGTTTCCACCGTTTCAGACGCTACTTTTTCCCCGTTTCCGCCGGTCCGTCCCCTACCCGTGAACGCAGCCCGCCGCGCGCCCTTCCTGATCGTCGAGACCGGCCAGCCGGTGGACAGCCTCAAGCGTTACGGCCGCTTCCCGCACTGGATCCGGGTGGCCGCCGGGCTCGGCGCGCGCGAGGTGCTGGAGGTCAACGCCGAGCGCGGCGACCCGCTGCCGTCGCCCGAAGGCCTGGCCGGGGTGATCGTCAGCGGCTCGGCCGCCTTCGTCACCGACCGCGCCGAATGGAGCGAGCGCACCGCGGGCTGGATCCGCGAGGCGGTCGAGGGCGGCACCCCGCTGCTGGGCATCTGCTACGGCCACCAGCTGCTGGCCCACGCGCTGGGTGGCCAGGTCGACTACAACCCGGCCGGGCGCGAGTCGGGCACGGTGTTCATCGACCTGCATCCGCCGGCGTTCGAGGATCCGCTGTTCGCGGCGATGCCGGCGCGCTTCGCCGCCCACGCCACCCACCTGCAGACGGTGCTGCAGCCGCCGCAGGGTGCGACCGTGCTGGCCCGTTCCGAACAGGACGGCTGCCACGCGTTCCGCTGGGGCGCGCAGGCCTGGGGCGTGCAGTTCCACCCCGAATTCGCCACCCACCACATGCGCGGCTACGTCAACGCGCGCGCCGACTGCCTGCGCAACCATGGCCGCTGCCCGCGCACCGTGGCCCGCGAGGTCAGCGCCGCGCCGCAGGCGCGCCAGCTGCTGCGGCGCTTCGTCCGGCATGCACGCGGCGCCCACGGGCGCTCCGGACACCTCTGAAAGCGCGGCGCGGGCGCGGCAATCCGCCGCCCGATCACCGATAATCCATGACGTGCCCCGGCTCCGCGGGTGCGCCGCAACGGGAAGACGATGGACTCGATACGCAAGCTGCCGGCCGCCGCCGGCGCCGAATGGGTGCTGGGCGGGTTCGCCCTGCTGCGCCGCGCGCCGCTGGCGCTGGGCATGCTGGGCGCGCTATGGGGCCTGCTGGCCTCGCTGGTGGTGACCCTGGGCGCGGCCGTGCCGGCGCTGGCCACGGCGCTGCAGCTGCTGGTCGCGCTGGCCGGACCGGTGCTCTTCGCTGGCCTGGTCTGGGCGGTGCGCGAGGTCGCGCACGGCCGTGCTGCGCAGCCGGCGCACCTGCTGCAGGGTGTGCACGAGGGGCGCGTCCCCGCGCTGCTGGCCACCCTGCTGCCGCAACTGGCCGCCGGCCTGCTGCTGGGCGTGCTGCTGCTGGTGCTGGTCGGTTCGCAGCAACTGCAGCACCTGGCCCAGGTCAGCGAGCAGCTCAACACCATGGCCCAGGCCGGGCAGCAGCCCACCCCGGAAGAGGTCCAGGCGCTGATCGGCGACCTGCCCGCCGGGCGCATCCTGCTGTGGCTGCTGCTGGGTTTCGCCGCCGCCGTGGCGGTGGCGCTGACCGTGTTCGTCTCGGTGCCGCGGATCCTGTTCGACCGCCGCGACGGCCTGGCCGCCATGGGCGACAGCCTGCGCGCCTGCCTGCACAACCTGCCGGCGATCGCGGTGTTCTTTCTGCTGGTGATGGTGTCGGTGTTCGCGATCTATTTCGTCGTGCTGATCGTCACCGTGGTGCTGCAGCTGCTGGCCGGGCCGATGCTGGCGCTGTGGGTGGCGCAGGTGCTGATGATGGCGGTGCTGATGCCGCTGCTGGCCGGTGCGGTCTATACCGCCTGGATCCAGCTGTTCGGCGAAGCGGCCGCGGCGGCCGCGCCGGTGGCGGGGCAGCTGGAAGCCTGAGCGGCGGCCGCGCCGCCTAGGCGGCGTCGCCGTTCTTCGGCGCCACCAGCCGCGAGGCGAAGATCCC
Organism: Pseudoxanthomonas koreensis; assembly: GCF_010093225.1. GTDB lineage: Bacteria > Pseudomonadota > Gammaproteobacteria > Xanthomonadales > Xanthomonadaceae > Pseudoxanthomonas > Pseudoxanthomonas koreensis. Next base: position 11,269 of record NZ_PDWM01000006.1, on the reverse strand, counting down.
GGCCTCGTACAGCAGGCACATCGGGATCGCCAGCAGCAGCTGCGAGACCACGTCCGGCGGGGTGATCAGCGCGGCGAGGATGAAGATGCCCACGATCGCGTAGCCGCGCCCTTCGCGCAGCTGCTCGGGCGTAACCCAGCCCAGCAGCACCAGGATCACCAGCGCCACCGGCAGCTGGAAGCTGGCGCCGAAGGCCAGGAAGATCACCAGCACGAAGTCCAGGTAGGCGTTGATGTCGGTCATCATCGCCACGCCTTCGGGCTTGATCGCGGCGAGGAAGCCGAACACCGACGGCAGCACCACGAAGTAGGCGAACGCGCAGCCGGCGTAGAACAGCACCACCGCCGAGGCCAGCAGCGGCACCGCCAGCCGCTTTTCGCGCTGGTACAGGCCCGGCGCGACGAATGCCCAGGCCTGGTACAGCAGCCACGGCGCGGTCGCCACCAGGGCGACGAAGAACGCCAGCTTGAGCGGGGTGAAGAACGGCGAGGCCACCTGCACCGCGATCAGCTGGCCGCCGGCCGGCAGCTTGTCCAGCAGCGGCGCCGCCAGCCACGCATAGAGCCGGTTGGCGAACGGCAGCAGCAGCAACAGCACCAGCACCGGCCCGGCCAGCGCACGCAGCAGGCGCGTGCGCAGCTCGAGCAGGTGCTCCATCAGGCTGCTTTCGGCATCCGCCTCGGGGCGGTCAGGACCGGGGTGGCTCATCGCTTCCTTCCGCCGGCGGCCGCGCCGCCGTCCCGCCGGTTCCGCCCGTGGTTTCCGCCGCACCGGCGGCGTCCGCCGGCGCGGCCGGCCGCGCCTCGACCTGGCGCCGGACCTCGTCCAGCTGCCTGCCGGCCGAATCCACGCCTTCCTTCACCGTCGCCCGGGCCTGGCCGAGCTCGTCCTGCAGCTTCGACTGCGCCTGCTTCAGCGCCGCCTGGGTGTCGTGCAGGCTGCGCTTGAGTTCCTCGGCCTCCAGTTCGCGCTCCAGCTCGGCCTTGACCGAATACCACTGCGCGCGTGCGCGGCGCACCCACAGCCCGGCGAAGCGGGCCGCCTTGGGCAGCCGCTCCGGACCGAGCACCACGAGGGCGACCACCGCGATCAGCAGCAGTTCGCCGAAGCCGATATCGAACATCCGCGTGCGACCGACGCGGGATCAGTGCTGGGCGCGGTCGCGCTCGGACTCGGCCTTGTCCTGCACGCCTTCGCGACGCTCGTCGCCGAGCTGGCCGGCCGGCTTGTCGTCCGGGTCGCGCATGCCTTCCTTGAAGCCCTTGACCGCTTCGCCCAGGTCCTTGCCGGCATTGCGCAGGCGCTTGGTGCCGAACACCAGCAGCACCACGACCAGCACGATGATCCAATGCCAGATGCTCAAACCACCCATGGCGCGCTCACATGTGTATGGAATACAGGACGACAGGATAGCGCAGCGCTCAGGGCAGCGGTTCGGTGGTGGTGCCGCTGTCCTCGACCGGTTCGAAGCCCTGGGTCGGCGCCGGGCCGGTGGCGGTGGTGGCCGGTTCCACGGTCCGCACCGGGGCGGTGCCCTGGGTGGTCGCCGCCGCCGGCGCTGCAACCGGCGCGGCCGGCGCCGAGGCGCTACTGCCCGAGCCCGAACGGGCCACGCGCGCGCTGTGGGTGGCTTCCTCGAGTTCGTCGCGGAAGGCGACCACCGCCGCCGGCGGGACCACCTGCGAGCGGCCTTCGAACACCATGCGCGGCGTCGTGGTGGGGCCGTAGACGGCCGCCTGCGCCTTGCGGTCGATCTGCAGCACCGCCCCGTCCAGCGAGACCCCGGCGAACAGGCCGCGCGCGCGCGACCAGGACCAGATCTCGGCCTTGAACTGCCCGTCGGTGGCCGCGGCGGCATTGCGCCCCACCGGCCCGGCGGCCACGCCGGCGTCGGCGCCCAGGGTGAACTTGCCGTTGACGATGTCGTCCAGGCTGCGGTCGTTGCGGAACGCCAGGACCACGTCGGCCGACTGCACGCCGGCCTGGAAGCCGATGCTGCCGCCGGTCAGGGTCACGAACACCGGGTTGGACCAGGTGCCGTCGGCGCCCTTGACCGACATCAGTCCGTGGCCGCGGCGGCCGCCGAGCACCAGCCCGGCCTTGATCGTGTCGGGGATGACGATGATCCCGCGCGCCTCGTCGAGCAGCTTGTCCGGGATGGCCTGTTCGGGGATCTGCTGGATCTCCTGCATCACCCGCACCGCGTTGCGCGCGCGCTCCTCCTCCTGGGAAGAGGCGACGGCATGGCCGGCGACGGCCTGCGTGGCGGCGAGGACGAGCAGCGACAGCAGGAACTTCGGCAGACGCGTCATGCAGGGACTCCGGATCGTTGCGGGCAGCGGCGCTGCCGCGATGCGAACGACGCTAATGAAGCCGCGATGAATCGTGCATGACGCCCGCGCCCCCGTCCATGCCGCCGCTCCCGCGCGCGGCGCGAAGCGGCACGGCGGCTCTGTCAGAATGCGCGCATGTCGCACGCCACCGATACCGCACTGCTGGCCGTCAACCTCGGCACCCCCGATGCGCCCACCGCCGCGGCCGTGCGCCGCTACCTGGCCGAATTCCTCGGCGACCCGCGCGTGGTCTCGATTCCGCCGCTGCTGTGGAAGCCGCTGCTGTACGGCCTGATCCTGCCGCTGCGCGGGCCGCGCTCGGCCGCCAACTACGCCAAGGTGTGGATGGAAGGCGGCTCGCCGCTGCTGGTCTACACCCGGCGTCTGGCCGCCGCGCTGCAGGACTGCCTGCCGCAGTGGAAGGTGCTGCCGGCCATGCGCTACGGCTCCCCGGCCCTGCGCCAGGCCCTGCGCGACCTGCGTGCCGAAGGCGTGCGCCGGCTGGTGGTGCTGCCGCTGTACCCGCAGTACTCCACCACCACCACCGCCTCGGTTGCCGACCTGGTCGCCGAGGAAACCCAGGGCATGGACGTGATCCTGATCGAGGATTACTCCCGCGATGCCGGCTGGGTCGCGGCGGTGGCCGCCTCGATCGCCCGCTACCGCCACCAGCACGGCGCCGGCGGGCACCTGCTGTTCTCCTTCCACGGCCTGCCGCAGCGCGTGGCCGATGCCGGCGACCCGTATCCGCAGCGCTGCCAGGACAGCGCGACCGCGATCGCCGCGGCGCTGGGCCTGGCGCCGGAACAGTGGTCGATTTCCTACCAGTCCCGCTTCGGCCGCGAGCGCTGGCTGGAGCCGGCCACGGTCGATGCCCTGGACCGGCTCGCCGCCGCCGGCGAGCGCCAGGTCGACGTGGTCTGCCCCGGTTTCGCCGTGGACTGCATCGAGACCCTGGAGGAAGTGGCGCTGGGGCTGGCCGAGCACTTCCAGGCCAAGGGCGGCCGCCTGGCCTACATCCCCTGCCTCAACGACGCGCCGGCCCACGCCGAAGCACTCGCCCGGCTGGCCCGCTGCGCCGCCGGCCGCGAGGCATGAACCTGCGCGAGGTGGCCGTGCCGGTCGCGTTCGGCGCACTGGCCGGCCTGCGCCTGGAGCGCCCCGGGCGGCCGAAGCTGATCGCCCTGCACGGCTGGCTCGACAACGCCGCCAGCTTCCTGCCGCTGCTGCCGCACCTGCCCGGACTGGACCTGCTCCTGCTCGACCTGCCCGGCCACGGCCACAGTGCGCACCTGCCGCCGGGCGCCGAATACGGCCTCACCACCCATCTGCACGCCGTCCTCGATGCGGCCGACGCGCTGGGCTGGGAGCATTTCGGCCTGCTCGGCCATTCCATGGGCGCGGCGATCGCCGCGCTGGTCGCCGCCGCGGTGCCCGCCCGGGTGGAGCGGCTCGCGCTGCTGGAAACCCTGGGGCCGCTGGCCGAAGCGGAAGAACACACCGCCACCCGCCTGCAGCAGGCGGTGGCCGCCGCGCGCGGGCGGCCGGGCAAGTCGCTGCGCGTGTTCCCGGACCTGGCCGTGGCGGTGCGCGCGCGGATCCAGGCCAGCCCGATCGGCGAGTCCGGCGCCCGCCTGCTGGTCGAACGCGGCACCCGCGAAGTCGACGGCGGCCCCGTCTGGCGCAGCGACCCGCGGCTGACCCTGCCGGCGGCCACGCGCCTCACCGAAGCCCAGGTGCGCGTGCTGCTGGAAGCGGTAACCTGCCCGGTGCAGGGGCTGTACGCCGACCCGGCCCAGCCCTATTTCCCCGACGCCGTGCGTCGCGGGCGCCTAGACGCATTGCCGCAGGCCCGGCTCGAGGTGCTGCCCGGCCACCACCACCTGCACATGGACCAGCCCGCCGCGGTCGCCGCCGTGCTCGCCCGGTTCCTCGCCGGCTGACCCCGCGTCGCGCCTGCCATCGACAAGCGCCGCCGCGACCGACAGGATGCGGCCAGGAATGCATGGGCGGGGGCCGGGCATGGGGTTGTATCCGCTGTTCGCCGAACTGGACGGACGCGAAGTGCTGGTGGTGGGTGGCGGCGAAGTGGCCGCGCGCAAGGTGGCGGCACTGCTGAAGGCCGGTGCGCGGGTGCGCCTGCACGCCCTGGAAGTCCTGCATGAAGACCTGGCCGCGGCGCTGGCCGCCGGGCGCATCGCGCGCCTCGGCGGCGACTTCGATCCGGCCTGGCTGGACACCGCCTGGCTGGTGGTCGCCGCCACCGACGACGTCGCCTTCAACGCCGGGCTTGCCGCCGAAGCCGGGCGCCGGCGCCGCCTGATCAACGTGGTCGATGACGCGGCGCTGTCCACCTTCCAGGTGCCGGCGGTGGTGGACCGCGCGCCGCTGGTGCTGGCCATCTCCTCGGCCGGCACCGCGCCGATGCTGGCGCGGCGCATCCGCGAGAAGCTGGAAACCCTGGTGGATCCCTCGCTCGGCACCCTGGCGGCATTGTTCGGCCGCCACCGCGAGCGGATCCGCGCGCAGCTGCCCGACACATCACAGCGCCGGCGCTGGTTCGAACGCATGCTCGACGGATGCATGGAGCAGGCGTACGAAGGCGGCGGCGCGGCGCGCGCCGAAGCGCTGTTCCTCGAGGAGCTGGAGAACGCGGCCGGTGCGGTTGAAGCCGCCGGTTCGGTGGCGCTGGTCGCCGCCAGCCACGCGCCCGACCTGTATACGCTGCGTGCGCTGCGTGCGCTCAACGAGGCCGACGTCATCGTGTGCATGGATGGCATAGACGACGCGGCGCTTGAGCCGGCCCGCCGCGATGCAAGGCACATCCGTGCCGCCGATCCCGAAGCGGCGGCGCAGCGCGCGCTGCAGCTGGCGCAAGAAGGCGCGCGGGTAGTGCTGCTGCACGGCGCGGAAGGTGCCGCAGCCGCCTGCGAACGCCTGGAACAGCAGTGCGCGCAGGCCCGCATCGCATGCCGCCGCATCCCCGGCATCGCCTGAGCGTGGGCGGGGGCTTCCCAAGCCGCGGGCACCCGTGCACAATGCGCGCCCCTCGCCGCTGAACGCATCCCCCGGGAAGCTGAATGCGGCAGGGCCGGGAACAGGACCCTCGAAAAAAGGTGTTGCAGTTCTCCGGAAGCCCCCTATAATGGGCGGCTCCCTCAGGCGGAAACGGACTACGGTCCGCAGCCACCTGGGAACGGAAACGAAACAATCTCTTCACGAGGTGTTGACGGGTCCGGAACGAGTCGGCACAATGTGCGGCTCACCTCGCCGGAAGCGGTTCGCCGCCGAAGATGAGGGGAAGATGAAAACCCCGCAACGCGGTGTTGACACTTCCAGAACGAGCTGCCAGAATGTGCGGCTCACCTCGACGGAAACGTCGGGACACGGATGAAGGCGCTGAGGCCGATTCCGACGCTCTTTGAAAGTGTGCGCAGGTAACTTGTGCGGACGCCTGCAGGAAGGATGACTGTCCATCTTGCAGACGTTTTAACAGCAACAAGTCAAATGCTTTAAGCAAGCGATACGTAGCTGGGTAGAACTTCTGCAGCTGAAAGTATTGACCTTCGGGTCTGTAGTTTTAAGTGAAGAGTTTGATCCTGGCTCAGAGTGAACGCTGGCGGTAGGCCTAACACATGCAAGTCGAACGGCAGCACAGGAGAGCTTGCTCTCTGGGTGGCGAGTGGCGGACGGGTGAGGAATACATCGGAATCTACTCTGTCGTGGGGGATAACGTAGGGAAACTTACGCTAATACCGCATACGACCTACGGGTGAAAGTGGGGGACCGCAAGGCCTCACGCGATTGAATGAGCCGATGTCGGATTAGCTAGTTGGCGGGGTAAAGGCCCACCAAGGCGACGATCCGTAGCTGGTCTGAGAGGATGATCAGCCACACTGGAACTGAGACACGGTCCAGACTCCTACGGGAGGCAGCAGTGGGGAATATTGGACAATGGGCGCAAGCCTGATCCAGCCATACCGCGTGAGTGAAGAAGGCCCTCGGGTTGTAAAGCTCTTTTGTTGGGAAAGAAATCCTGTTGATTAATACTCGGCAGGGATGACGGTACCCAAAGAATAAGCACCGGCTAACTTCGTGCCAGCAGCCGCGGTAATACGAAGGGTGCAAGCGTTACTCGGAATTACTGGGCGTAAAGCGTGCGTAGGTGGTTGTTTAAGTCTGTCGTGAAAGCCCTGGGCTCAACCTGGGAATTGCGATGGATACTGGGCAACTAGAGTGTGGTAGAGGGTGGCGGAATTCCCGGTGTAGCAGTGAAATGCGTAGAGATCGGGAGGAACATCCGTGGCGAAGGCGGCCACCTGGGCCAACACTGACACTGAGGCACGAAAGCGTGGGGAGCAAACAGGATTAGATACCCTGGTAGTCCACGCCCTAAACGATGCGAACTGGATGTTGGGTTCAACTTGGAACCCAGTATCGAAGCTAACGCGTTAAGTTCGCCGCCTGGGGAGTACGGTCGCAAGACTGAAACTCAAAGGAATTGACGGGGGCCCGCACAAGCGGTGGAGTATGTGGTTTAATTCGATGCAACGCGAAGAACCTTACCTGGTCTTGACATCCACGGAACTTTCCAGAGATGGATTGGTGCCTTCGGGAACCGTGAGACAGGTGCTGCATGGCTGTCGTCAGCTCGTGTCGTGAGATGTTGGGTTAAGTCCCGCAACGAGCGCAACCCTTGTCCTTAGTTGCCAGCACGTAATGGTGGGAACTCTAAGGAGACCGCCGGTGACAAACCGGAGGAAGGTGGGGATGACGTCAAGTCATCATGGCCCTTACGACCAGGGCTACACACGTACTACAATGGTGGGGACAGAGGGCTGCAATCCCGCGAGGGTGAGCCAATCCCAGAAACCCCATCTCAGTCCGGATCGGAGTCTGCAACTCGACTCCGTGAAGTCGGAATCGCTAGTAATCGCAGATCAGCATTGCTGCGGTGAATACGTTCCCGGGCCTTGTACACACCGCCCGTCACACCATGGGAGTTTGTTGCACCAGAAGCAGGTAGCTTAACCTTCGGGAGGGCGCTTGCCACGGTGTGGCCGATGACTGGGGTGAAGTCGTAACAAGGTAGCCGTATCGGAAGGTGCGGCTGGATCACCTCCTTTTGAGCACGACAGCTCCATCCTGTCGGGCGTCCTCACAAGTCACCTGCATTCAGAGTTCCTGGCCCGGTAGCGGGCTAGGCAAGTCCCTTTTAGGGGCCTTAGCTCAGCTGGGAGAGCACCTGCTTTGCAAGCAGGGGGTCGTCGGTTCGATCCCGACAGGCTCCACCATATGAGTTCGACTTTTGGGTCTGTAGCTCAGGTGGTTAGAGCGCACCCCTGATAAGGGTGAGGTCGGTGGTTCGAGTCCTCCCAGACCCACCACTCTGAATGGCAAGCGCACACACTTTCTATTTACGCGCCAGGCGCTGAGGCCCGGTACGTGTTCTTTTAAAACTTGTGATGTAGCGAGCGTTTGAGATGTCTATCTCGACGTGTCGTTGAGGCTAAGGCGGGGGCTTCGAGCCCCTAAAAATTGAGTCGTATGTTCGCGCTGGTGGCTTTGTACCCCACTGGCACGTCATTAACTCCGAGGCGACTTGGGGTTATATGGTCAAGCGAATAAGCGCACACGGTGGATGCCTTGGCGGTCAGAGGCGATGAAGGACGTGGCAGCCTGCGAAAAGCGCGGGGGAGCTGGCAACAAGCTTTGATCCCGCGATGTCCGAATGGGGAAACCCACTGCTTCGGCAGTATCCTGCAGTGAATACATAGCTGCTGGAGGCGAACCCGGTGAACTGAAATATCTAAGTAACCGGAGGAAAAGAAATCAACTGAGATTCCCTAAGTAGCGACGAGCGAACGGGGACTAGCCCTTAAGCTGGTATGGCTTTAGAAAAACAACCTGGAAAGGTTGGCCATAGAAGGTGACAGCCCTGTATTTGAAAGGGCCATTCCAGTGAAGACGAGTAAGGCGGGGCACGTGAAACCCTGTCTGAACATGGGGGGACCATCCTCCAAGGCTAAATACTCCTGACCGACCGATAGTGAACCAGTACCGTGAGGGAAAGGCGAAAAGAACCCCGGAGAGGGGAGTGAAATAGACCCTGAAACCGTGTGCGTACAAGCAGTAGGAGCCCGCAAGGGTGACTGCGTACCTTTTGTATAATGGGTCAGCGACTTACAGTTCGTGGCAAGCTTAACCGTATAGGGGAGGCGAAGGGAAACCGAGTCTGAATAGGGCGCATAGTCGCGGGCTGTAGACCCGAAACCGGGTGATCTAGTCATGCCCAGGGTGAAGGTGCCGTAACAGGTACTGGAGGCCCGAACCCACTCCCGTTGCAAAGGTAGGGGATGAGGTGTGATTAGGAGTGAAAAGCTAATCGAACCCGGAGATAGCTGGTTCTCCTCGAAAGCTATTTAGGTAGCGCCTCATATGTATCCTCTCGGGGGTAGAGCACTGTTATGGCTAGGGGGTCATCGCGACTTACCAAACCATTGCAAACTCCGAATACCGAGACGGACTGTATGGGAGACACACGGCGGGTGCTAACGTCCGTCGTGAAAAGGGAAACAACCCAGACCCACAGCTAAGGTCCCAAATTATCGCTAAGTGGGAAACGATGTGGAAAGGCACAGACAGCCAGGAGGTTGGCTTAGAAGCAGCCACCCTTTAAAGAAAGCGTAATAGCTCACTGGTCGAGTCGGTCTGCGCGGAAGATTTAACGGGGCTAAGCGATAAACCGAAGCTTGGGGTGCACAACTCTGTTGTGCGCGGTAGAGGAGCGTTCCGTAAGCCTGTGAAGGTGGATTGAGAAGTCTGCTGGAGGTATCGGAAGTGCGAATGCTGACATGAGTAACGATAATGCGGGTGAAAAGCCCGCACGCCGAAAGCCCAAGGTTTCCTTGCGCAACGTTAATCGACGCAGGGTTAGTCGGTCCCTAAGGCGAGGGCGAAAGCCGTAGTCGATGGGAAGCAGGTTAATATTCCTGCACCTCGCGTGAGTGCGATGGAGGGACGGAGAAGGTTAGGCAGGCCGGGCGTTGGTTGTCCCGGTGAGAGGGTTGAGGCGGTGCTCTTTGGCAAATCCGGGAGCGCAACGTTGAGACCAAGGACCAGCCCTTTAGGGCGAGGCTGCTGATATCACGCTTCCAGGAAAAGCTCCTAAGCTTCAGCTCACGAAGACCGTACCGTAAACCGACACAGGTGGGTAGGATGAGAATTCTCAGGCGCTTGAGAGAACTCGGGTGAAGGAACTAGGCAAAATAGCACCGTAACTTCGGGAGAAGGTGCGCCTCTTCTGGTTAATAGCTGGGGGAGGCCGAAGTAACCAGGCCGCTGCGACTGTTTATCAAAAACACAGCACTCTGCAAACACGAAAGTGGACGTATAGGGTGTGACGCCTGCCCGGTGCTGGAAGGTTAATTGATGGGGTCAGCCGCAAGGCGAAGCTCTTGATCGAAGCCCCAGTAAACGGCGGCCGTAACTATAACGGTCCTAAGGTAGCGAAATTCCTTGTCGGGTAAGTTCCGACCTGCACGAATGGCGTAACGACAGCGGCGCTGTCTCCACCCGAGACTCAGTGAAATTGAAATCGCTGTGAAGATGCAGCGTTCCCGTGGCAAGACGGAAAGACCCCGTGAACCTTTACTATAGCTTTACACTGAACGTTGAGTTCGTCTGTGTAGGATAGGTGGGAGGCTTTGAAGTGTCGGCGCTAGCTGGCATGGAGCCATCCTTGAAATACCACCCTGATGTGCTTGACGTTCTAACCTGGGCCCGTAATCCGGGTCGGGGACCGTGTATGGTGGGTAGTTTGACTGGGGCGGTCTCCTCCTAAAGAGTAACGGAGGAGCTCGAAGGTACGCTCAGCGCGGTCGGACATCGCGCACTGTGTGCAAAGGCATAAGCGTGCTTGACTGCAAGATCGACGGATCAAGCAGGTAGGAAACTAGGACTTAGTGATCCGGTGGTTCTGTATGGAAGGGCCATCGCTCAACGGATAAAAGGTACTCCGGGGATAACAGGCTGATACCGCCCAAGAGTTCATATCGACGGCGGTGTTTGGCACCTCGATGTCGGCTCATCACATCCTGGGGCTGTAGTCGGTCCCAAGGGTATGGCTGTTCGCCATTTAAAGTGGTACGCGAGCTGGGTTCAGAACGTCGTGAGACAGTTCGGTCCCTATCTGCCATGGGCGTTGGAGATTTGAGAGGGGCTGCTCCTAGTACGAGAGGACCGGAGTGGACGAACCTCTGGTGTTCCGGTTGTCACGCCAGTGGCATTGCCGGGTAGCTATGTTCGGAAGCGATAACCGCTGAAAGCATCTAAGCGGGAAGCGCGCCTCAAGATGAGATCTCCCGGGGCACAAGCCCCCTGAAGGAACCATCAAGACTAGGTGGTTGATAGGTCAGGTGTGTAAGCGCAGCAATGCGTTGAGCTAACTGATACTAATGATCCGTGTGGCTTGACCATATAACCTCAAGTGGCCTTGGACTCGACGAACACGTCGATAGCCATCCGTCGCTCACTACATCACAAGTAAATATGCGAGACGGTGCGGTATGCACGGTCGGTCCCTTGCGGGCGGCCATGTTCACCAGCACGCTCCAACCGTCTCCCTGATGAAATTAGCGTTGTGGAACCACCCGATCCCATCCCGAACTCGGAAGTGAAACGCAACAGCGCCGATGGTAGTGTGGGTTTCCCATGCGAGAGTAGGTCATCGTCAGGGTCTTTATCCGGAACCCCCAGCCTTGTGGCTGGGGGTTTCTTCTTTTTCCGCCCTGGAGAAGTGCGTTTCCGCCGACGTCCCCCCGCTTTCAGTAGCGGTCGGCTTTGGAGTCCGCGGTTAGGGTATCCGAGATGGTCAGGGTTTTGGCATAGGCTTCCGGGGTGAGCCCGCCGATTGCCTTCTTGGGTCGCTCCTCGTT
>NZ_PDWM01000069.1 GCF_010093225.1 Pseudoxanthomonas koreensis | reverse complement strand
CCTGGATAGGGGTATAAGAGGCCGGATGATGCCCATGCCCCGCCCGCTCGTCCTCGCCCTGGGCCTTGGCCTGCTCGCCATGGTTTCCACCGCCGACGCCGACGCCCAGCGCAAGAAGGCCAAGACCCCGGCCGCCAGCGCGGACTGCACCGATTTCTATGGCCAGGCCAACGCGGCCTGGCTCAAGGCCAATCCGCTGCCGGCCGATGCCGGCGCGATCAGCGCGATGGGCCAGCTCAACGACCTGGCCCTGCGCCAGCAGCGGGAACTGCTCGACGCGGCGATGAAGGCGCCGCAGAACGACGTGCAGACCCGGCTGGGCGATTTCTGGGCCAGCGGCCTGGACGAGGCGGCGGTCGAGGCCGACGGTTCGCGCCCGATCTCGACCCTGCTGACCCGGATCAACGCCATCAAGAAGGCCAAGGACGTGCCGGCGACCGTCGCCGCGCTGCACCAGGTCGGCATCCCGGTGGTGTTCAACTTCGCCCCGGATGTGGACCTGAAGGCGCTGGACCGGCACATCGGCTACTTCATGCAGGGCGGCATGGGCCTGCCCGACCCGGCCTTCTACACCCGCAACGACGCCGACACCCAGGCCGTGCTCGGCCGCTACCGCGACTACGTCAAGCAGATCCTGGCGCTGACCGGCACGCCGCAGGCGCGCCTGGACGCCGACGCCAAGGCGGTGATCGACATCGAGACGGCGATCGCGCGCAAGTCGCAGTCGCTGGCCGAGCTCAACAATCCCTTCAGCAACTACGCCCCGGTTTCCGTCGCCGACGCGAGCAAGCGTTACCGCAACCTGCAGCTGCGCGAGTTCCTCGACGCGCAGGGCGTGAAGGACGACCTGGTGTCGCTGCCCGACCCGGCACTGTTCGCCGAACTGGACGCGATGATCGGCCGGGTCAAGCCGGAACAGTGGCGGGCCTACCTGGCCTGGCGCGTGGGCGACGCGATGGCGCCGTACCTGTCCAAGAGCTTCCGCGACGCCAGCCACGGCTTCCGCGGCCAGGTGCTGCAGGGCCTGGCGGCGCCGGCGCCGCGCTGGCGGCAGGTGCTCGATGCGATCAACACCGCCGCCGGCCCGATGCTGGGCCACGAGTACGCCGCGCGCCACCTCGATTCCGGGGAACGCCGTCGCGCCGCGGTGGTCGCCGACGAGGTACGCGATGCGCTGGTCGCTTCGCTGGAAAGCAACGCCTGGCTCAGCCCGGCCGCCAAGGCCGAGGCCAGGGCCAAGCTGGCCGCGCTGAAGATCGAGGTCGGCACCCCGCGCCGCGACCTGGACTACACCGTGCAGCCGACGGGCCGCGGCAGCTTCGGCAGCAACATGCTGATCGCCTCGACCTGGCGCCACCGCGAGGAGATGAAGCGGATCGGCAAGGGCAACGCCGACCGCCGCTGGGACGTGCTGCCGCAGGAACCGGCGCTGGGCTACGACATCGCCCAGAACCGCCTGATCGTCCCCGCCGCGGTGCTGCAGCCGCCGGTGTTCGACGTCGCCGACGATGCCACCGTGTACGGCGGTTACGGCGCGCGGGGGGGCACCCCGCTTGGCCGCGCGATCGACGGCCGCGGTGCGCAGGGCGGCGCCAAGGGCGAACTGCGCAACTGGTGGACCCCGGCCGACAACGCCGCGTGGGCGACGCTGGGCGAGCGCGTGGCCGCGCAGTACTCGGCCCAGGCCTATCCCGGGGTGAAGGGCGGCAAGGTCAATGGCGCCCAGGTGCGCGAGGTGGCGCTGGCCGACCAGGGCGGCCTGGAACTGGCCGCTGCGGCCTGGGCCAAGGCCCACCCGGATGCGAAGCCTGCCGCGCAGAAGCCGCTGTTCGGCGCCTGGTCGAAGCTGTGGGCGCAACAGGTGTCGGAGAACGCCGCGGCCGAGCGCATGAGCGCGGAGATCCACGCCCCCGGCCAGCTGCGCAGCAACGTGCCGCTGTCCAACCTGCCCGCCTTCGGCGCCGCCTACGGCTGCAAGGCCGGCACGCCGATGCAGCGCACCGAGGCCGACCAGGTGCGGATCTGGCGCTGATCGCCCCGCAGGACGGCAAGACGGAAAAAGGCGCGGTCACCCGCGCCTTTTTCCATTCCGCAACGCAAGCCGCGCCCTACATCCTTCGGGCCGGAGGGCGGCGGCGTCCGAATGGCGGCTGGCCGCGCCAGTAACGGATCACCAGCCAGCCGAACAGCATGCCGCCGAGGTGGGCGAAATGGGCCACGCCCGGCTGCCAGCCGGTGAATCCCATCACCAGTTCGGCCACGCCGAACAGGATCACGAAGGTCCGCGCCTTCATCGGGATCGGCGGGAACAGCAGCATTACCCGCTGGTTCGGGAACAGCATTCCGTAGGCAAGCAGCAGGCCGAACACGCCGCCGGACGCGCCCAGGGTCGGGTACGCGCCGCCACCGTTGCGCAGCGACCACCAACCCACCGCCAGCTGGCACAGCCCGGCGCCGGCCACGCAGATGAGGTAATAGGCCAGGAAACGGCGCGTGCCCCAGGTCAGTTCCAGCGGTGCGCCGAACATGTACAGGGCAAGCATGTTGAACAGCAGGTGGCCGATGCTGCCGTGCAGGAAGCCGTAGGTCAGCAGCTGCCACGGCTGGAAGTTCTGTCCCGGCGAGAACGGGTCGAAGCCCATCGGCGGCCACAGCATGAACGCCTCGAAGGTGCCCTGTCCCAGCAGCATCTGCATGAGGAACAGCACGCCGTTGGCGATCAGCAGTCCCTGGCTGGCGGGGGGCAGTCGCGAAAGCATGCGGCGTGGCTCCGGAGGAAAGGGGCGCCCATCATAACGGCGTCCATGGCCGCGCCCGCGGCCATCGGCGGCGCGCCTTCAGCCGGCGCTGCGACTCTTGCGTGGCGGCGGCCCCCAGACCGCGGCATCCAGGTCCTCCACGCTGCGGTCGCGCTTCACCCGGCCGCGTTCCACGTGCACGCCCTCGGCGCGCAGGCGCCGGCACTGTTCCCGCCATTCCGGCGCGCCTTCGGGAAAGGCGATGCGTCCGTCGGCGCGCAGGACCCGGTGCCAGGGCAGCGCCGGATCCCCGTCGCCGGCCAGCCCCCGCGCCGCCAGCCGCGCCCGTCCCGGCAGGCCGGCGCGGCGCGCGACCTCGCCGTAGCCGGCGACCTGGCCGGGCGGGATCGCGCGCACGGCCGCCAGGATCCGGCGGGCGGAATCGTTTTCCTCACGGGCAGACGCGGCGGCCATCAGCGGGCTAGCATACCGGCGGGGGATCGCGAAGGAATGCCCATGCGAAATTTCGAACAGATCCGCAGCCACCTGCTGACCGCCGGCTTCCGCCTGACCATGCAGGAACCCTATGTCGCCTGCGTGGAGCTGTCGCTGGAAGGCGGCAGCCGCCACCAGTCGATCTTCGTCTCCGAACTGGACGGCGACGACGAGCGGCCGATGCTGCGGGTCAGCACGGTGATCGCTCCGACGACCGGCATCGACGCGCGCCGGGCGCTGGTATTCAACTGGCAGAGCAGCGTCGGCTACCTGGCGATCGGCGAACTGGACGGCGTGCCCTACCTGCAGCTGTGCGAGAACCGCCCCTACGAGGGCCTCACGCCGGCCGAGATCGAGCGCCTGGTGCTGGAGATCGGCGGCCTGGGCGACCGCATGGAACGCGCCCTGTCGGCCGAGGGCGACCTGCTTTGAGAAAAGGGGACGGAGGCAATTAAGCGCGCGCGCTTAATTGCCTCCGTCCCCTTTTCTCCCTACGCCTCAAGTCCAGCCCAGCGCGCGCATGCCGGAGAAGAACAGGTAGGCCACGCCGGCCGCGGCCGGGATGGTCAGGATCCACGCCCAGATGATCCGCTCGACCACGCCGAGCCTGAGCGCACGCGGGTTCTTGGCGAAGCCCACGCCCATGATCGCGGTGGAAATGCTGTGCGTGGTCGACACCGGCATGCCGAAGTGCGCGGCCACGGTCAGCACCGTCGCCGAGCTGGTTTCGGCGGCGAAGCCGTGGATCGGGTGCAGCTTGACCATCTTGTGGCCCAGGGTCTTGATGATGCGCCAGCCGCCCGAGGCGGTGCCGGCGGCCATCACCACCGCACAGGTCAGCACGATCCACATCGCGATCTCCGGACCGCCGCCCTCGCCCGGGTGCAGGAACGACAGCCAGCCCGGCAGTTCGTCCAGGGTGCCGGCAGCCTCGGCGCCGATCAGGGTCAGGGCGATGATGCCCATGGTCTTCTGCGCGTCGTTGTGCCCGTGGGCGAAGCCCATGTAGGCGGCCGACAGGATCTGCGCCTTGCCGAAGAAGGCGTTGACCCAGCGCGGCCGCGCCAGCCGGCCGAGCACGCCGCCGGCGCGGGCCATGCCGGCGATGATCGCCCACAGCAGGACCATCACCGCCACGCCGAGGACGAAGCCGGCTACCGGCGAGGTCACCATCGGCAGGAACACCTTCCACAGCAGGCCCTTGTTCTGGGCCCAGTTGCCGACCGGCTCCGACCAGACCAGCGCGGCCCAGTCGTTGTGCGCGGCGGCCAGCGCCGCGCCGCACAGGCCGCCGATCAGCGCATGCGAGGACGAGGACGGCAGGCCGAACCACCAGGTCAGCAGGTTCCAGCCGATGCCGCCGAGCAGCGCGCACAGGATCACCTGCGAGGACGCCTCGACCACCTCGGTGTTGACGATGCCAGTGGCAATGGTCGCGGCCACCGCCGTACCCATCAGCGCGCCGACCAGGTTCATCACCGCGGCGAGCGACACCGCGGCGCCCGGCGACAGCACCTTGGTCGCCACCACCGTGGCGATGGAGTTGGCGGTGTCGTGGAAACCGTTGATGAACTCGAAGACCAGCGCGGTCAGGATCACCACCAGCACAAGCGTCAGCATGGCGGCGACCGTCAGCTGTTCTTCAACACGATCTGGTACGCGACCACGCCCGCCTCGCGGCAGCGGTCGATCGCCTTCTCCAGGATCTCGAAGAACTCCTTGAGCAGGAACATCTGCATGTGGTCCAGGCGGCCGGAGTAGATGTCCCGGTACAGCTCCAGCATCAGCCGGTCGGCCTCGTTCTCGATCGCGCGCAGCTTCTCGTTGAGCGCGGTCATGCGGTCGATGTTGAGGGTGCGCAGCTCGCGCACCATCTCCACCACCACCGACGCGGCCTGTTCCAGCATCGCCGCGCGCGGGGCGAAGTCGATGTGGGCCAGGTGCTGGGTGGCCAGCGAGTAGCGGTCGGCGAACTTCTCGATCTGCTTGGGGATCTTGTACAGCGCCGAGCCCAGCGCCTCGATGTCCTCGCGCTCGATCGGGGTGATGAAGCTGTCCACCAGCGCCTTGCCGATCTTCTCCGAGGCGGTGCGCTCGCGCTGGCGGGCCAGCTTGAAGGCGTCCAGCGCCGGCTGCCGGTCGGAGGCCTTCATCATCTGGTAGAGGGCCTTGGCGCTGTCGTGGGCGGCCTCGGCCGCCTCGTCCAGCAGGACGAAGAACTGCTTGCCGGAGCCGAAGATCGTCTGCAGGGAGAACATGTAGGGAGGTCCGCCGCCGCGGGAGGGGCGGCCAAATGCGGCGGAATTATGACAGCCCCCGGCGGCGCCCGGAACCCGGCCCGGCGCCGCGGCCCTGCGGGGAGGCTCTGCTAAGATGCCCCCGTGCCTGGCTCTTTATACACATATGACGG
>NZ_PDWM01000068.1 GCF_010093225.1 Pseudoxanthomonas koreensis | reverse complement strand
GGTCGATGTGCGGCCGCTCAGGCTCCTACACGTGCTCGCAACACAACGGGCTATCGGCGTGCCGCACATCGCTCTCCACTCAAGGCTCCCGGTTCGGGTAGACACAAGCGGGCATGACCGCGACACGACCCCCCCGGCACAGGGGACGCCGTCATGGGTCCGACGACCGTGTCGCGGTCATGCCCGCTCCTACAACAGCCTGCTAACGCCTGCACCGATAGGCTGAGGGTTTTCCACCCACCGCAAGGAGCCATCATGGGCATTTCCCGCACCGCCACCGCACACTGGGCAGGCGACCTCAAGACCGGCAAGGGCACCCTCGGCACCCCGCAGAGCGGCCTTCTGGCCGACACCCGCTACGGCTTCAACAGCCGCTTCGGCGACGAGCAGGGCACCAACCCCGAGGAACTGATCGCCGCCGCGCACGCCGGCTGCTTCAGCATGGCGTTCTCGGCCGCGCTCGGCGAGGCCGGCTTCACCCCGACGTCGATCGACACCCGCGCCGAAGTCGACCTGTCGATGGAGGGCGGACCGACCCTTTCGCACATCCGGCTGAAGATGAAGGCCGTGGTCCCCGGCATCGACGAGGCGAAGTTCCGCGCCATCGCCGAAGACGCCAAGCAGAACTGCCCGGTATCCAGGGCTCTGTCCGCGGTGCCCATCTCCCTGGAAGCCGAACTCTCCGCCTGACCCGGGCTTTTTTTGTAGGAGCCCCATTCATGGGCGACCCTGCGTCCGGCCGCGGCTGCGTTCAACGCGCCCGCTCCGGATGCTGCGCGTTGAACGTCGTGCCATCAGACGGCGTCGGGTCGCCCATGAATGGGGCTCCTACAACGGCGTGGTTGCCCCGGCGTACACGCATTGGGCATAGTCCGGCCACTTCCGTTCCCGGAGAAACCGATGCGCCTGCGCGCCGCTCCCGTCCTACTCCTCGCCATGGCCGCCGGCTTCACCGCATCCGCGTCCACCACGCAGGCGCAGGAACCCGCCAAGGCCTCCACCTCCGCCGGCGACGCCACCACCCTCCTCACCGCCGCCCGCATCCACACCCTGGACGCGCGCCAGCCGCAGGCCACTGCGATCGCCTGGGACGGGCAGGGCCGGATCATCGCCGTCGGCTCCACCGCCGAGCTGCGCAAGCGCTACCCGGCCGCGCGCCGCGTCGATGCCGGCAAGGCCACCGTCGTCCCCGGCCTGATCGACGCACACGCGCACCTCATGGAGCTGGGCTACGCCCTGCTGCGCGCCGACCTCACCGGCGCGGCCAGCCAGGAAGAAATCGTCCGCCGCCTGCAGGAATTCGCGGAAACCGCCCCCGCCGACGCCTGGATCCAGGGCTGGGGCTGGGACCAGAACCGCTGGCCCGACACCGCCTTCCCGACCACCGCCCAGCTCGACGCCGCCTTCCCCGACCGCCCGGCGTGGCTGGTGCGGGTGGACGGCCACGCCGGCTGGGGCAACAGCGCTGCGCTGCGCGCCGCCGAGGCCAGGCAGGGCGCGCGCAAGCTCGACGGCGACTGGCAGCCCGACGGCGGCCGCATCGTGCGCGACGGCACGCGCGCCACCGGCGTGTTCGTCGACGAAGCCATGCGCCTGGTCGAGCGCGCGATGCTCGCGCCCAGCGACGCCTACCGCGAGGAAGCCCTGTCGCGCGCGCTCGCCGCCGCCGTGCGCAACGGCCTCACCGGCGTGCACGACATGGGCGTCACCCGCGCCGACCTGGCGCTGATGCGCCGCTTCGCCGACGAAGGCCGCCTGCCGTTGCGCATCGACGCCTACGCCGATGGCGACAGCGGTGCCCTGGCCGACCTGTGCGAACACGGCCTCTACCGCCACGACCGCGGCCGCCTGCAGATGACCGGGGTGAAGCTGTACATCGACGGCGCCCTGGGCAGCCGCGGCGCCGCGCTGCTGGCCGACTACAGCGACGAGCCGGGCAACCGCGGCCTGTTCGTCACCGACCCGGCCGCGTTCGGCGCGGCGGTGATCAAGGCCCGCGACTGCGGCGTGCAGGTGGCCACCCATGCGATCGGCGACCGCGGCAACCGCGTGGTGCTGGACACCTACGAATACGCGCTGGGCGGGCAGGGCGTGCGCCCGGATCCGCGCTGGCGGGTGGAGCACGCCCAGGTGGTGGCCCCGGAAGACATCCCGCGCTTCGCCCAGTTGCGCCTGGTCGCCTCGATGCAGCCCACCCACGCCACCTCGGACATGCCCTGGGCCGAGGCGCGCCTGGGCCACGACCGGCTCGAAGGCGCCTACGCCTGGCGCCGCTACCTCGACCTGGGCGTGCCGCTGGCCCTGGGCTCGGACTTCCCGGTCGAATCGGTCGACCCGCGGCTGGGCCTGTTCGCCGCGGCCACCCGCACCGACCGCGAAGGCCACCCGCCCGGCGGCTGGCTGCCCGGGCAGAAGCTGAGCGCGGCCGAGGCCCTGCGCGGCTTCACCGCCGGCGCAGCCTACGCCGGCCACGACGAAGGCGAGGTCGGCAGGCTCGTTCCCGGCCTGCGCGCCGACTTCGTCATCCTGGACCGCGACCCCCTGGCGATCCCGGCGGCCGACCTGGACGACCTCCAGGTCAAGTCCACCTGGGTCGACGGCCAACCCGTCCATACCGCCGACTGACCGGCCGGCCACGTCCGGCGCCATCCCGCCGCCATCCCGCGCTTGAACGGGGCCCGGCGCCCGGTGGCCCCGGCCCTCCAAAACCCGGATAATCCGCAAAAGCCGGTCGGGGCCGCTTCTCCTGGAGCCACCCGCCCGGCTTTTTCCGTGTCTGGAACCCCGCGTTGCCCGGACCGCCCCGATGGCGGCCCGTGTCCCTCCCGCATCGCCGGGCAGGACGGGCAGGGCAGGCCACCGGCCACGGTCCATCCCGCGGCCCCGATGGCCGCCAGATAAAGGAGTCATGGCCATGGGCCAGTCAGTCGTCGTCATCGGTGCCCAGTGGGGCGATGAGGGCAAGGGCAAGATCGTCGACCTGCTCACCGAAGAGATCGGCGCCGTCGTGCGCTTCCAGGGCGGCCACAACGCCGGCCACACCCTGGTCATCAACGGCAAGAAGACCGTCCTGCACCTGATCCCGTCCGGCATCCTGCGCGAAGACGCGCTGTGCCTGATCGGCAATGGCGTGGTGATCTCCCCGGCCGCCCTGATCAAGGAGATCGGCGAGCTGGAAGCGGCCGGCGTGGAAGTGCGCAGCCGCCTGAAGATCAGCCCGGCCGCCCCGCTGATCATGCCGTACCACATCGCCCTGGATCAGGCCCGCGAGAAGGCCGCCGGCGGCAAGGCCATCGGCACCACCGGCCGCGGCATCGGCCCGGCGTACGAGGACAAGGTCGCCCGCCGCGGCATCCGCATCGCCGACCTGCATTACCCGAAGCAGCTGGAAGAGCTGCTGCGCACCGCGCTGGACTACCACAACTTCGTGCTCACGAAGTACCTGGGCGTGGACGCGGTCGACTTCGAACAGACCCTGGACGAGGCGCTGGCCTTCGGCGAATACGTGCAGCCGATGAAGTCCGACGTGGCCGGGATCCTCCACGACCTGCGCAAGCAGGGCAAACGCGTGCTGTTCGAAGGCGCGCAGGGCGCGCTGCTGGACATCGACCACGGCACCTACCCGTACGTCACCAGCTCCAACACCACCGTCGGCGGCGCGCTGGCTGGTTCGGGCGTGGGCGCGGACGCGATCGACTACGTGCTCGGCATCGCCAAGGCCTACGCCACCCGCGTCGGCGGCGGCCCGTTCCCGACCGAGCTGGACGACGAGATCGGCCAGGGCATCCGCGACCGCGGCGCCGAGTACGGCGCCTCCACCGGCCGCCCGCGCCGCTGCGGCTGGATGGACATCGTCGCCCTCAAGCGCGCGGTGGCCATCAACGGCATCTCCGGCCTGTGCATCACCAAGCTTGACGTGCTCGACGGCATGGACAAGCTGAAGATCTGCATCGCCTACGAATACCGCGGCAAGCGCACCGAATACGCGCCGCTGGACGCGCAGGGGTGGGAAGAGTGCACGCCGGTGTACCTGGAGTTCCCCGGCTGGAGCGAGAACACCCACGGCATCACCAACTGGGACGACCTGCCGCCGGCGGCCCGCGCCTACCTGCGCGCGCTGGAGGAGCTGGCGGGGTGCCCGATCAGCATCGTGAGCACCGGGCCGGATCGGGATCACACGATGGTGTTGCGGGATCCGTTTGCTTGACCAGCCACGTTGTCCCGGCGGGAGCCGGGACCTAATGACTCAGGAAGCCCCGCGAAAGCGGGGCTTTCTTGACTAATCAAGCCGCAGCAAGCTACGGCCCCCTAAGTTGATGACACGAAGCGACATCACGTCAGTGCTCTTTAGGGTGCGCCTGGGACCTTCCACCACCAAGTGGATCGATAGATTTTCTGATTGCCCATGGCGGTCCAAGTAACTTCTTCCCACATGGGTCGACCATTCGTGACCTTCAGAGATTGATCCAGCTGAGAATGCACGGCAGCTGTGATTCTCGTAGGGAACGTCGGAGGTAGCGACGTAAGTTTGGCAGCATAATTGGCGGCGCTCCCGACCCATACAAGGTCATTCGCGCCCCGTATGCCCGTCCGCGCCGCGAGTAGGTCGCTTGTGGCAATGCCCACAGTTTGTTCGACCACATAGGACGTATTAGGGTACTGAGCTTTGAGTAGCGGATTAATTATGTTCTTGACGGCCCAGTTGATCTTAAGGGCTGTCCTGGCGGCGCTCGTATTCTTGCTGCCGCCAATGAATACAGCCATGACCCGGTCACCGTCATAGGCCGTGATAGCGCCGCCTTCAGAGCCAATAATCTTTGCCGCGCAGTGTAGGTAGGCCTTGTAAACTTCCGCGGCGAACTCGTCCTTCATTTTGTCCACTAGCACAGTGGATGCTGAAAGATCAGCGTAAAGAACGGTCCCTTTGAGTTTTACGCCTACATTTCCAAGGCCTACAGACTCCGGTTCCGGAACAACTTGGCCGTCACGAGTAATCCATCTATCAGCGAAAATTTTTCGTACGGTGGACGCAAGGTCATCGTAAAGTGCCATGATCTAGCTCTTCGGAGCGCTGTATAGCAGCCAAACTGCTACAACCCACGGAGCTAAAGACAAGTAGAGTGCAATTGATGCGCGTTGAATCCACTTGAACTTCTCGCACGCGATGACGGCATTTCGGTGGCACTGAAATGCTAAGTCCATTGCATAGTCATCAGCAGAGACCGCAGATATGTCTTGATGGAACTGTGTCTGCTCGCGTTGTGCTATGCCGCCGCAGTACACCATTGATCCCTTTGGGCCATTCGTCCTGGGGAATGCGGCCAAAGATAGAAACAGAAAGGCGGCGGTGCAGGTGGCGACGCAGAATGAAGCGCTAATAGCCTGTGCGGTCGACCATTTGGCCGCGTGGTCGGGTGCGACCGCCGCGAGCAGTCCTACCATGGCCGCCACGAGCGTGAATATAAAAGCGCTCTTGGTGTCAGACCAGCTGATCCACTGAAGTTGTCGATTCAAATTTGACTCTAGTAGCGTGATCCTATCCATGTGTTCGCTCGGCTTTCTGTGAGTTGTGTTTCCGATAGGTCGGCGTGTCGATCAGCGAGGGTAGGTGGCTAGGCGATAGCGCCTTGTGGCGGCAAAGTTGTGGCAACCCTCGCTGCGGCGGACATTCGAACAATTTCATCGGAAGTAGCTAGTTGATTGACCGCTATGCGATACAGCTCCATAGCGTCTTGGAGAGCGACGATCTCTGCGCGGATCTTGTCCATATGCAGAAGGTCCTCCTCCTCTCCAGCCATAACGCTTACGTAGCGTGCT
Organism: Pseudoxanthomonas koreensis; assembly: GCF_010093225.1. Taxonomy (GTDB): domain Bacteria; phylum Pseudomonadota; class Gammaproteobacteria; order Xanthomonadales; family Xanthomonadaceae; genus Pseudoxanthomonas; species Pseudoxanthomonas koreensis. The sequence goes on along the minus strand of NZ_PDWM01000068.1, from coordinate 365 downwards.
CTCTCTTCAGGCGTGTCTCCAGAGAATCCTCTAAAGAAGAGCGCAGCTCCTATTCCGTGGAGCGAGTTTGTTCGCTCAAACTTTGATCCAAGTACATCGTAGAGCCTCTCTCGGAGCTCGGGTGATGTCACATCCAGGAATTCTTGGTCGTAGATTAGGTCTGATATGCGCATCAAGCGAAACGTCTGGCGGCGCAGCGTGATATCCCACTGAGCTAGTCTCTCTCGGGCAATGGCTGGGTAATCCCCCCACTTTTAGCAGCCGCCAGAAGTGGAGCTAAGCGGCCATCGCCAGCTTCATGGCTGGAGTGATGCCGCCGAGCGCCATATTCGGGCGCTCGTGGTTGTACGTCCAGAGCCAGCGCG
>NZ_PDWM01000067.1 GCF_010093225.1 Pseudoxanthomonas koreensis | reverse complement strand
CCAGACCCCCACCCACCTCCCTCGGCGGCGGCGTACGATGGGTATAAGGGACAGCCCCTGGCCCGTGCGGCGGAACTGCCCGCCGCCCTGGCCGCCTTCCTGCGCGGCGCCGAACGGCGCGCCTTCGTATTCCTGTGGCTGCAGGGTGGCGACGCCACCGCGGCCGAGAAGGCCCTGGCCGCGGCGATCCGTGCCTTTCCCGGACCGGCCGCGCGGATGCCCATGGCCGAATGGCCGGAGCGCTACTGGAAGTTGCTGCTGGCGCTGCCGGTGGAGTCGGCGGTGGACGCCGCCGGCTGGCCGCCGGCGCTGGCCTTCCTGCCGGCGTTGCGCCTGCCGGTGCGGCGCGCGCTGTTGCTGCGCCAGGTCGCCGGCCTGGACGAAGCCGCCGCGGCCGCAGCCATGGGCCTGGACCTGCCCGCCTACCAGCAGGCGCTGGCCGAAGCCTGCCCGCGCGACGCCACCGGTGAGGCGGACGCGGCTGGCTGGCGCGCGCAGGCGGAGGCGATCCAGCAGGCGGGCCGCGACCTGGATGCGCAGCAGTCGCTGCGCCTGGCGCAACTGCGCGAGGCGGCGCTGGCTGGCCACGCGTTGGCGCCTGCGCGGGACGGCGCAGCGGCCGCCACCCGGGACGACGCGATCGCGCGACCGGCAAGGACGCCTCCGCCACCGTCGCCCGGGCCGGGCCGCTGGCGCGCGGTCCTGTTCTCGATCCTCGCGGTGATGGCCCTGCTGGCCGGGCTGATGGCCCGGCGCTTCTGGCCTGGAACCGCGCGAACCGACGCAGCTGCCGGTGTGGACGTGGCCGCAGCGGTGGACGACCTGCGCGTGCACGACAACGAACCGGTCGTGGTCGAAGCGCTGCCGCCGGCCGAAGCCCCGGCGCTGCCGGCGGACGGCCCGTTGCCATTGCCCGAGCCGCTGCAGGACCCGGTGATCGCCGAACTGGCACTGCTGTCCTGGCAGGCGGCCGGCGCGCCGCCGCCGCGGATCGAGCGCGAGGCCGGTGCGCCGGCGGGTGCTGGTGATCCGCCCGCGTCCGCCGCCGCTTTCGACGACGCCACCCTGCTCGACGCATGGCGCCAGCTGGACGCGGTCGAGCAGGCGCAGGTGCATGCCGCCGCCGCCGCGCTGCAGTCGCAGGATCCTGCCAGCCAGGCGCAACTGCGCGCGCGCTTCGCCGCGCTGGACGCGATGGAACGCCGCGGCTGGCTGCTCGGCCCGGCGCTGGGCGCGGACTTCTTCGCCCTGCAGCCGCTGCTGGGCTTCGTCCCGGAAGACGAGCGCGCACCGCTGCTGGCGGTGCTGCGCACGCTCACGCCCGCCCAGCGCGCGCGGCTGGGCGAACTGGCACAGCGCACGCCGCCGGCCGGGCGCGAGGCGCTGCGCCGCGAGCTGCTGGCCACGCCGCCGGCGCAGCGCGGCGCGTGGCTGGAGCAGCGCGGCCGCCAGTAGCCGTTAAGATGGCGCCCTGCCGGAGCCCGGTGCCGGTGCCCGCCGCACGACCGCAGCCCGCCCACGGACCCCATGCCTTCCCCCGCCACGCCGCGCTTCGGCCAGGAGCTGCGGGCCACCGCGACCCTCGCCCTGCCGCTGGTGCTGGGCCACGTGTCCACCGGCCTGATCAACTTCGTCGACAACGTCATCGCCGGCCACCACGGCACCCGCACGCTGGCCGCGGTGACGGTGGGTACCGCGCTGCTGTGGCTGCCGATGATGGTGCCGCTGGGCACGCTGATCGCACTCACCGCTTCTGTCTCGCAACTCGATGGCGGTGGCCGCCGCGGCGAGATCGCGCCGCTGTTCCGCCAGGCGCTGTGGCTGGCGCTGGGACTGGGCCTGCTGATGTGGGTGTTCCTCAGCGCCGCGCCGCTGCTGCTGGGCGCGTTCGGCATCGCCGCCGACATCGTTCCCGGCGCCACCGCGTTCTGCCATGCGGTGCGCTGGGGCGCGCCGGCGCTGGTCCTGTTCTTCTGCATGCGCTACCTCAGCGAAGGCACGCACTGGACCCTGCCGACGATGGTGCTCGGCTTCGGTGGGCTGGCGGTGCTGGCGCCGCTGGGCTACGCGCTGTGCTTCGGCGCCGGGCCGCTGCCGGAGATGGGTGCGGCCGGGCTGGGCGCGGCCTCGGCCACGGTGATGTGGCTGCAGGCGTTGGCCTTCGCCGCCTACCTGTGGAAGTCGAAGCGGTTCGCGCCGCTGGGCCTGTTCGCGCACTTCGAACCGCCGCGCTGGCCGGCGATCCGCGGCCTGCTCGCCACCGGCCTGCCGATCGGGGTGACGGTGCTGATGGAGGGCGGGCTGTTCATCGCCACCGCGTTGCTGATCGCGCGGCTGGGCGAAGTGCCCGCGGCCGCGCACCAGATCGCGATCAATGTCTCGGCGCTGTGCTTCATGCTGCCGATGGGCCTGGCCGAGGCGACCACGGTGCGCGTGGGCCACGCGCTGGGTGCGGGCGATCCGTCCGGCGTGCGCCGCGCCGCGCGCGCCGGCTACGTGATCGTGCTGGCCACGCAGTTGTGTTCGGCGCTGGTGCTGCTGCTGGGCCACGACGCGATCGTGGCGGTGTACACCGCCGACGTGGCGGTGGCGACGCTGGCCTCGGCGCTGCTGCTGTACGCGGCCGCGTTCCAGTTCCCCGACGGCATCCAGGTGATGTCGGCCGGCTCGCTGCGCGGCCTGCGCGACACCCGGGTGCCGATGTTCCTGGCCGCGGCCGCCTACTGGGGCCTGGGCATGCCGCTGGGCGCCGGCCTGGGGCTGGGACTGGGCTGGGGACCGCAGGGCATGTGGGCCGGGCTGATCGTGGGCCTGTCCGCGGCGGCGGTGCTGATGGGCGGGCGCCTGGCCTGGCGGCTGCGCCACCTGCCGCCGCCGGTCGCCGTGGCCACGCCGTCCGCCGCATCTTCGCCGGCACCCTGACTTCAGGCTTATGAAAGGCCGCCACGCAGCGGCTATCCTGCAAGCCGTACCGATCCGCACAACGCCCGCCGGAGCCGCTGTCAGATGAACCCGCCCCCCCTGCCGCCGCGTCCCAATCCCGTCGCCCGTTTCTTCACCGGGCTGTGGGACGTGATGAACTTCACCCGCCGGCTGATCGTGAACCTGCTGTTCTTCGGCTTGCTGCTGCTGGTGCTGCTGGTGTTCCTCGCCGCGCTGGGCAAGGGCAGCGGGGTGAAGCCGCTGCAGGAGCGCACCACCCTGGTGATCGCGCCGGAAGGGCGGCTGGTGGAGCAGTACACCACCGATCCGGTGACCCGAGCGCTGGCCCGCGCGATGGGCGACCGCAGCGCCGACGACATCCAGCTGCGCGACCTGCTGCGCGCGATCGAGGCGGCCAAGGACGACAAGCACATCGAGCGCGTGGTGCTGCAACTGGACGAACTGCAGCCCTCCGGCATGGCCTCGATGCGCGAAGTCGCGCGCGCGCTGGGCGAACTGCGCGCCAGCGGCAAGCAGGTGGTGGCGTTCGGCGAGAACATCAGCCAGGGCCAGTACCTGCTGGCCTCGCAGGCCGACGAGGTGTACCTGGACCCGATGGGTTCGCTGCTGCTGGAAGGCATGGCCCGCTACCGCCAGTACTTCCGCACCGGCCTGCAGGACAAGCTGGGCGTGGACGTGCACCTGTTCCGCGTCGGCGAGTTCAAGTCCGCGGCCGAGCCGTACATCCTCGACGCGGCCTCGCCGGAGGCCAAGGAAGCGGACCTGTACTGGATGAACGACGTGTGGCAGCGCTACCTGGCCGACGTCGGCGCGGCGCGCAAGCTCGATCCGGCGCAGCTGGCCGCGCAGATCGACGCGCTGCCCGACGGCATCGAGGCCGCCGGCGGCGACCTGGCCAAATACGCGCAGCAGATGAAGCTGGTCGACGGCCTCAAGACCGGCGAGGAAGTCGAGGCGCTGCTCGCCGAGCGCGGCGTGGCCGACGAGGACGACGACCGCGGTTTCCGCAACGTGTCCCTGTCCGGCTACCTGGCGCAGCTGGACAGCCGGCGCCTGCCGGTCGACCGCCGCCCGCAGGTGGCGGTGGTGGTGGCCGAGGGCGAGATCAGCGGCGGCGAACAGCCGGCCGGCCGCATCGGCGGCGAATCCACCGCCGCGCTGCTGCGCCAGGCGCGCGACGACGAGGAGGTCAAGGCGGTGGTGTTGCGCGTGGATTCGCCCGGTGGCGAGGTGTTCGCTTCCGAACAGATCCGCCGCGAAGTCGAGCAGCTCAAGGCCGCCGGCAAGCCGGTGGTGGTGTCGATGGGCGACCTGGCCGCCTCCGGTGGCTACTGGATCAGCATGAACGCGGACCGGATCTACGCGGATCCTTCGACGATCACCGGCTCGATCGGCATCTTCGGCATGATCCCCAACTTCGCCCGCACCCTGGACAAGATCGGCGTGCACACCGACGGCGTAAGCACCACCCGGTTCGCCGGTGCGTTCGACGTGACCCGGCCGATGGACCCGGAAGTGGGCCGCGTGGTCCAGGCGGTGATCAACAAGGGCTACGCCGACTTCACCGGCAAGGTTGCCGCCGCGCGCAACAAGCCGCTGGAAGACGTGGACGCGGTCGCCCGCGGCCGGGTGTGGAGCGGCACCCAGGCGCACGAGCGCGGCCTGGTCGACGAGATGGGCGGGCTGCGCGACGCGATCGCCGACGCGGCCGAACGCGCCGACCTGGAGCAGGACAAGTTCCGCGTGAACTACATCGAGAAGCCGGCCACGCCGTTCGCACAGTTCATGGCCGGGTTCGCCGGCAGCCGCCTCGGTGGCGCGCTGCTGCAGGATTCGGGCCTGGCGCGCGCGGCCCTGGCCAGGGCGATGCCGGAGGCCGAGGCGCAGCTGCGCTTCGTCGAGAACGCGGTCAAGGACCGCAACGGCGCACCGGTGAAGTCGCTGGCGTACTGCTTCTGCGGCTGGTGACGATCTGAGTGCGGCGCCGGGCCGCACGGGCGGCCCGGTACTGCGTCAGCCGCCCTCGGCGGCTTCGATCTGCGCGCGCTGGCGGGCGGCGTCGTCCTGCAGGGTTTTCTCGACCGCACGGGCCTTGTCCTGCGGCGCCTGGATTGCGTCGCGCAGTTCGGTGTGGGCCCGCGCCTGCGGTTCCGGCGGGCGTTCGGTCGGTGGCGGCTCGGGGCGGCAGGCGGCCAGCGTGGCCATGCCCAGGACCGCGACCAGAGCCAGCGCACATCGGCGCGCAGTCGTGGATTGCGGCGGATGGATGTCGGGCATCGATGCGCTCCGCGGGAAGGCCGGCGCTATCCTACGCCCATGACGACGAACCGGTGGCGGCTGGACGGGCAACTGGCGCTGGTGACCGGCGCCAGCGCCGGCATTGGCCTGGCGATCGCGCGCGAACTGGCGGCGCTCGGCGCGCACCTGCTGCTGGTGGCGCGCGAAGAGGATCCGCTGCAGGAAGCGCGCGACGAACTGGCCGAGCGCCATCCGGCGCAGGACATCCTGGCCATGGCCGCCGACGTCTCCGACGACGAGGAGCGGCAGGCGCTGCTGGACTGGGTCGAGGACCAGGGCGAGGGCCTGCACATCCTGGTCAACAACGCCGGCGGCAACGTGACCAAGGCCGCGGTGGACTACACCGAGGACGAGTGGCGCGGGATCTTCGAGACCAACCTGTTCGCCGCGTTCGAGCTGTCGCGCTACGCGCATCCGCTGCTGGCGCGGCATGCGGCCTCCAGCATCGTCAATGTCGGCAGCGTGTCGGGGATCACCCACGTGCGCAGCGGCGTGGTCTACGGCATGAGCAAGGCCGCGCTGCACCAGATGACCCGCAACCTGGCCGCCGAATGGGCCGAGGACGGCATCCGGGTCAATGCGGTGGCGCCCTGGTACATCCGCACCCGGCGTACCTCCGGGCCGCTGTCGGACCCGGACTACTACGAGGAAGTGGTCGCGCGCACGCCGATGCGGCGGATCGGCGAGCCGGAGGAGGTGGCCGGCGCGGTCGCGTTCCTGTGCCTGCCGGCGGCCAGCTACGTCACCGGCGAATGCATCGCGGTGGACGGCGGCTTCCTGCGCTACGGCTTCTGAACGCTCAGGTGCGCAGCGCGGTCTCCGGCACTTCGATTTCCATCGCCAGTGCCAGGTGGTCGGAGAACGCGGCCGGGAACGCCTTGCTGCCCCGGCATTTCAGCTCGCCGCTGACCAGGATGTGGTCGATCGCGCGCTGCGGCTTCCAGCTGGGGAAGGTCGGCACCGGGCACTCGGGCGGGCGCAGGGTGGTGTTGCGGTAGAGCACTTCCATCTCGGGCTGGTCGGGCAGGCAGTTGAAGTCGCCCATCAGCACCGCGTTGGGATGGTCCTGCAGCACCTCGGCGATGAACGACAGCTGCGCCATCCGCGACTTCGCGCCCAGCGACAGGTGCGCCACCGCCACCGCCAGCCCTTCGCGGTCGTCGCCGAAATGCGCCATCAGCACGCCGCGGCCCTTGATCCGGCCCGGCAGCGAATGGCCGGCGGTGCGCACCGGTTCGAGCCGGCTGAGCAGGCCGTTGGCGCTGGAGGCCACGCCGCCGACGCTGCGGTTGGGCTGGTGCTTCCAGTAGTCGAAGCCACCGCGCTGGGCCAGGTAGTGGGTCTGGTTGGTGAAGCCCGAGCGCAGGCTGCCCGGGTCGGCCTCCTGCAGGCCGACGATGTCGTGGCCGCTGGCCAGCTGCGCGATCGCGTCCAGGCTGCTGCGCTTGCGCCCGGCCGGCAGCGCGTGCGACCAGCTGCGGGTCACGTAGTCGCTGTAGCGGCGTGTGCTCGAGCCGGCCTGGATGTTGGCGCTGAGGATGCGCAGGCTGCGCGTGCCGGCCGCGAGCGCATCGACGGCCGGTGCGGCGTTGGGGTCGTACGCGGGCGTGGGGGAGCCCATGCGGCGGTCCTGTGGGCGAGTGCCGGGAACGGGCGCGCGCGTCAGTGCGCGGCGCCACGCTCCTGCGCGACCAGCCAGTCGACCGTGTTGAGCATCTTGCCGAAGCCCTGCTGGTCCACCGACACGTTGTACTTGCCGTTGACCACGATCGACGGGGTGCCCTCGACCCGGGTCCGGGTCGCGAACTGCCTGGCGCGGTTGATCTTCGCGTCGACGCCGAAGCTGTTGTAGGCATCGGTGAAGCGCTTGGCGTCCACGCCGTACTGGGCGTAGAACGGGGCCAGGTCGGCGGCGGACACGTTCGCGTTCACCGGCAGGCTGCGCTGCACGTGCACCGCGTTGAACATCGCCCCGTGCGACTGCTCCAGCACGCCCAGCGCCTCGGCGGCGTAGAAGGCGCGCGCGTACGGGTTCCAGTAGCCGCCGAACGCGCCCGGCACCTGGACCAGGGCCACGTCGGCCGGCTGGCGCTTCTTCCAGGCCTGCAGTTCGGGTTCGAACGTGGCGCAGTGCGGGCAGGTGTAGCCGAACACTTCGGCCACCTCGATCCTGCCGGTGCCCGGCTGGAACGGCTGGCCATTGGCGATCTCGGTGTAGTCCACGCCGGCGACCGGGGCCGGGCCGGTCGGCGCGGTCGGCGCCGGGGCGGGGGGCGGGGGGTCGGCGGGGGGGGGGGGCGGGGCCGGCGGGGGGGGGGGGGCGGGGTGTCGCGCCCGCCCGGCGGGGGGGCGCCGGGGGCCGCGGGGGGGGGCGCGGGGGGGGGGGGGGGGGGGGGGGGGGGAGTCATATGGGGCGTGCGGGGGGCGGGGTGGGGAGGTGGGGGGGTTGACATGTAAAGGTGGGGGGGGGGGGG
>NZ_PDWM01000066.1 GCF_010093225.1 Pseudoxanthomonas koreensis | reverse complement strand
CCACCGGGCCCGCCGCTGGAAGCCCGCCCCCGGCCACCCGCATACTGGGCCGGCCGCGCCACCGGAGCCCCGGCTTGCCCCACGCCCCGCTCATCGACCGCATCCAATCGATCCCCCGGCGCGAGCTGTACTTCTTCAGCCTGTACCGGGTACTCGAGGCGGGGATCATCGCCGGCCTGGTGTTCAGCCCGCTGTCGGAGCTGGTCGGGGAGGCCCGCGACCCTGCGCTGGGCCGGGGCGTGGCGATCGCCTACATGGTGGCCGCGCTGATCCTGCTGCTGTGGCGGTCCGAACGCCACCTGCCGATCCTGGTGTTCGGCGGCGCCTGCATCGACATCCTCGCCCTGACCCTGGCCACCCATGCCCTGCCCGGGGTCGCCGCGGGCATCGCGATGATGCTGCTGTTCAACGTCGCCGCCGCCGCGATGCTGCTGCCGCTGCGCTACGGCCTGACGGTGGCGGTGCTGGCCAGCCTGGCCCTGGGGCTGGAGTTCGTCTGGTCGGCCCTGTCCTCCGGCGCCGCGCCGCGCTCGTTGGCCGAGCTGTCGATGTTCATCACCAGCTACCTGGCCCTGGCCTGGCTGGGCTACCGGATCGGCCAGCGCGCCCGGTCCAGCGAGCAGTTGGCCGAGAAGCGCACCGCCGAAGTCGCCAACCTGGTGGAGATCAACGAGCTGATCATCCGCCGCATGCGCACCGGCGTGCTGGTGGTGGACGCCAACAACCGCATCACCCTGGCCAACGAGGCCGCCTCGCTGCTGCTCGGCGACGGCGGCAGCGACGCCCTGGCCGCCGGCCTGAACAGCATGGCGCCGGAACTGGCCCGGCGCCTGCAGCGCTGGCGCAACGGCTGGCAGGTGGACGATGCCCCGCTGCAACTGTTCCCCGACCAGCCCGAGGTGCAGCCGCGCTTCGCCCGGCTGCTGGCCGACAGCGACCTGACCCTGGTGTTCCTGGACGACACCACCGTGGTCTCGCGCCGCGCCGAATCGCTGACCCTGGCCACGCTGGGCCGCTTCTCGGCCAGCCTGGCCCACGAGATCCGCAACCCGCTGGCGGCGATCAACTACGCGGTGCAGCTGCTGGAGGAATCGCGCAACGTCGATGACGCCGACCGCCGCCTGCTGCAGATCATCCACCAGCAGTGCCTGCGCACCAACGGCATCGTCGAGAGCGTGCTCGGCCTGGCCCGGCGCGAGCGCGCCAACCCGGAGAACATCGACCTGGGCGCGTTCGTGCGCCGTTTCGTCGAGGACTACCGGCAGACCCTGTCGATCGAGACCGACAGCCTCGAGGCGATCGTGCCCGGCCAGCCGGTGCCGACGCTGGTAGACCCCCGGCACCTGCAGCAGATCCTCACCGCGCTGGTCCACAACGCGCTCAAGTACGGGCGGTTGATGGACGAGCCCTCGCGGGTGCGGCTGCGGGTGTTCCAGGACGGGCGCAACGCGCTGGTGGACGTGCTCGACCGCGGCCCGGGCATCCCGGAGGGCGTGGCCGCGCAGCTGTTCCGGCCGTTCTTCACCACCTCCGAGCACGGCACCGGCCTGGGCCTGTACATCGCCCGCGAGCTGTGCCGGGCCAACCAGGCCAGCCTGGAGTACGTGCCGGTGCCCGGTGGCGGGGCCTGCTTCCGGATCGCCCTGCCCGGGCCCAACGGCATGCTTGCCGGCTGAGCCGGGGCCGGTCCTGCCCGGGTCCTGCCTGCTTGGCCCCGATCCCCCGGTTCGGCTATCGTTCCCTCATGAGTCCGGCCCGCAGTGCACTGATCGTCGACGACGAGCGCGATATCCGCGAACTGCTGGTGCTCACGTTGGGGCGCATGGGCCTGCGCGTGGATACCGCGGCCAACCTGTCCGAGGCGCGCGAACTGCTCGCCCGCAATCCCTACGACCTGTGCTTCACCGACATGCGCCTGCCCGACGGCAGCGGCATCGAACTGGTCGGCGAGATCGCGCGCAACCACCCGCAGACCCCGGTGGCGATGATCACCGCCTTCGGCAGCATGGACCTGGCGGTGGAGGCGCTGAAGGCCGGCGCGTTCGACTTCGTCAGCAAACCGGTGGACATCAACGTGCTGCGCGGCCTGGTCCGCCACGCGCTGGAACTGAACAACGCCGAGCGGCCCAAGCCGCCGCCGCCGCCGCCGGAACAGGCCAGCCGCCTGCTCGGCGACTCGCCGGCGATGGATACCCTGCGCGCCACCATCGCCAAGGTCGCCCGCAGCCAGGCTCCGGTCTACATCCTCGGTGAGTCCGGCGTGGGCAAGGAACTGGTCGCCCGCACCATCCACGAGCAGGGTGCGCGCGGGGCCGGGCCGTTCGTCCCGGTCAACTGCGGCGCGATCCCGGCCGAGCTGATGGAAAGCGAATTCTTCGGCCACAAGAAGGGCAGCTTCACCGGCGCCCACGCCGACAAGCCGGGCCTGTTCCAGGCCGCCGGTGGCGGCACCCTGTTCCTGGACGAGGTCGCCGAGCTGCCGCTGCCGATGCAGGTCAAGCTGCTGCGCGCGATCCAGGAGAAATCGGTGCGCCCGGTGGGCGCGGCCAGCGAAGTGCCGGTGGACGTGCGCATCCTCTCGGCCACGCACAAGGACCTGGGCAACCTGGTCGCCGACGGCCGCTTCCGCCACGACCTGTACTACCGCATCAACGTGATCGAGCTGCGGGTACCGCCGCTGCGCGAGCGCACCGGCGACCTGCCGCAGCTGGCCGGCTCGATCCTGCAGCGCCTGTCCGCCGGCCAGGGCCGTGCCGCGCCGGAACTGACCGCCGCGGCGGTCGCCGCGCTGGCCGGCTACCCCTTCCCGGGCAACGTGCGCGAACTGGAGAACGTGCTCGAGCGCGCCCTGGCCCTGGCCGAGGGCGACAGCATCGACGAGGCCGACCTGCACCTGCCGCAAGCCGCCGCCGGGCGCGGCGGCGCGCCGGGCGCCGACCTCGCCGCCGCTCCCGTGCCGCCGCCGGCGCAGCAGGGAGAGGCGGTGATCGACCTGGACCCGGGCACCGGCGCCCTGCCCTCGTACATCGAGCAGCTCGAGCGCGCCGCGATCCAGAAGGCGCTGGAAGAGAACCGCTGGAACAAGACCCGCACCGCCGCGCAGCTGGGCATCACCTTCCGCGCCCTGCGCTACAAGCTGAAAAAGCTCGGCATGGACTGAAGCCCGGCTCCGTGTAGGAGCCCACTTCAGGGAGCGACCCGACGCACGCCCGGCAAGACCACGTTGATCGCGAACTCCGGGGACACCCGGTTGAACGCCGCTGCGTTCCGGCACCACCGGGTCGCCCCCTGAAGTGGGCTCCTACAGAGGGGCGGTGCGCCGGCGGGGTGCCGAAGGCGATAATGGCGCATGAGCACCAGCCACGCGCCGAAGAAGTCCCTGGGCCAGAACTTCCTGCACGAGCGCGCCTACATCGAGCGCATCGTCCAGGCCATCGATCCGCAGCCGGGCGACCGGCTGGTGGAGATCGGCCCGGGCCAGGGCGCGATCACCCTGCCGCTGCTGCGCCGCCATGGCGCGCTGACGGTGATCGAATTCGACCGCGACCTGGTCGGCCCGCTGGCGGCGATGGCCGAGGGCGTCGGCGAGCTGACCATCGTCCACCGCGACGTGCTGAAAGTGGACTTCACCGCGCTGGCCGCCGGCACGCCGTTCAAGCTGGCCGGCAACCTGCCCTACAACATTTCCTCGCCGATCCTGTTCCACGCGCTGGACCATGCCGCCGCGATCCGCGACATGGTGTTCATGCTGCAGAAGGAAGTGGTCGACCGGATGGGCGCGGCGCCCGGCAGCAAGGTCTACGGGCGGCTGAGCGTGATGCTGCAGGCGTACTGCCAGGTGCAGCCGCTGTTCGTGGTCCCGCCCGGCGCGTTCCGGCCGCCGCCGAAGGTGCACTCGGCGGTGGTGCGCCTGGTCCCGCGCGACCCGGCCACGGTCGGCATCGACGACCGCGCGCGCTTCGCCGACGTGGTCCGCGCCGCGTTCGGCCAGCGCCGCAAGACCCTGCGCAATGCGCTCAACGGTGTCTGCGATGCGGCACAGTTCGCCGCGGCCGGCGTAAGCGCCGATGCGCGCGCCGAGCAGATCGACGTCGCCGCCTTCATCCGCCTGGCGAACGCGAAGGGCGTCGCGCAGGACTGAAGCCCCCTCCCGCGCCGCCGCTCCCCCTTTGTAGGAGCCCACTTCAGGGGGCGACCCGAGGCCGTCCAGCAGCACCACGTTGATCGCGACACTCCGGGAACACCCGGTTGAACACCGCTGCGTTCCAGCGCCACCGGGTCGCCCCCTGAAGTGGGCTCCTACAGGGATCCGGCCGTTTCTTCGGCCATCACGCGCTTTTTGCTTAAACTGTCGGCATGCAGCAGGAATCCACGCCCTACGCGATCGAGGTGGAAGTCACTCCCCGCTTCCTCGCCGACCAGTCCGAGCCCGAGGCGGGACGCTACGTCTTCGCCTACACGATCCGCATCCACAACCGCGGCAGCGTGGCCGCGCGCCTGGTCTCCCGCCACTGGCACATCACCGACGGCAACGGCCGCACCGAGGAAGTGCACGGCGACGGCGTGGTCGGCGAACAGCCCTGGCTGGACCCGGGCGACGACTACGAATACACCTCCGGCGTGGTGCTGGAGACCGGCGACGGCGCGATGCAGGGACGCTACGACATGCTGGCTGCCGACGGCACCCGCTTCGACGCCCCGATCGCCCCGTTCCTGCTGACCGTGCCGCGGACCCTGCACTGAGGCCGCCGCGATGAGCATCTGGGCCATCGGCGACCTGCAGGGCTGCTATGACGCCACCCAGCGCCTGCTGGAGAAGATCCGCTTCGACCCGGCCGCCGACACCCTGTGGTTCTGCGGCGACCTGGTCAACCGCGGCGGCCAGTCGCTGGAAACCCTGCGCCTGGTCCATTCGCTGCGCGAACGCAGCATCGTGGTGCTGGGCAACCACGACCTGTCGCTGCTCGCCGTCGGCGAGCGCGCGCCGGCGGAGAAGCGCAAGGTCAACCCCGACCTGCAGCGCGTGGTCTTCGCCGAAGACAGCGCCGAACTGCTCGACTGGCTGCGCCGGCAGAAGCTGGTGCACGCCGACCGCCGGCTGGGCTGGATGATGGTCCACGCCGGCCTGGCCCCGCAGTGGACCACGCGCGACGCCGAGCAGTACGCCGCCGAAGTGGAACAGCAACTGCGCGGCGACGGCTACCGCGGCCTGCTGCGCAACATGTACGGCGACAAGCCGAACTGGTCGACCGGCCTGCGCGGCCACGACCGCTGGCGGGCGATCATCAACTGGTTCACCCGCGCCCGCTACTGCACCCCGCGCGGACGCATCGCGATCGAGGAGAAGGGCGCGCCCGGCACCCAGGCCGCCGGCCTGTACCCGTGGCACGAGGCACCCGGCCGCGTGGAGCGCGACCTGAAGATCGTCTGCGGCCACTGGTCGACCCTGGGCCTGACCCTCACCCAGGGCATCCACGCCATCGACACCGGCGCGGTGTGGGGCGGCAGGCTCACCGCCCTGCAGCTGGACAGCGAGGAACTGCGCGTACTGCAGGTGCCCGGCCGCGATGTCTCCGCGATCCCGCCGCACCTGCGCAAGGAGTGAGGCCGGACGCGGGCACGCCCCGCCTGCTACGGCTTCCTGTAGGAGCCGACTTCAGTCGGCGACACGGGAGTCGGAATCACGACGGCATCGCCGGCGTCGTCGTGTCGCCGACTGAAGTCAGCTCCTACAAAAGAACGGCGACACCGCGACGCGGCACGACGGGCGACGCCGGGGATTACTGTGGGGCACTTGGCCGCAGGTACTCGGCGAACTCGAAGGCGTGCGCGTGCTTCGCATCGGCCGGATGCGCCTCGCGCGACACCTCTCGCCATTGCGCCGGCTCCCACGCCGGGAAGAACGCATCGGCACCTTCCACCACGGTGTCGACATGGGTCAGGTGCAGCACGTCGGCCCGCGCCAGCGCCAGCGCGTAGACCTCGCCGCCGCCGATCACGCACAGCTCGACGGCACCTTCCGCCGCCGCCGCGGCGACCGCCTCGTCCAGCGATGCCACCGCACGCATCCCCTCGAACGGCACCACGCCACCGCGGGTCAGCACCAGATTCAGCCGCCCCGGCAGCGCACGACCCAGCGACTGCGCCGTCTTCCGGCCCATCAGCACCGGCTTACCCACGGTGAGCGCCTTGAAGCGCCGCAGATCGTCGGGCAGCCGCCACGGCAGCTCGTTGCCGCGGCCGATGGCGCGGTTGCGGTCCAGCGCCGCGACCAGCGAGATCCTCATCGCCGCGCGCACCCGGCGCTCAGACCGCCACCGGCGCCTTGATCGCCGGCGCCGGATCGTAGCCTTCGATGGCGATGTCTTCGTAGCGGAACGCGAACAGGTCGGTCACGCCCGGGTCCAGCCGCAGCCGCGGCAGCGCGCGCGGCGTGCGCGCCAGCTGCTCGCGCGCCTGCGCGTAGTGGTTCGAGTACAGGTGCGCATCGCCCAGCGTGTGCACGAAGTCGCCAACCTCCAGTCCGGTAACCTGCGCCACCATGTGGGTCAGCAGCGCATAGCTGGCGATATTGAACGGCACGCCGAGGAAGATGTCGCCGCTGCGCTGGTACAGCTGGCAGCTCAGCTTCCCGCCGGCAACGTAGAACTGGAACATCGTGTGGCACGGCATCAGTGCCATCTTCGGCAGGTCGGCCACGTTCCAGGCGCTGACGATCAGCCGGCGCGAATCCGGATTGCGCCGGATCTCGTCCACGACCCAGCGGATCTGGTCGATCTCGCTGCCATCGCTTCCGGTCCAGCGCCGCCACTGCTTGCCGTACACCGGGCCGAGCTCGCCGTCGGCGTCGGCCCATTCGTCCCAGATGCTGACCTTGTTGTCCCTGAGGTAGGCGATGTTGGTCTCGCCCTGCAGGAACCACAGCAGCTCGTGCACGATCGAGCGCAGGTGCAGCTTCTTGGTGGTGACCAGCGGGAAGCCCTGCGCCAGGTCGAAGCGCATCTGCCAGCCGAACACGCTGCGGGTGCCGGTGCCGGTGCGGTCGGCCTTCCCGGTGCCGTGTTCGAGCACGTGGCCCAGCAGGTCCAGGTACTGCTTCATTTGCCCGCCTCCCGTGCCGGCGTGGCCGGCTGCGGCTGCAGCACCGGCGCGGTGTGCGAGCGCCACAGCAGGAACAGGCCCAGCGCGACCAGCGGCAGGCTCAGCACCTGGCCCATGGTCAGCCAGCCGAAGGCCAGGTAGCCCAGTTGCGCGTCGGGCACGCGCACGAATTCGACGATGAAGCGGAACACGCCGTACAGCAGCGCGAACATGCCCGACACCGCGTAGCGCGGTCGCGGCCTGGCCGAGAACCACCACAGCACCGCGAACATCACCAGCCCCTCCAGCACCGCCTGGTACAGCTGCGAGGGATGGCGCGCGAAGGCGTCCAGCGCGCCGGCGTCGAACTGCGCCTTCAGCGCGGCCGGATCGAGCCCGCGATACGGCTCCGGCAGGCCACCGGGGAAGACCACGCCCCAGCCCGCCTCGGTGTACTTGCCCCAGAGCTCGCCGCCGATGTAATTGCCGAGCCGGCCGAAGCCCAGCCCCGGCGGCACCAGCGGCGCGATGAAGTCCATGGTGTCGAAGAAATGCAGCCGGTGCCGGCGCGACCACAGCCAGGCCGCGACCAGCACCCCGATCAGGCCGCCGTGGAAGCTCATGCCGCCATCCCACACCCGCACCAGCATCAGCGGGTCGCGCAGGAATTCGCCCATGGCGTAGAACAGCACGTAGCCCAGGCGCCCGCCCAGGATCACGCCGAGCATCGCGTAGAACAGCAGGTCGGCGAAGGCGTTCGCATCCACGCCGGGCAAGCGGCCCTGGCCGATCCGGCGCCGCCCCAGCCACCACGCGGCGAGGAAGCCGAGCAGGTACATCAGGCCGTACCAGTGCACCCGCAGCGGCCCCAGCGAGATGGCGATCGGGTCGATCTGGTGCAGGACGATCATTGCGCGGCCCCGGGAATGACCGCCCTATTGTGCCCGACCGCAACGCACCCTTTGTAGGAGCCCACTTCAGGGGGCGACCCGGTGGCGCCTGAACGCAGCGGCGCTCGACGCGGCCGCTCCGGAGGATTCGCGTCGAACGTAGCTGCGTTCAGGCGCCATCGGGTCGCCCCCTGAAGTGGGCTCCTACAGGGGATTCGCGTTGAACGTGGCTGCGCTCAGGCGCCACCGGGTCGCCCCCTGAAGTAGGCTCCTACAGGAGCGTGGGGCGGTCATTCCCGGGGCCGCGCAATGAT
>NZ_PDWM01000065.1 GCF_010093225.1 Pseudoxanthomonas koreensis | reverse complement strand
GGCTGGGGATAAGCGGGGGACAGAATCGGACTCCGGAAACCATCCACAGCTTGTCCTGCCCTCGCACCGGATCTTTTCCGCAGCCTTTGGTTGTAAAGAAATTCCTTTTAGTTCAATGAGTTGACACGGTTTTCCACAGCTCCGGGCCGACTCCAGCACCACCGCTTTCAGATTTATTCCACATTCCTTCAAAGCGTAGAGGCACGGATTCCCATGCGTTTCACTCTGCAACGCGAGGCCTTTCTCAAGCCCTTGGCCCAAGTGGTCAACGTCGTCGAACGACGCCAGACCCTGCCGGTCCTGGCCAACTTCCTGGTCCAGGTGCAGGGCGGCCAGCTGTCATTGACCGGCACCGACCTGGAAGTGGAAATGGTCGCCCGCGCAGCGGTCGACGACGCCCAGGACGGCGAGACCACGATCCCGGCACGCAAGCTTTTCGAGATCGTGCGCGCGCTGCCGGATGGCAGCCGGGTCACCGTGAGCCAGTCCGGTGAAAAGGTCACCGTGCAGGCCGGGCGCAGCCGCTTCACCCTGGCCACGCTGTCGGCCAACGACTTCCCCTCGGTCGACGAGGTCGAAGCCACGGAACGGATCGGCGTGCCGGAAGCGGCGCTGAAGGAACTGATCGAACGTACCGCCTTCGCCATGGCCCAGCAGGACGTGCGCTACTACCTCAACGGCCTGCTGCTGGACCTGCGCGAGCAGTCGCTGCGCTGTGTGGCCACCGACGGCCACCGCCTGGCCCTGTGCGAGGCGGAGCTGGAGCAGACCGTGGCGGCCAAGCGCCAGATCATCGTCCCGCGCAAGGGCGTCACAGAACTGCAGCGCCTGCTGGAAGGCGGCGACCGCGCGCTGGAACTGGAACTGGGCCGGGCCCACATCCGGGTCAAGCGCGACGATGTCACCTTCACCTCAAAGCTGATCGATGGCCGCTTCCCGGATTACGAAGCGGTGATCCCGATCGGAGCGGAGAAGGAGGTCAAGCTGGAGCGGGAAGTGCTGCGTGCCGCGTTGCAGCGTGCGGCGATCCTGTCCAACGAGAAGTACCGCGGGGTGCGTGTCGAGGTCTCTCCAGGGCAACTGAAGATCAGTTCGCACAACCCCGAGCAGGAAGAAGCCCAGGAAGAGATCGAGGCCGACACCCGGGTCGACAACCTGGCCATCGGCTTCAATGTCAATTACCTGCTGGACGCACTGAGCGCGCTGCGCGAGGAGCACGTGATCATTGCCCTGCGCGACGCCAATTCCTCGGCGCTGGTGCGCGAAGCCAGCAGCAGCAAGTGCCGGCACGTGGTGATGCCGCTGCGGCTGTGACCGCAGAGGCGGAGCGCACCATGTTCCACGTGGAACCCCAGCGACGCCCGGCTCCGGCCGGGCGTCCTGCTGTCCGGGGCCGCCGATGCGGGTGACCCGGCTGTCGCTGCGCGACCTGCGTCGCTTCGACGCGGTCGAACTGGCACCGGCACCGGGCTTGAACCTGCTCACCGGCGCCAACGGTGCCGGCAAGACCAGTGTGCTGGAGGCGCTGCACCTGATGGCCTACGGGCGCAGCTTCCGTGGCCGGGCCCGTGATGGACTGGTGCGGGAACACGCGCCGGCGCTGGAAGTATTCGTTGAATGGGCCGAGGGTGGGGAAGGCGAGGCGCCGCCGCGGCTGCGTCGTGCCGGCCTGCGGCACAGCGGGCAGGAGTGGACGGGTCGGCTGGACGGCGTGGAAGTCGCGCATCTGGGCCAGCTGTGCACGGCCCTGGCGGTCGTGACCTTCGAACCGGGCAGCCATTCGCTGGTCAGTGGCGGCGCTGAGAACCGGCGCCGGTTCCTGGATTGGGGTCTGTTCCACGTGGAACAGGGGTTCCTGCCGCTGTGGCGCCGTTACGCCCGTGCGCTGAAGCAACGCAACGCGCTGCTCAAGGCTGGGGGCGGCAATGCCCAGCTCGATGCCTGGGACCACGAGCTGGCCGAGGCAGGGGAAGCCCTGACCGCCCAGCGCGAGCGGTATCTCGCCGAACTGGCGCCCCAGGCTGGCGCCATCGCCGCGCGGCTGACCAGCGGATTGGCCCTGCAGGGGCTGGAGTTCCAGCCCGGCTGGCGCCGGCAGGAGCTTTCGCTGGGCGACGCCCTGCTGCTGGGCCGCGAGCGTGACCGGATCAGCGGCCACACCGGCGTCGGCCCGCACCGGGCGGACTGGAGCATCGGCCTGCCGGGGCTGCCCGGGCGCGAAGCCTTGTCACGCGGCCAGACCAAACTTACCGCTCTGGCCCTATTGCTGGCCCAGGCCCGCGACTACGCCCACCGCCAGGGCCACTGGCCGGTGATCGCGCTGGACGACCTGCCTTCGGAGCTGGACCGCGGGCACCAGCGCCGGGTGCTGGAATTCCTGCTGGAGCAGCCGGACGTGCAGGTGTTCATCACCGCCACGGAAGTGCCACCCGCGCTGGAGGGCCTGGTCCCGGCGCTGCGCGTGTTCCACGTGGAACAGGGCCGGATCGCCCCGTAGAGTCGGGCTTGCCCGGCTGCTTTTGCCGGGAAACAGGGGCAGCCGGGCAAGCCCGGCTCTACCCGCAACCGCCGCGTGGCATGCATCTTCCCGCCTCACGTGTTCCGGAAGCGGCATGGTGCGCGGTGCTATAATCGGGCCTTGATTCCTATAGCTAAGGAGTCGCGGCTGCAAGGCCGCGGCCCGGCCCCGATCGTGGCGAAGGCATGAGCGAACAGACCCCGAGTTCCACCCCCGGCAACGACTCCTACGACTCCAGCAAGATCACCGTCCTGCGCGGCCTGGAAGCGGTCCGCAAGCGCCCCGGCATGTACATCGGCGACGTGCACGACGGCACCGGCCTGCACCACATGGTCTTCGAAGTCGTCGACAACTCGGTCGACGAGGCCCTGGCGGGGCACGCCGACGACATCGTCGTGCGCATCCTCGAGGACGGCTCGGTCGCGGTCTCCGACAACGGCCGTGGCATCCCGGTGGACACCCACAAGGAAGAGGGCGTGTCGGCGGCCGAGGTGATCCTTACCGTGCTGCACGCCGGCGGCAAGTTCGACGACAACAGCTACAAGGTTTCCGGCGGCCTGCACGGCGTGGGCGTGTCGGTGGTCAACGCGCTGTCCTCGCACCTGTGGCTGGACATCTGGCGCGACGGCCATCACTACCAGCAGGAATACTCGCTGGGCGAGCCGCGCTACCCGCTCAAGCAGATCGAGCCGTCGACCCGCCGCGGCACCACCCTGCGCTTCCTGCCGGCGAAGGAGATCTTCACCGACACCGAGTTCCACTACGACATCCTGGCCCGCCGCCTGCGCGAGCTGTCGTTCCTCAACTCGGGCGTCAAGATCACCCTGGTCGACGAGCGCGGCGAGGGCAGGCAGGACACGTTCCAGTACGAAGGCGGCATCCGCAGCTTCGTCGAGCACCTGGCGCAGCTGAAGACCCCGCTGCACCCGAACGTGATCTCGGTGACCGGCGAGCACAACGGCATCGTGGTCGACGTCGCCCTGCAGTGGACCGACGCCTACCAGGAAACGATGTACTGCTTCACCAACAACATCAACCAGAAGGACGGCGGCACCCACCTGGCCGGCTTCCGCGCCGCGCTGACCCGCACCCTGAGCAACTACATCGAGCAGAACGGGCTGGCCAAGCAGGCCAAGATCAGCCTCTCCGGCGACGACATGCGCGAAGGCATGATCGCGGTGCTGTCGGTGAAGGTGCCGGATCCCAGCTTTTCCAGCCAGACCAAGGAGAAACTGGTCAGTTCGGAGGTGAAGCCGGCCGTTGAGACCACGTTCGGCGCACGTTTGGAGGAGTTCCTGCAGGAACACCCGAACGAGGCGCGCGCCATCGCGGAAAAGGTGGTCGACGCCGCCCGCGCCCGCGAGGCCGCGCGCAAGGCGCGCGAGCTGACCCGGCGCAAGGGCGCGCTGGACATCGCCGGCCTGCCCGGCAAGCTCGCCGACTGCCAGGAAAAGGATCCGGCGCTGAGCGAACTGTTCATCGTCGAGGGCGACTCGGCCGGCGGCTCGGCCAAGCAGGGCCGCAACCGCAAGAACCAGGCGGTGCTGCCCCTCCGCGGCAAGATCCTCAACGTGGAACGCGCGCGCTTCGACCGCATGCTGTCCTCCGACCAGGTCGGCACCCTGATCACCGCGCTGGGCACCGGCATCGGCAAGGACGAGTACAACCCGGACAAGCTGCGCTACCACCGCATCATCATCATGACCGACGCGGACGTCGACGGCGCGCACATCCGCACCCTGCTGCTGACCTTCTTCTACCGGCAGATGCCGGAGCTGATCGAGCGCGGCCACGTCTACATCGGCCTGCCGCCGCTGTACAAGATCAAGCAGGGCAAGACCGAGCTTTACCTGAAGGACGACGCGGCGCTGGATTCCTACCTGGCCAGCAATGCGGTGGAGAACGCCGCGCTGGTGCCGGCCGAGGGCGAGCCGCCGGTGGGCGGCGAGGGCCTGGAGAAGCTGCTGCTGGCCTACGCCGGCGCGCGCGAGGCGATCGCGCGCAACAGCCACCGCTTCGACCCGCTGCTGCTGGAAGCGCTGATCGACTTCACCCCGCTCGACGCCGAGCACCTGGCGCAGAACACCGACGAGCGCCACGAGCTCGACGCACTGGAAGCCCGCCTCAACCGCGGCAAGCTCGGCAGCCCGCGCTTCGCGCTGAAGCTGCTGCCGGCGACCGAGGCGCGGCCGGCCGCGCTGCAGGGCACCCGCCGGCACATGGGCGAGGAACTGCTGCAGGTGCTGCCGCTGTCGATCTTCGAAAGCGGCGAACTGCGTCCGCTGCGCGATGCGGCCGCAGTCCTGCACGGCCTGGTGCGCGAGGGCGCGCAGGTGGTGCGTGGCGGCAGGTCGCAGCCGGTGTCCAGCTTCGCCCAGGCCCAGGCCTGGCTGCTGGAGGAAGCGAAGAAGGGCCGCCAGATCCAGCGCTTCAAGGGCCTGGGCGAAATGAACCCCGAGCAGCTGTGGGACACCACGGTCAACCCGGACACCCGGCGCCTGCTGCGCGTGCGGATCGAGGACGCGGTCGCCTCCGACCAGATCTTCAGCACGCTGATGGGCGACGTGGTCGAGCCGCGCCGCGAGTTCATCGAGACCAACGCGCTGAAGGTCGCCAACCTGGATGTCTGAGCCCGGCGGCGCCGGTCCGGCGGCCAGCGGCGCCATCGCCGCCACGGCCGCGCCGGCGCGGGTGCCACGCCTGCCGCCCGCGCGCTGGCGCAGCCTGCTCGGCGGGTTCCTGCTGGACGTGCTCCTGGCGGTGCTGGTCATGTTCGCCGCGCTGTTGCTGGCTGGCATCGCCTGGGGCCTGTGGCGCGGGATCGCGCTGGCCCGCGATGGTGCGGACAGCGCCGCGATCACCGCCGCGCTCGGCACGCCCGGAGCGCTGGCGCAGATCGTGATGACCCTGGCCGGCATGTCCGCGGTGGCGCTGACGCTGTATTTCCTGCGCCATCCGGCCAGCGCCGAAGAGCGCCGCCACTCGGTCGCGCGCCTGCGCCTGCCTTCCACCTGGGCCTGGGCCGCCGCCGTGGGCCTGGCCGTGTTCCTGGGCAGCTCGCTGCTGGGCTGGCTGGCGGGCAAGGCCGGCATCGAGGCCGAACCGACCAACCTGGCACTGATCGACCAGGCGCTGCAGCAGTGGCCGCTGTTCCTGGTCCTGTTCGCGGTGGTGCTGGCGCCGGCCTACGAGGAACTGCTGTTCCGCCGGGTGCTGTTCGGCCGCTTCCTGGCCGGCGGCCGGCCCTGGGCCGGGCTGGTCCTCAGCAGCCTGGCCTTCGCCCTGATCCACGAGCTGCCCGGGGCCAGCGCCAACCCGCCGCTGGCGGTCGCGTACCTGCTGCTGGTCTACGCCGGCATGGGCGCCGCCTTCGCCTGGCTGTACTGGCGCACGGGCACGCTGTGGGCGCCGGTCCTGGCGCACGGGCTGAACAATGCCGTGGCGCTGGCGTTCCACGTCTTCGGCTGAGCCGTTCGCTTGACGAAAAGTTAAGCCCGCTGCGAGGACACTTCCGTCTTCGGGTAACGGCACGGGGGAGGGCCGCGCATGCGCCGCACCAGGCAATGGAAGGGAATCGCGACGGGACTGGCGCTGGCCGCACTGGTGGGCGGATGCGCCACCACGACCTCGCCCACCGGGCGCAGCCAGTACATGGCGTACTCGGACAGCGAGCTCAACCAGGCCGGCGCGCAGGCCTTCACCGAGATGAAGTCCAAGCAGAAGACCCTCAGTGGCGGCAGCCAGAGCAGCTACGTGACCTGCGTGGTCAACGCCCTGGTGCAGCAGCTGCCGCCGGACTGGCGCGGCCTGCCGTGGGAAACGGTGGTGTTCGTCGACGACTCGCCCAACGCCTTCGCCCTGCCCGGCGGCAAGGTCGGCGTGAACACCGGCATGTTCAAGGTGGCGAAGAACCAGGACCAGCTGGCGGCGGTGATCGGGCACGAGATCGGCCACGTCTACGCGCGCCACACCAACGAGCGGGTCTCGCGCCAGGCGGCCACTTCCACCGGGCTGGCCGTGCTCGGTGCGCTGGCGGGCGCACGCTACGGCCAGGGCGCCTCGGACATGGTGACCCAGGGTGGCGGCGCGGCGGCCCAGCTGGGCCTGCTGCTGCCGTTCTCCCGCACCCAGGAAACCGAGTCGGACGAGATCGGCCAGCGCCTGATGGCCCAGGCCGGCTTCGACCCGGCGCAGGCGGTGGACCTGTGGCAGAACATGATCGCCGCCTCCGCCGGACGCTCGCCGGAATGGCTGTCCACCCACCCGGATCCGCAGAACCGGATCAAGGCCCTGCAGGCACGGGCGCCGGAACTGCAGCCGACCGCCCAGGCGGCGCGCAAGGCAGGCCATACGCCCAAGTGCGGTCCCTGAATCGCCACGACACGCCAGAACGTACAGCTTTCCGAACGAAACCCGGTTCTGCTAGTTTTGCCGACCCGGTTACGCCCCGCCAACGCGGTGGCCCGCATGAGGTGATCCAATGAAATTCCGCAGCAAGCACGCCGTCCTGTCGCTGTTCATCGCCGCCGCGCTCGGCGGCATGGTGGTGGCCGATGCCTCCGCGCAGTCCTCGCGTTCCGGCAGGAAGGCAGCGGCGAAGGCCGAAGTGCTGTACCCGGAGGCGACGCGCAAGGAGCCGGAAGCCAAGGCGTCGACCAAGACCGGCAAGAAGCTGCAGAAGCTGATCGATGTGTACAACGACGGGGACTTCGCCCAGACCCGCACCCTGGCCAACGAGATCCTCGCCACCGAGGGCGCCAACGCCTACGACAAGGCGCTGGCCGCACAGCTCGCCGCCCAGGCCACCTACAGCCTCGACGACACCGCCGCGGCCAAGGCCTACCTGCAGCAGGTGCTGGACTTCGACGGCCTGGACAACAACGGCCACTTCCAGTCGATGCTGATGCTGGCCCAGCTGCAGATGGGCGACGACGACTACACCACCGGCCTGGCCACCCTCGACCGCTACCTGGGCGAGAGCAAGTCGAACAGGCCCGAGGACCTCGCGCTCAAGGGCCAGGCGCTGTACCAGGTCGAGCGCTACGCCGAGGCGGTCCCGGTGCTCAAGAGCCTGGTGGAGAACACCCCGGAGCCGAAGGACAGCTGGGTCCAGCTGTTGATGGCCGCCTATGCCGAAACCAACCAGTACGCCGAAGCGGTGGCCCTCGCCGAGAGCCTGGCGGCGAAGAACCCGACCGACAAGAAATCCCAGACCAACCTGGCCGCGGTCTACAGCCAGGCCGAGCAGATGGACAAGGCCGCCGCGGTGCTGGAGAAGCTGCGCGCCGCCGGCCAGCTCAGCGAGGAGCGCGAGTACCGCCAGCTGTACATCACCTACGCCAACATGGATGGCCGCGAGAAGGACGTGATCTCGGTGATCAACGAGGGCCTGCAGAAGGGTGCGCTCAAGCCCGACTACCAGACCCATCTGGCCCTGGCCCAGTCGTACTACTACAGCGACCAGGTCCCGCTGGCGATCGAGGCCTGGAAGAAGGCCGCGCCACTGTCCAAGGACGGCGAGACCTACCTGAACCTGGCCCGCGTGCTGTGGCAGGAGGACCGGCTCGCCGAGGCCAGGCAGGCCGCCCAGCAGGCCCTGGACAAGGGCGTGAAGAAGCCGGAGGACGCGCGCAGGATCATCAACCTGAAGTAAGGGTCACGGAAACAACGCCACTCCCCTAGGCAAAGGGGCGTGGGATTGGTATATGCTTGGCGGTTCATGCGGTGTCACCCGCGAGAACCTGGGCCCCGGGGGGATGTGTCTCCCCGGGGCCTTCGCCCCACACCTGAGTCACTAGGCGCATGGCTGAACAACTGGTCGTCCACAGGAATTACGAAGAAACCGAAGAAAGCGGGCTGAGCTGGCCGCGCATCATCGGCATCGCGTTCGTCATTGCGCTGCATGCTGCGGCGCTGATGCTGTTGCTCATCCCGGCCGTGGCGCCGAAGGCCGACGTGGAGAAGGAGCGCAACATCCTGGTCACCCTGGTCGACGCGCCCCCACCGCCGCCGCCGCCGCCGCCGCCGCCGCCGCCGCCGGCCAAGCCG
>NZ_PDWM01000064.1 GCF_010093225.1 Pseudoxanthomonas koreensis | reverse complement strand
AATCGGCAGGTCCCGATCCCCCCGACCGGCACCCCCTCAACACCCTCCCAGCGGCCCCTGCCCGGCAGGCGGCCGCTGTCCGTCCGCGGAGTCCAACGTCCCATGTCGCAGTACATCTACACCATGAACCGCGTGTCCAAGGTGGTCCCGCCCAAGCGGCAGATCATCAAGGACATCTCGCTGAGCTTCTTCCCGGGCGCCAAGATCGGCCTGCTGGGCCTGAACGGCGCCGGCAAGTCCACCGTGCTGCGGATCATGGCCGGCGTGGACCAGGACTTCGAGGGCGAGGCCCGGCCGCAGCCGGGGATCAAGGTCGGCTACCTGGAGCAGGAGCCGCGCCTGAACCCGGAGCAGACCGTGCGCGAAGCGGTCGAGGAAGGCGTCGGCGAGGTGCTGCAGGCCCAGGCCGCGCTGGAGCAGGTCTACGCCGCCTACGCCGAGGACGGCGCCGACTTCGACGCGCTGGCCAAGGAGCAGGAGCGCCTGGAGGCGATCCTCGCCAGCGGCGACGCCAGCACCCTGGAACAGCAGCTGGAGATCGCCGCCGACGCGCTGCGCCTGCCACCGTGGGACGCGGTGATCGGCAAGCTGTCTGGCGGCGAGAAGCGCCGCGTCGCGCTGTGCCGCCTGCTGCTGCAGAAGCCGGACA
Source organism: Pseudoxanthomonas koreensis (assembly GCF_010093225.1). Lineage (GTDB taxonomy): Bacteria > Pseudomonadota > Gammaproteobacteria > Xanthomonadales > Xanthomonadaceae > Pseudoxanthomonas > Pseudoxanthomonas koreensis. Next base: position 10,294 of record NZ_PDWM01000064.1, on the reverse strand, counting down.
TGCTGCTGCTCGACGAACCGACCAACCACCTGGACGCCGAGTCGGTGGAATGGCTGGAGCAGTTCCTGGCCCGCTACACCGGCACCGTGGTCGCGGTCACCCACGACCGCTACTTCCTCGACAACGCCGCCGAGTGGATCCTTGAGCTGGACCGCGGCCGCGGCATCCCGTGGAAGGGCAACTACACCGAGTGGCTGCAGCAGAAGGACGAGCGCCTCAAGCAGGAAGAAAACCAGGAGAAGGCCCGCCAGAAGGCGATCCAGAAGGAACTGGAATGGGCCCGGCAGAACGCCAAGGGCGGCCGCTCCAAGGGCAAGGCGCGCCTGGGCCGCCTGGAAGAGCTGCAGTCGGTCGACTACCAGAAGCGCCAGGAGACCAACGAGATCTTCATCCCGCCGGGCGAGCGCCTGGGCAACAAGGTCATCGAGTTCAAGAACGTCTCCAAGAAGTTCGGCGACCGCCTGCTGATCGACGACCTCAGCTTCTCGGTGCCGCCGGGGGCGATCGTCGGCATCATCGGCCCCAACGGCGCCGGCAAGTCGACCCTGTTCAAGATGATCACCGGCGCCGAGAAGCCGGACTCCGGCTCGATCGAGACCGGCCCGACCGTGAACCTGGCCTACGTGGACCAGAGCCGCGGCGCGCTGGAAGGCAACCACAACGTGTTCCAGGAAGTCTCCGGCGGCCTGGACATCCTCAACATCAACGGCATCGAGATCCAGTCGCGCGCCTACATCGGCCGCTTCAACTTCAAGGGCCAGGACCAGCAGAAGCTGGTGGGCACGCTGTCCGGCGGCGAGCGCGGCCGCCTGCACATGGCCAAGACCCTGCTGCAGGGCGGCAACGTGCTGCTGCTCGACGAACCGTCCAACGACCTGGACATCGAGACCCTGCGCGCGCTGGAAGACGCCCTGCTGGAGTTCCCGGGCAACACCTTCGTGATCTCGCACGACCGCTGGTTCCTGGACCGCATCGCCACCCACATCCTCGCCTTCGAGGGCGACTCGCACGTGGAGTTCTTCCAGGGCAACTACCGCGAGTACGAGGAAGACAAGAAGCGCCGCCTGGGCGACGATGCCGGCCCGCACCGGCTGCGGTTCAAGGCGCTGAAGTAAGCGGCCGGGGCGCCCGGGCATCCCGGGCCTCCTGCCCCTGCGCGCCTTCCCGTTCGCGGATGCGGCGCTGCTTCTCGGCGATCAGCCGGCGCATGTTCTGCAGCGAAGCCAGCACCATGTAGGCGCTTTCGAGCCAGCCTGCGCGATGCAGGTCGTGCAGCGCGCCGGCGTCCAGCGCCGCCAGGCGCTCGCGGTCGATCCCGTACAGCCCGCCCAGGTTGACCCCGTGGCCGGGATCGAAGCGCACGTCCATGGCCAGCGGCTGGATCAGCTCCAGCGCCTCGAACGCGGCGAACATGCCCTGCCCGGCCTGCACGCCGTCGTTGATCCCGCGCAGCACGCCGATGATGTGCTCCAGGTAGGGGCTGTTGCCGCCCTTCGGCAGGAACACCGGCTCGCCGCCCTGGCCGGTGACCACCCGCGGGTGGTCCAGGTCGACGTGGATGACCGGTTCGTTGCGCAGCTGGCCATCGACCTGCTGCTCCTGGAAGCCGATCAGGAACGGCCCGCGCGCCACCGACGCCGGCAGGTACGACGCGTTCCAGCTTCCGCCCTGCAGGAACAGGTTCTCGTGGTGGTCGAAGCCGAGCAGGGCCACGGCCTGGAACCCGCCGGAGGCGTCCTTGCGGAAGAACAGCGGGTACTCGCGCTGCAGCTCGGCGAACTCGGTCGGGAACGCCTGGACCATGCCGACGTTGTCGCCGAAGCCGACACCGAAGCGGGTCGACACACGCAGGTCCTGGTGCGCGACGTTGTTGAGCAGCTCGTAGCGGGCCATTGCGGCTCCATGTTGGCCGGTGCGGTCCCGGTGATCCCCGGCGCCAGGCGGACGCCGGCGCCGGGCGCTGGCCACCGCGCCGACCTTATCGGCAATCCCGCGCCAGCCGCAAGTTGCAGGTGGTCGCCCGCTAGGTTCCGGAGCGCCGGGAAAAGACGCGTGGCACGACGACCGCGAAATGCGCCCAGATCGCGGCGAACACCGCCGCACGGGTGACCGGTCCGCGCCGGGCCGCCTCGAACTTGCGGAAGTAGCGCCACAGCCCGCGGTGCTTGTGCCATTCCACGAACAGCGGCCGCGAGCGGCTGGAGACGCCGCGCGCGTGCAGCACGGCCACGTCGTTGGCCACCGCCACCGTGGCCCCGGCCAGGCGCGCGCGCCGGCACAGGTCCAGGTCCTCGGCATGCAGGCGGTAGCCCTCGTCGAAGCCTCCGATCCGTTCGAACAGCGCGCGCGGCATCAGCATCAGCGCCCCCGATATCGCCTCCACCGGTTGCAGCGTGCGCGCCGGATCCATCGCCACGTCCAGGCGGCTGCCGCGGGCCGGCGCGCGCAGCATCGCGGCGAAGTCCGGGTCGCGCCGCCGCGCCGCGCCGTCGCGCACGCCGTCGTCGCCCAGCAGGTCCGCGCCGAGCAGCGCTTCGCCGCCGAGCGCCTGCGCATGCGCGCGCAGGCGCTCCAGCGAGTCCGGCAGCACCTGCAGGTCGGGATTGACGAAGGCCAGCCAGGGTGCGTCGCTGTCGGCCGCGCCCTGGTTGCAGGCCACGCCGAAACCCGGGTTGTCCGGGTTGGCGATAAAGCGCACCCGCGGGTCGGCCAGCGCGTGCCGCTGCAGGATCTCCAGGCTGGCGTCGTCGGAGCCGTTGTCGACCACGCGCACCTGCGACACCGCGCGCGCGGCGCGTAGCCGCACCAGACATTCGTCCAGGGTCGATGCGCTGCGGTAGCTGACCACTACCGCGGCGATGCCGTCGGCCTCGCCCGGCGCGCTCATGCGGCCGGCTCCGCCGATGCGGCGAACAGGTCGTGCTGCGGCGTGGTGCGCAGCCTCTCGTGCAGCTGCTGCAGCTGTTCGCGGGCCTGCTGCAGCGGATCGTTCATCAGGAAGCCGGCCAGGCGCGGGTGCCAGGCCGGCCAGCGCGCGGCCAGCGCCTCCAGGTCGCCGTCGGCCGGACCGCCCTCGCCACCGCGGGCGACGAACGCGGTTTCGCACAGCACGTTCCGCCAGCCCAGGCCGGACAGGCGCAGCGACAGGTCGGTCAGCGCGGCATACCAGGAGCCGTAGCTGGCCGCGTCCAGGCCGCCGACGCGCATCCTCGCGCTGCCGCGCAGGGCCACGGCGTGGCCGACCGCGGCCGGCAGTTCCGGATGCTGCGGCGGCATCGCGGCACAGGCCTGCGCGGTGAGCGCCGGCTCTGCCGGCAACGGCGAGATCTCGCCCAGCCGCGGCCAGCCGGCGGTCTCGCCGGCGTTGCACCAAGGCGTGGCGGTGGCCACGGCCGCGTCGCGCGCCAGGCAGGCGGCGAGTTGGGCCAGCCAGCCGTGCAGGGGCTGGGCGTCGGCGGCAAGGACGACGACGTCCGCGTCGCCGCAGGCCTGCAGCATTTCCTGCAGGTGGGCGACCTCGCCGATCGGGTGGGCGCGGCGGGTGTATTCGGCGCGCAGGCGGGTGCGCTGCAGCCAGCGTTCGACGATATCGATGCCGCGCGGCCCGGCCTGGGCGTCGTCCGCCAGCCAGATGGGGGTGCCGGCGGGGGTGGCGGCGTCCAGCGCGGCCAGGCAGGCGTCGAGCGCGTCCTCGTCGGAACCGAGCGGCAGCAGCACGATGGGCAGGTCGCTCACGTTCCTGTGCGTTCTCCTCGGGCAACGGCCCGGACTTTAGCAGGGCATGGCGGGGCCGACGGCCATCGTCGCGGCGAGCTCCCCTGTAGGAGCCCACTTCAGGGGGCGACCCGGCGACGCAGGAACGCAGCCCGCGTACAACGCACCGGCTCCGGAGGCATGCGCGGTATCGCGTCATGTCTTCCGACCCCGTCGGGTCGCCCCCTGAAGTGGGCTCCTACAGGAAGCAGGGCGCTAACCGGACGGCGCGGTCGGGTCAGCCCACCCACACCCGTGCGTTGCGGAACATCCGCATCCATGGCGAGTCCCCGCCCCACTCCGGCGGATGCCAGGACAGGTTCACCGTGCGGACCACGCGCCCGGGGTGCGGCATCAGGATCGTGGCGCGGCCGTCGTCGCTGCACAGGCCGGTGATGCCGTCCGGAGAACCGTTCGGGTTGAGCGGATAGGTCGAAGCCACCTGGCCGTCGCCGTCGATGTAGCGCAGCGCGATCCGCGCCGCAGCCTGGTCGGCCGCATTGTCGAACTCGGCGCGGCCCTCGCCGTGCGCCACCGCCACCGGGATCCGCGAGCCGGCCATCCCGCGCAGCAGGACCGACGGCGACTCGAGCACTTCCAGCAGCGCGGTACGTGCCTCGAACTGCTCGCTGCGGTTGCGCAGGAACTTCGGCCAGTGCTGCGCACCCGGGATGATGTCTCGCAGCTGGCTCATCATCTGGCAGCCGTTGCACACGCCCAGCGAGAACGTGTCCGGGCGCGCGAAGAACGCCGCGAACGCCTCGCGCAGCGCGCTGCGCTCCAGGATCGAGGTCGCCCAGCCGCGGCCGGCGCCGAGCACGTCGCCGTAGCTGAAACCGCCGCACGCGGCCAGGCCGGTGAAACCGTCCAGCGCGATGCGGCCGGCGACCAGGTCGCTCATGTGCACGTCGACCGCGGTGAAACCGGCGCGGTCGAACGCGCGCGCCATCTCGAGCTGGCCGTTGACGCCCTGCTCGCGCAGGATCGCCACGCGCGGACGCCGGCCCTTGGCAATAAAAGGAGCGGCCACGTCTTCTGCTGGATCGAACCCCAGCTTCGGCTTCAGTCCCGGCGCATGGAAATCGCGCGCGACCGCGCGCTCCTGGTCGGCGCTGTCCGGGTTGTCGCGCAGCTTCTGCATGGCGTGGGTCACCGACCACCATGCATCGAACAGTTCCTCCCAGCGCCACTCCGCCAGCAGCCCGCCGTCCAGGCGCACGCGCACCTTCGGCACCGCGGTCGGCCTTGCGATGCGCTGCGCGCATTCGGTCAGCGCATGGCGCTCGACCAGGTCGGCGAACGCGGCGCGGTCCTCGTCGGCGACCTGCACCACCGCACCCAGCTCCTCGTTGAACAGGCTGCCGAACGGATCGTCGCCCCACGCGTCCAGGGTGATGTCCAGGCCGCGGCGCGAGGCGAAGGCCATCTCGCACAGCGCGGCGAAGGCACCGCCGTCGCTGCGGTCGTGGTAGGCCAGCAGCAGCCCGGCCTCGCGCGCATCGCAGACCAGCGCGAAGAAGTTGCGCAGGCGTTCGGGGTCGTCCAGGTCCGGCACGTCGCCACCGAACGCCGGCAGCGCCTCGTGGCCGGCATGCACCTGGGCCAGCACCGAGCCGCCCATGCGCCGCTTGCCGCCGCCCAGGCCGATCAGCCACAGCTCGCTGTCGTCGCCGGCGGCGAGCAGCGGGGTGAGCTGGCCATGCACGTCTTCCACCGGGGCGAACGCGGACACGATCAGCGACACCGGCGACACCGACTTGTGCGCCTGGCCGCCGTCCTGCCATTGCGCCTGCATCGACAGCGAGTCCTTGCCCACCGGGATGCTGATTTCGAGCTGGGGGCACAACTCCATGCCCACGGCGTGGACCGCGTCGTACAGCAGCGCGTCCTCGCCCGGGTGGCCGCAGGCTGCCATCCAGTTCGCCGACAGCTTGACGTGCTCCAGCGCCTGCACCGGTGCCGCGCACAGGTTGGTGATCGCCTCGCCCACGGCCATGCGCGCGGCGGCGGCCGAATCGAGCAGCGCCAGCGGGGTGCGCTCGCCGATGGCCATCGCTTCGCCGGCGTAGCCGTCGTAGTCGGCCAGGGTGATCGCGCAGTCGGCCAGCGGCAGCTGCCACGGTCCGATCATCTGCTCGCGCGCGGTCAGGCCGCCGACGCTGCGGTCACCGATGGTGACCAGGAAATTCTTGGAAGCCACGGTCGGATGCGCGAGCACGCGCAGGCCGGCCTGGTGCAGGTCCAGCCCGGCGGCGGCCAGCGCCGGCCACGGCGCGGCCGGACGGCGCACGGCGTCGCGGTGCATCTTCGGCGGCTTGCCGAACAGCACGTCCATGGGCAAATCAATGGGGGCATCGGCCGGAATATTGCCGGGGGTCGCGCCATAGGCGACCACCAGCCGTTCCTCCGCCGTAGCCACACCGACCGCGGCGAACGGGCAGCGCTCGCGCACGCAGATCGCGGCGAACTCGTCCAGCCGGTCGGCCGGTACGCCGAGCACGTAGCGCTCCTGCGATTCGTTGCACCACAGTTCCAGCGGCGACAGCGACGGGTCGTCGCTGGGCACCTTGGCCAGGTCGATCACGCCGCCTACGCCCGAGTCGTGCAGCAGCTCGGGAATCGCGTTGGACAGGCCGCCCGCGCCGACATCGTGGAAGAAGTGGATCGGGTTGCGCCCGCCCATCGCCACGCAGCGGTCGATGACCTCCTGGCAGCGGCGCTCCATCTCCGGGTTGTCGCGCTGCACGCTGGCGAAATCCAGGTCCTCGGCGCTTTCGCCCGAGGCCACCGACGAGGCCGCGCCGCCGCCCAGGCCGATCAGCATCGCCGGGCCGCCGAGCACGACCACCGCATCGCCCGGCTGCATCCGGATCTTGTCGACCTGGATGCGGTCGATCGCGCCGAGGCCGCCGGCGAGCATGATCGGCTTGTCGTAGGCGCGGGTGCTGCCGTTCTCCGGCAGTTCGAAGCTGCGGAAATAGCCGAGCAGGTTCGGCCGGCCGAACTCGTTGTTGAACGCGGCACCGCCCAGCGGACCGTCGGTCATGATCTCCAGCGCCGGGGCCATGCGCGGATTCAGCGCGCGCGGCGCCTCCCACGGCTGCGGCAGCGTCGGGATCCGCAGGTGCGAAACCGAGAAGCCGGTCAGGCCGGCCTTGGGCTTGCCGCCGCGGCCGGTGGCGCCCTCGTCGCGGATCTCGCCGCCGGCGCCGGTGGAGGCGCCCGGGAACGGCGAGATCGCGGTCGGGTGGTTGTGGGTCTCGACCTTGATCTGGAACGCCGACGGCACCGCCGCTTCGGTGCGGTACTCGCCGGTGGCCGGATCCGGCCGGTAGCGCGCGGCGACGTGGCCGGCGATCACCGCGGCGTTGTCGCTGTAGGCGCTGAGCGTGTGCTGCGGGCTCTTCTGGTGGGTGTTCCTGATCATCCGGAACAGGGAGCGCTCCTGCTCCTGCCCGTCGATGGTCCAGCTGGCGTTGAAGATCTTGTGCCGGCAGTGCTCGGAGTTCGCCTGCGCGAACATCATCAGCTCGACGTCGGACGGGTCGCGCCCGAGCTCCGAATAGCGGGCGCGCAGGTATTCGATCTCGTCGTCGGCCAGGGCCAGGCCCAGGCGACGGTTGGCGCTTTCGAGCTCGGCCAGGGCGATGCGCTCGAGCCGGCCGCGCGGCTGCGCGGCGAACAGCGCCTGCGCGTCATCGCGCGAGGCGAGCAGCGACTGGGTCATCGGATCGTGCAGCAGCTTCGCCACCGCCACCTGCGTGGCGGTATCGGCCGGCCAGCCGGCCAGGTCCAGGCGCAGGCCACGCTCCACCCGCGCCACCGCAAGGCCGGCGCCCTGCAGCAGTTCGGTGGCCTTGCTCGACCACGGCGAGCGCGTGCCCAGCCGCGGCACCACGAAGCGCGACAGCGCGCCTTCGGCCAGCGCGGCCTGGCCGTCGCCGGCCTGGAGGATGCGGTGCAGGACGGCCGGATCGGGCGCGCCGTCGCCGGGCTGGACGAAGTAGACGTGCCAGGCGCCTTCGACGCGCAGGCCGGGGACCAGGGACTGCAGGCGGGTTTCGAGCCGCTGCCGGCGGAACGGCGAAAGGGCGGGCGCGCCCTCGAGGACGATCATGTCCGGGGAAGTCGCAGGGGAAGGCCGGCCATTGTACCGGACCGCGCGGTGCCGTTCCGGAGGCCCCGCAGAGGGCCGGCCCCTCCGCTCAGCGCGCGCCGCCCGCCGCGGCGGCGGTGCCTTCGAGCGCCTGCAGCATCTGCTGCGGGGCCAGGTAGCCGCCCAGCTGGGTGCCGTCTTCGGTGAACACGGCCGGCGTGCCGCTCACGCCCACCCGCAGGCCGAGCTCGTACTGCTGCGCCACCGGGTTGTCGCACTGCTTCTTCGGCACCCGCTGCCCGGCCTTGGCCTCGGACAGGGCGTGGCGACGGTCGCCGGCGCACCAGACCGATTCCATGTCGCGGAAGTCCTGGCTGGCCGGGCCCATGCGCGGGAACGCCACGTACTGGACCGCGATCCCGAGCCGGTTGTAGTCGGCGATCTGCTGGTGCATGCGCCGGCAGTAGCCGCACTCGATGTCGGTGAACACGGTGAGGGTGTGCCTGGTGTTCGGCGGCGCGAACACGATCCGGTCTTCCACCGGGGCCTTCGCCAGCAGGGCGCGGCGATGCGCCATCAGCCCTTCGCTGGCCACCGGCTTGCGCTCCTGCAGGTCGAAGGGCTGCGACTGGATCAGGTAGCGGCCATCGTCGGAGACGTACAGCAGTTCGCCGCCCAGGAGCACCTCGCGGAAGCCCGGGAACGGCGCCGCGCCGACGTACTCGGGGGCCAGGCCCGGGGCGACCGCCTGCAGGGCCGCGAGCACGTTCGCCTCCGCGGTGCCGGCCGCGGCCGTGGCGGCGGGACGGGCGGCGGTGGCCTTGGCCTCGGGCTTGGCAGGCGCCTGGCTGGCGGCGGCCGGAGCGGCCTGCTGGGCGCAGGCGCTGAGGCTGAAGGCGCCCAGCAGCGCGGCGGCGAAGAGTCGGGACATGGGGACCACCGTCGGGGGTAAAAGTCGGGGGATTTTCGCACACCGGCGCGAGCCGACCGGCCTGGACCAGGATCGCGTTGGGCCGCCGTTGTAGAGCGGGGCTTGCCCCGCTGCTCCCCCCCATCGCTCCGCCATGCGTGGGCAGCCGGGCAAGCCCGGCTCTACGCGAGGGCGCCTGCCGGGCGTTCGGCAGGCCGCGCGGCAGTGCCGCGGGCTGCGGCGTTCGAATTGTCGCGCCTGCCATCCATGGCGTGACGTGGTCGGCTCCGGAAAGCCCGGCCCGGCCATTCATGGCCGGGCGTTCGGCAGGCCGCGCGGCAGTGCCGCGGGCTGCGGCGTTCGATCTGTCGCACCTGCCATCCATGGCGTGACGTGGTCGGCTCCGGAACGCCCGGCCCGGCCATCCATGGCCGGGCGTTCGCGGTTTCGCGGCATGCCGCGAAACCGCTCACCCCCTCGGGTGGTGCCTGGCGTGGAGGCGTTGCAGGTGTTCGCGGGCTACCAGGGTGTAGATCTGGGTGGTGGACAGGCTGGCGTGGCCCAGCAGCAGCTGCAGCGCGCGCAGGTCGGCGCCGTGGTTGAGCAGGTGGGTGGCGAAGCTGTGGCGCAGGCCATGCGGGGTGACCGTGGCCGGGTCGATCCCGGCGGCCGCGGCGTGGCGCTTGAGCGCGCGCCAGTATTCCTGGCGGGTGGGCGCATGGCGCCTGGCGGTCAGGAACAGCGGCACCCGGCCCTGCGCGTCGGCCGGCACCGGCCTGCCCGCGGCCAGCTGCGGCCGCGCCTGCGCCAGATAGCGCTCCAGCCAGTGCTGCGACTCCTCGCCCAGCGGCACCAGCCGCTCCTTGCCGCCCTTGCCCAGCACCCGGACCACGCCCTGACGCAGGTTCACCGCATTGGCCGGCAGGTCGACCAGCTCGCTCACGCGCAGGCCGGCGGCGTACATCAGTTCGAGCATGGCGCGGTCGCGCAGGCCCTCCGGGGTATCGATGTCGGGCGCGGCCAGCAGGGCGTCGACCTGGGATTCGGTCAGCGCCTTGGGCAGCGGCCGCGGCAGGCGCGGCGGTTCGATCAGCGCGGCCGGATCGTCGGCACGCGCGCCCGAGCGCACCCGCCAGGCGTAGAACGCGCGCAGGCTGGCGCGCAGGCGGGCGTTGCTGCGCGGCTGGTAGCCGTGGCCGGCGCGCCAGCGCAGGTACTCGAACAGCACGGCGCGGCGGCGCGGGCCAGCCCGCCGCCGGCGCCGTCGCGCCAGCGCGCCAGCAGCTCCAGGTCGCGGCGGTAGGCGTCCTGGGTCTGCCGTGCCAGGCCGTGCTCGGCCCAGGCCGCGTCGATGAAGCGGCTGATCGCCATGGCATCGGCCTCGCGCAGCGGCGGCAGCGCCTGGGCGATGCGGCGGCGGTCGGCGGCGGTGCCGCGCGCGGGACGGGGTTCGGGCGTCATCGGCCACAGGATAGCCGCGGCACCCCGCTATCCTGTGCCCCCATGGAAGACACCCCCGCCGCCGCACCCCCTCC
>NZ_PDWM01000063.1 GCF_010093225.1 Pseudoxanthomonas koreensis | reverse complement strand
CTGCATATACGTCAGCCCGGTACCGGCATCCATCACATGCCCCGTAAACCCCGGCCGGTTGTCGTTGCCCCGGTTCAGCATCAACCCGTACGGCTCGTGCTCGCTGCTCTGGATCGTGGTCTTGCTGCTGTTGGTCCTGGCGATCGGGCTGCCCAGCCCGTCCACGTGCAGGTACTCGATCGTCACCGTGCTGCCGCCCACCGGCTTGCGGTGCTCGGCCAGCAGCCGGCCGCCCAGGTACAGGTGCCGCACCTGCTGCCCGGCGACCTCGTCGCGCTGCCAGCGCAGCACCCCGCCGCGGTCGTACAGGCTGTACAGGTACGGGGCCGCCCCGCTGGCGCTGCCGCGCACCCGTAGCCCGTGCCCGTCGTACAGGTAGGTCGCCACCCCCGACACCTCCCGCAGCCGGTTGCCGTAGTCGAACCCGAACGCCTGCGCCCCCTTGCTGGCCAGGTTGCCCTGCACGTCGTAGGCGAGGCTGTGCACGATGGACCCGCTGCAGCTGCCGGTGCGCACCGTGCTCAGCCGGTTGCTGCTGTAGCAGTAGGCCTGGCTGCGCGCCTGCGGGCCGCCCACGCTCACCGTGGTCAGGTTGTCGAGCGCGTCGTAGCCGTAGCCGGCCGTGCCGAACATGCTGGAGGTGGCCTGGGTCAGCCGGTCGCGCGCGTCGTAGCTCATCGCCCGGGTCTGCCGGCCGCCACTGCTGTGGTCGGTGATCCCGGCCACGTTGCCGTTGAAAAAAACGGAGGAAGATTCACTTCTTTCCCATCAGGAAGTGAATCTGACCCCGTTCTCGTTCATTTTCCCTTGAATGAATTTATTCCAGCACGGATGAATATTACTCCTAATAACATCAGGCCGATACCCACTACATTTTTATAATCACCAAAATTAAATGGGATATTCGATCCTTGAGGGAAATAGCTATTACCCCCAAAGAATAAATAAGATCCAAGCATTAGCAATAGGAGCCCAATTCCAATGTATGACATAAATTATCGGTCCTTTAGCTCTTCTCTCACCACTGAACCAAGTGAAGCACCAGCTTGATTTGCAATGGAGCTTGGGGGGCTATTGACTCCTGCTGCACCGGTGATAGCTCCAGTTGCAAACTCTGCAATGGCAACTGGAGTCGCAGCAGCAGCTGATGCACCCATGGCATTGGCTGTACCCGTGCTTGCGCCAGCATATGCCACTGCCATGCTTACTTCAGATTCAACTGCCACCATTGTGCGCACGGTTGCACCTATGACTGCCCCACTCGTTGCCTCGCTGGCTGCTGCAATGGTTCCTGTTGTCGCATTGGCGACTTGCTGGGCAGCAAGGCCCGTCTGCAGGCTCGCGCTTTCCGCCGCAGCCATCACCATCGCCGGGGCCCCCACTGCCACTGCGGCGCCTGCGGCACCACCGACAAACGCCGAACCAGCCATCAAACCCACAACCTTCGCATCTCCGCGGCTCGCACCATCAATTGGCGTATGCGCGTTCTGCCCAGCCGGGGGAAGAAATCCATTGTTCACTAGCCAATTGTGAACAGGATTCATCCCATCCGGGTCAGCAAACATGTATGGATTATTGAACGCATACGCATATCGATTGAACTGCCGCCAATCCCTGCTCTCATACGCCGTCACCGGATCAACGCTGAGGAACACCCCCAACCGCGGATCCATGTAGCGCTGCTGCATATACGTCAGCCCGGTACCGGCATCCATCACATGCCCCGTAAACCCCGGCCGGTTGTCGTTGCCCCGGTTCAGCATCAACCCGTACGGCTCGTGCTCGCTGCTCTGGATCGTGGTCTTGCTGCTGTTGGTCCTGGCGATCGGGCTGCCCAGCCCGTCCACGTGCAGGTACTCGATCGTCACCGTGCTGCCGCCCACCGGCTTGCGGTGCTCGGCCAGCAGCCGGCCGCCCAGGTACAGGTGCCGCACCTGCTGCCCGGCGACCTCGTCGCGCTGCCAGCGCAGCACCCCGCCGCGGTCGTACAGGCTGTACAGGTACGGGGCCGCCCCGCTGGCGCTGCCGCGCACCCGTAGCCCGTGCCCGTCGTACAGGTAGGTCGCCACCCCCGACACCTCCCGCAGCCGGTTGCCGTAGTCGAACCCGAACGCCTGCGCCCCCTTGCTGGCCAGGTTGCCCTGCACGTCGTAGGCGAGGCTGTGCACGATGGACCCGCTGCAGCTGCCGGTGCGCACCGTGCTCAGCCGGTTGCTGCTGTAGCAGTAGGCCTGGCTGCGCGCCTGCGGGCCGCCCACGCTCACCGTGGTCAGGTTGTCGAGCGCGTCGTAGCCGTAGCCGGCCGTGCCGAACATGCTGGAGGTGGTCTGGGTTAGCCGGTCGCGTGCGTCGTAGCTCATCGCCCGGGTCTGCCGGCCGCCACTGGTGTGGTCGGTGATCCCGGCCACGTTGCCGTTGCCGTCGTAGCCGTACTCCAGGTCCAGGCGGCGGTTGGCGCTGCTGCAGGTCCCGGCCACGGCGCAGTCGGTCATCCGCAGCGGCAGGCCGCGGGTGTTCTGGGTGGCGGTGTGCACCAGCCCGTTGCCGTAGGTGAACCCCTTGAGCGCGCCGTTCGGGAAGTAGGTCACGTTGCTGGCCACGTTGACCGTGCCCCCGTCCTGCGCGGCCACCTGGGTCGCCTGGCCCAGGGCGTTGACCGTGTAGCTGGCGGTCAGCCCGGCCGGGTAGACGTGGCTGGTCAGGTGGCCGTTGGCGTTGTAGCCGTAGCCCAGGGTCCAGCTCTGGCTGGCATCGGGCACCAGTCCCTCCTGGGTCGGCAGCCGGCGCCGGTTGTAGCTGTAGCTGTGGGTGACCGTGGTGCCGCCGCTGCTGTTGTTGGTGCCGATCGTGGCCGGCAGGCCGTCGGGGGTGTAGGTCCAGCTCTGGTTGCCGCGCCCGTCCGGGAAGGCCAGGGTCTTGAGCCGGTGGCGCGCATCGTAGGTCCGGTCCACCCGCCGCGCGGCCACCGCCGGGGTGGTGCCGTTGGCCTCGCAGGCCTGGCCCGAAGGCAGCCCGGCCGCGCTCCACTTCACGTTGCCGGCGCCGTCGTAGCCCAGCAGGGTGGCGCCGGTCTCCGGCTCCACGCCGCGGCACAGCTGCTGGTAGGCGTCGTAGGCGTAATTGCGGTCCACCGCCACCGATCCGCCGGTCGGGCTGCTGCTGTTGCTGCGCCGGATCCGGGTGGGCTTGCCGAACACGTCGCGGATGATATGGGTCCAGGCACTGGCAGGGTGGGCGATGGTCACCGGGAGGTCGTTGGCGGGCTGGTCCCAGGCCAGGAAGCCGGTGGTGGTCTGGTTGCCCTTCGGGTCGGTGATCCGGGTCTGGAACTCGGTCAGGTAATCGCTCAGGGTCACCAGCAGGCCCAGTTCGCTGTCCTGGGCCACCGCGGTGGTCCGGCCCAGGGCGTCGTAGTCGGTCCAGGTGCCGGTGCTGGCGGTGTGCGCGGTGGACGGGTACGCGGCGAAGGTGACCTGGCCGCGATGGTCGTAGGCGAAGCGGCTGAAGCGCTGGGTGCCGGCTTCGTTGGCGGTGTCGTACTCGCGCACCAGCAGCGGGCGCCACAGCGCATCGAAGTAGGTCACCTTGCGGCCGTTGCCGGTGGCCACGGTCTGCCGCCAGTGCCCGGCCGGGATGCCGTACTCGGCGCTGGCGACCTGCGCGAACGCCTGGGTGGTGGTGTTCCAGGCCACGCTGTCGCCGGTGGGGTAGGCGATGCTGGCCAGCCGGCCCATCGCATCGTGGGTGTAGTTCGTGGTGTAGCCGTTCTCGTCGGTGACCGCGGTGATCCAGCCGCTGTCGTTCACCTGCACCGCCTGGGTGGCCCCGGACGGCGACTCGGGCGTGGCCGGATGCTGGATCGACTGCGGGATGCCGCGCTTCCAGCTGGACACCGTGGTCGTGTTGTTGTTGCCGTCCTTGACCGTCTTGAGCGTGCCGCGCTGGCCGCCGGCGATGGCCGAGGTGGTATCCCAGGTCAGCGTCTGCCGCAGCTTGCCGTAGGCGCTGTAGGTCAGCGGCAGCGCCCAGGTGCCGTCGTAGGTGGCCGCCGACATCACCGTGCCCGAGGCCCCGCAGCCGGCCGGCAGCGCGGTGGTCGGCGCGGTGCACGTGACCTGGGCCACCTGGCCGAGGACCCACTTGGCGGTGTTGTCGTGGTAGCTGGTCTGCTCGGTGCGCGAGGGGCTGCCGGGCAGGGTGCTGGAACGAGTGACGCTGGCCGGCCGGGCGAAGGCGTCGAAGCTGTTCACCGTGCGCGAGAACGTCACGTCCTGCTGGACCACCGTGGCCAGCTTGACCGGGCGGATCCGGGTGGCGGTGTCGTCGTCGGCCGACAGCGAGGAGCCGTAGGTGTTCGGGAACGGCGCCGCGGCGGCCTCGGCGTTGGTCATGTAGGTGCTGCTGTCGCTGCGCAGCACCGCACCGGCGGCGGTCTTGACAGTGGTGCCCAGCAGCCGCCCGCTGTTGTCCAGGTAGCGGTTGCCGAACGTGTGCTCGCGCTTGCTGCCGTCCGGCTCAGTCACCACCGTCAGCTTCTCGCCCGGGCAGCTCATGCACGGCACCGGCAAGGTGGTCCGGCCGCCGGAATGGGGATAGGCGTACTGCCACTGCTGGATGGGCAGGCCCGGTCCGCTGAGGGTCTTGCGCGCCAGCGCGTACAGGTCGAAGTGGTCGGGGATGCCCAGCACGTAGCGGCCGTCGCCGCGGCGGTTGCAGGCATTGGCCGGCGTGCCGCTGCGGTGCTGGCGCATGAAGGTGAACTCGAAGTGCCCCTGCGCCCCGGACGGATGGGTGGCCCGCAGGCCGAAGCTGTTGGCGAAGAACTCCGGCGGGGTGCAGTCGGCATCCGAACCGTCCCAGGACTCGTAGCGGGGATTGAGGCCACCGGCCCCGGAACTGGCCAGCTCGTACTGGTAGCTCCACTGGGAGGCGTCCGGCAGGGTGACCTGGGACAGCATCGGGAACCGGCGCATGCCCATGGCGGCCGGATCGGACAGGTAGGCGTAGTTCCACTCCCGGCCATGCGCGGTGGCCTTGACGATCCGGTCCCCACTCCAGGTCAGGGCGATGGCCCGCCCGTCGCTGGACGAGATGCCGGTGAGCTTGTCGCCGCTGTACTGGTAGGCCACCCAGTTGCCATGCCGGTCCTCGACCCGGCTGGCCATCAGGTACACCCGGGTCCGCGCGCGCAGGCTGCCGGACACGTCGCGCATGGTGCCGGCGCTGCGCTCGATGCCCACGTCGAAGGTGTAGCGGGTGCCGGCCGTGTCCACCGCGATGAAACCCTGGCCGGGATAGCCGTTGGAGGTGGCCGCCGTGCAGCTGAACCGGTGCAGGCTGCTGGTGCTCCACAGGTAGCTGGCCCCGTCCGACGGCACCGTGCCGCCCGAGGGCGGCAGGTACAGCAGGTCCAGGTCGCCCTCCCCCGGCAGGTGCAGGGAGGTGCCGGTCCAGATGTCGGTGATCTCGAAGGGCGTGGTGGTGCGCGGATACCACAGCGCCGAACAGCGCGAGGTGGAGCCGTTCTCGGCGGTGTTCCACTTGTAGACGCCATCGAAGGTGCCCGACAGATAGGGGACATCGAGGTCCCAGTTGCCGAACCCGCCCAGCGGCACCACCTGCTTGAACGACTCCACCTTGAAGCGCCGGCGCAGTTGCACCGGCAGGGTGGCGTTGCCCGGCAGGTCGATGTCGGTCACCGCGAACCCGGTGGCGCCGTTGTACAGGCCCACCTCGTCGCCGAACAGCTCCGAGTCCAGCGCGCCCACCTGCTCGCTGGTGCGCAGCCGGTCCACGTGTTCCAGCTGCGGGGTCAGCGGCGAATCCTGTGCGTGCAGCGGGCCGCACAGGCCTGCCGCGATCATCCCCAACGCCCATGCCGTCCGCTTCATGCGATTCCCCATGCGCCCCGTCCGCCGTCATCGCACCATGGGCCTCATCGACGAACAAGGGCAATTTTTCACACCATGGTCGGGATGTGCGTGCGTGCGTTTGCAGATAGAGTCCCGCCATGGCCCCGTCCGCCGACCGGCTCCCGCCCGACCTGATCCGCCTGCTGGCCGAGCGGGGCGATGTCCGGCAGGTGGCGCGGGGCGGGATCGTGATCAGCGAAAGCGATGTCTCCGAATGCCTGTTCGTCCTGCTGTCCGGCCGGCTGAAGGTCTTTACCCGCGACGAGCGCGGTCGCGAGGTGATCTACGACACCCTGGAGTCGGGCGAGATGTTCGGCGAAATGTTTCTCGACGGCGGCCCGCGCTCGGCTTCGGTCAAGGCCCTCACCCAGGCCGAGTGCCTGGAAGTGCGCGGCAGCGAAATCCGGGACTTCATGCGACGCTATCCCGGGTTCTCCGAATCGCTCGTGATCAGGCTGATCAAACGCCTGCGCCATTCCACCGGGCAGATCCGCAGCCTGGCGTTCGACAGCGTGTTCGTCAGGACCGTGGCCGCCATCGATGGGCTGGCGCTGACCGATCATGGCCAGCGCTTCCTGCCCGCGGACGTAAGCCAGCAACAGGTGGCCGGCCGCATCGGCGCGACCCGGGAGATGGTCAACCATGTGTTTCGCGATCTGGTGCGTGGCGGCTTCCTGGTGCGCGATGCGCGGCGAGGGTTCGTGATCCCGGGGCCGCTGCCGCGGCACTGGTAGTGCCGGCAGCGCCGCCGTTGCCCTTGTAACGGTTGCGCGGGCCGTGAGTGGCTGTTATCAATGACGCCGTGAACACGCAGCGCGCCTCCTTCTACTTCTGGTACTACTTTCCCAAGCCACAGGCGGAGGAAGGGGTACGCGCGTTCTGAAGTTCGACCAGAACACACCCCCGAAAGCCGCCAGAGACCCTGGCGGCTTTTTTGTCGCCAGCCTCCGGCGGGAACACGAGACACGATCCCCAGGAGCACCACGATGGCCCCCCACACCGACGACCTGCGCATCCGCCGCATCGACGCGCTGGTCCCGCCCGCGCAGCTGATCGCGGAAATCCCCTGCACCGACCCGGTCTCCGACACCGTCGCCGACGCACGCCGCGCGCTGCACCGCATCCTGCACGGCCACGACGACCGCCTGGCGGTGGTGATCGGCCCGTGCTCGATCCATGACCCGGTCGCGGCGATGGAATACGCGCGCCGCCTGCGCCCGCTGCGCGACACCCTCGGCGACGCGCTGGAGATCGTGATGCGGGTGTACTTCGAGAAGCCGCGCACCACGGTCGGCTGGAAGGGCCTGATCAACGACCCGGACCTGGACGGCAGCTTCAACATCAACAAGGGCCTGCACGTGGGCCGCGCGCTGCTGCGCGACATCAACCTGCTCGGCCTGCCGGCCGGCTGCGAATACCTGGACACGATCTCGCCGCAGTACATCGCCGACCTGGTGGCGTGGGGCGCGATCGGCGCGCGCACCACCGAGAGCCAGATCCACCGCGAGATGGCCTCGGGCCTGTCGTGCCCGGTGGGTTTCAAGAACGGCACCGACGGCAACGTGCGTATCGCCGCCGACGCGGTGATGGCGGCCTCGCACCCGCACCATTTCCTGGCCGTGACCAAGGAAGGGCGCTCGGCGATCGCGGCCACCGCCGGCAATCCGGACGGGCACGTGATCCTGCGCGGCGGCAGTGCGCCCAACTTCGACGCCGCCGGCGTGCAGGCCGCCAGCGAGGTGCTGGGCAAGGCAGGATTGCCGGCGCGGATCATGATCGACGCCAGCCACGCCAACAGCGGCAAGAACCCGGACAACCAGCCGGCGGTGGTCGAGGACATCGCCCGCCAGCTCGAGCGCGGCGACACCCGGATCATCGGGGTGATGGTGGAAAGCCACCTGGTCGGCGGCCGCCAGGACCTGGTCGACGGCGTCGCCCCGGCCTACGGCCAGAGCATCACCGACGGCTGCCTGGACTGGGAGCGTTCGCTGCAGGTGCTGGAGCGACTGGCGCAGGCGGTGCGCGTGCGCCGCGCGCAGGGCAAGGCCGACGTGGCCGCCTGATCCAGGGGCGTGCCGCAGGGCGATCCGCGTGCCCGGCCGGGTACGCGTTGCGTACTTCCACGCATGTGCACGGCGCCCGCATTCGCGGTAGCGTGCGCAGGCCCCCGCCGCAGGAAGCCCGTCGACCATGGAAGCACGCACGCGCACATCTGCCACGGCACGAGGGGTGATCCAGCGCTGGTGGGCCGCATGGCTGGCGTTCTGGCGCGGCCGTCCGCGCTGGCTGCGACGCACCGTGTGGACGCTGCTGGTCGCCTATGGCGTCTACCTGCTGCTGGGCAACCTGTTCCTCAACACGCCGCTGGGCACCTGGACGGCCAACCGCAAGCCGGAGAAGTTCCAGGCGCAGTGGGGCCCGGCAGTCACCCTGTTCCCCGGGCATGTGGTCGTCCGCGACGTGCGCCTGCAGGGCCAGGTGCGCAACACCGCCTGGGACATCCAGGCCGAACGGGTCCGCGGCCGCCTGGCGCTGTGGCCGCTCCTGCGCAAGGAGGTGCGGGTGCCTGCGATCGTCGCCTCCGGCGTCACCGGCGGCGCGCGGCACGTGCGGACCCATCTTGAACCGCCGCCGCCGCGGCCCGGCGGCTGGACCCTGCTGTTCGAGCGGATCGCCGCCGACCACGTGCGCCGCGGCTACTTCGACGAGCTGGTGCTGGAAGGCGACGGTACCGCCACCTTCGGTTTCTCCAAGCAGCTGCGTGGCGGGCCGATGCAGATCCTGCCCTCGTCCTTCCGTTTCGACGACGCGCGCCTGCTGTCCGACGGCAAGGAGTGGCTGGACGGGATCCGGATCGGCGGCGGCTTCTCGATCGATCGCCACACCCGCGCCGAGGCCCCGGGCGCACGCAAGCTGCTGCTTACCGACGGGGTGGTGTCGGTGGATGCGGAGGGCGCCTCGCTGCGCGGCTACTTCGACCCGCAGGGGCACTTCCGGGTCGCGACCGTGCAGGGCGGCGGGCAGCTGCATGCGCGGCTGGAGATGCGCGACGGCGTGCTGCAGCCCGGCGGCACGGTGAGCTGGACCGCGCCGATGCAGGGCGTCGGCCTCACCGGCGCGGCGCTGGGCGGCGAGATGATGCTGCAGGCGAGTGTCGACGACGACATCGTGCTGCGCCTGCAGGTGCCCGAACGCGCCGGCGGCGCGCTCGACCTCGACGCCGAGCTGCGCCTGCAGGGCCGCCAGCTGCCGTTGCAGGGCGATCTGCACAGCGTGCTGCCGCGCACGTCCGGGCACGTGGTCGGGAACTGGCACTTCCAGTCGCTGGCGTGGGTGCCGCGGATGTTCAATGCGCCGCCCTGGCTGGAACTGGACGGGTCCGGCGACCTGGTGGCAGACCTGCGCCTGCAGGAAGGGCGACCGATGCCCGGCAGCCATGTCGAACTTCCGGACGTGGCGGTGGCGGCCACGGTGATGGACAACCTGATCAGTGGCCAGGGTCGCGTGCGCGCGGACCTGGGCACGGGTGAGTCGGGCCGGCTGCAGACCAGTATCGGAGTGCAGCTGGAGCGCTATTCGATCGCCGCGGTGCAGGCGGCGTCCACGCCGTATGCCAAGGGCGACGACCTGCGGCTGGACGTGACCGTCGAGGGCGTGCCTTCGCGCGGCAACGGCCTCGGCGCCACCCATGCGCACCTGCGCTTCACCGGCGCGCAGGTGCCGGACCTGCGCGTGTACAACCGCTTCCTGTCCGGGCAGATGCGCATCGAGGGCGGCAGCGGCACCGCCAGCGCGGACCTGCAGCTGGACGGCGCCGGCGGCATCGGCCATGGCACGATCGGCGTGCAGGGCCATGGCGCGCGCATGTCGATGGGCGGGCGCGACCTGCGTGGCGACGTCGCCATCGACGCGCGCCTGAAGAGCGCGGACCTGCAGCAGCGCCAGTTCCACCTCGACGGTACCGGGGTCCGGCTGGACAACGTCAGCTTCCGCAACGCCGAGGGGCAGTCGCGGCAGGGCTGGTGGACCCGGGTCGACCTGCCTGCCGCGCGGATCGACCTGGCCGCGCCCGATTCGGTGTCCGGCAAGGTCAAGGTGCAGGCGCGCGACGCCGGCTTCCTGCTCGACCTGTTCGGCGGCGCCGACGGCTGGCCGCGCTGGATGGACCGGCTGGTGGACTCCGGCCAGGTCCATGCCAGCGCACAGGTGCACTGGCAGGGCGACACCCTGGTGCTGGACGACGTGCATGCCCGCAACGACCGCTACCAGGTCCAGGCCCGGCTGCGGTTGGCCGAAGGCGACCGCCGCGGACATCTCTACGCGCGCATGGGCGTGCTGGCGGCCGGGATGGACCTGCGGAACGGCCAGCGCGACATGCACCTGGTCGGCGCGCGCGAATGGTTCGAGGCGCAGCCGGCGCTGTTGCCCTGAGCCGAGGCGGGGCGTGTAACCGGTGTCACATCGATGGTTCCGCGTATTCAGTTTTCTCGGGAAAAACCACCGAAATTGAACCTGGCGGTGTTGTTTTGCAGTGCAGCGTGCAAACCGCGTAACGAGTCCTTCACGATGGCCCCGCATCCCGACGTGGGGGAGGGAGCAGGCCCGCTGGCAGTTCGCTGCAAGCGGGCTTTTTTGTGCCTGTCTTCCGGGGTGGCTGAATCGTCGGACCGGGCAGAGCCGGATCGGGGGGCAGGGAGAGCAGAGCAGAGGCATCCGATTGCGTCGGCTCCGGTGGGGGCCGCCGTTCTGCCGCACTGGGGGTCGTCGCTCACGTCGGCGTCCTGCCTCAGTTCGCGAGCGCGGCACATCCCTGTGCCGCTCGACCCCCAATGCGGCAGAACGACGTCCTGTCGCGGCGTTGCGGGTATGGCTTCGTTAGGCCAATAGAAGCCACGCCCCCGAAGATCGCGAAAGGACGCCGTACCTTGGGTATATGGCCCAAGTGGCACATGGATGTGCCACGGCCCTGAGTAAAGACAGGATGTCGTCCCGAAGGGTGGGCCATATACCCAAGGTGCGGCGGCCCCCGCCG
>NZ_PDWM01000062.1 GCF_010093225.1 Pseudoxanthomonas koreensis | reverse complement strand
AACGAGGAGCGACCCAAGAAGGCAATCGGCGGGCTCACCCCGGAAGCCTATGCCAAAACCCTGACCATCTCGGATACCCTAACCGCGGACTCCAAAGCCGACCGCTACTGAAAGCGGGGGGACGTCGCGAGTGACGTCCGCGCACCGCTTATCTGGAATCTTTCCAAGCAATTGATTTCTAGAGATCTGGTCGGAGGGGCGCGCCAAGGTAACGGCATGTGTCACGGTAAGGGATCGGATGACAGAGTTATGGGGGGCACCGACAGCCTGTTTTCAAGAACCCCGAAGTCTTTATGCTGCACGACCTCTGCAGGACCTGGGCTGGGCTGCCTTTGCAAGGGAGCAGTGATTACTTGTAGCGGCCGCTTCGGCCTCGCTGGCCACGCCCATTGCGAATCAATAGGTGGCGCGAACTTTGCAATTGGTCGCCAACCCAAACGTTTGACTGGGGGCATCAAAGAGTGCGCTGCCATGGACACTCAACTAAAGTTGTTACTTGCTCGTTCTGGAGTTCATCTTGTAGGAAATCGCACCATTAGTTGGCGGGGCGTAACAGGAATACTTGTTTCGGCTACAGCCACCAGCGCAGGCAGTTCCGGAGCCGCCGGACATTTCGCATAATGCACATTATGTATCTCTCCGGGGCGGCCCCGGGCGATACGACCTAAGTGTCTGAAATTTCTGCGGTTTATCCGGCCTTTTCTGAGGGTTGGGTTTCCGTTGATGGCGCTAATACGTGGATATTGTCAGCCGCTTTCGCAGGTGGACAGGTTCGTCCTCTACCTGCGCAGCATGGGACGCAGTGCCGCGACGGCGCGCCCCTAGCGCTCCGCCTCCCCAATCAACCCCGGCGGCGCCGTCCGCCAGGCCGCATCCTCCTGGGCCTCCCGGTAACCCAGCTCGTAAAGCCGCCGCATCTCTACCGGGTCGAAATCCGCCGGATCCGGCAGTTCGACCTGTTCGTCCACCGTCACCCAGCGGAACTCGGCGCCGGTGCGGCTTGCAAAAGAATGCTCCCGGATCAGGTCGCCGATGATCCCCGCGCGCGCCGAGACTTCGAACGAACGCATCGCGATGCCGCCGAGCGAGCGAGCGGTCGGGCTTGGCGGTGGGCGCAGCTGGCCGTTGTGGATGATGTAGAGCTGCTCTAGCGCGCGGCCACGCGGCTGATTGGCGACCAGGGCCGACGGGTCGAAGGCGCCCACATGCAGGAACACGTTGGCGCCGACGAACCCATCGACATGCATCTCGTCGTAGCGCACGCCGCCGGCCTCCACCTCGAACAGCACCGGCGGGAACGCCACCGGCATCGACGATGACGCCAGCATGATCCGACGGAACAGTGCCAACGCTTCGGCATCGCCGTGCTCGGCGATCCGCCCCATGTTCCAGATCGCGAAACGGCGCGAATCCAGCTCCGCGGTGCCCATGTAGAGGCGGCGCCCGCGGCGGTGCTCGGCGGCAATGCGTGCAAGCAGCGCCGCATCCACGTGCCTGGCGATCAGCGTCGCCAGCGGCCCGGTATCGGCCATCGAATCGCGGCGCAGGATCGCCATCACCGCCGAGCCCGCGTCGAACACGTCCTCGTTGCGCGTGGTCGTGTAGAAATCCTTCAGCGCGTCGTCTTCGACCGGACCCAGGAACACGAACGGCGCCATCAGCGCGCCGGTGGAAACTCCGGTGACGATCTTGAACAGCGGCCGCGTGCCACGTGCGGTCCAGCCCTTCATGAAGCCGGCCCCGAACGCACCGTTCGCACCACCGCCGGAAAGCGCCAGGTACGGGTAGCGGATCGTGCCGTCCGCTCCGACCGGGAAATCGTCCGGCGATTCCTGCTGCAGCGAGCGGCTGAAATCCTCCGCCAGCGCGTCGTCCGGCTCCCCTGCCCAGCCGCGCACGTCGGGCATGCCCGGGATCGTGGCCTCGTGCGCCTGGCCGACCGGCACCGGGCTGCGTGGAAGCGTTGCGCAGCCGGCCAGGGTCGCGGCCAGGAACAGCCCGGTGATGGCGCTGCCATGGCGATGCACCGAAGAGAAAGTGCGTGGAATAAAGTTGTTTTTATTCAATTGCTTGACCATCTTTCATGATGTATTTTATCGGAACGGCCCGGTTGCCTCCGCAGACGATTCCGCAGTTCCGCGCCAGTGCAGTGCCAAGCCGCCCCATTCCCCCGGCCCGCGCCCGCGTCCCCGCGCTGGCCCCTCCGCCGCGCAAATTCCGTGGCGGGCACCCACTACAGCCGCCGTTCAGTGATAACGTCAAAGCCCCTCCCCCATACAGCAAGCTGACCAGCTGAGCAAACTGGCACCAAGGACGGTCTGGTGCGCCGGCCGGAAGCTCCGGCCAAATCCATGCCACGACGCCGTGTCGCCATCACCGGGCTCGGCCTGATCTCCCCGATCGGGCTCGATGTCCAGCAGAACCTGCATTCCCTGCGCAACGCCAGCTCGGGCATCCGCCTGGTGCAGGGACCGCCGATCCGCAAGGAATTCGCCGCCGGCGCCGTGCCGCAGCGCTTCGAAGAACACTTCACCAAGCTGGAGCTCCCGTTCCTGGACCGCTGCCAGCAGCTGGCGATCCTCGGCGCCCGCCAGGCCTCGGACGCGGCGGGCATCGCCGATTACGCGGCCTACGGCCAGCGCGCCGGGGTGTACTACAGCAACATCAACGGCGGCACCGCCACGATCATGGACTGGTTCGACAGCCTGCTGCTCAAGGGCAAGCAGGCCTCGCGTCCGTTCACGGCGATGGCGATCATGGGCAACGCAGGCGGCGCCCAGGTCGCGATCCGGCAGCAGGTGCTCGGCCCGGTGCTGTCGTACAACAGCGCCTGCGCGTCCTCGGGCATCGCCATCGGCGAGGCCGCGCGCGCCATTGCCGACGGCTACATCGATGTTGCCCTGGCCGGCGGCGCGGAAGCGCCGCTGACCGCCGGGGTGCTGGGCATCTTCGAAGGCTCGCGGGCGATGTCCAGCCCCGATCCGGAAGATCCGGCGCGCACCTGCAAGCCCTTTTCCGCCAGCCGCTCGGGCCTGGTCCTGGGCGAAGGCTCGGCCTGGATGGTGCTGGAGAGCGAAGAAGCCGCGCTGGCCCGCGGCGCGCGCATCCATGCCTTCGTTTCCGGTTACGGCGTGTCCTGCGATGCGCACCACATCGGCATGCCCGAATCGGGCGGCCAGGTGCGTGCACTGGAAACAGCGCTGGCAAGCGCCGGCCTCGAAGCGCACCAGATCGGCTACATCAACGCCCACGCCACCGCGACCCACGGCGGCGACATGATCGAATCGGCCGCCATCCGCCAGGTGTTCGGCGCCGGCGACGATGCGCCTTGGGTCAGCTCGACCAAGGCGGTGCACGGCCACCTGATCGGCGCCACCAGCTCGCTTGAGCTGGCGTTGACCGTGCTGGCCATGCAGGACGCCCTGCTCCCCGCCAGCGCACACATGGGCGAGGCCGATCCTCGCTGCGAACTCCACCACGTCGGCGCTACCCCCGTCGCCGGCGTCCCGTACCACCACGCGTTGAGTTTTTCGTGCGGTTTCGGCGGCACCAACGCCGCATTGATCGTTTCACTCCCTGCCGTACCACCGTCCTGATCCAAGGAGAGCAAGTCATGAATGCTGCAACCCCCGTAATCGCAGCCCCCGCATCCAGCCGCCCGGCCACCGGCCGCGTCCGCACCCAGATGCGGCAGCTGGCGCGCCAGACCGCCTGGCTGACCGTCGGCGCCAACGCGGCCACCGGCGTGCACAACTTCACCCCCGAACTGCTGGCCGACTTCAAGCGCACCCTCAACGACCTCAAGCAGTGGAACGACGAACTGCGCGCGGTGGATGCCGAGGGCCCGGGCTACGCGGTGATCCAGTCCAGCGACCCGGTCTACTTCAGCCAGGGCGGCGACCTGTCGTTCTTCCTGTCGTGCATCGACCGCCGCGACGCGCGCCAGCTGCGCGACTACTCGCTGTCGTGCCTGGACGCGCTGCTGAGCTGGTCCAGCGACTTCAAGCAGGACATGACCACGATCTCGCTGGTGCAGGGCCGCGCCCTGGGCGGCGGCTTCGAGATGGCGCTGAGCTCGGACTACATCATCGCCGAGGAGCACAGCTCGTTCGGCTTCCCGGAGATCATGTTCGGGCTGTTCCCCTGCACCGGCGCCATGGGCCTGGTGACCTCGCGCAGCAACGCCTTCGTGGCCGAGCGGCTGATGACCCAGAAGAAGGTCTACAGCGCCCGCCAGCTGCTGGAGATGGGCCTGGTGGACGAGGTCTGCGCCACCGGCGAGGGCGAGATGGCGGTGGAGAAGTTCATCGAGCAGCATGCGAAGCGGCGCAAGGCGCGGCTGAAGATCCAGCAGAGCCGGCACCGCCACAGCGCGCTGAACTACGAGGAAGGCCTGCAGGTGGTCGAGGACTGGGTGGAAACGGCCATGTGCCTGGACCAGGACGAGATCCGCTCGCTGGAGATGCTGATCCTGATGCAGGAAGGCGAACGTCCGCGCGCGCCGGCCAGCAGCAGCGACCGGATGGTGGCCTGACCGCTCAGCGGCCGGCAGCCTTCGCCGGTCCCCTCGCCCGCCGCTCGCGGTCCACCGCGAGCCGGGTGTTGCGGCTGGTTGCGCCCAGCTCCTGCTGCCAGCGCGCAGGGTCGATGGCCAGGGTGTCGGCGGGCATGGTCATCAGCCGGTCGGCCAGCGCCGCCAGGCGCACGCCGCCGATGTTCAGGGCCACGCCCTTGATCGCATGCGCCAGGCGATGCACCTGGCCGATGTCCTGCGCGGCGATCGCCGGCAGGATCTGCCGTTCCAGCTTTTCGATGTCGGCCAGGCCGTCGCCCAGCACCTGGCAGACGAACTCGTCGCTGTCCTTGATCTCGCGCAGCATTTCGATGACATCGGGCGAGAAGTACTCCACCGGCACCGCGGCCAGCTCGGCGGTCCGGCGCGGTGAAGGCACCGCCGCCGGGGGCGAGGTCGCCACTCGCCGGGTGGCCTGTCCGGGGAAGACCTGGAGCATCGCCTCGCGGATCCGGGCGAAGGTCACCGGCTTGTTGATCACCCCTGCCCCGCCCACTTCCTCCAGCTTTCGCCGGGTCAGCGGCGTGGCGTCGGCGGTGACGAAGAACACCGGCGCCGGGTCGACCCGGCCGAACTGGTAGGTCTGGAACACCGTGGCTCCGTCCACGTCGTCCATGTTGTAGTCGAGGAAGACCACGTCGAACGCGTGCGCGGCCAGTTCGGCCAGCGCGTCGCGGCCGCCGTCCACGGCGGTGACCTGGTGGCCGTCCTTGAGCAGCATCTCGCGCAGCAGCTCCAGGTTGGTCTGGTTGTCGTCGGCGATGAGCACGCGCTTGCCGGTGACCACCTCGATCGTGGTCGTGGCCGCGGGCTCGGCCTCGATGCCGGCCACCGAACGGTCCACCGGCAGCTCCAGCACGAAATGGAAGCTGCTGCCCTCGCCCGGCGCGCTGTCCACTTGCAGGTGCCCGCCCATGCGGCTGACCAGCTCGCGCGCGATCGTGGTGCCCAGGCCGGTGCCGCCGCGGCTCTTCTGGGTGCCGGCGGACACCTGGAAGAACGGATCGAAGATCCGCGCCTGGAACTCCTCGGCGATGCCGATGCCGGTGTCGACCACGGCGAAGCGCAGCCGGTAGCGGTCGCCGGCATCGTCGAGCAGGCGTGCCTCCAGGGTCACCGAGCCGCGGTCGGTGAACTTGACCGCGTTGCCGGCCAGGTTGGTCAGCACCGCGACCAGGTTGTCGTGGTGGCCGAGCACCGGCAGGCGGATCGCCGGGTCCAGTTCCAGGCGCGCCTGCACCGGCTTGCCGGCGGCGATGCTCTCCAGCGACTGGAACGCGCTGGCCATGGCCCGGGCTATGGTGAATGGCGCCGCCGGCTCGTCGCGGCGCAGGTGGCCGCGCACCTCGATCTTCGACAGGTCCAGCAGCTGCCGGATCTCCGCGTCCAGCGCGTTGGACAGGTGCAGGATCGAATGCGCGCGGGCCACGGTGGCAGGCTCGGCCGATTCCACCTCCAGCAGCTGCGCCGCCGCGGAGATGCCGGTGAGCGGCGTGCGCAACTCATGGCTCACCTTGGCCAGCAGCTGCGACTTGGCCCGGCTCTCGTGTTCGGCCAGGGCGCGGGCGTTCTGGATGCGCGCGATCAGGAACGAGGCGTACAGCGGCACCAGCGCCAGCAGCACCATGTGCGACAGCGCGAACAGCACGTGCTGCCGCCACACCGGCGAGGTCAGCGCCACCAGGGTGAAGCCGACCAGCGACATCACCTGGCACACGTGCATCGGCACCGCGCCGACGCGGAAGCCGAAGCCGAGCACGGTGAACAGGTAGAACGCCACGAACAGCACCGACGATTCGCCGGCGACGAACAGCCAGGCCGAATAGAACAGCGGGTCCACCACCGCGGTGATCATCACCACGTCGCGGTGCGTCAGCGGCGCCGGCCTGGCGGAGAAGCGCCGGGCCACCGCGGTATAGACCACGTACGCGGCGGCCACGCCCAGCGGCAGCAGGGAGCTGGAACCGGGCTCGTACGGGCCGAACAGGTGGATGCCGACCATCACCGCGGCAATCACCAGGCCGATGCGCACGCGGAAGTCCGCCTGTGCCAGCACGTTGCGGGCCAGTTCCTCCTGCGCAGTCTCCATCGGCATCGACTGACCCGGCATGCTTTCCGTCACCGCCCTGTTGGTGGTACGCAGGCTATGCAAGAATCAGGCCACCAACTGCACGATTCGCAAGGCCACGCAATGGACAAGAACAGCATCATGAGCCGCCTCGGCGCCATCCTCCACGAGCGGTTCGACGTGGATCCTGCGGCGGTGTCGCCGGATACCCGGCTGTCCGAACTGGGGGTCGATTCTATGCTGTCGGCCGACATGATGCTCGACATCGAGGACGCCCTGGGATTCACCTTCAAGAACATGGACCTGCCGCGGGACCCCACCCTGCAGGACGTGGTCGACCTGATCCACGCCAACCTGGTGCAGGCCGGCTCCTGAGCCCGGCTCCCGGCACCGGGTTCACGCCTGGATAACCGCCGGCGTTCAAGGGTGGCTCCGGAACCGCCAGAGCAGGCGGCACCCGGTCCAGGTACGGGCCAGCGACGGAGTGAAGCCATGAAATGGATACCGCTGGCCCTGCTGGGTGCGCTGCTGGCCGGAGGGTGCGCCCATTCCGGGCCCACCCTCTCCCCGGCCGAACGGCTCGAGCTGTACAGCGCGCACGCGGGTCCGCCGGGGGCCAGCTTCCCCATCGGCCGCGTCGCCGGCGCCAACCGCTGGACGCCCCTGGGCGACCAGGCCCTGGCGATCTGGGACACGCCCCGCCGCGGCCACCTGCTGGAATTCCGCAGCCGCTGCACCGGCCTGCCCATCGCCAGTTCGATCACCATCAGCAACTCGATGGGCATGGTCAATCCACGGACCGACAGCGTGCAGCCGCGCGCGGCCAACGGCTCGGCGATTTCCCAGCCGTGCCGGATCGGCAGCGCCCGGCCGCTGGACGGCAACGCCATCACCGAGGCCAAGCGCGAACTGCGCGAGGCCAGCGTGATCGAGCGCGAGCCCGGCGTGGTGCCCGAGGAGGAGTAGCTGGCTGCGCGCCTCAGACTGCCGCAGTCACCACAATCTCGACCTTCCACTCCGGCCGCGCCAGCGCGGCCTGCACGGTCGCCCGCGGCGGCGCGTGGCCGGCGGCGACCCATTCGTCCCAGGCCTTGTTCATGCCGGCGAAGTCGTCGATGTCGGCCAGGAAGATCTGCGCGCGCAGGATCCGGGTCTTGTCGCTGCCGGCCTGGGCCAGCAGTGCGTCGATCGCTTCCAGCGCCTGGCGGGTCTGGCCCTCGATGCCCTGGTCCATGTCCTCGGGCACCTGGCCCGCCAGATAGGCCACGCCGTTGTACACGGCCAGTTCGGACATGCGCGGGCCGACTTCGAAACGCTGGATCATGCGGGGCTCCTCCCGGTGGTACGGGCGCGGTTGCGCCTGCTGCGACGCAGCATACCCGCTCGTCCAGCGGATGCGCAGCGGACCCGATCCATCGTAACGGCCGCAGGCCGGAACGCCAGAGGAAGGCATACACTGGCAAGACGCTGAAGGCCCCGGGAGGGATCAGTCATGCGTGCCCTGACCCTGATCGCGGCGCTGGCCCTGGGGTCCTCCCCCGTCCCGGCTCCCGCCACCGTCGTCGTCGAACCGGCACCCGCGATGCCGCTGCAGCAGGACGAGGTGATGGCGTTGCCGCCCGGGTTGCGCGAGGAAGTGTGGCGACGGGTGGTCGCACCCGACCGCTCGCCCGACCGGCGCCTGCAGCGGCTCGTCGATTTCGTGTTCGGCGACGAGGGGCTGCAGTTGCAGTACGACGGCACGATGACCCGCACCGTCGCCGAGGTCCATCGCGATCGCCGGGGCAACTGCCTGTCCTTCGCCCTGCTCTTCGTCGCCCTGGCCCGCGAGGCCGGGCTGGAAGCGCAGGTGCAGGAAGTCGGCGAGGTGCTGGCCTGGTACCAGGACCAGGGCGTGATCTACAACTCCGGCCACGTCAACACCGGCGTGCGCACCGGCGGGCAGTGGCGGGTGGTGGAAGTGGACAGCAACATCATCGCCACGCGCGACCGCCCGCGCGGCATCGACGATCGCCGCGCCATGGCCCATTTCCACAACAACCGCGGCGTCGAACGGATGGCCGCCGGCGACCTGGCTGCGGCGCGGGCGCTGCTGCAAGCGGCGATGGCCGCCGCCCCCGGCTTCGTGCCCGCATGGAACAACTACGGCGTGCTGCTCACCCGCGAAGGCGACTGGCATGGCGCCGAACGCGCCTATCTGCGCGCGCTCGCCACCGACCCCGGGCACACGGCGACCCTGAGCAACCTGGTCACGCTGTACGAGCGCAACGCCGATCCGCGCCGGGTCGTCTACGCACGCAAGCTGGACCGGATCCGCAAATCCGATCCGTTCCACCAGTTCCGCCTTGCCCTGCAATGCGAGAACGAAGGCGACTTCGACTGTGCGATCAACCGCTACCGGCGTGCGATCAGGCTGCAGTCCGGGCAGCACCAGTTCCACTTCGGCCTGGCCCGCGCATACTTGCTCCATGGCGACCTGGCCCGCGCCCAGCGCGAGCTCGACCGTGCGCTCGCGCTGGGCGACACGGATCCGGTCCGCGACACCTACCGGCGCAAGCTGGAACACCTGCAACGCTGGCGCGAGCAGGCTTCCAGCCAGGCCAGGCACTGAGGACGATGCATGGGCGAGCGCGTGCGGTTCGAACTTGAAGGCGAATTCGTCGAACTCAACCAGCTGCTGAAGCTGGTGGGGCTGTGCGACAGCGGCGGCGCCGGCAAGGCACTGGTCGCCGCCGGCGAAGTCAGGGTCGACGGCGCGGTGGAGCTGCGCAAGACCTGCAAGATCCGCGGCGGCCAGCGGGTGGAATGCGCGGGCGTGGTGATCGAGGTGGTGCCGGGCGGCAGCGGCTGACGCTTCCCGGATCAGCGCAGCTGGCTGTCCTTGCTGCCGCGGCGGTTGTAGCCGCTGAAGGAGGCCTCCTGGTCGTGCGCTTCCTGGCAGGGAACGCACAGGCGCACGCCGGGCATGGCGCGGCGCCGGGCCGGCGGGATCGGCGCATCGCACTCTTCGCAGCGCTCCAGGCCCGGGCCCTGCGGCAACTGGCGGCGCGCACGCTCCACCGCGTCCTTGACCGTCGCGTCGATCTGCTCGTTGACCGCGCCATCGCCTGCCCAGCCGGTTGCCATGACCTGTTCCTCGCTGCCTGTCCTGCCCAGGCAGCGTGCACGCGCCCGGGTGAACGGAAGCGGAAACGGCGGGCGACACCGGAATGGTCGTGCTTCCCGGTGGTGCTGACCGGTCCAGCTGCCGGCATGCCCCAGGACACGTGGTCCGGATGCACCCGTGCTCAGCGCGCCGCAGCCGCTTCCGGCAGCGCGTGCCAGGCCGTGAGCAGTTCGGCCTCGCGCTCGCGGCTGATGCCGGCGCGCAGCTTGGCCTGGCGTTCGGCCGGCAGGCCGCCGAACCATTCCAGCGTTTCGGCGATGGTTGTGGCCAACGGGCGGAAGGTGAGTCCGGCGGCCAGCGCACGGGCATTGCTGACCTGGCCGTAGCCCGCGTAGGGGCCTTCGCCACGCGGGACCCAGATCGGCAGCCCGACTTCCTGCTTGTCCAGGAACTCCGGGGACACGTGGGTGAAGCTGGCCTGGCTGCCGCTGACCTCGCGCGAGGCCTGTAGCATCGCGCCCATCAGCAGCGGATCGCGCGGCCCGACCGCGTTGAAGGTGCCGAAGCTGCGCGCCTCGGCCAGGCGGATCATCCATTCGCCCAGGTCGCGGCCGTCGATGACCTGGATCGGATCCTTGCCGTCGCCGGGCACCAGCACTTCCCCGCCCTGCGCCACGCGGTGCGGCCAGTAGGTGAAGCGGTCGGTCTCGTCGCGCGGGCCGACGATGTAGCCCGGGCGGACGATGGTCACCGCCTTGCCGAACTGCCTGCGCGCCTCGGCCTCGCTCAGCGCCTTGAGTGGCCCGTACAGGTTCTCCACGTCGGCCATCAGCGTCTGCTGGGTCTCGGCCATCGCGTCCGGGCCCTTGTAGGCGGCCAGCGGCGCATCCTCGTCGATACCCGGGCGGCTGCCATCGGCGTACACCGAGATCGTCGAGATGAACAGGTAGTGTTGGATATTACCGGCCAGGACCTTGCCGGCATCGCGTACCCAGAACGGCAGGCTGGTCGGGTTGTCGATGCACACGTCCCACTTGCGCCCCTGCAGCGCGGACAGGTCGCCGGTGTTGCGGTCGCCATGCAGCTGCTCGACTTCGCCCGACCACTCCGGCGACGGCCGCTTGCCGCGGTTGAACAGCGTCACCTGGTGGCCACGGGCCAGCGCGTAGGCGACCTGGAACGGTCCGGTGAAGCCGGTGCCGCCGAGGATGAGGATCTTCAGCGGGCGCGTGGCCCGCGCCACCGGCGCGGTGCCGGCGGCCAGCGCCAGCGACGGGAACGCCGCGGCGGCCGCGGCCAGGGCGCCGATCCGGAACAGGTCACGACGGGTGCTGCGCATGCGGCTTCTCCTCCATGTGCCGGGCGCATGGCCTCCAGCGGGCCGCGTCCCTTGGCCTGCGATAGATAGCACCGGCCCGGCGCATGCGCCCATGACGGAAGTCGGGGGGCGTACCGGCACCCTGCCGCGGCCGGCGCCGCGCCCCGGCGGACGGGGCGTTGCGCGGACCTCAGGCCTTGCGCAGGAAGATCGTCTTCAGGACCAGGCCCTTGATCTTCTCGGAGTTGCCTTCGATGTGCTCCGGGTCGCCGTCGACCAGGCGGATGTTGCGGATCACCGTGCCCTGCTTGAGCGGGATCGAGGAGCCCTTCACCTTGAGGTCCTTGATCACCACCACAGTGTCGCCGGCGGACAGCACGTTGCCGTTGCTGTCGCGCACGGGCGTACCCTCCTCCGCACCCGTGTCCTCGCCCCACTCGTGCCCGCAGTCCGGGCAGATCCACAGCACGCCGTCAGCGTAGGTGTTGTCGAGCCCGCATTGCGGGCAGTCGGGAGGCGTGGTCATGGCAGCAGCTCGATGCGATGGGGGCGCCCATTGTAACGGCGTCCCGCGATGCGCACTCCTGGTGCGACGTCGCGCCGGAGAACCGGTCGCCGGCTTTCCCGACGTCCCCCCGCTTTCAGTAGCGGTCGGCTTTGGAGTCCGCGGTTAGGGTATCCGAGATGGTCAGGGTTTTGGCATAGGCTTCCGGGGTGAGCCCGCCGATTGCCTTCTTGGGTCGCTCCTCGTT
>NZ_PDWM01000061.1 GCF_010093225.1 Pseudoxanthomonas koreensis | reverse complement strand
TCAACGCGGCGTCTTCCAACGGGATCGGGTCGCCCCCTCCTGTAGGAGCCCACTTCAGGGGGCGACCCGATCCCGTTGGAAGACGCCGCGTTGAACGCGCACACCCGGGGACCGAGCGGCCGCGTTGACCGCAGCTTCGATCCAGCCGCCTCGGGTCGCCCCCTGAAGTGGGCTCCTACAAGGGGCGACAATGGGCTTCGGCGGCGGCGCTCAGTCCTTGGTCACGCGGTTGATCTCGGCCAGGCTGGTCACGCCGTTGCGGCACTTCATCAACGCCGACTGGCGCAGGTCGTTGACCCCGGCCTTCTGCGCGACCTCGGCGATCTGCATCGCGTTGCCGCCCTCCAGCACGATCGCCTGGATCTCCTCGTTCATCGGCATCACCTGGTAGATGCCGGTGCGGCCCTTGTAGCCCTCGGTGCACTCGTCGCAGCCCACCGCCTCGTACAGGGTAAACCCGGCCCTGATCTGCTCGGCGGTGAAACCCTCGGCCAGCAGCGCGTGCTCCGGCAATTCCTGCGGCTTCTTGCACTTCGAACACAGCCGCCGCGCCAGGCGCTGGGCGATCACCAGGGTTACCGACGAGGTGATGTTGTACGGCGCGATGCCCATGTTCATCAGGCGCGCGATGGTCTGCGGCGCGTCGTTGGTGTGCAGCGTGGACAGCACCATGTGGCCGGTCTGCGCCGCCTTGATCGCGATCTCGGCCGTCTCCAGGTCGCGGATTTCGCCGACCATGATGATGTCCGGGTCCTGGCGCAGGAACGAACGCAGCGCCGCGGCGAAGGTCATGCCGCGCTTGGTGTTCTGCTGCACCTGGTTGACGCCCGGCAAGCGGATTTCCACCGGGTCCTCGACCGTGGAGATGTTGCGCAGGTCGTCGTTGAGGATGCCCAGCGCGGTGTACAGCGACACGGTCTTGCCCGAGCCGGTGGGGCCGGTGACCAGGACCATGCCGTAGGGCTTCTGGATCGCCTCCAGGAACAGCTTCTGCTGCTCGGCCTCGTAACCCAGCTTGTCGATGCCCAGCTTGGCCGCGCTGCCGTCCAGGATACGCAGCACCACCTTCTCGCCGAACAGGGTCGGCAGGGTGCTGACGCGGAAGTCGATCTGCTTGGTCTTGGACAGGTTGAGCTTGATGCGCCCGTCCTGCGGCACGCGCTTCTCGGCGATGTCCAACTGCGCCATCACCTTCAGGCGGGCGGCAATGCGCGGGCTCAGCTTCACCGGGGCCTTGGCCACGGACTTGAGCAGGCCGTCGATGCGCAGGCGCACCCGGTAGTCGGTTTCGTAGGGCTCGAAGTGGATGTCCGAGGCGCCGCGGCGGATCGCGTCGATCAGCACCTTGTTGACGAACTTGACCACCGGGGTGTCGTCGCCCTTGGCGTCGACGCCGGAGTCGGAGGCCTCGTCCTCGCCGCCGCCGATCTCCAGGTTGTCCAACCCCTCCTCGTCGTCGCCCAGCTCGCCGCTGATCTGCCCGCTGAGGTTCTGCCACTGCTCCAGGGTCCGGCGGATCTGGTCCTCGTCGACCAGGATGGCCTCCACCACCAGGTTGGTGTGGAACTGGAGCTCGGCCAGGGCCGCGGTCTGGGTCGGATGGCTGGTGCCGACGAACAGCTTGTTGCCACGCTTGAACAGCGGCAGCACCCGGTGCTTCTGCACCAGTTCCTCGCTGACCAGCTTCAGCGCGTTGTGGGTGGGATCGAACGCATTCACGTCCAGCAGCGGCATGCCGAACTCGATCGCATTGGCCGCGGCCATCTGCGCCGGGGCAACCATCTTCTTCTCGGCGATCCACTGCGCCAGCGGCACCTTGGCCTCGGTGGCCTGGGCCATGGCGCTGCGCGCCTCCGCCTCGTCCATGGCGCCATCCTGGACCAGGCGCCGGGCAATGCCGGTGATGCCGACGAGGTTGGCGGTGACCACTGCGTTCATCAATGCACTTCCCCCGGAACCAGGCAGGAAAGATAACGCAAAGACCGTGCCACGCGCGCCCCCGGCTCGAACTACCCGGAATCCCGCTCCACGTCACCCATCGCTGCGTCAATCGCGCTGCGACTTTCCTGGATGATGTGGATTTCTCCCACTACCGCCAGCACTTGGGCGATGCCTTGGCCGCGCACGACATCGCCCTGCACGCCTACGTGCTGATGACCGAACGGATATTTCCTCCGGCCGCTTTTTGGATTGACCCCACCATTTTAGGTAGCTACATTTAATGCGGATCACGTGCGACCCGGCAAAACGGCAATGGACACAGCAGGAGCGCGGCCTGGATCAGCATGAGGCACTGCCATGAACGCGAAGCGAAAAGGCTCAGCCCCCACCTCCCACGACCCTGACTCCTTGCCCGAGATCACGGACGCCTGGATTGCCCAGGCCGACCTGCACCATGGCGACAGGCTCGTGCGCCGTGGCCGCCCCAGGCTGGCAAACGCGCGCCAGCTCCTGTCACTGCGCCTCCCCCCTCAGGTCATCGCCCGCTGGAAGGCGACAGGGCCGGGCTGGCAAACGCGCATGGCGCAGGCGCTGGAAAAGGCGGCTCCGAAGTCGGAGCAGTGACAGGGCCAAGGCCGCTCACCGCGCCTTGAAGCCTGCATTCAAGCCGATAGTTCCTCCGGCCCCTTTTCGCCTTTTCGCTGCGCCGGCCTGACCGTCAGCTCCACGCCAAGCGCCTTCATGACCGCGAGGGTCGTGCGCAGGGTCGGATTGCCGTCCTCGCTGAACGAGCGGTAGAGCTGCTCGCGGGACAACCCGGTCCGGTGGGCGATCTTCGACATGCCCCTGGCGCGGGCAACGATGCCGATCGCATGGGCGATGAAGCCCGGATCATCCGTTTCCAGCGCGCCCGCCATGAAGGTAGCGATAGCCTCGTCGGAGGCCAGGTCCGTGGCCGGATCGTAAGTACTCACCCGCACTGCCATGTCACTCGCTCCACTCGCCGGCCAGCCGCCTGGCCACTTCGATATCCCGGACCTGCGTATCTTTGTCGCCGCCGCACAGCAGGACGATGATGGTGTTGCCGCGCCTCTGGAAGTACACCCGGTAGCCGGGCCCATAATGGATACGCAGCTCGCTGATTCCGCGCCCGACCGGTTTCGCATCTCCGACGTAGCCATAGGCCAGGTGGGCCAGTCGCAGCGCGATCGCGGCACGGGCCCGCTCATCCTTGAGCCTGATCCGCCATCTGCGGAATGTTTCCGTCTGCTTCAGTTCGACGGCGGATCCACTGTAGTCCATAAACTACATCGCGACAAGCGGAGGGACGAGCCAGCCTTGCATGCGCGCTCCGTCCTGCCATTCGGCTCCCACCGCCACGGCCCGTAGGAGAACCCCCTACATCAAGTTCGTCAGTACGCATGGGAGAAATGAGGGAGAAGTGAGGCCCGGGAGAAAAGGGGCCAGAGGAAATATCCGCTTGAAAACCGGAGTACTCCGACTCCCCCGCTCCGAAGCGTCCTACGGCAACCTGCCGCCGCCATACGCATGCTCGCGGCAACCTCTTCCACACCGCGAACCTGCCGCACCGCGCCGGGCCCGGGGACGCCCGCCCCGGAAAGACGATGCGGCCAGCACGCCCTGAAGAGGGTTCAAACGGATATTTCCTCCGGCCCCTTACTCCGCTATACCCGTATCGGGTATGATTCAGGCCGCAATGAAGCACATCCTCAAGCGAAAGGATTTCGCACGGTGGCAGGGGGCCGAAAGGCTTCCCGATGCCGCCTTGTGCAAAGCAGTCAAGGAGATGGAGAGCGGTCTGATCGACGCGGACCTGGGCGGGTTCCTCTACAAGAAGCGGGTAGCACGTTCCGGCAGCGGCAAAAGTGGCGGCTACCGCACGCTGTTATCGGCCCGGATCGGCAACCGCTACGTATTCCTGCATGGATTCCCCAAGAGCGACAAGGCGAACATCACGCAGGACGAGAAAAGGGCGCTGCAATACGCTGGCAAAACATTCCTGGAACTGTCGGCGGAGGCCTTGTCGAAAGCGTTCCAGGCAGGAGTGCTGATGGAGGTGCACTGTGAGCAAGCTCATTGAATCGCTGCGTGACGACCTGGCCACGCTCCACGAAGCGGGAGCGATCGCCAAGGTGACGATGCGCGGATTCGACGCGATCTGCCCGCCCCCGGTGCGGGAGTTCAGCGCCGCCGACATCAGGCGCCTGCGTGAAAAACTGAAGTTCAGCCAGCCGGTGTTCGCACACCACCTGCACACCACCGCCTCGACCATCCGCAAGTGGGAGCAGGGCGAAACCCGGCCCACCGGCCCTGCGCTCAAACTGCTCAACGTTATCGCCGACAAAGGCCTGCAGACCATCCTCTGACGCGAGCGGAAGCACTCCGACTCCCTGCTCCGAAACGTCCTACGGCAACCTGCCGCCGCCATACGCGAGGGTGTCAGGATTTTTGTGTGCAAGACGCATCATCAGCATGAGGCACTGCCATGAACGCGAAGCGAAAAGGCTCAGCCCCCATCTCCCACGATCCTGACTCCCCGCCGGAGATCACGGACGCCTGGATTGCCCAGGCCGACCTGCATCATGGCGACAGGCTCGTGCGTCGTGGCCGCCCCAGGCTGGAAAACGCGCGCCAGCTCCTGTCACTGCGCCTCCCCCCTCAGGTCATCGCACGCTGGAAGGCGACAGGGCCGGGCTGGCAGACACGCATGGCGCAGGTGCTGGAAAAGGCGGCCCCGAAGCCGGACTAGGGACTGGAGAAGGGCCCAGGCATTCACCGCGCCGCAAAGCCAGCATTGAAACGAATATTTCCTCTGGCCTCTTTTTCGCTGTTATTCAAAGCGCAGAGATCTGCTTCAGTACGCCCATCAAATCCGGCAGCCGGGCTTGACTCGCAGCATCCCCCGGCAGGTGTCCCGATAGTGCATCGATGAAAGCCGGAGTTTTCAACAACTCGCCGAATCGCTCGGCCAGGTAGGCCCGTAGTTCCGGTGTGTTTGCCCTGCATTCTTCCAGCAAGGTGGCACGGCC
The DNA here is from genome assembly GCF_010093225.1 of Pseudoxanthomonas koreensis. Lineage (GTDB taxonomy): Bacteria > Pseudomonadota > Gammaproteobacteria > Xanthomonadales > Xanthomonadaceae > Pseudoxanthomonas > Pseudoxanthomonas koreensis. The sequence continues at coordinate 6,847 of NZ_PDWM01000061.1, read as the reverse complement.
ATCGACGACTGCCAACAAATCCTCAAGGTCATGACTGGAAAGGAAGTCACCTTTGCGTTGACCAGTTCGAGCAGATGGATGCTCGGGTCGTTGGGATTCATGCGGCCAGTTTCTTTTCCAGCAGCTCGGAGGCCAACGCACGCTCACGTGCGCTGCCTGCACGCACGCCGTCGAACAGGGCCAGCAATTCGTACAGTTCCGGGTTGCGCGTTGCAGCTTGCGGCACGCTTGGATACAAGGGGTGGAGCGCGATGCCGCGTGCCGTGCCATCCTTGCTCGGCCACACGGGAACTGGATCATTGCCTGCCAAGATCAGCTCCTTCAGTGGCGGCGCGGCATAGCCAGTGGGGACGCCACGCGAAAGGCTGCCGTGCGTTGCAGGGAAGGCGTAGCGGGCACCATGCAGCAGGAACGAACGCAGCGCAGCCAGAATGACGACGGGCTTGCCGTTTTCCTTGCGTGCCAGTTGCGCGGCGACGGCTCGCTCAACGGCGGCGTGAATCTCCGAAGCCGTCATCCCCAGTTCCGCTGCCAGTGCGGCATAACCGGGCACCTCGTCTTTCGCCAAGGACAGGCGCAGCAGAACAACCACGTCCTGTGGACGTAGCGTAAGTTGCGGGTTGGAAGGTGGACGGGCCATGACGGGATGTTTATTCGCTATTTGCGAATAGCGAATCTACCTCTGTCCGAACACGCTTGCAACTGGCGGAATGGCCGATGCAGGTGACTGGGCAGGGGTGGCTCCCAGGGACGATTGGAGGTATGGCGGAGACACTGGAAAAAGCAGCCCCAAAGCCGGACTAGAGAAAGGGCCCACCTCCACCCCGTACCTGCTGCAGCCCCACATCCACCACCCCCTGCACGTAGAGGAGCATGCAATCCAGCAACTGCGTGCCGTCGAACCAGGAAAGGAATCCGGCCGCAGGCTGCCCGCTCAACTCCCGATCGACGCGGTAGCCGCGCCATGCCGCCGGCACGATCGCATGCCGCTCGAAGTGCCAGCGGCCGTTGTGGCTGAACGCGTTGCGCAGGTGGTGCGCCACCGCGAACCATCCACGCCGCTTCAAGTCGTTCCATTCGCCGACTTCCCGGGCGTATTCCCTTGTCGCATCCACGCCGTCGCTGATCATCTTCTCGAACACCAGCCCGAGCATGGCGCTGGCGTACTCCGGATGGACGGCCTGGTTGAAGCTCACGCTGCGCGCCATGCGGCTCCGCCCTCCCAGGTGCTTGACCACCTGGCGGGAGGCGACGACCTTCCCCTCTGTAGGGCGCCCCAGAAAATACACCCCCCGAAGTGGGGCAGGTCACCAGACTTACCTTTCTGAATTTCTGTACTCAGTGACCATATTGAAGTCGGTAACCACCTCCCCAGGACGCCCTACCTCCTTTTCAAACATATCCACTGACATCAGTGGATGCCCCGCCACGCGCCGGGCGACCTCGCGATCGTTCGCCGAATTCCTGTCCAGATCGGCTACAGGGTCAATTCTCACATCGAAAAGGCGTGCTTCATTCCCGACCAGGGCTGGCCGGAAATCAACATCGGACATCAGCACGGCGTTCCCGTAAACATAGGCATGGCGAAAAACCGAGGCTGCCGTCTTCACCACATCGACTGATCTGGTCGCATTCAACAACACGACGCCGCCCGGATTGAGATGATGTTTCAACTCTTCCATGAATTCACGCGACAAAAGATTCGTGGCGCCTGCCCGCCAGTGGAAGGTACTGTTGATCGCGACCACATCGTAGTGCTGCTGTGGATTCTGGCGCAGCCAACGCCGCCCATCGTCGATGACGAGCCTTATCCTCCCGTCATCCAGAACGGACCGCACCACGTCGTATGTGTCGATCATCTGGCGGTAGCCGGGATTGATCTCTACTGCGTCAACCCTCGAGACCGTCGGATACGCAGACACTATCCGCGTCCAGCTACCCCCACTGACCCCAATCACCAACGCGCTTTTCGGCTCCGGATGCGACAGCATCAATGCGTGCACACGATCGATGTGGTTCTGATTCGTCCTGACATCGACATTGATCACGCCGTCATAGACGTTTCCACCAAAGACGGTATCCGCATGCCCATCCCCGACAGAATGTATTACCCCCTCCTTGTTCTCCAGCCAGAAATGGACCGAAGAGTCGCCCGGAACTACGGCCACTGCGCGCAATGGGTCCGGCAACCGCCCCACGAATATCACCATGATGCATGGAAGCAGAACGATCCACTGCAGTTTCGCACGCCACCCCACCACGACGGCGGCGGCACCTGAAAGCGCCGCGAGTAGCAAGAAGTGATCTCGCGAATTCAAGTGATCCAGCGTCACCAGAGCCACAAGCGCCGGCCCCAGGCTGGCTCCGATCAGGTTAAACGCGTAGACAGTCGAAAACGAAACACCCTTGAACGCCGTCTGGTCGTTGCTTCCCAGATGATGGACGATCGGAAATACAGCACCCTTGAGCGCCGCCCCACCGATCACCCACGGCAGTGCACTCAGAATGCCCCCAAATTCCGGAGCGGTGGACGAGAACGCGATGATGGAAATCGGATCGAAGATCGAGGCTGCAAACAACAGCCAGAAAAGAGCGACCAAGATGCCCTGTGCAGGACGGAAACACAGCCGGCGCCCCATGAAAGCACCCATTGCGATACCCAGCAGGTACACACTCAATATGATGGCGAATATTTCAGCCCGCCCCGACTCCGCGAAGGTCACGATCCTCACCCACAGGATTTCGCCAACCAGGCTCGTGAAACCGACAATCAGTGCCACCCAGCGCGCAAGCCATTTCATGTATCGCCCCGCATGATCATGAGCCCCCCCCCCACCGCGACCATCAGATTCGCAGCCACGGCCACCAGCACCACCTGTGGAATGGTAAGAAAATGGAACAGGTAAAGCCCCGCGACCAAGGCACCCACGGCTCCACCAACGGTATTGATGAAGTACAGGGTTCCAGTCGAATCGCCGATGTTCCTGATCTTTCGGTCAAGTCCGATCACCAGCACCGGCAAGGTCATCCCCATCAGAATCGTCGGGAGAGCCAGTACCGAAAACGCGGCCAATGCCGTTTCCACCGTGCCTGCTGCCCCCCATCCAGCACCGGCCGCGATCAACTTCACGCTGGCCGCACCATACGTGGCGATCAACAACTCGACCACAACGAACAGAAGTAACACGTTCCATACCCGATCCGCGAGCTGCCCACCTATGACGGCTCCGATCCCGAGACCAATCATGAACGCCACGACCACCAATGCCACGGAAAGTGTGTCCACACCAAGCAGAGCATTCAACTGCTTCTGCCAGCACACCTGATATACCAGCGCCGCAAAACCAGAAAGAAAAAAAAGACCCGAAACCTTAATCCGAAATCCCCTTTCAACGCTCTTTTCCACTCTCACCCCCAGGACGGTCGTCCCGTCGCTCAATCGCTAGCTGCGGCAGACTCCACCCTCAGCCCCTTCGATACCTGCCACTTCATCTGGATGGCGCAGAACGGGCCCCGCGAGACTGTTGTTCGGCCTTCCCCCAGGAACGTGCAGGCCACCCAGATCCGACAAGGTCTCGAACATCATGCTGGTGGATATCAATGCGTCAGCGCGCTGGCGCATGGCGGTCACTTTCGCGGCGTGTGAGGCGATGTACGCCGGTGATGCCCAGAATACTGCAGCGACGTTCTGGGTGGCGCTCGACGCCATGCCATGGCCGCTGAACTTCCGGCAATCATCGAAGATCGCTTCGCCATGATCGGATGAATACATCATCCAGCTTTCCGCATCCTGATCGACGGCCAGTATCCCGATGATTTCGTCCAAGACGGAATCCTGGAACAGGACCGTATTGTCATAGGCATTCAGCAAATATGGCTTGTCATCTTCACTGAACAACCGCGCGGAACGACCGACCGGCCGATCCGGCAGGAATTTGCCGAACCCCTCCGGATAGCGATCCACATACTGAAAGTGACTCCCCAGGAGGTGGATCACAATGAACTGATCGCGCCCCTTGCCATCGCGCAGTGCCGCGCTCAATGCCAATACAGCTGCATCGTCGTATCTGCCGGAATTCCGGTAATCCACTGGATTCAGGAATACCTTCCTGTCCGCTTCGGCGGCAAGCAGGGATACGGGTGATTCATAGTAACCGATAGGCGCCTGGAGCGAGATCCATGTCGTATCGAAACCCGCCTCCTTGAATGCGGTGACGATGGAGGCCTCACTGAAGATCGCCATATCGTCGCCGGGGGGCTTCCTGCTGAGCAGTACAGGAACGGACAATCGTGTAAACGTCGACATGGTATACATCCGATGAAACGAAACCACGCCCTCCCTGGCGGCCAGCTTGGGCGTCGTATCGCGCCAATACCCATTCAGGCCGAGATGGTCGCCACGCGTGGTTTCACCAACGACGTACACATACACACGCCGCTTGGATTGTGCGGGCAAAGGCGACACCCCAAATCTGTAGTCCTTCGATGCCTTGATAGCCCGATCCAACTCCCGTCGTGCGTTCGCGAAATCGGATAACACCCAAAGCACGCCCACAGGAAACGAGCCGCGCAGCGCCTGCCGCGAACCTTGCGGATCAGAACTGAATATCGGATTGGAGTCTTGGGCCTCCGCCCCAGTCTCGAACCAATCCAGATAGACCAGGCCAAGCAACCCCATGCTGGCAAGAATCAGCAGGCGAATGGCGGCCGATCGAAGCTGCCCCTGCGCGACAGGTGGCCGCCAAGCCATCGCACATAGGAGGGCAACTACCAGAACTGCGCACACTGGCCAACCTAAGGACAACGACCAAAGCAGGTCGCGTGCCTCCGCGATATTGGTTTCGATCACGAGGCTCAAGGCATTCCCGTCCAACGGCCAGCCGAATTCCCGGATGAACCATATTTCAAGCAGCGCCAGCAAGGACAAGGATGCCGCCAGCACTAAGGAAATGCGTGGACACAAGAGAAAAAGGAAGGCCTGAACGAGCAGCCCCAGGACACTCGCACCCGCCAACACAAGCAACTCCGAAGGCGGAAGCCCCCGATGATTGACTACAAGAAGTTGAATGAGCGGAATGGCCTGAATAAGCAGGAGACCCGCAAAGCTCGCCATGTTCCTACCGCGCATCCCCCTCCCCTTCGGTCAATACACTCCGTGGAGCATGTCGGACGGAATGCTGCTCAGGGAAGACTGACTCGACATTCAATCACCTTGTTCAAGCTGCCTGCATTTTGCTTGATGTCACTGCACGCTTACATACACAGCGAGGCTGGCCGTGCGCATGGTGCTTGCTGATGCCAGAGACCTCCCAAAGCAGCTTGCGCCAAAGATAATCTCAGGAGTAACTAGCATCCAACAACGATTGTCGCCGACAGATCATGGCGCAGCGGCGGCACGGCACTCGGCTGGGACATGTTTGTCTGCTCCCACTGTACGTTGGCAACCCCATCTGACGGGTTCCGCGGTCGCATAGCTGGGAACCAAGGTCAAAGTGACGGATCCAGCTCTTGGAGTGGTAGCCACAGTCAATACACCCGAACCGGTGCAACTAAAGCTTGCCACGTTGCCAGTAGTGGTGGTCATGGATTCGACTCCATTACAGGCATTCGCTGTTAAGGCATTCTCGTTATTAACGTTTTCGGTGACCGTAGCCTTGGCACCACTGGCCAAGATGATAGCCTCGGAAACCCTCGCCCTGATGGTGTAGTCCTGATATGCAGGCAACGCAATAGCTGAAAGAATGGCAATGGTTGCCACGACTATCATTAGCTCTATTAATGTGAATCCGTGACTTGCTCTCATAAAGCCCCCTGCAAGCTTATGTGACGCGATCATCAAGATCCGCAGTAATCGGTACTTGAGTGACGGAACTCAGGGTACCTATACGTTCCCAACGCCAGAAGTAGCACAGTCAGAAAGCTATCCGCCCTCCAGACATGGAGGCTGACAAAGGCCATACAGCACTCCATGTAAAGAAGGGCCGCATCGTTGCGGCCCTTCTCTTTCCACCAGTACCACTAAAACTCAGTTACGGACTAGCGGCGACGCGGCACTCGGCCGGCAGATGCTTCTGCGCACCAGCCGTCGAGGTGCAACGCCACGTGGTGCCGGCAGCGCCCGTACCCAGGCTCGGCGTGTAAACGAGCGTAACCGAACCCGCCCTCGCCGTAGTTCCAACCGTAATCACGCCATTGCCGGTGCAAGTGAAGGTCGCGACGTTGGTGGTGGCCGGAGCGGTTTGGTCGACGCCATTGCAGGCCTGAGCATTGACCGCATTCTCGTTGGCAATGTTCTCAGCGACGGTAGCCTTAGCACCGGACGCAAGCACGGCCGCCTCAGACACGCGAGCGCGGATGGTGTAGTCCTGATACGCCGGCAGCGCGATGGCCGCCAGGATGGCGATGATCGCAACGACGATCATCAGTTCGATAAGGGTAAAGCCCTGCTGGTTCTTCATCATGTTTCCCCTAGAGCGGTTGGTGGTGAGGACACTTGCCTGTTCAGGACCCGTGTCCTTGCCGGAACGCGGGTAGTGCGTGGCAGAGGCCACGTGCGGGGAATGGACGCAGGGAGCGTGCCAAGTTCCCGTCCCCGACGGGCGGATGCATCCTACCAGTCATGGTCGGGGAATGACCGTTCAGGCGGCACGTTTGCTGTGTGATCGGGGGCACAGGGGCGGGATTGACGATTTTTGTCATAAAGTGACGCTTGGTGTCAGGCGATGGCTTGACACCCGGAATCCGGTCGGGGCTGCTGGTGGAAGCCCTCCCCCTATCCAGGGGGCGCTGCACACGCCGGGGAGGCCAGGGTGGCGCGAGGTCGCCCATGAATGGGGCTCCTACAAGG
>NZ_PDWM01000060.1 GCF_010093225.1 Pseudoxanthomonas koreensis | reverse complement strand
GCGGGGAGGAGGGGGGCATCAGGACTCCGGCATGCCCCGAGGATACGTGGACGTCTGCCGGCGATCGCTCTTGACAACGCGTGAAGGCCTGTTCCAGCCCGCAATCACAAGGGTTGCCGGCCGCGCGGTTGTGCACAGCGCAAAACTGCGCAGGGGAAAACGCCGGTTTTTTGCCTTACCGCGCTTTGCTGCATTCGTGTTTCACGCTCAACAGACTGATTTTTCTGGAAAAAATCCACATGGCGCTTTTTTGACCAACCTGACTGACAGGCCTGATTCGCCGTGTTTGCGGCGTGAAGCATCGCGCTCATGCACAAACTTATCCACAATTTGTGTGGATAAGCGGAAAATCCGATATGTGACGAAGGTTTACATCCCATTTATCTACCGTGGCCGGAACAATGCCACGCAAACACCCCCTCGCCGCGGACGGGCCCGGCGGCCACTGCGTCGCCGGCCTTAGACTGGCGCGATGCCCGTTCCCGGCCCCGCCTCCAACGCATGCCTGCAGATCGCCCTGCCCGTGCCACTGCCGCGGCTGTTCGACTACCTGCCGCCGGCCGGCATGGCCGCGACCCCGGCGCTGGTCGGCCAGCGCGTGCGGGTGCCGTTCGGCAACCGCGAACTCGCCGGGGTGGTGGCGGCGGTGGGACCGGCCGAGGCCGGGATCGAGCTGCGCCGCGCCCTGGCCCTGCCCGACACCAAGCCGCTGTTTTCCGGCGAACTGCTCGATTCGCTGCGCTGGCTGGGCCGCTATACCCACGCCCCGCCCGGCGAACTGTTCGCCACCGCCCTGCCCGCCACGCTGCGCGGCGGCGAGCCACTGCCCGACACCCATGCCTGGGCCTGGGTCCTGACCGAAGCCGGCGCCACCGCGCTGCCCGGCCTGCGCACGGGCAGCCGCACCCGACGCCTGGCCGAGCGGCTGGCCGCCGGAGCGGTGGACGAGGAGCGGCTGGAACTGGAACTCGACACCTGGCGCGACGCGGCACGCGCGCTGGCCAAGCGCGGCCATGCCGAACGCATCGCGGTCCCGGCCGCGGCGATCGCGCCGGCGCCGCGGCCCGGGCCGGTGCCCAATCCCGAGCAGCAGGCGGCGATCGCCGCGATCGCCGCGGCCAGCGGCTTCGCCCCGGTCCTGCTCGAAGGCGTGACCGGCAGCGGCAAAACCGAGGTCTACCTGCACGCCATCGCCGACTGCCTGGCGCGCGGGCGCCAGGCGCTGGTGCTGGTGCCGGAGATCGGCCTGACCCCGCAGACCCTGGCCCGCTTCCGCGCGCGCCTGGGCGTGCCGGTGCACGCGCTGCACTCGGGCCTGGCCGACGGTGCGCGCGCCCGGGTCTGGGCCGCGGCCTGGCGCGGCGAAGCGCGCGTCATCGTCGGCACGCGCTCGGCGGTGTTCACGCCGCTGCCCGATGCCGGGCTGATCGTGGTCGACGAGGAGCACGACGCCAGCTACAAGCAGCAGGACGGGATCCGCTACCACGCCCGCGACTTCGCCCTGGTCCGCGCCAAGGCGCTGGGCGTGCCGGTGCTGCTGGGCAGCGCCACGCCGTCGCTGGAGACGCTGCACAACGCCCAGGCCGGGCGCTACGCGCACCTGCGCCTGCGCCACCGCGCCGGCGCGGCGAAGCCTCCGGCAGTGCGCATAGTCGACGTGCGCAAGCGCCCGCTGCAGGCCGGGCTGGCGCCGGAAACGCTGCAGGCGATCGAAGCGGCGCTGCGCGACGGCGGCCAGGTGCTGGTGTTCAAGAACCGCCGCGGCTACGCGCCGGTGCTGCTGTGCCACGACTGCGGCTGGAGCGCGCACTGCCCGCGCTGCAGCACGCCGCTGCAGGGCACGCCGATGACCGTGCACGCCGGTGGCGGCCGCCTGCTGTGCCACCACTGCGGCCACCGCCAGGCGCGGCCGCAGGCGTGCCCCGACTGCGCCAGCCTGGCGCTGCAGCCGCAGGGCGTGGGCACCGAGCGGCTGGAGGAACTGCTGGCCGAGCGCTTCGCTGACTGGCCGGTGCTGCGCATCGACCGCGGCACCACCGCCCGCCGCGACGGCCTGGCCAAACTGCTCGAAGAACTCGGCGAGCGGCCCGGCATCCTGGTCGGCACCCAGATCCTGGCCAAGGGCCACGACCTGCCCAACCTCACCCGGGTGGTCGTGGTCGGCGTCGACGAAGGCCTGTTCTCCTCCGACTTCCGCGCCGGCGAGAAGCTGGCCCAGCAGCTGATCCAGGTCGCCGGCCGCGCCGGCCGCGCGCAGCGCGCCGGCGAGGTGTGGGGGCAGCCCCACCATCCGGAACACCGCCTGCTGCACGACCTGATCGGCGGCGGCTACGAAACCTTCGCCCGCGACGAACTGGTCCAGCGCGAAGCCGCCGGCTTCCCGCCATTCGCGCACCTGGCGCTGCTGCGTGCCGAAGCGCAGCAGGCCGACGCCGCCGGCGCGTTCCTGCGCGCGGCGCGCGATGTGTTGGGCGAGGCGGCAGCCGCCGCCGGTCCGGCCGCGCCGCTGGTTGAACTGCTCGGCCCGGTCACCGCGCCGATGCCGCGCCGCGCCGGGATGTACCGCATGCAGCTGCTGCTGTCGTCCTCGAGCCGGCCGGCGCTGCATGCGCGGCTGGATGCGGCGCTGCCGGCGATATACGCGCTGCCCGAAGCCCGCCGTGCGCGCTGGTCGCTGGACGTGGATCCGCTGGACCTTTACTGAAGCCCCCCACAGGGCATGACAAGCACGCGTGGCGCTGCGATCCTCTGCGCTCCTGTCCCCGCAACCGTCGCCGTGGCCACCGTCGTCCTGCTGTTCGACCTGATGGGTACCTTCGTCTTCGCGCTCAGCGGCGGCACCCTGGCCGTGCGCCATCGCCTGGACCTGTTCGGCGTGCTGGTGCTGTCGTGCGCGGCGGCGGTGTCCGGCGGCCTGGCGCGCGACGTGCTGATCGACGCCACCCCGCCGGCGGCGTTGGCCGACTGGCGCTACCTCGCCACCGCGATCGTGGCCGGGCTGGTGACCTTCTATCGCCACGAGGCGATCGAGCGGATGCGCAACCCGGTACAGGTGTTCGACGGCGCCGGGCTGGCGCTGTTCGCGGTGCTGGGCACCGACAAGGCGCTGGCGTTCGGCCTGTCGCCGTTCGCGGCGACCCTGCTGGGGATGCTGAGCGGCATCGGCGGCGGCATCGTCCGCGACCTGCTGGTGGTGCGCACGCCGGTGGTGCTGCAGGCCGAGCTGTACGCGGTGGCGGCACTGGCCGGCGGCAGCGTGGTCGCGCTGGCGTACATGGCCGGGCTGCCGATGGCCCCGGCGATGGTGCTCGGCGCGGTGCTCTGCTTCGGCCTGCGCTTCATGGCGATCCGCTACGGCTGGCACCTGCCTGTGGCGCGGCCGCCGGAAAGCGAATAGGCGGACCGCCGATGACACCCACCGACCCTGTGCTGCCCGGTCACGACGCCGCCACGCTGTTCGTCCATGTCCGCATCCTGATCGGGATGATCGTCGGCCTCGGCCTGACCCACCTGCTGCGCAACTTCGCCGACCTGATGGAACGGCCCGGGCGCCGCCGGGTGTACTGGGTGCACCTGGCCTGGTCGCTGTTCGTGTTCCTGTACGTGCTGCACTTCTGGTGGTGGGAGTTCCGCCTCGGCCATGTCGCGGCGTGGAACTTCAACGTCTACCTGTTCATCTCGCTGTACGCGCTGCTGCTGTACCTGCTGTGCGCCTTCAGCTTCTCCAGCAGCGCCGGCGAATATCCGGACTACCGCGAATACTTCTACGCGCGGCGGCACTGGTTCTTCGGCCTGCTCGCGCTGGTCTACGCGGTGGACTTCGTGGACACCTGGATCAAGGGCGCGGGCTACTTCCACGGCTTCGGCCGCGAGTACGTTGTGCGCAACCTCGTCCACATCGCCCTGTGCCTGGTGGCGATCGCCGTGCGCAGCCCGGCATTCCACGGCGTCTTCGTCGTGGCCGCGCTGGCCTACCAGGTGTCGTGGATCGTGCGCCAGTTCGAGCTCGCCTGAAGCCCGTCCGGCCGCGGCGCGGTCACGCCAGCAGCAGCGCCTTCATCTTCTTCATCGCGTTCGCCTCGATCTGGCGGATGCGTTCGGCGGAGACGCCGTATTCGTCGGCCAGCTCCTGCAGCGTGACCTTGCTGTCGGCGTCCAGCCAGCGGCGGGCGACGATGTCGCGCGAGCGCGCATCCAGGCTGGCCAGCCCTTCGCGCAGCAGCTGCAGCTGGTTTTCCTCGCTGTCGGCGCGCTCGTAGGCCTGCGAGGGATCCTCGTCCTGCGCCATCAGGTAGGCCGCCGGCGACGGCGGGGCGTGCTCGTTGTCCTCGTCGACGGGCGCGTCGAAGCCGATGTCGCGGCCGGAAAGGCGCGCTTCCATCTCCAGCACTTCGCGCTCGGAGACGTTGAGGTCCCGGGCCACCGCGCTGACCTCGGCCGCGTTCATCCAGCCCAGGCGGGTCTTGGCCTTGCGCAGGTTGAAGAACAGCTTGCGCTGGGCCTTGGTCGTGGCGACCTTGACGATGCGCCAGTTCTTGAGGATGAACTCGTGCATCTCCGCGCGGATCCAGTGCACGGCGAAGCTGACCAGGCGCACGCCCATGTCCGGGTCGAAGCGCTTGACCGCCTTCATCAGGCCGATGTTGCCCTCCTGCACCAGGTCGCCCAGCTGCAGGCCATAGCCGCTGTAGCCGCGGGCCACGTGGACCACGAAGCGCAGGTGCGAATGGACCAGCTCGCGCGCCGCGTCCAGGTCCTCGTCGTCGCGGAAGCGGCGGGCGAGGTCCTGTTCCTCGTCGACGGTGAGCACCGGGATCCGGTGCACCGCGCCGATGTAGGCCTCCAGCGACCCCAGCGGGCTGGGGACCGGCAGGTTGTTGGCGACAAGACTGGTGGAGCGGAGGGTCTGGGTCATGGCGTCCATCTTAGCAATCGGGGTATTGGACTGCTAACGCCGGGAATGGTTCCCTGCATTGCATCCCTGCAACGACTCAGATCTGGATGAGACGCCATTGAATCAATGGGTTGCACCCGATGACTGAACGTCGGCGCAGCGCACCCGGCGAGGATGCGCTGCCGCCCGCCAAAGGGTTGTGAGGCCATGATGGCGGCTTTCAAGGGCCGGCGGGCCCCTCAGTGCCGCAGCTCCGGCAGGTCGAACACCAGCACCTCGGCGTCCTGCCCGGCCTCGATCCGGACCTCCGGCTCGTCGCGGTACATCAGCGCATCACCGGCCGACAGGGCCTGGCCGTTGACCGTGGCCCGGCCGCGGACCAGGTGCACGTAGGCCAGCCGGCCCGGGGCCAGCGCCAGGCGGGCCTGCTCGTCGCCGTCGAACAGCCCGGCGTACATCCGCGCATCCTGGTGGATGCTGACCGAACCCTCGGCGCCGTCGCGGCTGACCACCAGGCGCAGGCGGCCGCGCTTCTCGGCCTCGTCATAGCGCTTCTGCTCGTAGCCCGGGGTGATCCCGGCGCGCTCGGGCAGGATCCAGATCTGCAGGAAATGGGTGGTGCCCTCGCGGTCGTAGTTGAACTCCGAGTGGGTCACCCCGGTGCCGGCGCTCATCCGCTGCACTTCGCCGGGCTGGATGCTCTCGATATTGCCCATCGAGTCCTTGTGCCCCAGCGCGCCCTGCAGCACGTAGCTGATGATCTCCATGTCGCGGTGACCGTGGGTGCCGAAGCCCTGGCCGGCGGCGACCCGGTCCTCGTTGATCACCCGCAGCGGGCCCCAGTGCATGTGCTCCGGGTCGTGGTAGCCGGCGAAGGAAAAGCTGTGCCAGGAATCGAGCCAGCCGTGGTTGGCATGGCCGCGCTCGGCGGCCGGTCGCAGGGTGATCATGGGCTGCTCCTCTCATGGGTTTGCCGGCCGGGCCGGCGGTCTGGTGCAAAGGATGATTACATCCAGCGGTGAAATAAACCCGTGAAACAGAGTCTTATTGTTCTACTATTGTGACATCTGCCCATACACAGCCAGAACTGTGCGGGCAACGCGGCCAATCGCCGCTCAACCCGCGGCGAGCATGGCCTCGACCTCGGCCCGCGGCGGCAGCGACCAGTCCACCGGCGCCTGCCCGCGCCGGGCCAGGTATTCGTTGGCCGCGGCGAAGTGCCCGCAGCCGAAGAACCCGCGGTACGCCGACAGCGGCGAGGGATGCGGCGCCTTCAGCACCCGGTGACGGCGCGGATCGATCACCTTGCCCTTGGCCTGGGCGTAGCTGCCCCAGAGCAGGAACACCAACCCCTCGCGCTCGCGCGCCAGGGTCTCGATGGCGTGGTCGGTGAAACCCTCCCAGCCCTTGCCCTGGTGCGCGCCGGCGCGGCCCTCCTCCACGGTCAGCACCGCATTGAGCAGGAGCACGCCGCGCCGGGCCCAGGGCAGCAGGCAGCCATGGTCCGGCCGCGGCAGGCCCAGTTCCTGGCCGATCTCTTTGAAGATGTTGTCCAGCGACGGCGGCACCGGCACCCCCGGCAGCACCGAGAAGCACAGCCCGTGCGCCTGGCCGGGGCCGTGGTACGGGTCCTGGCCCAGCACCACCACCTTCACCTCGTCGAAGGGCGTGGCGTCGAACGCGGCGAAGATCCGCGGCCCCGGCGGGTACACCCGCGCCCCGGCCGCCGCGCGCTGGCGCAGGAAGCCGCCCAGCGCCTGCATCTCCGGGCGCAGCAGCCAGTCGCCGATGCGCGCCTTCCACGACGGCTCCAGGCGGATGCGGTCCGCGTCCGCGGCCATGGCCGCGGCGCTCAGTTCGACCGCGCGCCGTCCAGCCGCGCCACGCGCAGCTGGAACAGCACCTTGGTCACCAGCAGGCGCTCCTCGATCGGCTTCTGCACCAGGTCGTTGGCGCCGGCCCTGAGCAGTTCGGACTGGTTGTGCGCGTTGCCGTCGCCGGTCATCACCAGCACCGGCAGGCGGCGCTTGCCGTAGGCGAAGTCGATCCGGATCCGCTCGACCACGTCGCGCCCGCTCAGCTCGCCCTTCAGGGTCACGTCGGTAAGCACCAGGTCGATACGGTCGGTGAGCCGGCCCAGCGACTCGGCGGTGAGCAGGCTGAAGGCCTCCTCGGCGGTGAGCACGTGGATCACCTTGAGCTGCTGGCGTTCGAGCATGCGCCGGGTCGCCTCGGCCACCACCCGGCTGTCCTCGACGTAGAGCACGGTGGCGCCCACGATCGGCTGCGGCTGCACGTAGCCGCGGATGAACTCGGCCAGCGCGTCGTGGCCCAGCGACTTGTCGAAGTAGTCGGTGACGAATTCGGTGAAGCGGCGCTCGACCAGGTGCTGCTGGGCATCGCCGGAGACCACGATCACCGGCACGTAGGCCTGGCCGGCGGCCTCGCGCACGCTGCGCGCCAGCTCCAGACCGTCGCCGTCGGGCAGCGACAGCGCGGTGGTGACCAGGTCGACCGCGCCGGCTTCCAGCGCCGCGCGTGCCTCGGCGATGCTGGCGCAGCCCACGACCTGCACGCCCGGCAGCTCGCGTTCGAGCACGTCGGCGATCAGCTTGCGCACCAGGCGCGAACCGTCGGCGACCATCACCCGTGGCGCGTCGCTGATCAGGTGCTTGAGTTCTTGCGCGGCCATCAGGTCTCCGTGGGCCGGGTCTGGCGCAGGAAGTGGCCGGTCACCGCCCAGGCGCCCAGCCACCCCAGCAGGACGGTCGCCACCAATACCATCGACGAGTGCAGCGCATCCAGACCCTTGAGCGAGAACTGGCTCGCATAGCTGGCGCTGAGCGCGGCCAGCGGCTCGCGCAGGGCCATGCCGGCGGCGGCGATCAGGCCCAGCGCCAGCAGGCCGGCGCCGAACCCGTACCAGGCGCCCAGGTACAGGAACGGACGGCGGATGAAGCCGTCGCTGGCGCCCAGCAACTGCAGCACGCCGATCTCCTCGCGCCGCGACTGGATGTCCAGGCGCACCGTGTTGCCGACCACCAGCAGCGCGCCCAGGCCCAGCAGCACCGCCAGCACCTGGACCGCGCGCTGTCCGAAGCCCAGCCAGGCGTCCAGGCGCTGGCGCCAGACCGCGTCGTGCTGGACCAGGTCGGCCTGCGGCAGCGCTTCCAGCGCCGCGGCCAGGCGCCCGTCGCCGCCGGCATCCGCGCCGCCGGGCACGACCACCAGCAGGGTCGGCAGCGGGTTGTCGCCCAGCGCGTCGATCGCCTCGCCCAGGCCGCTGCCCTCGCGGAAGCCGGCCAGCGCCTGCTCGGGCGTGCGCAGCTCCACCGCGGCCACGTCGCCGCGCGCGCGCAGGGTGCCGGCGAGCTTTTCCGCCGCCGCGGCGTCGACGTCCATGCGCAGGAACAGGTTGATCTCGCGCGACTGCTGCACGCTGCCGGCGAAATGGCGCAGGTTGTCCATCACGATCGACAACCCCAGCGGCAGCGCCAGCGCCAGGCCCATCACAGCGATGGTCAGCAGCGTGGCCCACGGCTTGCGCAGCGCGCGGCCGAGGCTGAAGGCCAGGCCGTGCAGGTGCTGGTCGAACCATACGCGCAGGCGCGAGGGACCGCCGGCGGCGCGGGCGTTCTTCGACGTGCCGGCGTCGTTCGTACCGCCGCTCTTCGTACCGGCGTTCATTCGGCCAGGTCCTGCGGCGAGATGTCGTCGACCAGGCGGCCGTGGTCGAGCACCAGCACGCGCCTGCGCATGCGCCGCAGCAGCGGCAGGTCGTGGCTGACCACCAGCACGCTGGTGCCGCGCTCGGGCAGGCCCGCGAACAGTTCCATGATCTCGGCGGCCAGGGTCGGGTCGAGGTTGCCGGTGGGTTCGTCGGCCACCAGCAGGCGCGGCTCGGCGATGATCGCCCGGGCAATCCCCACGCGCTGCTGCTCGCCGGCCGACAGCTGGGTCGGCAGCGCCTTCTCGCGGTGGCCCAGGCCCATGCGCTCGAGCACCGAGCGCACCCGCTTGCCGATCTCGGCGCGGCGGGGGCCGCGCCGGATCAGCGGCAGGGCCACGTTCTCGCCGATGGTGCGGTCGGTGAGCAGGCGGTGGTCCTGGTAGACCACGCCGACCTCGCGCCGGTGCAGCGGCACCTTGCCGCCGCGCACGCGCTGCAGGTTGCGCTCGCCGAACACCACCGCCCCGCGGCTGGGCCGCTCGGACAGGTGGATCAGCTTGAGCAGGGTGCTCTTGCCGGCGCCGGAATGGCCGGTGACGAACAGCATCTCGCCGTCGGCGACGTCGAAGCTGACGTCGACCAGCGCCTGGTGGCCGCCGGGATACTGTTTGCTGACGTTCTCGAATCGCAGCACGCTCATGCCGCGATTATGCCGGGGCTGGCGGGGCTGGCGACAGCCGTGTGCGCCGACCGCGTTTCGTGGAGCCGGGCTTGCCCGGCTGCGATGCGCGTCGGCGGGCCGCCAAGCGGCGCCGTCAGCCGCCGACCAGCGAACGCAGCTTGCGGCCGATGCGGCCGATGCGGCCGAGGAACGAATCCTTCCCCGCCGCCGGCAGCGGTGCCTGGTGGGTGGCCGGCACCTGCGACGGCGCCACGTCCTTGCCATGGGCCTGCGCCGGCGCGGCGGTGCCGTCGACCGGCTTGCCATGGCGACGACGACGACGCTTGCGCGGCGCGCGCTCGCCTTCGGCGGCCGGCGTGCCCGGGCGGCCTTCGGCCTGGCGCTGGCCCTCGCCACGCGGCGGACGCGGGCCACGGGGCGGGCGACCGCCTTCGGTGCCACCCGCGGCACCCTGCTCGCCGGCAACAGTGGCGCCGGCATCAGCCGTGGCCGCCTTGTCCGCAGCCGCGCCGTCAGCCGCGTCGGCCGGCTTGCGCCGCGGACGGCGCTCGCCATCGCGACGCTCGCCGCCACCGCTGCGGCCACCGCGACCGCCGGGGCCGCCGCGCGAACGGCCACCGCCCCGGCGCTCCTCGTCGGAGGCGCGCTGCTCGCGCGCCTCGCGGAAGATCTCGCCGATGCTTTCCTCTTCCTCGTCCTCGCCAGCCGCCGGCTTCGGCCGCTCGGGCCGCGGCAATGCCTTCAGCAGCTCGGCGGTGACCGGCTCGGACGGGATCTTCTGCTCGATGTAGGCCTCGATGTCCGGCAGGCCCATCGCGTAGCGCTCGCAGGCGAAGCTGATCGCGTCACCTTCGGCGCCAAGACGGGCCGTCCGGCCGATGCGGTGGACGTAGTCCTCGGCGTCGAACGGCAGGTCGTAGTTGTAGACGTGGGACACGCCGTCGATGTGCAGGCCGCGCGCAGCCACGTCGGTGGCCACCAGGATCTCCAGCTGGCCGGCCTGGAACTTGCGCAGCAGCGTCTCGCGCTTCTTCTGCGGCACGTCGCCGGACAGCACGCCGACGCGGTAGCCGGCGCGTTCAAGCGACCGCGCCACCCGCTCCACGAACGCCTTGGTGTTGACGAACACCATCGTCCGCGCGCCCTCGCTGCGCGAGAGCAGGCCGATCAGCAGCGGCAGCTTCTCCTCGTCGGACGGGTAGTACAGCTTCTGGCGCACGCGCGCGGCGGTGATCGATTCGGTCTCCACCACGAGCTTCTCCGGCTCGTTCATGTGCTCGTAGGCCAGCTCCAGCACGCGGTGGCTGAGGGTGGCCGAGAACAGCAGGGTCTGGCGCTCGGTGCGGATCGGCATGCGCCGCAGCAGGAAGCGGATGTCCTTGATGAAGCCCAGGTCGAACATGCGGTCGGCCTCGTCGAGCACGCAGACCTCGCAGGCGTGCAGCGAGACCACCCGGTGCTGCTTGACGTAGTCGATCAGGCGGCCGGGGGTGGCGATGATCACGTCCACGCCCTTCTGCAGCAGCTCGCGCTGCTTGTCGTAGTCGACGCCGCCGTAGACCAGGGCGAAGCGCAGGCCCAGGTCCGAGCCGAACTTCACCGCGTCCTTGTGGATCTGGATCGCCAGTTCGCGGGTGGGCGCCAGGATCAGCGCGCGCGGATCCTCGGGCTTGCGCTCGGCCAGTGCCGGGCGGGTCAGCAGGCGGTTCATCACCGCGACCAGGAAGGCCAGGGTCTTGCCGGTGCCGGTCTGCGCCTGGCCGGCGACGTCGCCACCGGGCAGCGCGACCGGCAGGGTCAGCGCCTGGATCGGCGTGCAGCGGGTGAAGCCGGCGGCTTCCAGTCCGGCGAGCAGCGCCGGGTGCAGGTCGAACGAGGAAAAAGCTACATCGGTCAGCGGTTTGTCGCTCATCATCCAGTCTTCAATAAAAGTGCCCCTGACGCAGCGTTGCGTTGCAGGCGGCTTGCAGAGGTTTCCGGCGCGCCGCACACTGCGGGCGTCGTCGGATCGCGCGGCCGTCGGGGGGCGGTAGCCCCTTGACTTCTCCGCGAAACGCCCCAGTTTACCCCAAAGGCGCCTGCCGCCCCGCCGGCCGGTGCCGGCTATCCACGGAGACATATAAGTGAACGACAAGGTGATGCACGTCGGCGATGCCGATTTCGACAGCGCCGTGCTGCAGTCCCAGGAGCCGGTCCTGGTCGATTTCTGGGCCGAATGGTGCGGCCCCTGCAAGATGATCTCGCCGATCGTCGACGAGCTGGCCGACGCCTACGACGGCCGGATGAAGGTGGCCAAGGTCAACATCGACCAGAACCGCGCCACCGCGATCCGCTACCACGTACGTTCGATCCCGATGCTGCTGCTGTTCAAGGACGGCCAGATCCAGGCCACCCAGGTCGGCGCGGTCGGCAAGGGCCAGCTGACCCAGATGATCGACAAGACCCTCGCCTGAGGGTCGCCCGCCATCCGGCCGACGCGGCCGGGCACGGGCCGGAGTGAATGGCGCCCCCCCCGGGACGGCGGGGTCCGCCAAGCCTGAACCGATGCCACGCCCCGCTTGCCGGGGCAGGCGGCGCGGTGTTAGTGTCGCCGAAACCGGCCACTCAATCGTGGCTGCGTTCCGTCCGGGGTTACCGCCGGACCACCCATCCCACCAGGATCCCAACGCCCGTACCGGGCGCTCGCACCTACCAGCGAGGAATCGCACTCTTGTCCGAGAACACCCTGCCTGAAGCGCCCGGGAGCGATGACGCACCCGCCGAGAAGCGTGCGCGCAAGCGCGTGAGCAAGCCGGCCGACGCCGGCGCCAGCGAGGCGGCCGCACCCGCGGCGCCCGCCGCTCCGGCCCAGCCGCCACCCCAGGCGCAGGCCCCCGCCC
>NZ_PDWM01000005.1 GCF_010093225.1 Pseudoxanthomonas koreensis | reverse complement strand
CCGGCCTCGGCCTCACGCAGGAAGCCGATGATCTGCTCTTCGGAAAAGCGCTTCTTCACGTCCAATCTCCTCGCTTTGGGGAATTGGACTCCAGTTCGCCGTGCTACTCAAAACCGGGGGGACGTCGAACTCCTTTGCTCTACTCGAAAATAATTCATCAGCAGTCCCTGTTTGCATAGTAGGCAGCGATTGCCGCCAGCCCGATCAGTGGACTGATCACCGTGATGACAGTGAGCTCCACTTTCGTGGCAGTCGACATCTCGCATTTTTCAAGTCCACCACTCACTGCATGCAGGTCATCAATGCTCAATTCACGCATATCCCTTCCTCCTTGATCATGGATTCGCGCACACCCTGCGCCATGGGACCGGGAAAACACCCGGCAATCTCGTCGCTGCAGTGAGGATCAAACACCCCCCACCTTGCCCCTAAGCGAATAAAGCGGCTCGAACACCCATTCGATCAGCCGCCGCTCCTCGCCCAGGATGTCCGCGTCCAGCAGCATTCCAGGCCTGAGCGGTTCGGGCCGGCCGTAGGCGGTCACCGCCTGCTCGGCCAGGGCCACGGTGACGCGGTAGTACGGTTCGCCTGCTTCGCCGCCGCCCAGCGCGCTGCGGCTGATCCGCGCTACCGTGCCGGCGTGGTGGCCGAACTTCTGGTACGGATAGGCCTGGTAGCGCAGCAGCACGCGGTCGCCCGGCGCGATGAAGCCAATGGCCCGGCTGGGCGCCAGCAGCTCCGCTTCCAGCCTGCCGTCGCCCGGCAGCAGGCTCAGCAGCGGCTGGCCGGCCTGCACCGCTTGGCCCGGCTTGACCAGTTGGGTCGCCACCACGCCATCCACCGGAGCGCTCACCGCCAGCACACCCTGGGCCTGGGTCTGTACGCGCTCCTGCTCCAGCGAGGCGAGGTCGCGCTGCAGGGTTGCGGCCACGACCTGTTGCTGCCCGGGCAGTTCGCGCAGCGCCTGCTCCAACTGGGCGATGGCGCGGTGCGCGGCGCTGGCCTGGCGCTGCAGGGCCTGCACCTGGCCGGCGTAATCCAGCGCGGCCGATTGCTGCTGCTCGATCTGCAGCAGGCTCACGTAGCGGCTGTCGCGCAGCTGGTGCAGGCGTTGCAGGGTTTGGGCGGCAATCCGCGCCTGCGCCTGGCGGGTCGAGACTTCGGCTTCGGTCTGGGCCAGTTCGCGGCGTGCCGAAACCAGTTGCCGGCGCAGGCCGTCGGCCTGGGCCTGCAGTTGTTCTTGCTGGGCGTCCTGCGCCGACTGCAGGCCGGCCTGGCGCTGGGCCAGGCGCGTCTCCAGCGCCGCCTGGGTATCTCCCGCCGCGGGGGTCGCACGCGGCATCGCCACGATGGCCAAGGCCTGGCCGGCATCCACGCGCTGGCCTTCGCGGACATCGAGGCGGCCGACGACGCCCGTGGCGGGCGCGAGCACGGTAGCCAGGCCTTGCACGGGCACCAGCTGGCCGACCACGGTGGAGCGACGGGTGTAGGTCCCCAGGGCCAGGAAAGCGGCGACGGCCAGCGCCGCCAGTGCCGCGAGCAGGGTCAACAGCCACAGCCGCAACGGCTGGGCCAGCGATATCGCGCCGAGCCAACTCGTGCCGCGCGCCTCCAGCGCTTCCTTGCGGAACAGCTCCTGCATCGTTTCCTTCCCGTTCCCTGGCGATCACCCGTCCACGCTTCGATTCCGAAGCAGGGGGCGCTCCGATGCTCGCCACGGGCAGCGCATCCATCAAGCCATGCACGGGGGTGGATGCAGCCAATATCACTTGCATCCCGCCGCAGCACCCACGCGGGACAGGGCTGGGCGAGCGCATGCAAGCGCACGTGTACGGCCTTGCGCCAGTATCGCTTGCGTCCCTTTGTCCCATTGCGGCGCAACCATACGGAGCGATACCCTCTCCGTACTGCACAGGGGACGTGCGGGGGAACCCATGAAGATCTCGATGCGGATCCGCGTTGCCCGCCAGCGTGCGCGCTTGTCGCAGGAGGCGCTTGCCGCGCGCCTGGGCGTGACCCGCGGCGCGGTGGCCAACTGGGAATGCTCGGTGGGCGCGCTGCCGGCCAGTTCGCGGCTGGAGCGGCTGGCCCAGGTCACCGGGGTGTGCTTCGAATGGCTGGCGACCGGCCGCGGCCCGGTCGCCTTCCTGGCCGAGGTCGAAGACGTCCCGGCGGTGGACGCCGAACTGGTCCACGACCCGGACGAACGCCGCCTGCTGATGGCCTACCGTCTCGGCGGCAAGCAGACCCGGCGCCTGCTGCTGAACCTGGTGGAGGCGCAGTTTCCGACGACGTCGGGCAAGCGCAGCGCCTGAATCCACGTGCCATGCGGCGGCTGCCCTGCCGCGCACCCCGCTTCACGCGGCGCCGGGCCTCGGCCGCGCACCTCAGAACGAACCGAACAACGTCCCCAGCACGATCACCGCCACCAGCGCCAGGATCGGCCCGACGATGGCGGCCATGGCCAGGTCGCGATAGCTCTCGCGATGGGTGCAGCCACACACCGCCAGCAGCGTGATCACCGCGCCGTTGTGCGGCAGGCTGTCCAGCGTGCCGGCGGCGATCACCGCCACCCGGTGCATCAGCTCCGGCGACAGGCCGGTGTACTCGGCCAGCTCCATGAACGTCGGCCCCAGCGCATCGAGCGCGATGGTCAGGCCGCCCGAGGCCGAGCCGGTGAGCCCGGCCAGCACGTTGGTCGCCAGCGCCAGCGAGACCAGCGGCCCGCCGCCGACGCCCAGCACCCAGTCGCGCACCAGCGCGAACGCCGGCATCGCCGCGACCACGGCACCGAAGCCGACCAGGCTGGCGACTGCCAGGATCGGCAGCACCGAAGCGTTGGCGCCGGCGTCCACGGTGGAACGCAGCGCGGGGAAGCGGCGGAAATTGAGCGCGACCACCGCGACGATCGCCGCGGCCAGCGCCACCGAGACCGACCACACCCCGCCCACCGCCGGCAGCGTGGTCGGGCCGAAACGCGGCTCGGCCAGGAACGCAACGTCCATCCGCGGCAGCACGAACAGCGACATCAGCAGGTTCACCGCGATCACCACCACCAGCGGCGCAAACGCCGCCAGCGGCGCCGGCCGTCCCGCCTCCGGCGCACCCCGGCCCACCTCGGCCGGATCGAAGGCCTGCGCCACCGAAGCGCGCTCGCGCACCAGCCCGTCGCTGGCGACCGCATCGGACGCCAGCGGCAAGGCGTCGCCGAAACCCTCGCCCGCCGCGCGTGCGCGCGCTTCGGCCCGCCCCAGCCACCACAGCCCGAAGCCGAGCATGATCGCCGAGGCGATCACGCCGATGCCCGGCGCGGCGAACGGCGTGGTGCCGAAGAACGGCATCGGGATCGCGTTCTGGATCGCCGGCGTGCCCGGCATCGCCGACATGGTGAAGGTGGCGGTGCCCAGCATCAGCGCCGCCGGCATCAGCCGCCGCGGGATGCCGGCGCTGCGGAACAGCGCCGCGGCCATCGGCGCCAGCACGAAGAACGCCACGAACAGGCTGACCCCGCCGTAGGTCACCAGCGCACCGGCCAGCACCACCGCCAGCATCGCCCGCCGCGTGCCCAGCTTTTCGGTCATGAAAGCGGCGATGGCCGACACCGAGCCGCTGTCCTCCATCAGCTTCCCGAACAGCGCACCGAGCAGGAAGATCGGGAAGAACTGGGCGATGAAACCGGCGGCGCTGGACATGAAGGTGATCGTCCAGTGCGCCAGCAGCGGCTCGCCCGAGAACAGCGCCACCAGCAGCGCCGCCGCCGGCGCCAGCAGCAGCACGCTCCAGCCGCGATAGGACAGGAACACCAGCAGGCCAAGGCCGACGAGGATGCCGAGCAGCCCCATGGCTCAGACTCCGTCCAGCAGCACGTCGAGGTCCACCGACGAACGCTTGCCCAGGTTGCCGCCGTCGCGCTCCAGGAACGCCTCCGCCGCGCGCCGGCCCTCGGCGTGCAGCATGGTCAGGAACGCCCATTCGGCATTCATCTTCGACGAGGAATCCAGCTCGGCGGCCAGCTCGTTGCGCACCAGGTGGATGCGCATCCGCGCCCAGCGCGCGCCCTCGCAATTGCCCGCGTCCACCACCTGGCGCAGCATCGCGATCATGCGCAGCTCCTTGAGCAGGCCGGCGTTGAACGAGACCTCGTTGATCCGGTTGAGGATCTCGCGCGCGGTGGTCGGCCGCCCTTCGCGCTCGACCGGATTGATCGCCACCAGGATCGTGTCGTTGGAGTCGCAATCGCGCACCAGCGGGGTGATGGTCGGATTGCCGGAATAGCCGCCGTCCCACCAGTACTCGCCGTCCAGCTCCACCGCCTGGAACATGTTCGGCAGGCAGGCCGAGGCCAGCAGCACGTCCGGGGTCAGCTCGGCGTTGCGGAACACCCGGCCACGGCCGGTACGCACGTTGGTGGCGGTGATGAACAGCCGCGTCTTCGAGTTCGCCAGCGCCTCGAAATCGATCGAGCGCTCCAGGATGTCGCGCAGCGGATTGATCCCGAACGGATTGAGGTCGTACGGCGACCACAGCCGCGAAGCCAGGTCCATGCCCACGAACAGCGGCGAGCCCTCCAGGCTCCAGCGGCCCAGCAGCACGTCCAGCGGCCCGCGTTGCAGCGGGCTGAAGCGCGCCGCATCCGACACCGCGCGCCAGAACGCGGCCAATGCCTGCCGCGCGCCCTCGCGCCCGCCCCGGTCCAGTCCATCCACCAGCACCGCCGCGTTCATCGCTCCGGCCGAGGTGCCGGAGATGCCATCGATCTGCAGCCACTCCTCTTCCAGCAGGCGGTCGAGCACGCCCCAGGTGAAGGCGCCGTGCGCGCCGCCGCCCTGCAACGCCAGGTCGACCCGCAGCGGCGCGCGCCGCGCGCGCGAGGTCGCCTTCGCACGGACACTGGATTTCGCTGCTTTTCTGGCGGGACGCTTGCTCAGCGGAACAGGCATGAGGCGGATTCCAGGGCGAAGGGTTCGAACGCATCCGCCAGGCCACGCCTGGAGGGGCTAATCGGCCGCGCAGTCGGCCTTGCGCACTTCAGCCACGAAGCGCCGCATCTTCTCGCCGTCCTTGATCCCCGGTGCCGCCTCGATCCCGCTGGCCACGTCCACCGCCCACGGCAACGTGGCCAGGATCGCGTCGTGGACGTTGTCCGGGGTGATGCCTCCGGCCAGCACGAACGGCCGGTGCAGCCCGGTCGGGATCCGGCTCCAGTCGAACGCATGCCCGGTGCCGCCGGCGCCCCCCTTGCCATGCGAATCGAACAGGAAACCGTCGGCATTGGGCCAGCGCTGCTGCAAGGCGCGCGCGTCCCACGCCTCGCCGCCGCCCATCGGGATGGCCTTCATCCACGGCACGCGGAAACCGCGGCAGAACGCGTCGTCCTCGTCGCCATGGAACTGCAGCAGCGCCGGGCGCACCTGGCGCACCACCTCGCGCACGTCGGCGGCGGTGTTGTCGCGGAACAGCGCCACCACGCCGACCATCGGCGCCAGCGCCAGGCGCAACTGCCGCCCCTCGGCCGGCGTGATCCGGCGCGGACTGCCGTCTGCGAACACGAAGCCGACCGCGTCCACGCCCAGCTCGCCGGCCAGGCGCACGTCGCCCGGGCGGGTCATGCCGCAGAACTTGATCCGGGTGCGGTAGAGGGTGCGGTTCACAGGGTCACCTCCGCGGGCAGGCCCCATTCTGGCGGATACAGCGGACGCAGGAAGACCAGCCCCTGCGGCGGTGCCGTCGGTCCGGCCAGGGTGCGGTCGCGGCCGGCCAGCAGTTCCCCGATCCACCCTTCCGGCTGCGCTCCCGCGCCGACCTCGAGCAGCGAGCCGACGATATTGCGGACCATGTGATGGAGGAATGCATTGGCCTGGACCTCGATCTCCACCACCTCGCCGACCCGGCGCACCACGATCTCCTGCAGGTCGCGGCGTGCGTGTGGTGCCTGGCAGTGCACGGTGCGGAAGGCATTGAAGTCGTTCTCGCCCAGCAGCGCCTGCGCGGCGCGGTGCATGGCCCCTGCGTCCAGCGGACGACGTTCCCAGGCCAGCAGCGAGCGGTACAGCGCCGGGCGCACCTGGCGGTTGACCAGGCGGTAGCGGTAGCGGCGCGCGCGCGCGGAGAAGCGCGCGTTGAACTCCAGCGGCACCGGCACGCACCAGCGCACGCACACCGCCGGCGGCAGGCGGCCGCTGGTGCCCAGGGTCCAGGCACGCGGATCGCGTTCGGCGGTGCTGTCGAAATGCACCACCTGGCATTCGGCGTGGACACCGGCGTCGGTGCGGCCGGCGCAGGTGACGGTGATGGCCTGGTCGGCGACCGAGGACAGCGCGCGTTCCAGCGCAGCCTGCACGGTCGGCGGGCCCGACGGGCCCAGTCCCTGCCAGCCCTGGAAGCCGCCGCCGTCGTATTCGACGCCCAGGGCGTAACGCATGGCCGCCGCTCGTCCGCTCAGCCGATCTCGCGCAGCAGCTGGGCCGCTTCGTCGCGCGCGGACGGGTCCTGGCCGGCGGCGACTTCGTGCAGCAGGCTGCGCGCGGTGTCCACGTCGCCCAGGTCCAGGTAGGCGATCGCCAGCTCCAGGCGCTCGCGGCCGGCCGGTGCCGGGTTCAGCGGCGCCAGGCCGATCGCGGCGCCGGTGTGCCAGGCCGGCACCGCGGATGCGTCGTCCGGGTGCTGCTCGGCCGGATAGGTGGCCGCTTCGTCGCGCGGGTCGTGCGCGGGAACGGGCGCGTCGTCGTCATCGTCTTCATCGTCGACCACCGGCGCGGCCGCCTGCGGCAGCGCGGCGGCCAGTTCGGCGGCATCGAAGCCGCGCCCGCGGGCGACCGGGATCGGCATCGGCTTGGGCCGGCGCGCCAGCCACCAGGCCAGCCCGGCGAGCAGCAGCAGGCCAGCGCCGCCCCACAGCCAGGCCGGCGTAGACGCATCGCCCGCCGGCGTCGCGGCGGTGGCGGTGTTGCTGCGCGCCAGCGCCTGCTGCGCGGCGGCCAGCTCGCTGTCCTTCATCTCGATCAGCTTGAGCTGCTGCTGCTGCAGCTTCTCCATCTCCTCGACCCGGCTGCGCAGTTCCTGCAGTTCCGAGTCGCGCGTGGCCAGGTCTTCCCGGGCCTGGCGCAGTTGTTCGTTTGCCAGCATGTCGCCCTCGCCACCGGCGCCAAGTCCGGATTCAGTCGCCTGGGTACCGGCGGCCGCGACCGCCGGTGCGATTTCCAGCCGCGCGCCTGCCGTTGCGGCAGGTGCGGTCGGCGCGGCCGGCGCCGGTGCAGGTGCCGCAGCGGTGGCCGCGGGCGCCGGCGTGGTGCCGCTGTCGGCGGGCTGCACGATCGGGCGCGCCGCCTGCCGCCACTGCGCGGTCTGCTCGCGCACCAGCGCCGAGGCGCTGGCCGCATCGCCCTGTTCGAAATCGGCTGTCGCCGGCATGCGCAGCACCGCACCGCTGCGCAGGCGGTGGATGTTGCCGCCGATGAAGGCCTCGGGATTGGCGCGCAGCAGCGCCACCATGGCCTGGTCGAAACTGTGGCCGCCGCGGTCCATGCCGGCGGCGATCTGCGACAGGGTCTGGCCGCGCTCGACCCGAACCAGGGCCTCGCCCGGCGCGGCGATGGCGGGCGCCGGGCGCGGCGCGGGTGCCGGAGCGGGTGGCTGCGGCGCCGGCGCGGGTGGCACGGTGTCCACCTGCGCGGCTGCGGCGGGCGGTGCCGGCACCGGGGCCGGCTCGCGGATGATGGCGTCGGAAGGCAGCGCCTGCGGCGCTTCGATCACCGGCTGTTCGATCGCCGCGGCGGTCTGCGGCGCGGCGACCAGCGCCGAGTACTCGCGCACCAGCCGGCCCTGGCCCCAGTCGACCTCGACCAGAAAGGCCAGCGCCGGCACGTCGACCGGCGCGCTGCTGGTGACGCGCACCACCGCCCTGCCCTGGGCGTCGGCGGTGATCTCGAACTGCAGGTCGTTGACCAGCCCGGTCGGCGGCTGCAGGCCGACCCGGGCGAAGGTCTCGGGCGAGGCCAGGCGCGCGCGCGCGTTTTCCAGCTCGCCCGGCTCGTTGGAGATGATCGGGATCTCAGCGAGCAGCGGCTGACCCGGGGCCGACAGCACCCGGATCTGGCCAAGGCCAAGCGCCATCGCGCCGCCGCTGAGCAGCGACAGGCCGATCGCAAGCAACCAGTGCCACGGGCGCCTGGCGCCCCGTCCCCTCTTTTCCATGCGCCGCACTATAACGGAACGCCCCGCCATTGTAGGAGCCCACTTCAGGGGGCGACGCGACGCCGTTGGAGGACGGCGCGGTCAACGCGAATCCTCCGGGTGGGTCGCGTTGAGCGGGGCTGTGGGCCGATGCTTCCGGGTCGCCCCCTGAAGTGGGCTCCTACAGGGGGGTACGCACGGCTGAGCGCGGCGAGTCGAGCGGGATGCACCTGCCGCCGGCCAAAGCCGGGGCGGCAGGTGCGGGCGACTCAGCCTTCCCGCGCCACCAGCTCTGCCACCTGCACGGCGTTGAGCGCGGCACCCTTGCGGATGTTGTCGGAGACGATCCACAGGTTCAGGCCACGCGGGTGCGAGAAGTCCTCGCGGATGCGGCCGACGTACACCGGATCGTTGCCGGAGGCGTGGGTGACCGGGGTCGGGTAGCCGCCGGCCCTGCGCTCGTCGACCACTTCCACGCCCGGCGAGCGCTCGAGCAGTTCGCGCGCGGCCTCGGGGGTGACCTTCTTCTTCGTCTCGATCGCCACCGCCTCGGAATGGCCGAAGAACACCGGCACGCGCACCGCGGTCGGGTTCACCTGGATGCTGTCGTCGCCGAGGATCTTGCGCGTCTCCCAGACCAGCTTCATCTCTTCCTTGGTGAAGCCGTTGTCGAGGAAGTCGTCGATGTGCGGGATCAGGTTGAAGGCGATCTGCACCGGGAAGCGCTGCGGGTCGGCGTCCTGGAAGTTGAGCAGCGAGCCGGTCTGCCGGCCCAGTTCCTCCAGCGCCGAACGGCCGGCGCCGGAGACCGACTGGTAGGTGGCCACGTTGATCCGCTCGATGCCGTATTCGCGGTGCAGCGGCGCCAGCGCGACCAGCATCTGCATGGTCGAGCAGTTCGGGTTGGCGATGATGCCGCGCGGGCGCTGCTTCGCCGCTTCCGGGTTCACCTCCGACACCACCAGCGGCACGTCGTCGTCGTAGCGGAAGGCCGAGGAGTTGTCGATCACCACCGCGCCGGCGGCGGCGAACTTCGGTGCGTACTCCTTCGACACGCTGCCACCGGCGGAGAACAGGGCGATGTCCACGCCCTTGGGGTCGAACGTGGCCAGGTCGCGGACCGGCACCTTGCGGTTGCCGAACTCGACCTCGCCGCCGGCGGAGCGCTCGGAGGCCAGGGCGACGAGTTCGCCGACCGGGAACTGGCGCTCGGCCAGGATCGACAGCATGGTCTCGCCGACCGCGCCGGTGGCGCCGACGACGGCGACGGTGAAACGACGTTCTGCAGTGCTCATGGGGGTGTCTTCTTCTCGGGGATTCGGTGCGATGGCTTGCGGGTCGCGCGTTGCGCGCGTGCGGTCCGGGTTCGGGGAACCTTCCTGCCTGTGCGGACCCGGATGCTGCGTCGGGTCAGGCGGAGGTTCCCTGGCGTTTGCCGGCCGCGGTGTTGCCCGCACCGGCGCCGGTAATGGCAGCGATGCCGGCTTTGCCGGTGGTGGTCTTCGCGGTCACCGGAGTCGGCGGGTGGCCGGCGTCCGGGCCGAAGCCCAGCGCGGCCCGCAGGTTGTCCACCGCCAGCTGCACCATCGCCCGGCGCGTGGCCAGCGAGGCGCTGCCGATGTGCGGGGTCAGCACGACGTTGCGCAGCGCCAGCAGTTCCGGGCGCACGGCAGGCTCGCCTTCGTACACGTCCAGGCCGGCGGCGGCCAGGCGGCCGTTGGCGAGTGCGTCGGCCAGCGCGGGCTCGTCGACCAGGCCGCCGCGGGCGATGTTCACCAGCGTGGCGGTGGGCTTCATCTTCGCCAGCGCCGCGGCGTCGATGATGTGGTGGCTGGCCTGCGAGTACGGCAGCACCAGCACCAGGTGGTCGGCCTGCGCGAGCAGCGTGTCGAAGTCGACATGGCGGGCGCCGTGCCGGCGCTCGACGTCTTCCGGCAGACGCGAGCGGTTGTGGTACAGCACCTGCATGCCGAAGCCGTGGTGGCCGCGGCGGGCGATGGCCTGGCCGATCCGGCCCATGCCGAGGATGCCCAGGGTGCTGCCGTGGATGTCGTTGCCGAGCATGGTCGAGAACGACCACTGGCCCCACTGCCCTTCGCGCAGCCAGCGCTCCGATTCGGTGATCCGGCGCGCGGCGGCCATCAGCAGGGCGAAGCCGGTGTCGGCGGTGGTTTCGGTGAGGACATCGGGCGTGTTGGTGGCGATGACGCCGGCCGCGTCCAGGGCCGGGATGTCCAGGTTGTTGTAGCCGACGCCGACGTTGGCGATCGCGCGCAACCGCGGCGCTGCGGCCAGCTCGGTCGCGCCGATGCGTTCGTTGAGCGTGACCAGCGCGCCGTCCGCCGTGCGCAGGTGCGCGGCGACATCGGCCGGCGCGTGCGCGGTGACCTGTGCGGTTGCGTCCACCTCGCAGTGCACCGCGAGCTGGTCGACGATGTCGTCGAACAGCGGCTGCGATACCCAGACGCGGGGACGCGGAACGGCCATCGCCGTGCTCAGCCCCCCTGCCCGCTTTCGCCCGGGTCCGGGCCGACCGCGCCGCTGCCGGCGGGGATCCGCGGCGGCACCTCGCCGACGTCGCCGCACTGGGCACGGTGGCGCAGCGCCTGGTCCATCAGCACCAGGGCCCCCATCGCCTCGGCGATGGGCGTGGCGCGGATGCCGACGCAGGGATCGTGGCGGCCGG
Source organism: Pseudoxanthomonas koreensis (assembly GCF_010093225.1). Taxonomy (GTDB): domain Bacteria; phylum Pseudomonadota; class Gammaproteobacteria; order Xanthomonadales; family Xanthomonadaceae; genus Pseudoxanthomonas; species Pseudoxanthomonas koreensis. The sequence goes on along the minus strand of NZ_PDWM01000005.1, from coordinate 100,262 downwards.
TGGTGATCACCTCGACCGGATCGCCATGCACGTCCACGGTCGGGCCCGGCAGGCGCAGGCTGGAGGTCGGCTTGAGCGCGATCGAGGCCAGCACCTGTTGCCCGGTGGAAATGCCGCCGAGGATGCCGCCGGCATGGTTGCTGGCGAAGCCACCGGGTGCGATCAGGTCGCGGTGCCGGGTGCCCTTCTGCGCCACGACATCGAAGCCGTCGCCGATCTCCACGCCCTTGACCGCATTGATGCCCATCAGCGCCGCGGCCAGTTCGCCGTCGAGCTTGCCGTAGATCGGCTCGCCCCAGCCCGGCGGCACGCCGTCGGCCACGACGGTGACGCGCGCGCCGACCGAGTCGCCGGACTTGCGCAGCGCGTCCATGTACGCCTCCAGCTCCGGCACCTGCGGCGCGTGCGGCCAGAAGAACGGGTTGTCCTCGACCGCGCTCCAGTCGAAGCCGGCTGGCTTCACTTCGCCGAGCTGGGCGAGGAAGCCACGCACGCTGACGCCATGGCGCTGCCACAACCACTTCTTCGCGATCACCGCCGCGGCCACGCGCATGGTGGTCTCGCGCGCCGAACTGCGGCCGCCGCCACGCGGGTCGCGGATGCCGTACTTCTGCCAGTAGGTGTAGTCGGCATGGCCGGGGCGGAACTGCGCGGCGATGTCCGCGTAGTCCTTGCTGCGCGCGTCGGTATTGCGCACCAGCAGCGCGATCGGGGTACCGGTGGTGCGGCCCTCGTACACGCCGGAGAGGATCTCGACCTCGTCGGCCTCGCGCCGCGCCGAGGTGTGGCGGCTCTTGCCGGTGGCGCGGCGCTGCAGGTCGTGGGCGAATTCCTCCGCGGCGATCTCCAGCCCCGGCGGGCAGCCGTCGACCACGCAGCCGATGGCCGGGCCGTGCGATTCGCCGAAGGTGGTGACCGACAACAGCTTGCCGAAGGTGTTGCTGCTCAAGGCGCGCCCCGCGCATGGATCCGGTGGAGGACGGGCAAGGATCGCATATCGGCGGGCTCTGCTGCAGTGCGGCAGGCGGGCCGGAAATGTTGCCGCGGTAACGGTTGCGGCCTCCGCGCCGGACTCAGGCTCGCGCGGCGGCCAGCTCGGCGATGCGCGCGTTGTGCGCGATCAGGTCGCGGCATTCCACCGCGAAGATGCCCATCTGCCCGACCTTGAACTCGATCCAGGCCAGGTCCAGTTCCGGCAGCAGCTTCACCAGGTGCCGCTCCGATTCGCCGACCTCGCAGATGAGCAGGCCGTCCTCGGACAGGTGGATCGGGGCGTCGCGCAGGATCTTCAGCACCAGGTCCAGTCCGTCCGGGCCGGCGCGCAGGCCCAGTTCGGGCTCGTACGAATATTCCTTCGGCAGCGCGTCGGTTTCGTCGTCGGTGACGTACGGCGGGTTGGTGACGATCAGGTCGTAGTGGCGGCCGGTCAGGCCGGCGAACAGGTCGGACTTGAGCAGGGTGACGTTGTCGGCATGCAGCCGCGCCTTGTTCTCGGCGGCCAGCGCCAGCGCGTCGTCGCTGATGTCCACGCCGTCGACCTGCCAGTCCGGGTTGTGGTGGCCCATGGCAATGGCAATGCAGCCCGAGCCGGTGCACAGGTCCAGCGCGCGGCGCACTTCGCGCCCGCCCAGCCACGGCTCGAAGCCGCCTTCGATCAGCTCGGCGATCGGCGAACGCGGCACCAGCGCGCGCGCGTCGGACTTGAAGCTCAGCCCGGCGAACCAGGCCTCGCCGGTCAGGTAGGCGGCGGGCACGCGCTCGTCGATGCGGCGCTGGAACAGGGCCAGGATGGCGCGCTTCTCCGCGGTGGTCAGCCGCGACTGCCCGTAGACCGGGCTGAGGTCGTGCGGCAGGTGCAGCGCGTGCAGGACCAGCTGGGTCGCCTCGTCCATGGCGTTGTCGTAGCTGTGGCCGAAGGTCAGCCCGGCCTGGTTGAAGCGGCTGCCGCCGTAGCGGATCAGGTCGATGATCGTGTGCAGCTCGGCGGCCGGGTCGGCGGTCATGGCGCGGCGCCGCACGGGCGGCTGGGTCGGAAGGGGCGGGAATTATAGGCCAGGCGGTGCGTGGCCACGTTCCGGGCCGCTCCAGGGCCGTGCCGTTCCCCGCGTTGCGCATCCCGCTCACCGGCCGGCCGCGCCCGGGCCGGTATCATGGCCGGCCACGACGCCGCCCCGGACCACCCGCGCATGTTCAACCGCACTTCCGTCTACATCCTGGTCGCCGCGCTGTTCGCCGGCCTCGGGCTGCTGGCCGCCTACCGGTTCCTCGGCGCGGACAACGCGCCCGCCGCGCCTGCGCTGCAGACCGTCACCCTGCTGCCGCAGCCGCGCGAGCTGCCGGCCTTCAACCTGCGCCAGTCCGACGGCACGCCGCTGGTCGCGGGCGAACTGGCCGGGCACTGGACCCTGGCGTTCCTCGGCTTCACCTTCTGCCCGGACGTGTGCCCGACCACCCTGTCCGAACTGGCGCAGGCGCAGAAGCAGTGGCAGTCCCTGCCTGAATCGACCCGCCCGCGCGTGCTGTTCGTGTCGGTGGACCCCGAGCGCGACACTCCGGGCAAGGCCGGCGAGTACGCGCACGCGTTCCATCCGGACACCCTGGCCGCGACAGCGGACGTGCCGGCGCTGGAGAAGTTCGCCACCTCGATCGGCTTCGTGTTCATGAAGGTGCCCGGGAGGAACTTCGACCGGAACCCGCAGGACTACAGCGTCGATCACTCGGCCAACATCGCCCTGCTCGACCCGCAGGGCCGCCTGGCCGGACTGATCCGCCCGCCATTCCAGCCGCAGGCGATTGCTGACGACCTGGCCCGGCTGACCGCAGCGGAGCGCGCACCTTGAGCCTGGTGACCGCGCTGACCCGGGTGCTGCCGCACCGCATGCTGTCGTCGATCGCGCGCAGCGCGGCGTATTCGCAGGACCCGTGGCTGAAGCAGGCGCTGATCGACACCGTGGTGCGCCGATTCGGCGTGGACCTGGCGGAGGCGGCACAGCCGGATGCGACCGCCTACCCGACCTTCAATGCATTCTTCACCCGCGCGCTGAAGCCCGGCGCGCGCACGCCCGATCCGGATCCGCGCGCGCTGCTGATGCCGGCCGACGGCCACATCAGCCAGCTCGGCGCGATCGAGGCCGACGGGCGCATCTTCCAGGCCAAGGGCCGCTCGTTCACCGCCGCCCAGCTGCTGGGCGACATGCAGGCGGCGCGCGTGTTCGCCGGCGGCAGTTTCGCCACCGTGTACCTGTCGCCGCGCGACTACCACCGCGTGCACATGCCGTGGACCGGCACGCTGCGCGAGACCGTGCACGTGCCGGGACGGCTGTTCAGCGTGGGCACGGCGGCGGTGCGTGGCGTGTCCGGCCTGTTCGCGCGCAACGAGCGGCTGGTGTGCCACTTCGACACCGATTTCGGGCCGATGGCGTCGGTGATGGTCGGGGCGCTGCTGGTGTCGGGGGTGGAAACGGTGTGGAGCGGGGTCGAGATCCCCGACTACGCCGACGAGGTCGTGCGCAAGGACTGGCGGGGCAAGGGCATCGTGCTGGAGCGCTTCGCCGAGATGGCGCGCTTCAACTACGGCTCCACGGTGATCGTGCTGCTGCCCCCGGGCGCGGCGACGCTGGCACCGGGGCTGGACGCGGAATCGCCGGTGAAACTGGGGCAGGCGCTGGCCTACCGCAGAGGCTGACGCGGGTGTCGTAGCGGGGGCGGGTGTCGTCGCAAGGGCAACTGCAACTGCAAAGGCCTGGCTCGCGTGCTTCGGGGGGAGTCCGCCGTTGCAGCGGGGTATGGCCCACCCTTCGGGACGACATCCTGTCTTTACTCAGGGCCGTGGCACATCCATGTGCCACTTGGGCCATACCCCACTGCAACGACGGCCTTCGGGCACGTTGGGGCATGCGCCGTGCGGTTCGACCTGCGCTGCAAGCAACAGCGGAATCGCCAGCACTCGTTGCGCTCTTCTGTAGGAGCCCACTTCAGGGGGCGACCCGACGCTACCTGGAGACGCCACGGTCAACGCGCAATCTCCGGAATGCCCGCGTCAAATGCTTCTGCGATCCAGCGCTTCCGGGTCGCCCCCTGAAGTGGGCTCCTACAGGAAGTAAAGGCGATCGGGTCGGGAACGGGATTTGTCTGTTCCCGAACCGCAGGCGCGAACCCGAACGCGCCTGAAGGCCGTCGGCGCATGGGGGCATGGACCAAGTGGCACATGGATGTGCCACGGCCCCTCGTAAAGACAGGATGTCGTCCCGAGGGGTTGGCCATGCCCCCATGCGCCGGCGGACTCCGTCCGGAGCCAACGACACCCGCCGCCTTTGTCTCGATTTCGCCTTGCCTTGCGTTGCCTTCCCGCCTGCCTGCGTACCTGCGTACCTGCGTACCTGCGGTTGCAGGTTGCAGTCCGTCCTAGCCGCTGCAGCCTTCCAGCTTCAGCTGCTGGCCCACGCGCACGCTGTAGCCGGGGGCCTTGAGCGCGTTGGCGCGGGCCAGGGATTTCAGGTCGCAGCCGTAGCGCTGCGCGATCCGGTTGAGGGTGTCGCCCTTGGCCACCTTGTGGTTGCGGGCCTTCGGCTTCTTCGCCGCTGGCGCCGGCTGCGGCGCGACCTCGCTCGGCAACTGGGTCACGTCGCCCACCGCCACGTTGCCCGCCGGCCCGTCGCGCACGATCGCCGTGTTGACGTCGGCGTTGACCAGCGCACGCGCCAGGTTCGCGCGCGCACCACTGGCGCAATGCCGGTGGTACAGGCCCGCGATCCGGGTGGTCGCGTTGAGCGTGGTCCCCGCCGGGATCCAGACCTCGGCCTCGTAGCGCGGGTTTAGGTTGCGCAGCGTGCGCATGTAGCCGTCGCGCGTGCCGCTGTTGCCCAGGCAGATCGTCAGCTCGTAGATGCTCGCCGCGCGCGACAGCTTGAACGTCGCCGGATGCGCGTCGACCTTCGGGAACACCACCCCGTACTGGCGCGGGTGCAGGAAGATCCATGCCGCGGCGACCACCATCGGCACGTAGTCGCGGGTCTCGGCCGGGAACTGGTCGTAGACCGAGGCGTTCCAGAAACCGCTGCCGCCGCTGGCGCGGTGCACGCGCAGCGCCCTGCCCTCGCCGCCGTTGTAGCCGGCCAGCGACAGTTCCAGGTCGTTGTTGAGCTGCTGCAGGCGCTCGTTGAGGTAGGCGGCGCTGGCCATCGCCGCGCTGCGCGGGTCGTAGCGGCTGTCGAAGCCGGTGCCGTCCGGGCCCAGGCCGAAGCGGCGGCCGGTGGCCGGCATGAACTGCAGCGGGCCGGCGGCGCCGGCGCGCGAAGTGGCGTGCACGCGGCCGTTGGATTCCTTGGCCATGATCCCGAACAGCAGCGCCTCGGGCAGGCCGCGGCGCTCGAACTCCGGCCACATCAGGTGGCGCATGTACTGGTAGTTCTCGTAGCTGTTCATCAGCGCCGGGCGCATGTCGGTCAGCCAGCGGCGGATGCCGGCCTGGATCGCCGGGTTGTACTCGACCATGCGGTCGAAGGCGTGGCGGCGGTCGTCGCCCAGCAGGGTGAGGGTGCGCGCGGCCTCGGGGATGTCGGCGGCCAGCGCGGTGTCGGCCTCGAGCAGTTCGTCCTCGCCCGGGTCTTCATCGTCGGCCGCATCGACCTCGGCCTTGAGCAACCGCTTCCAGGCCGCGAGCAGGTCCGACATCGGGCAGCCCTTCTGCTTCGTGCAGGCGGCGACCACGTCCTCCATGTCCTCCAGCGCGGCGTTGCCCTCGTCCATGCCGCGGGGATCGCCGTTGCCGGCCAGGACCAGGGCGTCGCGGTAACGCTGCTCGGCGGCGGACATGCGCTGGACTAGTACGTCGGCGGCGGCCTTGTCCTTCGCGGACACCCGTTGCGCCAGCGCGGACGGGGACAGGCAGAGCAGGAACAGGAGCGCGGCCAGCGGCCGGCGATAACGCACGAAAACGGAGAACATCGGACACGACATCAGCAGCAGGAACGTTGGGCAGGGTAGCCGCCGCCGGCACCGGGCGGCAAGCCGCGCCCTGCCACCGGCCCACCCCGCTAGAATCCCCTGCAACCGCGGCCGACTGCCGCCACGAGGCGATCAATGGATCCGATCCTGCTGGGCAAGGGCATCACCGACGACATCCCGGTCCACCTGCTGCCGAAATACGGCAACCGCCACGGCCTGGTCGCCGGCGCCACCGGCACCGGCAAGACCGTGACCCTGATGACCCTGGCCGAGGGCTTCTCACGGATCGGCGTGCCGGTGTTCATGGCCGACGTGAAGGGCGACGTGGCCGGGCTGGCGGTGGCCGGCGACGGCAACGAGAAGCTGCTGCAGCGCGCGGCCGAGCTGGGCGTGGAAGGCTATGCGCCTGCGGCCAGCCCGGTGCTGTTCTGGGACCTGTACGGCAGGCTCGGCCATCCGGTGCGGACCACGGTCAGCGAGATGGGCCCGACCCTGCTCTCGCGCATCCTGGAGCTGAACGACACCCAGGCCGGGATCCTGGACATCGTGTTCAAGCTGGCCGACGACCGCGGCCTGCTGCTGCTGGACATAGACGACCTGCGCGCCCTGCTCAACCTGGTCGCCGAGGAGCGCAAGGACGTTTCCACCGAATACGGCCTGGTCAGCGCGCAGTCGGTGGCGGCGATCCAGCGCGCGCTGCTGCGGCTGTCGCAGGATGGCGGCGAAGGCTTCTTCGGCGAGCCGGCCCTGGAGCTGGCCGACATCATGCGGGTCAACCACGACGGCCGCGGCGTGATCGGCATCCTCGCCGCCGACCAGCTGGTGCTGAAGCCGCGGCTATACGCGACCTTCCTGCTGTGGCTGCTGTCGGAGCTGTTCGAGAACCTGCCCGAAGTCGGCGACCTGGAGAAGCCGAAGCTGGCCTTCATCTTCGATGAGGCGCACCTGCTGTTCGACGATGCGCCGGCGGCGCTGCAGCAGCGCATCGAGCAGGTGGTGCGGCTGATCCGTTCCAAGGGCGTGGGTGTGTACTTCTGCTCGCAGTTCCCGGACGACGTGCCCGACAACATCCTCGGCCAGCTCGGCAACCGCGTGCAGCACGCGCTGCGCGCCTATACGCCGCGCGACCAGAAGGCGGTGAAGACCGCGGCCGAGACCTTCGTGCCGAACCCGAAGCTGGATGTCGCCGCGACCCTGTCGCAGCTGGGCACCGGCGAGGCGCTCGTTTCCACCCTGCAGGAAAAGGGCGTGCCCTCGCCCGTGCAGCAGACGAAGATCGCGCCGCCGCGTTGCCGGATGGGTGCGATCACCGACGCCGAGCGCGCCGGGGTGCGTGCCGGCAGCCCGGTCGGGGCGAAGTACGACCAGGCGGTGGACCGCGAATCGGCGGCCGAAAAACTGGCCGCCCGCGCCCAGGCCGCGAGCGATGCCGCGCAGGCGCCGCCGGCGCGCGGCACCGGTGGTGGCGCGGCGCGTGGCGGGCGCGCGCAGCCGCAACAGGAGGAAGGCGGCTTCGGCAAGGCGGTCAGCGACGTCCTGTTCGGCACCGGCCGCCGCCAAGGCGTGATCGAGGCTTCCAGCAAGCAGGCCGCGCGCACCATCACCAACCAGATCGTGCGCGGCATCCTAGGCGGCATCTTCGGCGGCAAGAAACGCTGAAACCCGACATGTCCCGCTGGCGTCCGCCACCCGAGAAGAGCACCGCGCTGATCACCCGCGCCGGCCACGACCGGCTCAAGGCCGAGCTCGACGAGCTGTGGCGGGTGAAGCGGCCGGAAGTGGTGAAGGCGCTGGCCGCGGCCGCCGCCGAAGGCGACCGCTCGGAGAATGCCGAGTACACCTACCGCAAGAAGCAGCTCGGCGAGATCGACCGGCGCGTGCGCTACCTGGGCAAGCGGGTGCCGGCGCTGAAGGTGGTCGAGCAGGCGCCCTCGGATCCGGATGCGGTGTTCTTCGGCGCCTGGGTGGAGCTTGAACGCGTGGACAGCGGCGCGCTGGCGCGCTACCGCATCGTCGGCCCGGACGAGACCGACGCCCAGGCCGGCTGGATCAGCATCGATTCGCCGCTGGCGCGGGCGCTGCTGAAGAAGCGCATCGACGACGAGGTCGAAGCGCAGCTGCCCGGCGGCCCGGCGCGGTTCGCCATCGTCGCCGTCGAGTACCCGGACCCCTCGTGACCCCCCTGTAGGAGCCCACTTCAGGGGGCGACCCGACGGACCAGGATCACAGCCACGTACAAAGCGACCGATCCGGCGGCTGCGCGTTGTACGCGGCACAATCCGGTGGAATCGGGTCGCCCCCTGAAGTGGGCTCCTACAGGGGACGCCGGTCGTGGAGGTCAGACCAGGCGCAGGCCCAGCGGCGAGGCGTCGCCGGCGGTTCCGGCGTATTCCACCTCGCCGTACAGGTCGTGCTCGTCGCTGCCCATGATCCGCACGTCGACGAATTCGCCGACCTGCAGGCCGGCATCGCGGCCGTCCTGGATCTGGACCACGCCGTCGATCTCTGGCGCGTCAGCCATCGAGCGGGCGATCGCCAGCTCGCCGTCCAGCACGTCGACCAGGCAACGCTGCACGCTGCCGACCTTGGCCTCCAGCCGCGCGGCCGAGATCTCGCCCTGGCGCTCCATGAAACGCGCCAGGCGCTCCTGCTTCACCTCTTCCGGCACCGGATCGGGCAGCGCGTTGGCCGCTGCGCCGTCCACCGGCGAGTAGGCGAAGGCGCCGACGCGGTCCAGCTGCGCCTCATCGAGGAAGTCGAGCAGCTCCTCGAACTCGGCCTCGGTCTCGCCGGGGAAGCCGACGATGAAGGTCGAGCGCAGGGTCAGCTCAGGGCACATCGCGCGCCAGCGCTGGACGCGCTCCAGGGTCTTGTCGACCGCGCCGGGACGCTTCATCAGCCTGAGCACGCGCGGGCTGGCGTGCTGGAACGGGATGTCCAGGTACGGAAGGATCTTCCCCTCCGCCATCAGCGGCACCACGTCGTCCACGTGCGGATACGGATAGACGTAATGCAGGCGGGTCCAGGCATCGAGCTCGGACAGGCCCTCACACAGCGCCTTCATCCGGGTCTGGTACTCGCGGCCGCGCCAGCTGCGCGCGGCGTACTTCAGGTCCACGCCGTAGGCCGAGGTGTCCTGCGACACCACCAGCAGTTCGCGCACGCCGCCCTTCACCAGCCGCTCGGCCTCGCGCAGCACCTCGTCGACCGGGCGCGACACCAGGTCGCCGCGCATCGACGGGATGATGCAGAAGCTGCAGCGATGGTTGCAGCCTTCGGAAATCTTCAGGTAGGCGTAGTGGTGCGGGGTCAGCTTGATCCCGTAGTCCGGCACCAGGTCGACGAACGGGTCGTGTCTGGGCGGCAGCGCCTTGTGCACCGCTTCCATCACGCTGCCGTAGTCCTGCGGGCCGGAGACCGAGAGTACGTCCGGGTACTGCTCGCGGATCAGTTCCGAGCGCTTGCCCAGGCAGCCGGTGACGATGACCTTGCCGTTCTCGTTCATCGCCTCGCCGATGGCATCCAGCGATTCGGCCACCGCCGAGTCGATGAAGCCGCAGGTGTTGACCACCACCACGTCGGCGTCGTCGTAGCTGGGGACCAGGTCGTAGCCTTCCACCCGCAGCTGGGTGAGGATGCGTTCGGAATCGACCAGCGCCTTCGGGCAGCCGAGGCTGACGAAGCCGACTTTGGGGTTCTGCAGGGACATGGGGCGTTGGACTGGCTGCCGGGAGGGTGGCGGGCCCGGCACCGCCGGGGCGCGGAATTATACCGGCCGCGCCTGTACCGCCCCGGACCACCGCCCCGCCGCCGCCTTCATGGGATGGGGCGTCCCCGCTGCCCTGCCCCCATCGGCAAGCCGGCGGGGCAGCCGGCACGTCCGGCCCTGCAAAGACGGAGCCCATAATGGGGCCCGACCGAACCAGGGAGCAGGCCATGGGCCAGTGGATCCAGCTCGACACCCCCGCCGGCAGCATCGCCGCCTGGCAGGCCGACCCGCCCGGCGCGCCGAAAGCCGGCCTGGTCGTGGTCCAGGAGATCTTCGGCGTCAATCCGCACATCCGCGAGGTGGCCGACGGCTATGCCGCCGAAGGCTACGCGGTCCTGGCGCCGGCGTTCTTCGACCCGGTCGAACGCGGCGTGGAGCTGGGCTACGACGAGGCCGGCTTCGCCCGCGGCCGCGAACTGGTCGGGCAACTGGGCATGGATCGTGCGCTGGCGATCGTCGAATCCGCCGCGGCACGCCTGCGCACGCACCTGGCTGCGCTGCAGGCGAACACCGCGGTGGGCACGGTCGGCTACTGCTGGGGCGGCACCGTGGCGATGCTCTCGGCGCTGGAGCTGGGCCTGCCCTCGGTCAGCTACTACGGCGCGCGCAACCTGCCCTGCCTCGACGATCCGGCGCGGGTGGCCTCACCGAAGGCGCCGGTGATGTTCCACTTCGGCGAACACGATTCCTCGATCGCGCCCGAGGCCGTCGAGGCCCACCGGCAGCGCCTGCCCTCCATGCCGGTGTTCACCTACCCGGCCGGCCACGCCTTCAACCGCGACGTCGACCCGAAGGCCTACGACAAGGACAGCGCACGGCTGGCGCGCGAACGCAGCGTGGCCTTCCTCGCGGAGCACCTGCAATGAGCGGGGCCTTCGAACTCGATCCGCGCCTGGCCGCCGACAGCGTGTTCATCGCCGACGGCCCGCTCTCCCAGGTGCGGCTGATGGACGACACCCGCTTCCCCTGGCTGCTGCTGGTGCCGCGCGTATCCGGCGCCACCGAGTGGATCGAGCTGGACGGCGGCCAGCAGCGCCTGCTGCTGGCCGAGATCAACCAGGTCTCGCACCTGCTGCGCGCCGAAGCAGGCGTGGAAAAACTCAACATCGGTGCGCTCGGCAACATCGTGCGCCAGCTGCACGTGCACCTGGTCGGCCGCCATGCCGGCGACGCGGCCTGGCCCGGCCCGGTCTGGGGCAGCGGCGCGGCGGTGCGCCACGAAGCCGATGCGCTCGCCGCGCTCACCGCGGCGTGGCGTTCGCGGCTAGGATAGGCGCCCGTCCGCAATCACGAATCCGAACGCCATGGGCTCCAACGTCGTCTCCGCGCTCATCCTGATCATCCTCGGCCTGCTCCTCCTCGCCCGCAACCTGGGATGGATCGATAGCGGGCTGGGCAGCCTGTTGGCCACGTGGTGGCCGGCGATCCTGGTCGCGGTCGGCGTGGGCCTGCTGCTCAAGCGCAAGTGAAGACAAAAGGGGACGGAGGCAATTAATCCCGATTAATTGCCTCCGTCCCCTTTTGTTGGTGGGGGGCCAGGTGGCCGCGCTCAGGTGCGCGGCAGGGTGACGCCGGTCTGGCCCTGGTACTTGCCGCCGCGGTCCTTGTACGAGGTCTCGCAGACATCGTCCGCGTCGGACTGGAAGAACAGCATCTGCGCCACGCCCTCGTTGGCGTAGATCCGCGCCGGCAGCGGCGTGGTGTTGCTGAACTCCAGGGTCACGTGCCCTTCCCATTCGGGCTCCAGCGGGGTCACGTTGACGATGATCCCGCAGCGCGCGTAGGTGCTCTTGCCCAGGCACACCACCAGGGTGTCGCGCGGGATGCGGAAGAACTCCACCGTGCGCGCCAGTGCGAACGAGTTCGGCGGGATGATGCACTCGTCGGCCTCGATGTCGACGAAGCTCTTCGGGTCGAAGTGCTTGGGGTCGACGATCGTGGAGTTGATGTTGGTGAACACCTTGAACTCGCGCGAGCAGCGCACGTCGTAGCCGTAGCTGGAGGTGCCGTAGCTGACGATGCGGTTGCCGTCGGCGGCATGCTTGACCTGCCCCGGCTCGAACGGCTCGATCATCCCGTGCTGCTCGGCCATGCGCCGGATCCAGCGGTCGCTCTTGATGCTCATGCGGTGTTCCCGGGGGCGCGACGGCCCGGGAACCGCCGATTCTAGCCGAGCCCGCTTCCCTTGTAGGAGCGGGCATGGCCGCGACACGACGCCGTCGGCACAGGCGACGGCCCATATGGTCCGGACGCCCGTGTCGCGGCCATGCCCGCTCCTACAAGGGAATCAAGCCAGGCTGGAGGCGATCGGGATCGAGGCCCGCGGCCGTGCGGCCAGCTGCGCGGCCATCGCCTGCGCCGCGGCCAGGTAGGCCTGCGCCGGCGCCGAATCCGGCGCCGCGGCCACCACCGGCATGCCGGCGTCGCCCTGCTCGCGGATGCGCAGGTCCAGCGGCAGCGAGCCCAGCAGCGGCACGCCGTAGCGCGCGGCCATCGCCCGCCCCCCGCCCTCGCCGAACAGGTGCTCGGCATGGCCGCAGTTGCTGCACACGTGCACCGCCATATTCTCGACGATGCCCAGCACCGGCACGTTGACCTTCTCGAACATCTTCAGTGCCTTGCGCGCATCGAGCGTGGCGATCTCCTGCGGCGTGGTCACGATCACCGCGCCGGCCACCGGGATCTTCTGCGCCAGGGTCAGCTGGATGTCGCCGGTGCCCGGCGGCAGGTCGATCAGCAGGTAGTCCAGGTCGCCCCAGCGGGTGTCGCTGAACAGCTGGGTCAGCGCCGAGGTGGCCATTGGCCCGCGCCAGATCATCGGCGTGTCGGTGTCCACCAGCAGGCCGATCGACATCGCCTCCACCCCGAACGCGCGCATCGGCTCGATCGACTTGTCGTCCGGGCTCTCCGGGCGCCCGGACAGGCCGAGCATGGCCGGCACGCTGGGGCCGTAGACGTCCGCGTCGAGCACGCCGACCTTCGCCCCCAGCCGCTGCAGGGCCAGGGCCAGGTTCACGGCGGTGGTGGACTTGCCGACCCCGCCCTTGCCCGAGCCCACGGCGATGACATTGCGGATCCGCGGTGCCGGCGAAAGGCCGGGCTGCACCGCGTGCGCCGCGACCCGGCTGCTGACGTCAAGACCGGCCAGGGCCAGGCCGTGCGCACCGACCACCCTGGCCACGGACTCGCGCAGCCACCCATCCAGCTCCATCCCGGCAGGAAAACCAAGTTGCACGGCCACCCGGCACCCGCCCGCCACGGCCTGCACCTCCCAGCGCGCCAAGGGGGGAGCCAGCGGCATGCCCTGCGGCAGAGGCAGGCGCTGCAGTTCGGGAATCGGGTCAAAAACGGATTTCATTCGGTTGGACGGCCAGCTGACGACGGGACCATTGTGTCAAATGGATGCACGTGGAATTAATAGCGTGTTAACTTCGGGACAGGACCCCGCTGTCATGGTCCTATTCAGCTTTCGCCCTTGGGCGGGTCGCCTTAAAAAAAACAATGCCATAGGGAATCCTCATGACCAATACCCCCGTGTCACGTTGCAAACGCAACCGTTTGAGCATCGCACTGCTCTCCGCGCTGACCCTGCCCATGATGGCGCCTGCGCTGGCCCAGGAGGCCACTGGGGAAGCACCCGACACCGACACCAGGACCCTCGACAAGGTGGTCGTGACCGGTTCGCTGATTCCGCAGACCCAGTTGGAGACCTTCTCGCCGGTGATGACCATCTCCGCCGAGGACATCCGCTCGCGCGGCTTCACCTCGGTCGCCGACGTGCTGCAGCATGCCTCCGTGTCCACGGGCGGTGTCCAGGGCTCGCAGACCTCGGCATCGTTCACCCAGGGCGCCGAAACCATCGGCATGTTCGGCCTCGACCCGGGCTACACCAAGTACCTGATCGACGGTCGCCCGATGGCCAACTACCCGGCCCTCTACAACGGCAGCGACACGTTCAACAACATCAGCAACATTCCGATCGACCTGGTCGAATCCATCGAGATCCTGCCGGGCGGCCAGTCCTCGCTGTACGGCTCGGACGCGATCGCCGGCGTCATCAACATCAAGCTGAAGAAGCAGATGGACGGCGCGATGCTGAACATCCGCGGCGGCACCTACACCGAAGGCGGCGGCAACAGCCTTCGCGTGAGCATCGCCGACGGCTTCTCCGCCTTCGACGGCCGCCTCAACGGCGTGGCCGGCCTGCAGTACGAAACGCGCAGCCCGATCTGGGGCTTCCAGCGCGACCTCACCAAGCAGTTCAACCCCAACGGCACCTCGCCGCCGGTCGCCAGCCGCGACTTCTTGGTGTACGGCTACAAGGACATCGGCAACGCAGGCCTCGGTAATTTCGGCTATGTGAGCCTGCCGCCCGAGGCGGCCGACTGCGCCAACGTCGACCACCTGTTCGACGGCACCGTGGACAAGCAGGTGCGGCCCGGCGCCAGCTTCGGCGAGTACTGCGGCTCGTTCTTCACGCCCGGCTACCGCACCCTCATGAACGAGAAGGACGCGACCCAGTTCATGGGCCACGTCACCTACGACTTCAACGACAGCACCCAGTTGTACGCCGACCTGCTGTACAGCCACGAGAAGGTCGGCTACCACGTCGGCTCCAACTACACCTGGTGGGGCACCGGCGTGAAGTGGGGCTACTTCTACGATCCGGACGTCGACGGACTGATCAACCTGCAGCGCGCCTTCGCTCCGGAGGACATGGGTCGGGAGGGCTTCCGCAATTCGATGGCCTTCGACGTCAGCGATGCCTACCAGACCGCACTGGGCGTGAAGGGCTACTTCGGCGAGTCCGACTGGAGCTACGACTTCGGCGGCACCTACACCCGCTACGAGCTGGAAGAGCGCGGCTTCGTCCGCTGGGCCGACGCGATCAACGACTTCTTCCAGAACAGGGTGCTGGGTCCGCAACAGGGCTGGGACCCGTACTTCGGCAACTACCCGGTGTTCACGCCAGACTACGCTGCGTTCTACCAGCCGATCACGCAGCAGGACTTCCAGAGCTTCACCGGCTACGCGACCAGCAATTCCGAGACCTCGGACACCATGCTCCGCGCCCAGGTGACCAACTCCACGCTGTTCTCGCTGCCGGGCGGCGACGCCGGCCTCGCGGTCGCGCTGGAATGGGGTCAGCAGACGTGGGACTACACCCCGGACCCGCGCTACTTCGACGGTTCCATCTGGGGCACCACATCGGTGGCCGGCGGTGGCGAACGCGACCGTTATGCCGCGACGGCCGAGCTGCGCATGCCGGTGCTCGACACGCTGACCATCACCGGTTCGGGTCGCCAGGACTTCCAGAGCTTCACCGGCTACGCGACCAGCAATTCCGAGACCTCGGACACCATGCTCCGCGCCCAGGTGACCAACTCCACGCTGTTCTCGCTGCCGGGCGGCGACGCCGGCCTCGCGGTCGCGCTGGAATGGGGTCAGCAGACGTGGGACTACACCCCGGACCCGCGCTACTTCGACGGTTCCATCTGGGGCACCACATCGGTGGCCGGCGGTGGCGAACGCGACCGTTATGCCGCGACGGCCGAGCTGCGCATGCCGGTGCTCGACACGCTGACCATCACCGGTTCGGGTCGCTACGACTCGTTCAGCCCGGAGGGCGGCGACACGCTCGACAAGTCGACTTACAGCATCGGCATGGAGTTCCGTCCGATCGAGTCCCTGATGTTCCGCGGCAAGTACGGCACCGCGTTCCGCGCGCCGACACTGTCCGACCAGTTCCAGGGCGTCAGCGGCTTCTACACCTTCGTCACCGACTACTACCTGTGCAGCCAGGCCGGCTACGATCCGCAGGATCCGGCCCAGATCGACCAGTGCCCGTCGCAGCTCTCGAGCAGGCAGGTGTTCGGCACCCAGTCCGGCAACGTCAACCTCGAGCCGATCAACGCGGACGTGTGGAACGTCGGCCTGGTGTGGGCCCCGACGAACTCGTTGTCGTTCACGGCCGACTACTACAGCTGGGACATCGACAACGAGGTCACCCAGCAGAGCGCCAACGGCCTGATGTACCAGGAGTACCGCTGCCGCGCCGGCATCGACGACATCAACTCGCCGACCTGCGTGCAGGCGCTGTCGCAGGTCACCCGCCAGGCCAGCAACAACTTCGTGTCCGAGATCTACACCCCGAAGATCAACGTCTCCGAGCGGCAGATGGAGGCGGTGACGGGCACCTTCAACTACGTACTGGATACGGCCAGCTGGGGCACGTTCGCCTTCGACGGCAACTACACGCGGATCCTGAAGCACGACCGCACTATCTACGAAGGCGACCCGACCAACGACTACCTCGACGATCCGTACTACAGCACCGATCCGCAGGATCGCGCGACCCTGTCTGGTACCTGGCGGAAGAACGACTGGTCGACCACGCTGTACATGAACTGGATGGGCGAGACGCCGAACTACCGCGCCTCGATCAGCAGCACGGGCTTCGACGCTCCGGGTGCCGGGAAGCTGGATGCTTTCACGACCTTCAACGCCAGCCTGACCTACCAGGCTCTCGACAACCTGGAACTGTCGGCGCTGGTCACCAACCTGACCAACGAGATGCCTCCCGAGGACGACAGCTATCCGGGCACGACCGGTGCGCCGTACAACAGCTTCAACTACAGCGTGT
Organism: Pseudoxanthomonas koreensis; assembly: GCF_010093225.1. Classification (GTDB taxonomy): domain Bacteria; phylum Pseudomonadota; class Gammaproteobacteria; order Xanthomonadales; family Xanthomonadaceae; genus Pseudoxanthomonas; species Pseudoxanthomonas koreensis. Next base: position 83,904 of record NZ_PDWM01000005.1, on the reverse strand, counting down.
ACGGCCGTGCGGTCTATTTCGAAGTGCGTTACATGTTCGGCCAGTAACTGCAAGGGCCCGCGAACCGGCCCGAGCAACTCCAGGGGCCCCGCTTCGGCGGGGCCCCTTTCTTTCGTCCCCGGTCGAATCGACCGGCACTGCCGTGCGGAACCGGCCGGACGCGCTCAATCGACCGCGATGCCGCCTTCACGCAACAGCGACAACAGTTCGGCGAGCTGCGCCTCGTAGCGCTTCCAGCGCAGCATCGATGTCCGGTAGAGCGGCGAACGTACCTGCGCCAGGCTGGCGGTGGCGACGGGTGCCGCGTTCCGCTCGAAGGCCAGGCATGCGTCGTCCCAGGGCAGGCCGCAGAAGGCCAACAGGCGGCGCGTGCATGATTCCTGATCGTCGACGATCTCCTCGTAGCCGATTTCCAGGATCCGGTTGGGCAGCACCTGGCGCCAGTGCGCCATCAGCCGCTCGAACTGCAGGTAATAGCGCCCGCTGTCGAGCAGGTCGAATGAATAATCATATTGCTGCGAGCCCTGCGAGAACAGCTGACGGAAGTTGCTCAGGACCGTATCGACGGGGTCGCGGCGCAGGCAGACGATGCGCGCGTTCGGCAGCGCGCGGGCGATATGACCGGCATAGAGGAAATTGTGGGGCAGCTTGTCGATGAAGCGCGGCGACTGCCCGGTCCCGGGCCGCGTGCTTTCGACATAGGCCCGCCCCAGGTCCGCCGGCGCGATGGAAGCCGCGCCCCGCAGGGTATCCGCGTCCAGCAGGGCCGGCGTCCGGCTGCCGGACATCCGCTTCAGCAAGAACCCGAAGTTCGGCAGCTCACCGGCCGAGTGGACGTGCAGATGACTGCTGAGGATCCGTTCGACGAGCGTGGTCCCCGACCGCGGCATGCCGATCACGAAGATCGGCTCCGCGCTGTCGTGGCCGTGCGAGACGTCGATCACGTCGGGGAATGCGCCGATGATCGCGTCGAACATCGCGCGATCGCGCTCGAAGTCGTAGCTACGCCCTTCCCCACCCGCCTGCTTGCCAAGGCGGAGGTGCTCGAACGACTCCGGTTCGCGACCCAGGTCCTCCAGTTCCTTGGCCAACGCCAGGTGCAGGTACATGCGCCCGTTGCGATCGCCGCGCGCCTGTTCCAGAAGCTGCGACAGGCGCTCGACGTGGTTCGACTGCCCGTTCTGTCGACGCAGTTGGGCCAGCGCCAGGTGCGCCTTCCAGTACCGTGGATCCCGCGCGAGACAGGCTTCGTGCTCGCGTTCGGCCCCATCCATGTCGCCGAGGATGCTCAGCGATGTCCCCAGGTTGAAGCGATAGCTGGCTATCTCCGGCCGCAGGGCCACCACGTCCCGGAAGGCCCTGGCCGCTTCTTCGTGGGCATTGACCAGGGTGAACACGACGCCCAAGGTGTCCAGCGTCATCGGATCCTTCGGATCCTGGGCCAGCGCGCGCCGGGCGACTTCCAGCGCTTCGCGCGCCATCGCCGCCGAGGACAGCGCCCGCGCCCATTGCGCCGCGTAGTCCGGGCGCGACGGATTCAGGCGCACCGCCGTCTCCAGGTGGCCGAGCGCACGAGGCATCGCGCCCATCTGCAAGGCGGCCACGCCGGCGACGAAATGCACCCCCGCGTGCCCCGCGGCGACGGAAAGCAGCGAATCTGCCAATGCCAGCGCCTGCTGCCAGCGCCCCTGGTTGAGGGCATCGACGGCCTGGGCATAGATACGGGAAGGATCAGTCATCGGCTTATTATGGAACGGGCGACCGGCGATGCTGAAACGCATGAACTCCGCCCATCGTCGTGCGGCGGCACTGCTTCCGTACGCCTGCGGATGCCGGTATAAAGACGGACACCCCGCCGCTTCGACCCGAAAGTCCGGAGAGACCGCAATGCGCGACTGCCTACGCCACACCATGCTTTGCTCGTTGCTCGCCCTGCCGCTGGCGCTGACCTCGCCCCAGGCCAGCGCGGCCGACTCGGTCGTCGGCCGCTGGAAGACCATCGACAGCGACACCGGCAAGCCCAAGTCCATCGTCGAGATCACCCAGGCGCCCAACGGCGTCATCAGCGGCCACATCGTCGAGCTGCTGAATCCGAGCAAGCCCAACCCGCTCTGCGACAAGTGCAAGGACGACCGCAAGGGCAAGCCGATCACCGGCATGGAGATCATCCGCGGGATGAAGGCTGACGGCGGTGGCGAGTATTCCGGCGGCACCATCCTCAAGCCGGACGAGGGCAAGGTCTACAAGTCGAAGATGGAGCTGGTCGAGGGCGGCAAGAAGCTGGAGGTGTCCGGCTGCATCGCCTTCCTCTGCAAGTCGCAGACCTGGTTGCGGCAGTAACCGCCCCACGCCCGCCGTACCCCGCGACCCGGCCCTGGCCGGGTCGCTGCTTTTGGCCCATGCGATAATCCCCGCCCCCCAGCCGCACGCCGCCCATGTCCCGCTCCGCGCTCGTCACCAACGCCCTGCCCTACGCCAACGGCCCGCTGCACCTGGGCCACCTGGTCGGCTACATCCAGGCCGACATCTGGGTGCGGGCGCGGCGCATGCGCGGCGACACCGTGCACTACGTCTGCGCCGACGACACCCACGGCACCCCGATCATGCTTGCCGCGGAGAAGGCCAGGGTCTCCCCGGAGGCCTTCATCGCCGCGACCCAGGCCAGCCACGAACGCGACTTCCAGGACTTCGGCGTCGACTTCGACTGGTACCACTCGACCCATTCGGACGAGAACCGCGCCCTCACCGAACGCTTCTACGCGGCGCTGGACGCGCGCGGCAGCATCGAGCGCCGCTCGATCGAGCAGCTCTACGACCCGGCCAGGGCGATGTTCCTGCCCGACCGCTACGTCAAGGGCACCTGCCCCAAGTGCAAGTCGCCGGACCAGTACGGCGACAACTGCGAGGTCTGCGGCGCAACCTACGGCCCGACCGACCTGATCGACCCGCGCTCGGCGGTGTCCGGGGCGACGCCCGAGCTGCGTGCTTCCGAGCATTTCTTCTTCAAGCTCGGCCAGTATTCGGACGTGCTGCGCCAGTGGCTGGCCGGCGACGTGGCCCTGCCGGGAGTCAAGGCCAAGCTGGCGGAGTGGATCGACGGCGAAGGCGGCCTGCGCGACTGGGACATTTCCCGCGACGCGCCCTACTTCGGCTTCGAGATCCCCGGACACCCGGGCAAGTATTTCTACGTCTGGCTGGACGCGCCGATCGGCTACTTCTCCAGCCTGCTGGCGCTGGCCCGCAGCGGCGAAAAGGCCGGTTTCGACGAAGCCGCGATGGAGGCCCTGCTCAAGCCGGGCGACCACGCCGAGCTGCACCACTTCATCGGCAAGGACATCGTCAACTTCCACGGCCTGTTCTGGCCGGCGGTGCTGGAAGGCAACGGCCTGCGCAAGCCCGACCGCCTGCACGTCAACGGCTACCTGACCGTGGACGGCGCCAAGATGTCCAAGTCGCGCGGCACCTTCATCATGGCCCGCACCTACCTGGACGTGGGCCTGGAACCGGATGCGCTGCGCTACTACTTCGCCTGCAAGTCCTCCGGCGGCGTGGACGACCTGGACCTGAACCTGTCCGACTTCGTCGCCCGGGTGAACAGCGACCTGGTCGGCAAGTTCGTCAACATCGCCAGCCGCTGCGCGAAGCTGCTGGAGACGCATTTCGGCAACGTGCTGTGGACGCCGCCGGCGCTCGCCGCCGATGCCGAAGCCCTGGGCGACGCCTGGCGCGAGCGGGTCGCGCTGCTGGGCAGCGTCGCTGCACACACGCACGAACTGGCCGCGGCGCTGTACGCCGAGGACAACTTCGCCGCGGTCGCACGCAACGCCATGGCCGCCGCCGACCAGGTCAACGAATACATCGCCCGCACCGCGCCGTGGGCGCTGGCCAAGGACCCGGCGCGGCGCGAGGAACTGCACATCGTGCTAAGTACCGCGCTGCAGGCCTTCGCCGACATCGCCGGCGTGCTCAAGCCGATCGTGCCGGCCACGGTGGCCAGGGCCGAGGCCTGGCTGGGCGTGGCGCTGCAGTTGGACCGCCGCATCGACCTCGACGGCCGCACCCTGCCCGCGGGCTACTCGCCACTGTTCACCCGCATCGACCCCAAGCTCATCGACGCCATGACCGAAGCCTCCAAGGACACCCTCGCCGCCGCGCCGGCCGCCACGAAGCCGGCCGAAGCCAAGAAGGCCGACGCCGGTACGCCGGCCGGGGACAAGGCGGCACCCACGACGGGCACCGCGACCGCACAGGCCACCGCCGCGGCCTCGCCGCACATCGGCATCGAGGACTTCTCGAAGCTGGACCTGCGCATCGGCAAGGTGCTCGAGTGCGGCTTCGTTGACGGCTCCGACAAGCTGCTGCGCTTCCTGCTCGACGCCGGTGAACTCGGCCAGCGCCAGATCTTCTCCGGCATCCGCGCCAGCTACGGCGAACCGGAGAAGCTGCTCGGCCGCAGCGTCGTCTTCATCGCCAACCTCGCCCCGCGCAAGATGCGCTTCGGCGTGAGCGAAGGGATGATCCTCTCCGCCGGTTTCGACGGCGGCGCGCTGGCGCTCTTGGACGCCGACAGCAGCGCGCAGCCGGGCATGCCGGTCCGTTGACGGCTGGCGATAATGGCGGGCCGCGCGCACCTGCCACCATGCCCGACACACTCTCCGCCGACCTGGTCGAACGCCTCGACCGCCTGCTGCCGCAGACCCAGTGCGGCCAGTGCGGTTATGCCGGCTGCCGCCCTTACGCCGAGGCGATGGCGCGCGGCGAGGCCAAGACTGACCACTGCCCGCCGGGCGGCGACGAGGGCGCACTGGCGCTGGCGCGGCTGCTGCAGGTGGCGCCGCTGCCCTACGACCGCAGCCGCGGCAGCCACAAGCCGGCGCTGGTCGCCGTGGTGGTGGAGGCCGACTGCATCGGCTGCACCAAATGCATCCAGGCCTGCCCGGTGGACGCCATCGTCGGCGCCAGCAAGCTGATGCACGTGGTCATCGACCCGCTGTGCACCGGCTGCGAACTGTGCGTCCCCGCCTGCCCGGTGGACTGCATCGTGATGGAGCCCGCGCCGACGCACCTGTAGGAGCCCACTTCAGGGGGCGACCCGATCCCGCTGGAAGACACCGCGTTCAACGCGACGCCTCCGGACCGGGCGCGTTGAACGCGGCTGCATCCTGGCGCATCCGGGTCGCCCCCTGAAGTGGGCTCCTACAGGAGGCGCGGGTCAGGGGGTGCAGGCGGAGCAGATGCGCTCGACGCGGTAGCCCTTCTTGCGCAGCTGCTCGACCACGCCGTCCTCGCCGAGCAGGTGCAGGGCGCCGACCACGACCAGGGTGTCGTCGTCCTTGTCCGCCAGCCGCGCCTCGAGCCTGGGCAGCCAGGCCTTGTTGCGCTCGACGTTGATGCGCCGGTACAGCGCCGGGTACTCGCGCTTCATCTCCGCGGCCATCCCGTCGCGCAGCCGGGCGACGTCGCCGGCACGCCAGGCCGCGTGCAGCTCGCGCGTCTTCGACGGGCCTTCGCGCGCCTCTTCCAGCGCTTCGGCCAGCATCTGCCGCTGCTCGTCCAGGCTCATCCCGGCGAGCACGCCGATCTGTTCGCTGGCCCGCTCCAGCCCGGCCGCGGGCTTGCCGGCGCGGCCGGCGGCGTCCATGAAGTGCCGGTCCAGGCCCAGCGCCGGGTCCAGCCCCTGCTTGCCCATTTCGAGCAGGCCGACGGTGAGGCCGACGAACCAGGGCTCCACCGTCGCCAGCTGCGCCAGCGGCAGGCCATTGCGGGTGGCATACGCATCCAGCTCGGTCCACAGCGCCGGACCGAGGTCCTGCTGCAGGCTGCCGGGGCGGGTACGCTGCGCGGCCTGCATCATCTGCGCCAGCAGCGCCGGCGAATTGGCCTCCTCCGGCGCCAGTTCGAACATCAGCGCCTCGGCATCGGCGAAGGCGGCCTCGACGTCCTTCGACAGCGGATAGTCGTCCTTGCCCAGCAGGTGGAACGAGCCGAGCAGGTAGACCGAATTGTCCGCGTCGGAGACCTTCCACAGCAGCGGCACCGGCGGCGCGGCGTGCGCGGCCGCAGACACCACGGCGGCAATGGCGAGCAGCGCGGCGGCAAGCAGGGGGAACGGACGCGACATCGGGATTTTCCTTCGGAGTGGAATCCCGGGGGCGAGCCCCGGGCGTGCGCGGACCGACTGCGCCGGCTTCAGTGCTTCACCGGCGAAACGTAGTTCTTCTCGCCGGCATCCACCGCCAGGTCGATGCGGTTCTCCGGCGGCGGCAACGGGCAGGTCGCGAACAGGGTGAACGCGCACGGCGGGTTGTAGGCCTGGTTGAAGTCGAGCACGACCTTGCCGTCCTCGCCCGGCCACGACGCTTCGAGGAAGCGGCCGGCCGGGTAGCTGCCGTGGCCGCTGGTGCGGTCGGCGAAGACGAAGAACAGGTCGCGGCCCGGTTCGCCCAGCGCTTCCAGGCGGAAGCTGCGGCCGTCCTTCTCGAACTCGACCACGCCGGAGTTGGGCGAATCGCTCTGGGTGCCGACGATGTCGCCGATCGGCAGGGTCTTGCCGGCCGGATGGGCGATGAAGCGCCCGGTGACCCGCCACGCCGGATCGGTCGGCCAGTACTGCACGCCGGCGAACTGCAACCGGGTCGGCGCATCGGCATGCTTGACCCGCAGCGCGCTGCGGTCGCCGCGGCGCAGCAGGGTGAGCTGGCCCTTGCCCTCGTCGAAACCGATCACGCTCGGCTCCGGATCCTGGTCGCTGTGCAGTGCCACCCGGCCCTTCAGCGGCTCGCCGTTGTAGCTGAGCGCGACCCCGCTTTCCGGAGTGAGCCACCAGTGACCGGCCGCGTCGCGCGAGATCATGCCCATCTTCTCCGGGCCGAAGGCAAAGCGCACGCCATTGCCGATGCGCTCGCCGCTGCCCACGTAATGCGCCTTGAGCTCCAGCCAGTGCAGCCCGACCAGGCTGGTCCAGCCGTCGGCGCGCAGCAGGTCTTCCACGCGCCGCACGCGCCAGGCCTGCTGTTCGGCCACGAACGCCGGGTCGACCCTGGCCTTGCCCGCGTCCTGCGCATCGCTGCCGTCCTTGCCGCAGCCGGCCAGCAACGACGCCACGCCCAGCAGCGCCATCCCCATGGCGACGCCGGCGAATCTCATCTTCCCCGCAGGAACCATCGATCGATCTCCCCCAGACTGAAACGCGCCCAGGTCGGGCGCCCGTGGTTGCATTGCCCCGAACGTTCGGTGGCTTCCATGTCGCGCAGCAGCGCGTTCATTTCCGGCAGCGTCAGCCGCCGGTTCGCGCGCACCGCGCCGTGGCAGGCCATGGTCGACAGCAGCTCGTCGCGCGCGGCGGCGACGCGGCGGCTGGCGCCGTGCTCGCGCAGGTCGGCCAGCACGTCGCGCAGCAGGCCTTCGGGTTCGGCGTGCGCCAGCAGCGCCGGCACGCTGCGCACGGCCAGCGTCTGCGGGCCGCTGCGGGTCACGTCGAAGCCGAGTTCGGCCAGGGTCTGCGCTTCCTGCTCGGCAACGTCGGCGTCACGCTCGCCCACCGCCAGCGCCAGCGGCACCAGCAGCGGCTGCGCGCGCAGGCCGATGCCGTCGTGGGCGTTCTTCAACTTCTCGTAGCCGATGCGTTCGTGGGCGGCGTGCATGTCCACCACCACCAGGCCTTCGGCGTTCTCGGCCAGCACGTAGATGCCGTGCAGCTGGGCGATGGCGAAACCCAGCGGCGGCACGTCGCCGTCACTGGCGGGCAGCGGGACGTCCTGGCGCGGCAGCGCGCCGAAGGCCGGTGCGGTACCAGCCTGGCCGGCGGACATCGCCTGCGGTTGCGCATACAGCGCGGCGTAGGCACCGGCAGCCTCGTCCATGCGCAGGCCCAGCGACTGCGGGCGCGGCGTCCATGCCGGCATCGCGCCCGCGCCGGAGCCTGCCTGCGGCGGCGCCATCGCGCCCATGCCGGCGTGCGTGCCTGCCGCAGCCACGTCGGTGCCGGCACGGGTATGCGCCAGCGCTTCCTGCAGGGTGCGGTAGACGAAATCGTGGACCAGGCGCGAATCGCGGAAGCGCACCTCGTGCTTGGCCGGGTGCACGTTGACGTCGACCCGCGCCGGGTCGATTTCCAGGAACAGCACGTAGGCTGGCTGGCGGCCGTGGAACAGCACGTCCTGGTAGGCCAGCTTCACCCCGTGGGCGATGTTGCGGTCGCGCACCGCGCGGCCGTTGACGTACAGGTACTGCTGGTCGGCGCTGGCGCGCGAATAGTGCGGCTGCGCGATCCAGCCATGCAGGCGCAGGCCGGCGCCGGCGTGGTCCACGCGCAGCGCGTTGCGCGCGAACTCCTCGCCCAGGGTTTCGCCCAGGCGCAGGCCGGCCTCGCTGTCGCCGGGCCGGTAACGGCGCGAGGGCTTGCCGTTGTGGCTCACCCGAAGCTCCACGTCCGGACGCGCCAGGGCCAGCGAACGCAGCCATTCCTCGATGTGGCCCAGCTCGGTGCGTTCGGCGCGCAGGAACTTACGCCGCGCCGGTACGTTGAAGAACAGGTCGCGCACTTCCACCGTGGTGCCGGGCGCGTGCGCCTTCGGCGCGACCTCGCCGACCCGGCCGCCATCGACCTGCAGCGCCGCGCCGTGCTCGTCGCCGGGCCGGCGCGAGGACAGCTGGAAACGGCTGACCGAGGCGATCGAAGGCAGCGCCTCGCCGCGGAAGCCCAGCGTGGCCACCGCTTCCAGGTCGTCGAGCGAGGCGATCTTGCTGGTCGCATGCCGCGACACCGCCAGCGGCAGCTCCTCCGGCGCGATGCCGCCGCCATCGTCGCGGATCCGGATCAGGCGGATGCCGCCCTCTTCCAGGTCGATGTCGACCCGGCGCGCGCCGGCGTCCAGCGCGTTCTCGACCAGTTCCTTGACCACGGAAGCCGGGCGTTCCACGACTTCGCCCGCGGCGATCTGGTTGATCAGGGTGTCCGGAAGCGGTCGGATCGGCACGGCGTCTCGGCGGCGGGCGCCGGCATGGAAGACAGTGGCCATGATAGCCGCGGGGACGCGTGAAAGGGGCCGCTGCCGGGGGTTCCGCCGGCGCGCGAACGCGCCGGCGACGCCAGGATCAGGGCGTGCCGCCGGCGCCGCCGGCCATGGCCACGGTCTCGGCCTCGGCGCGCGCGGCGAACAGCGTGCCCGGCGGCGGCTGCCGGGTGAAGTAGGTGTTGATCCCATCGACCACCGCGCCGGCGACCTTGCGCTGGTAGGCCGGGTCGACCAGGCGCTTCTCTTCCTCGGCGTTGGAGATGAAGGCCGTCTCCACCAGCATCGCCGGCATGTCCGAGGTGCGCAGCACGGCGAAGTTGGCGCGCTCGATGTTCGGCTTGTGGTTGTTGCCGACGCGCTTGAGCCCGCCGAGCACGTGGTTGGCCGCATCCTCGGAAGCGCGCATGTGCCCGCTCTGGGCCAGGTCCAGCAGCACGCCGGCGAGGATGTTCTCGGTCTGCTGCAGGCGCACGCCGCCGACCAGGTCCGCGGCGTTCTCCTTGTCGGCCAGCCAGCGCGCGCGCTGCGAGGACGCGCCCTTGGTCGAAAGCACGTACACCGAGGAGCCGCGCGCGCTGCGGTTCTCGGCCGCGTCGGCGTGCAGCGAGACGAAGATGTCGGCCTTGGCCGCGCGCGCGCGCTGGGCGCGCATCGGCAGCGGGATGAACACGTCCGAGTCGCGGACCAGGAACGCCTTCAGGCCGGGAATGGCGTTGACCTGCCGGGCCAGCTCGCGGGCCATGGCCAGGGTCACGTCCTTCTCGCGCTTGCCGGTGGGGCCGATCGCGCCCGGGTCCTGGCCGCCGTGGCCGGCATCGATGGCCACGACCAGGGTGCGCGTGCCGGCGGTGGAGAACGCCGGACGCACCGGAGCCGGGGTCGGCACCACCGCGGGGGCAGGCGGCGCGGTGGCGGTCGCCACGGCGCCGGGCGGAGTCGCGATCGACGACTGCACGCCCTGCGCGATGCCCGTGGCCGGGCCCGGCGTGCTGGTGGCCACCACGGCGGCGGCCGGGTTGCGGCCTTCGAGGATTTCCCGCGGCGAAACGGAGGCCGGCGATGCCGCTGCGCCCGTGCCCTGCGCCGCCGCCTGCGCGGTCCGGGCGGTGAGCAGGGCGGTGGCGCGTGCCGCTTCGGCGCGCGGATCCAGCGCGGGCGTGGCCGGTGGCGAACCAGGCGCGACGGCAAGGGACGCGGGCGGAGACGGAACAGGCGCAGCCACTGCCGGCGACGGGGTTGCCGCCGCATGGGTCGCAGCTTGCGTCGTCGCAGGCGCGGCACCGTTCGCGCCCGGCAGCGAACCCGTCGCGGCCACCGCCGCGACCGGACCGTCGCCCGGCCATTCGATCAGCAGGCGCGCACCGTCACGCGACGGCTGCACGCGCAACGGCAGCGCCGCCACCGGGGCAGCCAGTTCGAAGACGATGCGCAGCGTGCCGGGCACCGGCTGGCCGGTGCGCACCGCCGCGACCACGCCGGCGGGCGCCGGCAGCTTCAGGCCGCGTGCGGCATGCGAGTCGGGCAGGTCCAACACCAGGCGGTGCGGCTCGGCCAGGAACAGGGTCCGGTACTCGCCGGCGCCGGACAGGCGGACTTCGGCACGGGTGCCGGTGGCGCCCTGTTCCAGGCTGACCGACCCCACCTCGCCGGCCCAGGCGCTGCCGGCGAACGCAAGCGCGGCGAGCACGAAGCCCACCCCCCATCGATCGAACCGGGCAATCCCTTGGCGCATGGCCGGGATTCAAGCACCATGCCCCGGGGAATGCAAGAACTTTTCCTTTAATAATCCGCGGCCTGGGAGACCTTCCTAGGGTCACTCGGGAGAAAGGCCCCGCAAACGGACACTGTCGGCCAGGGCGGCCAGCCAGGCGGCACCGGCCGGGGTGCCCGCCTCCAGTCCGGCCAGGCGCCCGCTGCCGTCCTGGGCCAGCGCGACCCGCAGGTCGGCCGCGGGAAGCGACTTGGCGCCACGTTCGGGCCATTCCACCAGCCACAGGGTCGCCTCGTCGCCGTCCAGGCCGAGGAAATCCAGCTCGCCGGCGTCGCCGATCCGGTACAGGTCCAGATGCCAGGCTTCGCCGCCGGGCACCGGATAGCGTTCGACCAGGGTGTAGGTCGGGCTGCGGACCGGCCCCTGCACGCCGAGCTCGCGCAGCAGCGCGCGGGCGAGCGTGGACTTGCCGGCGCCCAGATCGCCCTGCAGGTGCACCACCGCGGGCTGCGGCCGCGTGGATGCGAGCGCGCGGCCGAGCGCTTCGGTGGCCTCGCTGTCGGGCAGTGCGATGCGCATCAGTCGGATTCCGGGTTGGCAAGTCGGCGCAGCCACGGCAGCAGGTCCGACGGCAGCATGCCGCGCTGGCCGTCGCGCGCGGCGGCGTCGCCGGCCAGCGAATGCAGCAGCGCGCCGGCGCAGGCGGCATCGAACGCTTCCAGGCCCTGCGCGCGCATCGCCGCGATGGTGCCGGTGAGCAGGTCGCCCATGCCGCCGGTGGCCATGCCGGGATTGCCCGCGGCGAGCACGCAGGAGATGCGCCCGGGTGCGGCCACGATCGTGCCGGCGCCCTTCAGCACGACGGCGCAGCGGTAGCGGTCGGCCAGCGCCGCGGCGGCGGCGAGGCGGTCGTGCTGGATGGCGGCGGTATCGCAGCCGAGCAGGCGCGCGGCTTCGCCCGGATGCGGGGGGAGGATGGCTTCGGCGGGCCTGCCGGGTGTGGAGGCGAGCAGGTTCAATGCGTCGGCGTCGAGCCCCAGTGGCTTGCCGGCAGCGAGCGCGCGGCGGTACAGCCGTTCGCCCCACGCGGCGCGTCCAAGCCCCGGACCGCAGGCAATGACGCTCGCTGCGTCCAGCAGCGGCGCCAGCGCGGCTTCGTCCTCGAGCGCATGCACCATCGCTTCGGGGCGGCGCGCCAGCAGTGCCGGCCCGTGCACGGCGCGCGTGGCCACGCTCACCAGGCCGGCGCCGGCACGCAGCGCGGCTTCGGCGCAGAGCACGATCGCGCCACCGCCGCCGTGGTCGCCGCCGATGCAGAGCGCGCGCCCCGAGGCGCCCTTGTGCGTGTCGCGCCGGCGCGGCGGCAGCCAGCGCCGCAGCGCCGGCGCCACGAGCAGCTGCGCCCTTGGCGGCGCCTCGCCGGCGTAGGCCGCCGCATCCACGTCCAGCGTGTCCAGCAGCCGTTCGCCGCCATGGTCGAGCGCGGCGCCGGTACGCAGGCCCGCGTGCGCGACGATGAACTGCAGCGTGCATTGCGCGTGCACTGCCGCGCCCGGCGCACTGCCGCGGTCGGCATCGATGCCGCTGGGCACGTCGAGCGCGAACACCGGTGCCGATGCGCGGTCGAGTGCCTGGATGAGCACGGCCAGGTCCGCGCGCGGCGCCTGCTCCAGGCCGATCCCGCACAGCGCATCGACCAGCACGTCCGCATCGTCCAGCGCGCAGGGGAACAGGTCGACATGCCCGCCGGCGGCCAGGTACGCGGTGCAGGCCCGCTGCGCCAGCTCCGTGCGCGGACCGCCATCGGCCGGATGCACTACCCGCACCCGGCGCCCGGACTGCAGCGCCAGCCGCGCCAGCACGTAGCCGTCGCCGCCGTTGTTACCGCCACCGCAGGCGACCACGATCCGCTGCGCCTGCGGCCAGCGCTGCAGCAGCACCCGCCAGGCGGCCTGCCCGGCGCGCTGCATCAGCACGTAGCCATCGCCACCCAGCGCCGCGGTGGCGAGCCGGTCGACGCTGCGCGCAGCGGCGGAATCGTGGAGGGCGAAGGTGGCGGGCACATGGCGATTCTAGCGTTCGCGGTCGCGGGAAAGCGGCAGGGCGCATTCGCCGGTCTCCACGTCCGTCCGCGCCCGTCGGCCGGGGCGGCAAGGGCGCCCCTGCCTATAATTCCGCCATGTCCGATGTCCCGCCCACCGTCGCCTCCCACGGCTGCGCCAATCCCGCGGCGGTGGCGCGGCGCGTGCGCGAACTGGCGCGCGAATCCGGCTTCCAGCGCTGCGGCATCTCCGGGGTGGAACTGGGCGAGGACGAGGACCACCTGCGCGACTGGCTGGCGCGGGGCCTGTACGGGACCATGGAATGGATGGCGCGCCATGGCGACAAGCGCAGCCGGCCGCGCGAGCTGGTTCCCGGCACGCTGCGGGTGATCTCGGTCGGCCTGGACTACGGCCGCGACGATGGCGGCGAAGCCTGGCGCACGCTCGCCGACCGCGAACGCGCCTACGTGGCGCGCTATGCGCTGGGCCGCGACTACCACAAGCTGATGCGCAACCGCCTGCAGAAGCTGGCCGAGCGCGTGCAGGAAGAGATCGGCCCGTTCGGCCACCGGGTGTTCGTCGATTCGGCGCCGGTGCTGGAGCGGGCGCTGGCGCGCAACGCCGGGCTGGGCTGGATCGGCAAGCACACCTGCCTGATCGACCGCGACGGCGGCTCGTGGTTCTTCCTCGGCGAGATCTACGTCGACCTGCCGCTGCCGGTGGACCCGCCGGCCAGTGCGCACTGCGGCACCTGCGTGCGCTGCATCGAGGTCTGCCCGACGCAGGCGATCGTCGCGCCCTACCGGCTGGACGCGCGGCGTTGCATTTCCTACCTGACCATCGAGCACGAGGGCGCGATCCCGGAGGAACTGCGCCCGGCGATCGGCAACCGGATCTTCGGTTGCGACGACTGCCAGCTGGTGTGCCCATGGAACAAGTTCGCGCAGCGCACCGACGAACCTGATTTCCGCGCACGCAACGACCTGGATACCGCGACGCTGCCGCAGCTGTTCGCCTGGGACGAGGACGAGTTCCTGCGCCGCACCGAGGGCAGCCCGATCCGCCGCAGCGGCCACGAACGCTGGCTGCGCAACATCGCCGTGGCGCTGGGCAACGCGCCGTCCTCGCCCGCGGTCCTGACTGCACTGGCATCTCGCCGCGACCATCCCTCGCCGGTGGTGCGCGAACACGTGGCCTGGGCGCTGGCGCAACACGACTCGCGCCTTTCCTGCGCTCGCGGTTGAGAAAAGCAGCACCCCGGCGAGCAGCTTTTCTGTAGGAGCCCACTTCAGGGGGCGGCCCGACGGCGCCGGAAACCACGACGCGATACCACGCCCCCTCCCCGGAGCGGCCGCGTTGAACACGCCCACGTTCCGACCTCGCCAGGTCGCCCCCTGAAGTGGGCTCCTACAGGAAGCGGGGCCGGCGAACGCACCCTTCCCTGCCGCGCTATCCTGTCCCGCCGCCTGCCGCGCCACGATGCCAGAGCAGAATCCCGTCCTGACCCCGAGCCAGCTCAACACCCTGGCGCGCGACCTGCTGGAAAGCGCATTCCCGCTGGTCTGGGTCGAAGGCGAGCTGGGCAACATCACCCGCCCCGGCTCCGGGCACCTGTACTTCACCCTGAAGGACGCGCGCGCCCAGGTGCGCTGCGCCATGTTCAAGCCCAAGAGCCAGTGGCTGAAGTTCGTCCCGCGCGAAGGCCTGAAGGTGCTCGGCCGCGGGCGCCTGACCCTGTACGAAGCCCGCGGCGACTATCAGCTCGTCTTCGACCACCTCGAGGAAGCCGGCGAAGGCGCCCTGCGCCGCGCGTTCGAAGCGCTCAAGGCCAGGCTCGAAGCCGAAGGCCTGTTCGATCCGGGCCGCAAGCGCGCGCTGCCGGCCTACGTGCGCCGGCTGGCGGTGATCACCTCGCCCAACGGCGCGGCCGTGCGCGACGTGCTCAGCGTGCTGGCGCGGCGGTTGCCTCTGCTCGACGTGGACGTGCTGCCCAGCCTGGTCCAGGGCGAAACCGCCGCCGCGCAGATCGCCGACCTGCTGCGCCGCGCCGGCGCCAGCGGTCGCTACGACGCAGTGCTGCTGGCCCGTGGCGGCGGCTCGCTGGAAGACCTGTGGGCGTTCAACGACGAGCGCCTGGTGCGCGCGATCGCCGCCTCGCCGGTGCCGGTGGTGTCCGCGGTGGGGCACGAGACCGACTTCACCCTGGCCGATTTCGTCGCCGACGTGCGCGCGCCGACGCCGTCGGTGGCCGCCGAACTGCTGGTGCCCGACCGCCGCGACCTGCAGGCGCGGCTGCGCACGCTGCAGGCGCGCGCCGGATCGCTGCAGCGCCAGCGCCTGGTCCAGGCGATGCAGCGCGCCGACCGCGCCGCGCTGCGGCTGCAGGCGCAATCGCCGCAGGCACGGCTGCGGCTGCTGCGGCAACGCCAGGACGCGCTGCTGCGCCGGCTGCAGGGGCAATGGCGCGAACGCCTGCAGCAGCGGCAGGCGCAGCTGCGCCATGCCGCGGCGGTGCTGCGCGCGCACCACCCGGCGCGGCGGCTGCAGCAGTTGCAGGCGCGCTTGCAGCGGGTGCAGGCGCGCCCGCAGGTGGCGATCACGCGCGTACTGCAGCGCGACCGGCTGCAGCTGCGCGCGCTGGCACGCTCGCTGGAGGCGTGCAGCCCGCTGGCCACGGTGGCGCGCGGATATTCGATCCTCAGCCGCGCCGATGACGGCAGGCTGGTGCAGTCGACCGCGCAGGCCGCGCCCGGGGACCGCCTGCAGGCGCGCGTGCGCGATGGCGTGCTGTCGCTCACCGTCGACGCGGTGTCCCCTAGCGAAAAGCCGTTGTAGGAGCCCACTTCAGGGGGCGACCCGACGCCGCCAGGACACGCCGCGTTCAACGCGCAGCCTCCGGAGTGGGCGCGTTGAACGCCGCTGCGGTCCAACGCCGCGGGGTCGCCCCCTGAAGTGGGCTCCTACAGGGGGCGGAGCGGTGGCGGAAGGGGGGCCGAGCGGAGGTGTAAGCGGGGCGGAGCGAAGGAGCGTGCGACGTCATCGCGCGGTCACGGCGTGGTCATCGCGCTTGCACCGGCGCGGCGCAGGATGGGCAAAACCCGGAGCCTGCGCATGCGCTACGCCCTCGTCACCGAAACCTGGCCGCCGGAGGTCAACGGTGTCGCCCTCACCGTGCAGGGCCTGGCCCGCGGCCTGTCTGCACGCGGCCATGCGGTCGAGGTGGTGCGTCCGCGGCAGGCGGCCGATGACGCGGGCGACACCGCCGAAGATGCGATCGCGACCCTGCTCATGCGCGGCGCCGGCCTGCCCCGCTACCCGGGCCTGCGCTTCGGCCTGCCGGCGGCCGGCCAGCTGCTGAAGCACTGGCGCCAGGCGCCGCCCGACGCGGTCTACATCGCCACCGAAGGCCCGCTGGGCTGGTCGGCGCTGCGCGCCGCGGCGAAGCTCGGGGTTCCGGTCGCCTCCGGCTTCCACACCCGCTTCGACCACTACATGCACGACTACGGCATGCCGTGGCTGGAAGGGACGGCGCTGGCCTGGATGCGGCGTTTCCACAACCGCGCCGACGCCACCCTGGTGCCGACCCGCGAACTGCAGGAACTGCTGCAGGCGCGCGGCTTCCGGCGGGTGGTGCGGCTGGCACGCGCGGTGGATACGGTGCAGCTGTCGCCGTCGCTGCGCGATCCGTCGCTGCGCGCGGGCTGGGGCGTGGACGCCAATGCCATGGTCGCGATCCATGTCGGCCGCATCGCGCCGGAGAAGAACCTGGACCTGGCCGTGCGCGCCTTCCGCGCGCTCCAGGCACGGCGCCCGGACGCACGCTTCGTCTGGGTCGGCGACGGCCCATCCCGTGGAGAGCTCGCGCGCGACAACCCCGACTTCGTGTTCTGCGGCGTGCAGCGCGGCGAGCAACTGGCGCGGCATTTCGCGAGCGGCGACCTGTTCCTGTTCCCGAGCCGCAGCGAGACCTTCGGCAACGTGACCCTGGAGGCGATGGCCAGCGGCCTGGCCACGGTCGCCTTCGATTCCGGCGCCGCGCGCGAGCACCTGCGCAACGGCGAGCACGGCGCGCGGGTCGCCGACGACGCGGGCTTCATCGCGGCCGCCGTGCGCCTTGCAGGCGACGACGCGATGCTGCGCGCGGCGGGCGCCGCCGCGCGCGCCGCAGTGATCCGCTTGCGCCCGGAACAGGTGGCCGCCGATTTCGATGCCCTGCTGGCGGGACTGGCCCGCCGTGGAGAACGCGATGCAGCCCTCGCCGCCTGACCGGTTCCTGGCCACGCCATCGATCCCCCGGCCGCGGCGCACGCGCCGCGCCGCGCGCCTGCGCGCCCGCGACCGCGGCTGGTGCGTGCGCGCCAACCGCTGGGCCACGCGCGAGCGGGTGCGGCGCTACTTCGCCGCGATCAGCCGCCTCGGCGATGGCGTGTTCTGGTATGCGCTGATGGGCATGCTGGTGCTGCTCGACGGCATGCGGGGACTGGCCGCCTCGGCGCACATGGCCGCCACCGGCGTGGTCGCGCTGCTGCTGTACAAACGGCTGAAGCACTGGACGAAGCGGCCGCGACCGTTCGCCGCCGACGGCCGCATCCGGGCCTGGGTTGCGCCGCTGGACGAGTTCAGCTTCCCGTCGGGGCATACGCTGCACGCGGTGTCGTTCACCATCGTGGCGCTGGCCTGGTATCCGTGGCTGGCTTTGCTGCTGGTGCCGTTCACCGCCTCGGTGGCGGTGTCGCGGGTGGTGCTGGGCCTGCACTATCCCAGCGACGTGCTCGCCGCCACCGGCATCGGCGCCCTGCTCGCCTCCATCTCCCTCGCCCTCGCAACCGTGCTGTTGTAGGAGCCCACTTCAGGGGGCGACCCGGCACTGGCCGCAGCCGCGTTCAACGCGGACGCTCCGGAAGCGACGCGTTGAACGCAGCGCTTTCCAACGGAATCGGGTCGCCCCCTGAAGTGGGCTCCTACAGGGGTTCCAGGCGGGCGCGGGTGATGGCGGGGGCGTGCTGCGCCGGCCAGTCGCGGTCGTTGGCCACCTGGGCGCGGCCGCGGGTGCCTTCCAGCAGCGCGAAGTCCAGTTCGGCCACCGCCCAGACTTCGCCGTCGCGGGTGCGGGCGAGGATGCCGTCGGCGGGGAAGCCGGCGTCCATCGGCGCGTAGAGCGTGGCCTCGCCAGTGTTCTCGTCCAGCGCCGGGCTCCACGGCGCCTGCCCCGCGGTGACCGCCTGGGCGACGAAGATGCGGTTCTCCAGTGCGCGCGCCAGGCAACCGACCTGGACCCGGGTGGCACCGGCGGCGGTATCGGTGCAGCTGGGCACCAGCAGCAGGCGCGCGCCGGCCTCGTACTGCGCGCGCACCGGCAGCGGGAATTCGCTGTCGTAGCAGACCGCGATGCCGGTACGCACGCCTTCGATCTCCACCACCTTCAGCGCATCGCCGGGGGCGATCACGCCGGTGGCCTTCTCGAAGCCGGTGAGCTGCAGCTTGTCCTGCCAGAAATGGCCGCCACCGGGTGCGAACAGGTCGCTGCGGTTGCGATGGCGGTCGGCACCATCGGCCAGCAGGAAACTGCCGGCGAGCACGAACATGCCGGTCTCGCGCGCCAGGTCGGCGAACAGCTGCAGCCACGCCGCACGCAACGGCTGGATCGCGGCCAGCGAGGCATGCAGGTCGCCCTGCACCGCCGGCGGGAACATCGCCGCCAGTTCCAGCGACAGGTACTCCGGCAGCACTGCCAGGCGCGCGCCGCGGGCGGCGGCCTCGCCGAGCAGGGCGCGTTGCCGGGCCGCGAACTCCGCGAAATCCGCCGGCCTTCCGACCGGGTACCTGCATGCTGCCACCTTCATGCCCCGCCCTCCTGCCAGTCGCGCAGCCAGAAGGTCAGCGCGTGCCCGACCTCGCCGCGGCCCGCCTCGTTCCAGTCCAGCTGCATCGCCATGCCCGGCTGACGCGTGTAGCCACGTCCGCGCCAGAACGCGTCGTTGTCGCGGTGGCCGGATGGCCTGCGTGGATCGTCGCCGTCGCGGTCGACCGCGCAGAACGCGGTCCAGCGGAAGCGGCCGAGCGCGCGCGCATGCGCCTCGCGCCGGTCGAAGAAGGCATGGCCCACGCCCAGCCCGCGATACTGCGGCAGCAGCACCGACTCGCCGAAGTAGAACACCTGCGCCACCGGCAGGCCCGCGTTGCGGAACGGCGCGGAGAAGGCCGGCTGGTCGTCGGCCAGCGGCAGGCCGGTGGAGGCGCCGACGACCTGGTCGCCGTCCAGCGCCAGCACGAACACGCTGTCGGGCGAGCGTGCATAGGCGGACAGGTAGTCGCGTTCGTAGCCGGCATCGCCTTCGTAGAGGTACGGCCAGGCGCGGAACACGGCGATGCGCAGGCGTGCGACGTCGTCGAGCCAGGGCGCGATGTCGCGGCCGCGGAACTGGCGGATCTCGGGCGTGGCGGGCATGGGCGCATTGTATCCGGCGCCTTCCGGCGCCACGTGACCCCCTGTAGGAGCCCACTTCAGGGGGCGACCAAGACATCACGTTCAACGCGTCGCTTCCGGATGAGCCGCGTTGAACGAAGCTGCGGCCAGCGCAATCGGGTCGCCCCCTGAAGTGGGCTCCTACAAGAAGCAGGTCAGCGGGGGGTGGAGAGGCGCGACAGGGACGCGGCCATTTCCCACGACTTCAGCCCGCGCGGACCGAGATGGTGCGCCAGCACCGCGCGCAGCGGCAGGCGCAGGCTGGCCAGGTCGGCCGCGTCGGGACGCGCGTCGGCGGCCAGCGCGAGCAGTGCGCGCCCGGTGGCCGCGGCACCGCGCTCGGCCTGGCCGCGGTCGCTCAGCAGCCGGCGCGGGCCGTGTTCGGGATCGAGCAGGTAGCGCGCGGCCGGATCGAGCGGCGTGCCGTCGCCGTCGCAGTGCAGTTCGAAGCCCACGCCCAGCGCGTCGAGCAGGTCGCGCTCGAAGCGCCGCAGCGTCCACGCCAGCGCCTCGCCGCCGCGCAACCGCTCGCGAGTGCGCGCATAGGCCGCGTCGAGTTCGGGCAGCGGGTCCTGGCGCGGCGCCAGGCGCAGCACCAGTTCGTTGAGGTAGAACGCGGCCAGCAGCGCCTCGCCGGCCAGCTGCGGCGCCGCGTCCAGCGCCTCGGCCGCACGCAGCTGCGCCAGCTCGCCGGCCAGTACCGCGTCGAAGCGGATGTGCTGCAGCGGCTGCAGCGCCGCGCGCAGCACCTGCCGCTTCGGCGACTGCACCCCGCGCGCGACCAGGCCGATGCGGCCATGGCCGGCGCTCAGCACCTCCACCAGCAGGCTGGTCTCGCGCCAGGGCCGCGCGTGCAGGACGAAACCGGTCTCGCCTTCGATGCGCATGGGTTGGCCCACGCCCCTCAGTCGTAGCCGAAGGCCTTCAGCGCCGCTTCGTCGTCGGACCAGCCTTCGCGCACGCGCACCCAGGTCTCCAGGAACACCTTGCGCCCGAACAGCCGCTCCATGTGCTGGCGCGCCTTGCTGCCGATGTCGCGCAGGCGCGTGCCGGCCTTGCCGATCACGATCGGCTTCTGGCCTTCGCGCTCGACCCAGATCACCGCGCCAATGCGCAGCAGCTCGCCATCCTCGGCGAAGCGCTCGATCTCCACCGTGGTCGCGTACGGCAGTTCGTCGCCGAGCTGGCGCATCAGCTGCTCGCGGACCAGCTCGCCGGCGAGGAAGCGCTGGCTGCGGTCGGTGATCTCGTCTTCCTCGTACGCCGGCGGCGCCTCGGGCACCAGCTTGAGCAGGTCGCGCACCAGCGCCTCCAGGCCCTTGCGCTTGAGCGCGGAGACCGGGTGGATGGCGGCGAAGTCGCGGCCTTCGCTGACCTGGCCCAGGAACGGCAGCAGCGCGCTCTTGTCCTTGAGCCGGTCGACCTTGTTCACCGCCAGCACCACCGGGATGCCGCCGTCGCGCAGGACGTTGAACACCAGGGTGTCCTCCTCGTCCCAGCGCCCGGCCTCGACCACCATCAGCGCCGCGTCGACGTCCTCGACCGCGCCGCGCGCGGCGCGGTTCATCACCCGGCTCATCGCCGAGGCCTTGAACCGGCCCTGTTCGCGGTGCAGGCCGGGAGTGTCGACCAGCAGCAGCTGCCCACCCTCGACCGTGGCGATGCCCAGCAGCCGGTGGCGGGTGGTCTGCGGCCGGTTGGAAACGATGCTGACCTTGGCGCCGACCATGGCATTGACCAGGGTCGACTTGCCGACGTTGGGCCGGCCGATCACCGCAACGCTGCCGCAGCGATGGGAATCTTCAGAGTGTTCGGAGTTCACGTTGACCTGAAACTGGCGGGGAAGCTCATGGATGCCGGAGCGGGGGCTCCAGCCGGTCCAGCACCGCCGCTGCCGCCGCCTGTTCGGCCAGCCGGCGCGAGGTGCCCTGCCCTTCGGCGCTGACCGCGGGCTCGCTCAGGGTACACCGGCAGAGGAAGACCTTGGCGTGTTCCTCGCCGCTCTCGGAGACCAGTTCGTACGCCGGCAGCGGCCGCTGCCGCGCCTGCAGCCATTCCTGCAGGCGGGTCTTGGCGTCCTTCTCCGGCCGGCCGGCCGGCAGCGGGGCCGGGGCCGGCTCGAACCAGGGCAGGACCACGGCGCGGCAGGCCTCGTAGCCGGCGTCCAGGTAGATCGCCGCGACCACCGCCTCCAGCGCGTCGGCCAGGATCGAATCGCGGCGGAAGCCGCCGGACTTCAGCTCGCCCGGGCCCAGGGTCAGGCGCTCGCCCAGTTCCAGCCCGCGCGCGATCACCGCCAGCGCGGCCTCGCGCACCAGTTCGGCGCGGGCGCGGGTGAGCACGCCCTCGTCGGCGCCGGGCCAGCGCGCGTACAGCGCCTCGGCGGCGATCAGGTTCACCACCCCGTCGCCGAGGAATTCCAGGCGTTCGTTGTGCGGGCTGCCGGCGCTGCGATGGGTCAGCGCCTGCGCCAGCAGCGACGGATCGGCGAAGGCGTGCCCGATCCGGTCGCGCATCATCGTGCGCTCAGTCGCCACCGCCACGCCGGGTGAGTTCCTGGGTGCGGTCGAACTTGCCCACCACGTCCAGGTTGCCGACCAGCGGGCGGCGCACCTCGTAGTTGACCCGCATCTTCCAGCCGCCGTCGGTGCGCTCGAACTTCACGTTCTGCGGCTTCACGTTCTCGGAGTAGTTGATGTACAGGCGGCGGAAGAACAGGTCCTGGACCTTGGCCGGGTCCATGTCCGCCACGCCCGGCTCGTTGGCCAGGCCCTTCATCGCCGAGGTGACCGAGTAGTACTCCTGGTACATCGGGAACAGCTTCATGCCCACGTACGCGGCGAAGCCGACCACCGCCAGCACCACCAGGAACCCGATCAGGCTCAGACCGCTCTGCTTGCGCTTCATTGCCAATCCCCCATGAACTTGCGCCCGTGCGCCCCGGCCCTTTGTACCCGGAACCGGCTGCGCGTTACTTGATCTTCGTCCCGATCCGCGAAGGATCGAAACTCCCCTTGCAGAACCACCCTTCGCAATTGAGCCAGATCAGGAACGCCCTGCCCCGCAGGTTCTCCTCGGGCAGGAAGTGGGTCTGGGTCCAGAACCGGCTGTCCTCGCTATTATCACGATTGTCGCCCATTACGAAATAGTGGCCGGCCGGGACCGTCCACTCGCCCTGCCCGGCCGGGTTGGCGCGGCCGACCCATTCCAGCACCTGGTGCTCGCGCCCGGGCAGCTTCTCCAGCAGCAGGCTCGCCCCGTTCATCTCCGCGCCGCGGCCCTGGCCGGTGAACTCGCCCAGCTCCTGGTACTGCACGGCCTCGCCGTTGACGAACAGGGTGTCGCCATGGAAACCGATGGTGTCGCCCGGCAGGCCGATCACCCGCTTGATCCAGTTCTGGTCCGGCGCGTGCGGCGGCTTGAACACCACCACCTCGCCACGCTGCGGCTCGCCCAGCGCCAGGAACTTGTGGTTGTTCACCGGCAGCCGCAGGCCGTAGGTGAACTTGTTGACCAGGATGAAATCGCCGATCAGCAGGTTCGGCATCATCGAGCTGGACGGGATCTTGTACGGCTCGGCGACGAAGCTGCGCAGCACCAGCACCAGCGCCAGCACCGGGAAGAACGCGCGCGAGTAGTCCACCACCACCGGTTCTTCGGCCAGCAGGCCGTCGCGGGCGGCGCGGCGCTTCGCCAGGAACAGCCGGTCGAGCAGCCAGACCAGGCCGGTGGCGAAGGTGAGCACGACCAGGCCGAGTTCAAACCATTTCATGCGGGATCCTTGGCGACGGAAACGGGGGCATCAACGGGGGACGTCACGGGGGAGCGGCAGGTGTCATGCAGGGCGCGCGGAAGAGAACGCACGCTGCGGCCGGCACAGGTCACTTGCTGTCCACCTGCAGCACGGCGAGGAAGGCTTCCTGCGGGATCTCGACGCGGCCGACCTGCTTCATCCGCTTCTTGCCTTCCTTCTGCTTCTCCAGCAGCTTCTTCTTGCGCGAGATGTCGCCGCCGTAGCACTTGGCCAGCACGTTCTTGCGCAGCGCCTTGACCGTGGTGCGGGCGATGATCTGCGAACCGACCGCGGCCTGGATGGCCACGTCGAACTGCTGCCGCGGGATCAGCTCCTTCATCTTCTCGGTCAGCTCGCGGCCGCGGCGGTCGGCATGGCTGCGGTGGACGATGATCGACAGCGCGTCGACCCGGTCGCCGTTGATCAGCGTGTCCACGCGCACGAACGGGCCGGCGTCGAAGCGCAGGAAGTGGTAGTCCAGCGAGGCGTAGCCGCGGCTGACCGACTTGAGCTTGTCGAAGAAGTCCAGCACCACCTCGGCCATCGGCAGCTCGTAGCTGATCTGCACCTGGCTGGCCATGTAGGTGATGCCGATCTGCACGCCGCGCTTGTCCTCGCACAGCTTGATGATCGCGCCGATGTAGGCCTCGGGGGTAAGGATGTTGGCGCGGATGATCGGCTCGCGCACTTCCTGCACCAGGTTGGCCTGCGGCAGCTTGGCCGGGTTGTCCAGCGGCACCACGCTGCCGTCGGTCTTCAGCACCTCGTAGACCACGGTCGGCGCGGTGCTGATCAGGTCCAGGTCGTATTCGCGCTCCAGCCGCTCCTGCACGATCTCCATGTGCAGCATGCCGAGGAAGCCGCAGCGGAAGCCGAAGCCCATCGCCTCGGAACTCTCCGGCTCGAAGCGCAGCGCCGCGTCGTTCAGGCGCAGCTTGTCCAGCGCCTCGCGCAGGTCCGGGTAGTCCTCGGCGTTGACCGGGAACAGGCCGGCGAACACGCGCGGCTGCATTTCCTGGAAGCCCGGCAGCGGCTTCGGCGCCGGGTCGCCGGCCAGGGTGAGCGTGTCGCCCACCGGCGCGCCGTGCACGTCCTTGATCGAGGCGGTGATCCAGCCGACCTCGCCGGCGCGCAGCGCCGCAGTTTCCTTGCGCTTGGGGGTGAACACGCCGACCTTGTCGACCTCGTGGGTGCGGCCGGTGGACATCACCAGGAGCTTGCTCTTGGCCTTGATCTCGCCCTGCATGACCCGCACCAGCGAGACCACGCCCAGGTAGTTGTCGAACCAGGAGTCGATGATCAGCGCCTGCAGCTTGTCGGTATCGCGCGGCACCGGCGGCGGGATGCGCTGGACGATCGCCTCCAGCACATCGCCCACGTTCAGCCCGGTCTTGGCACTGACCGCGACCGCGTCTTCGGCATCGATGCCGATCACCGCCTCGATCTCGGCCTTGGCCCGCTCGATGTCGGCGGTGGGCAGGTCGATCTTGTTCAGCACCGGCACCACTTCCAGGCCCTGCTCCACCGCGGTGTAGCAGTTGGCGACCGACTGCGCCTCCACGCCCTGGGCGGCGTCGACCACCAGCAGCGCGCCTTCGCAGGCGGCCAGCGAGCGGCTGACCTCGTAGGAGAAGTCGACGTGGCCGGGGGTGTCGATGAAGTTCAGGAAATAGGTGTTGCCGTCCTTTGCCTTGTACGGCAGCGAGACGGACTGGGCCTTGATGGTGATGCCGCGCTCGCGCTCGATCGGGTTGGAGTCGAGCACCTGCGCTTCCATCTCGCGCGCCTCCAGCCCGCCGCACAGCTGGATGATGCGGTCGGCGAGGGTCGACTTGCCGTGGTCGACGTGGGCGATGATGGAAAAGTTGCGGATGAACCGCATCGAATCTGGGGACATTGGGGGGCGGCGGTCTGCGCCGTCGTCGGACAACGGCGGATTATCGCACGCCGCGGGTGGCCCACACTCCGGGGCCACTGGCCCGGCTGCGCACGGCATCGGCCCCGCCCCCGCCCGGCCGCACCGGCAGCCGGGGGTTCAACCGGTGCCGGGCGGGGGCCGGCCAGCCGCGGCAGCCGCCCAAGCGGCGCCGCGCCCGGCCGGCCGGTCAGTCCTGCGAACCGGCGGTCAGGGCGATGAAGCTGGTGGTGCCGCCGGGGGTGCGCACCAGCAGCATCACCGCGTCGCCGTCGTCGACCCCGCGCAGCTGGCGCTCCAGCTCGGCCACGCTGCCGACGGGAGTGCGGCCCACGCGCAGGATCGCCATGCCCGGCTGCAGCCCGGCTTCGCGTGCCTCGCGGCCGTCCACGCCGGCCACGGCCACGCCCTCGCCGGCCTTGAGGCCGAGGCGGCCCCGCGTAGCGGCGTCCAGTTCGGCCACGCGCAGGCCCAGCCTGGCCACCGCAGAAGCCGGCGGCGCCGCCGCGCCGCCATCGTCCGGGCCGCTGGCGGCGCGCTGCGCGTCGCTGGCCAGCTCGCCCAGGGTCACCCCGATCTCGCGCGGCTTGCCGTCGCGGATCACGCCGATCTTCGCCTTGGTGCCCGGCGGCAGCATGCCGACCATCGGCGGCAGGTCGGCGCTGGTGGCCACGGCCTGGCCGTTGACCGAGACGATCACGTCGCCGATCTCGATGCCACCCTTTTCCGCGGCGCTATCCGGCTCGACGCTGTTGACCAGCGCGCCGTTGCTGTCGGGCAGGCCCATGGCGCGGGCGCGGGTCGCGTCCAGGCCCTGGATCTGCACGCCGAGCATGCCGCGGCTGACCTTGCCGGTCTTCTTGATCTGCTCCACCGCGCGCATCGCCAGGTCCATCGGGATGGCGAAGCTCACGCCCATGTAGCCGCCGGAGTTGCTCAGGATCTGCGAGTTGATCCCGACCACTTCGCCGGACGTATTGAGCAGCGGGCCACCGGAGTTGCCGCGGTTGATCGCCACGTCGGTCTGGATGAAGGGCACGTACTGCTGACCCGGGCCGCCGGTGCGGCCGACCGCGCTGACGATGCCGGCGGTGACCGACTGGTCCAGGCCCCGCGGCGAACCGATCGCCACCACCCACTGGCCGGGCTTGATCGCGGACGAGCCACCCTGGCGCAGGCTCGGCAGGCCCTTGCCGTCGACCTTGAGCAGGGCCACGTCGTAGGTCTCGTCGCTGCCCACCAGCCGGGCGGTCAGCTCGCGGCGGTCGGACAGGCGCACGGTGATGCTCTCGGCGCCGTCGACCACGTGGTGGTTGGTGAGGATGTAGCCGTCGGGCGAGATGATGAAGCCCGAGCCGACCGAACGCCCCGAGGGCGCGTCCTGGCCAGGGCCGCCGGGCATCCCCGGCATGCCGGGGAAATCCGGGCCGAAGAAGCGGCGGAAAATCTCCGGGATCTGCTCGTCGTCAGGCATGCCGCCGCGGGCACGCGCCGCGCCACGCGGG
Source organism: Pseudoxanthomonas koreensis (assembly GCF_010093225.1). GTDB lineage: Bacteria > Pseudomonadota > Gammaproteobacteria > Xanthomonadales > Xanthomonadaceae > Pseudoxanthomonas > Pseudoxanthomonas koreensis. Next base: position 57,455 of record NZ_PDWM01000005.1, on the reverse strand, counting down.
CTGCCGATGCGGGCCTCGATGTTGACCACGCCCGGGCCGACCTGTTCGACCAGGCGGGTGAAATCGGGCAGGCCGGTCACGAGCGGGGCCGACGGCGCCGCGGGCGCGGCCACGGCGGGCGCGGACTGCACCGCGACCGGGGCGGCGGCCTCGGGCGAGCGCGCGCAGGCCATCAGCGGCGCGGTCAGGACCAGGGCGGCGAGGAGACTGGGACGGACACGGGAATTCATCGGTTTCATGCCTTCGGTTTCATGCCTTCGGGGCAGTGGAAGAGTGGCCACGGTCCAGCGGACCGTGGGACACGGACTACGCAGCGACAACGCGGGAATGCGTGGGGAGGCGCGGCATCCGGCCCGGGTGGCGACGGTCAGTCGCCGTCCGGCGGTACGGGCAGGCCGGTGCCGTCGGGCGCGGACACCTGCGCGGGCAGGCGCGGATCGAACGGGTAGAACGCACCCACCGGCTCCTGCGCCTGCGCGGCGTGCCCGCCGGTGCCCTGCAGGCTGCCCAGGCTGGCGGCGTAACCGCCGGCGGACGTGCCCGGCAGCACCGCGCGCGGCCAGGGGCGCGCCTGCAGCGGATGGGAGGACGCGAACGGATCGGTGTCGACGGCCGCGGCGGGCACGGCGCTGGCGGCATCGGCCAGCGACGCGGCGTGGATCTGGGCAACGTCGGGGAGCTCGCGCGCTTCGGCGCGGCGCACCGGCGCGCGCACGGCCCGGGGGGTGGCCGCCACCGCGACCTGGCGCGGCGCACTGCGCGGTGCCGGCGACGTGACGACCGGTGCCGGCGCCGCCACGGGCGAAGCCGCCGCCAGCACCGCCTCGGTGGCCGGGAGGACCTGCTGCTGCACGACCGCCGGCACCGGGACCGGGTCGGCGATGTCCTGGCGGCCGACCAGCATGGCCACCACCGCCACCGATGCGGCCAGGGCCGCACCGCCACCGCCCCAGCGGATCCAGGACGGGCTGCGGCCGGCGTTGGCCACGCGCGGTTGCGATGCTTCCAGCGCGGGCGCCGCGGCGATCGCCGCGGCCACGCGGCCTGCCAGGGCCGGATCGGCCGCGCGCCGGACCTGGCCGCGCAGCACGTCGCCGCACAGCTGCCAGCGCTCGCGCCGGCCGGCCAGTTCGCCGTCGTGCTCCAGCCGGCGCAGCAGGAAGCGCGCCTCGTCCGGCGCCAGTTCGCCGTCGACCAGGGCCGACAGCTGCTGCCGGTAATGCAGTTCGAACTTGTCGCCGGCGGGGTCGCCGGAGGACGGATTCACGGGTTGGCGGGGATCCTGGCTCATGTGGCTCATGGACGGTTTCGTTCGCGGGTCGCACTTTGGACATCGAGCAGCGGACGGAGTTCCGCATCGATCGCTTCGCGGGCACGGAAGATGCGCGAACGCACCGTTCCGATCGGGCAATCCATCTTCTGCGCGATCTCGTCGTAGCTCAGGCCGTCCACCTCGCGCAGGGTGATGGCGGTCCGCAGTTCTTCCGGCAGCGCGTCCACCGCCTTCATCACCGTGCGTTCGAGCTCTTCGCGCATGGCCTCGCGCTCGGGCGTGTCGGTGTCGCGCAGGCGCGCGCCGAGGTCGTACTGCTCGGCGTCGCTGGCGTCGATGTCGTCCGTGGGCGGACGGCGGTTGTGGGCGACCAGGTGGTTCGTGGCGGTATTCACTGCGATCCGGTGCAACCAGGTATAGAACTGGGCATCGCCGCGGAAATTGCCCAGGGCACGGTACGCGCGCAGGAACGTTTCCTGCGCCACGTCCTGGCACTCGCTCCAGTCGGCGACATAACGCCCGATCAGCGCGGTGACCCGGTGCTGGTACTTGCGCACCAGCAGGTCGAAGGCCGCGCTGTCGCCACGCTGCACGCGGCGGACCAGCTCGAGGTCCAGCTCCTGGGTCGGATCCTTCGGCGTTCCTTCGGCCATGCCGGGCCTTGCTCCATGTCGGCCCGGTGTTTCCGGACCCTTGTGACCGCCGTTGCCCGGGAAAGTTCAGCGGCGGGCGGAACGCCGCTGTACGGGATGCGTCGCTGGCGGCGGATCCGCGGCACCGGGGCGCCGGCTCCGCAAGGCCGCAGGCGCCATGCAGGACCTTAACGCGTACCCAGTATGGTCGGCCCTGCCGCCGTCCGCGACCGCCATGAGTCCTTCCATGGGATTTGACGCCGCGGAAACAACCTCGGGATGATAGCGGTCCTTCCATACACAACCGGATGGTCAGGCCATGCTCCCAGGGTTCGACGGACTGCGATTCAGCCACTGGCAAGCCACGCAGCGCGATGACGGCGTGGTGGTGCTGGCGCTGGACCGCCAGGGCGCGCCGGTCAACGCACTGTCCCAGGACGTGCTGATCGAGCTGGGCGACATCGTCGAACGGCTGGCGATCGACCCGCCGAAGGGCGTGGTGTTCCGTTCGGCCAAGGCGTCGGGCTTCATCGCCGGCGCGGACCTGAAGGAATTCCAGGAATTCGACCGCAAGGGCACGGTCAACGACGCCATCCGCCGCGGCCAGGCCGTGTTCCAGAAGGTGGCCGAACTGCCCTGCCGCACGGTGTCGGCGATCCACGGCTTCTGCATGGGCGGCGGCACCGAGCTGTCGCTGGCCTGCGACTATCGGGTCGCGAGCAGCGATCCTTCCACCCGCATCGGCCTGCCCGAGGTGAAGCTGGGCATCTTCCCGGGCTGGGGCGGCAGCGCGCGCCTGCCGCGCCTGGTCGGCGCGCCGGCGGCGATGGACATGATGCTGACCGGGCGCACGCTGTCGGCATCGGCCGCGCGCGGCATCGGCCTGGTCGACAAGGTGGTCGAGCCGGCGCTGCTGGAGGACGCGGCCGCCGCGCTCGCGCTGAAGGGTACGCAACGGCCCTTCCGGCAGCGCTTCATGGGCTGGGCGACCAACACCTGGCTGGCGCGGAAGATCCTCGCCCCGCAGATGGCCAGGCAGGTCGCGCGCAAGGCGAAGAAGGACCAGTACCCTGCCCCGTTCGCGCTGGTCTCGACCTGGGAGCGCGCAGGCGGCGCCGGCATCCAGGCGCGGCTGGACGCCGAGCGCCGCGCGGTGGTCAAGCTCGCCGGCACGCCGACCGCGCGCAACCTGATCCGGATCTTCTTCCTCACCGAGCGGCTCAAGGGCCTGGCCGGCAAGGAGCATGGCATCCGCCACGTGCACGTGGTCGGTGCCGGGGTGATGGGCGGCGACATCGCCGCATGGTCGGCCTACAAGGGCTTCGAGGTGACCCTGCAGGACCGCGAGCAGCGCTTCATCGACGGAGCGCTTGGCCGCGCGCAGGAGCTGTTCGCGAAGAAGGTCCGCGACGAGGGCAAGCGCCCCGCCGTGGCCGCGCGCCTGAAGGGCGACCTCGCCGGCACCGGCGTGGCCGAAGCGGACCTGGTGATCGAAGCGATCATCGAGAACCCGGAAGCCAAGCGCGACCTCTACCACCTGGTCGAGCCGCGGCTGAAGGACGACGCGCTGCTCACCAGCAACACTTCCTCGATCCCGCTGGACGAACTGCGCGAGCACATCGCCCGGCCGGCGCGGTTCGCCGGCCTGCACTACTTCAACCCGGTGGCGCTGATGCCGCTGGTGGAGATCGTCCAGCACGACCGCCTCGACCCGGAGGCGGTGCGCCGCCTGGCCGCGTTCTGCAAGGCGCTGGACAAGTTCCCGGTGCCGGTCGCCGGCACCCCCGGCTTCCTGGTCAACCGCGTGCTGTTCCCGTACATGCTCGAGGCGGCGACCGTGTACGCCGAGGGCGTGCCGGGCGTGGTGATCGACAAGGCCGCGGTGAAGTTCGGCATGCCGATGGGCCCGATCGAACTGATCGACACCGTCGGCCTGGACGTGGCCCAGGGCGTGGGCGCCGAACTGTCGCCCTTCCTGGGCCTGCAGGTGCCGGCGGCGCTGGCCTCGGTGGAACCCGGCAAGCGCGGCAAGAAGGACGGCCAGGGCCTGTACAAGTGGGAACAGGGCGAAAAGGGCAGCCGCCCGGTCAAGCCCGAAGCGCCCGCCGGCTACCAGGCGCCATCCGACCTGGAGGACCGCCTGGTCCTGCCGCTGCTCAACGAGGCGGTGGCGTGCCTGCACGACGGCGTGGTCGCCGACGCCGACCTGCTCGATGCCGGGGTGATCTTCGGCACCGGCTTCGCCCCGTTCCGCGGCGGCCCGATCCAGCACATCCGCGCCACCGGCGCCGACGCGCTGCTTGAACGGCTGAAGGCGCTGCAGGTCCGACACGGCGACCGCTTCGCCCCGCGCCCGGGCTGGGACAACCCGCTGCTGCGCCAGCCGCCGGAGTAATCCCCGTCCCACCGCGGAACGGCACCCCGCTCTACTCGACGCCCGCCTCCGCCAGCATCCGCTGCAGGAAGGCCACCTGCGCGTCGCGCCGGTCGGGGCCGTCGTAGCGGCGCACCACCCACCATTCGCGCGCGGTCGCCGCCTCGCCCGGCGCCAGCGTCAGGTACGGCGCGTGCACCTCCAGCTCGAGCACGCCGGTGTCCGCCTCGCGTGGGCGCCAGGCCAGGTACAGCTCCACCTGGCCGTGCTCGGGGTGGATCGCCTCCGCCGCCTGGGGTTCGAAGTGGATCACGAACGCCTGCCCGGCGGCGAAGCCGGCGATCCAGCCGGCGCGCGGCTGGATGAACACCTTGCCGCGGCGGCCGTGCAGGCCCTCGCCCGGCGGCAGCAGTTCCAGCGAGAACAGGCCGTCGGCGGTGCTGCTGATCAGTCCGTCGAAGCCGTCACCGGTGTCCGAACGCACCCGCACCCCGCTGCCATCGGCGGCCACCGGCACGTAGACGCGCGTCTCCGGCGCGACCCGGGTGTTGAACCAGATGTCGTGCGATACCGGCCGCTTGCGGATGTTGCGCATCTCCACCGCCAGCTCGGCGGTGCCGGGGCGGTCGGGCGCGATCGCGAAGGACTGGGTCAGCTGGACGCCGCTGACCGGGCTGGCCGCGCCCTGCAGCAGCAGCCGGCTGCCGTCGTGCGCGAGCACCTTCGCCGGCGCGTGCGCCAGCCACGGGTCCGGCGGCCACGGCGCGGCGGCCTTGCGTCGCGCCGGGTTGACCGCCTGGTCGCTCCACCACGCCGACTGCGGGCCGACCCAGGTCTCGTGGCCCAGGTAGCCGATGTTCGCGCCATCCGCTTCCACCGCAGGCTCCGGCTGCGAATGCAGCGCCTCGCCGGTGCGCAGCAGATTGGGCGCGCCGGGCAGCGAGAAATGCAGCACGCGTCCGCCCAGCCGCGGCGAAACCTCCAGCTGCAGCTTCGCGCTCTCCAGCCGCAGCCGCGACGGCACGTCGCCGCTCGCGGCCAGCGGCGCGGCGGCGACCGCCGTGCAGGCGAACGCCGCGGCCAACAGGCCGGGCAGCAAGCTCGGAATCCGCATCGCGCCCCTCCCGGAATCGTCCGGGCCAAGTCTGCCATGCCGGCCGCGGCCGGCATTGGCACTCACATGGTCTGGGTCGGCTTGTCGGCGTTGAGGGTGCCGGCCAGCAGGGTCTCGATCCGGCCCTTGACCATCTCGCCCTCGGCCCCCTCGGGGAACTGCACGCCGATGCCGGCGTTGCGGTTGCCCTGCGCGCCGGCCGGGGTCACCCACACCACCTTGCCGGCGATCGGCAGGCGGTCGCTGGAATCGGGCAGGGTCAGCAGCAGGAACACCTCGTCGCCGAGGAAATAGCGCTTGGGCGTCGGCACGAAGATGCCGCCGTGGCGGATATACGGCATGTACGCGTTGTACAGCGCCGCCTTGTCCTTCACCGCCAGTGACAGGATGCCCTGGCGTCCGCTCGCAGCACTCATCGGTTCTCCCTTTTGCCCGCCACCTGCGCCCGCGCGTCGTCGCGCCAGGCCAGCAGGAGGTCCGCCATCACCAGGTCGGCGCGCACCGTGCTGCGCAGCAGCTCGCGGGCACGGTTGGCGGCGTCGAACCAGGCCGCCAGCTTGTGCAATCGCTCCGGATCGGTCAAGCCGGCCGCCCCGGCCAGCGCACGCGCGCGTTCGATCGCATGTTCGGCGGCATGGCGCAGGCGCTCGCTGGCCTGTTCGTCGCCGGCCCAGCGCAGCGCCGCCTCCAGCGGATCGGCGCGGCCGGACTCGAGCGCCTCCAGGTCGGCGGCGACCTCGCGGTGCAGGGCCAGGCCTTCGCCGCGCAGCCATTCCGCGGCCAGGCCGGGGTTGCCGCGCGCCGCGTCCAGCGCTTCCTCCGCGGCGGCGGCCGCGGGCCCGCGCGCCTGCAGCCAGGCCGGCGCCTCGGCGCGCGGCGGCAGGCGGAACTCCAGCCGCTGGCAGCGGCTGCGGATGGTCGCCGGCAGGCGTGCCGGCTGCGAGGCGACCAGCCACAGGTAGCGCCCCGGCAGTGGCTCCTCCAGGGTCTTGAGGACCGCGTTCCAGGCGGCGTTGTTCACCGCGTCGGCCGGCTCGACCAGGGCCACGCGCCGGCCGAATTCCGCCGACATCTCCAGCCGTTCGGACAGTTCGCGGATCTGGTCGATCACGATCTCGGTGCGCATCCGCGGCGGGCCGGGCCTGAGCCGCCATTCGTAGCCGACCAGCAGCAGGTCCGGGTGCGCGCTGTGGCCCTCCGGCTGGGCCGGCGAACCGTCCGGCCGGGTTTCCAGCGGCTCGCGCTGCGAGCGCGCGGCGAACAACTGGCAACTGCGGCACTGGCCGCAGCGCTGCCCCGGTGCCGCCGGCGCCTGGCACAGGACATAGCCGGCCAGGGCCTCGGCCACGGCGCGCTTGCCCAGCCCGGCCGGGCCGCAGAACAGCAGCGCGTGGCCCATGCGGCCGGCATCCAGCGCGGCCACCGCCTGCTCGAACACCCGCTGCTGCCACGGCGCCAGCACGGTGGTCACCGCGCCGGCTCCCGGCACGCCGCGTCCAGCCAGGCTTCCAGCGCGGCGGCGACCGCCGCGCCCACCTCGCCCGGCGGGCGCGCGGCGTCGATCACGCGGAAGCGTTCCGGCTCGGCCGCGGCGCGGCGGCGGAAACCGGCGCGCACGCGCTCGAAGAACTCGTCCTGCTCGCTTTCGATCCGGTCCGGCCCCAGGTCGCGGCCGCTGGTGCGGGCGCGGCCTTCGCGCACGTCCAGGTCCAGCAGCAGGGTCAGGCCCGGGCGCAGGCCGACCGCGCGCCGTTCCAGCTCGGCGATCCAGGCCGGATCCAGGCCGCGGCCATCGCCCTGGTAGGCGTAGCTCGAATCGGTGAAGCGGTCGCTGACCACGAAGGCGCCGCGCTGCAGCGCCGGGCGCACCACTTCGCGCACGTGTTGGGCGCGCGCGGCGAACACCAGCAGCAGCTCGGCCTCGGCCGACAGCGGTTCGTCCTCGGCGCCCTCGCCGCGCAGGGTCTGGCGGTTGTCGAGGATCAGCGCGCGGATCTTCTCGGCCAGCGGCGTGCCGCCGGGGTCGCGGGTCAGCACCACTTCGTGGCCGCGCCGCTGCAGGGTGTCGCGCAGCGAGGCGATCGCGGTGCTCTTGCCGGCGCCCTCGCCGCCTTCCAGGCTGATGAAACGCGGGTGGGCCAGGATCGCGGCGCTCATCGCGGTGCCTCCGCTTCGCCGTCGCGCCTGGCGGCGGCCGCAGGCTTCGCCTGCATGCCCGGCGGGCAGTTGCGCCGGCGCTGGTGGCAGTCGACCGCGGCGTTGTGCTCGGCGTAGGTGGCCGAGAACACGTGGCTGCCGTCGTTGCGCGAGACGAAGTACAGCGCGTCGCCCGGCGCCGGGTCCACCGCCGCGCGCAGCGCGTCGCGGCCGGGCATGGCGATGGGCGTGGGCGGCAGGCCGGCACGGGTGTAGGTGTTGTACGGGGTGTCGGTGGTCAGGTCGCGCTTGCGGATGTTGCCGGCGTAGGCGCTGCCCATGCCGTAGATCACGGTCGGGTCGGTCTGCAGCAGCATGCCCTTCTGCAGGCGGCGGGCGAACACGCCGGCGATCTGCGCGCGCTCGTGCGCCTGGCCGGTTTCCTTCTCCACGATCGAGGCCAGCACCAGTGCTTCCTCGGGCGACTTCAACGGCACGTCGGCCGCGCGCGCCTCCCAGGCCTGGGCCAGCGCCTGCTCCATCGCCGCGTGGGCGCGGCGCAGGATGTCCAGGTCGCTGTCGCCGCGCTGGTACAGGTAGGTCTCGGGCAGGAAGCGGCCTTCCGGGTGCTGGCCCGGGTGGCCGAGCGCGGCCATCAGCGCCGCGTCGTCCATGTCGCCGGTCTCGTGTTCAAGCGGGTCGGCCGCGGCCAGCGCGGCGCGCAACTGGCGGATGTTCCAGCCCTCGACCAGGGTCACCCGGTACTGGAGCACGCGTCCGTCGCGCATGCGCTGCAGCAGTTCGCGCGGGGTCAGCTCCGGTGACAGTGCGTACTCGCCGACCTTGAGCCGGCCGGCGGCGTCCATCTGCCGCGCCAGCAGGCGCCACTCCAGGTCGTGGCCGGCATCGACGCCGGCCGCGCGCAGGCGGCCGAGCACGCCGGCGAAGCCGTCGCCACGCTCGATCCGCACGCTGTCGGCGGTCGCGCCGCTGGCCAGCGGCGCATCGGCGAAGCGCTGGTAGCGCGACCAGCCCCAGCCCGCCAGCACCGCCGCGGCGAGCAGCAGCAGGCACAGCGCCACCAGTACCCGGCGCAATGCGCCCTTGTGTCCTGCAACCACGACCACCTCTTCGAATACGTTGCCGCCCAGCATACCGCGGCGGGGCGGGCGTCCTGCGCCCCGTAGGCGCGTCCCCGCGGCGCGCGGCCATGTTATGGCCAGCAATTGTAGGAGCCCACTTCAGGGGGCGACCCGAAAGCGCCTGGTCATGCCGCGCCCAACGCGGAATCTCCGGATCGGCCGCGTTGAACGCACCTGTGTGCGGATGCTTCCGGGTCGCCCCCTGAAGTGGGCTCCTACAGTGGGGGCCTGCATCGCAGCGACGGGGGCGGTGCGGGGCTCACGCCGGCCGTTCCAGCGCGCGCAGCAGGCCGCGGGCCTTGGCGCGGGTTTCGTCCAGCTCGCGTTCCGGCACCGAGTCGACGACGATCCCGGCGCCGGTGCGGAACACGGCTTCGTCGCCCTGCACCTCCGCGCTGCGGATCAGGATGTTCAGGTCCAGGTCGCCGTCGCGGTTGAGCCAGCCGATCGCGCCGGTGTAGGCGCCGCGCGGCACGTTCTCCAGCTCGGCGATGATCTGCATGCAGCGCACCTTCGGGCAGCCGGTGATGGTCCCGCCCGGGTATACCGCGGCGATCACCTGCCCCGGCGTGGCGTCCGCGCGCAGGATCCCGCGCACGTTGCTGACGATGTGGTGGACGTGGGCATAGCTTTCCACCGTCATCAGCTCGTCGACCTGCACGCTGCCCGGCGCGCAGACCCGGCCCAGGTCGTTGCGCTCCAGGTCGATCAGCATCACGTGCTCGGCGCGCTCCTTGGGATGGCCGACCAGCTCGCGGATCCGCGCCGCGTCGTCGTCGCCTTCGAAGCGCGGGCGGGTGCCGGCGATCGGCCGGGTCTCGGCGACGCGTCCGCGCACCGAGACCAGCCGCTCCGGCGAGGAACTGGCCACCGCCCAGCCGTCGCCGGCGAACAGGCCCGCGAACGGCGCCGGGTTGGCCTGGCGCAGGCGTGCGTACAGCGCGGCCGGATCCAGCGGCGCGTCGAAGCGCGCGCGCCAGGCGCGCGAGAGGTTGACCTGGAACACGTCGCCGGCGCGCAGGTAATCGAGGATGCGTTCCACGCCATCGAGGAAGCGCTGCGGTTCGTCCTCCTCGACCGCGCGTGGCGGCTGCCACGCCGGCAGCGGCGGCAATGTCCGCGATGCGGCGATGTCGTCGAGGATCGCCGGCAGCAGGTGCGCGTGTCCGTCCTCGGCCAGGGCCCCGCATTCGCCGCTCGCGCGGTCGCGCAGCACCGCCGCCGGGCAGCGCAGCGCCAGCGCCTGCGGGCGGCCACCAGCGCGCAGCGGCAGCCGCAGCACCGGCTCGACCTGCATCGCCAGTTCGTAGTCCAGCAGCAGCGCCCAGCCGCCACGGAACGGCCAGCGCGGCTCTTCGACGTCGATGCGCGCCTGCCGCCAACGCGTATCGAGTGCGTCGAGGAAGCTCCCCGCCTGCAACGCGCCGTCCAGGTCGCGGGTGACGCCGTCCGCATCCAGCCGCAGCCCGCTGCCCTCGGTGCGCAGCAGCAGGTCCCAGCGCCCGTGCACCGTACCGGAGGCCACCGACTCCAGCAGCAGCGGCCAGCGCGCCGGCGCCAACCGGTGCAGCGCGAGCAGATCGGTGTCGGCGGGGAGCGGATGGGTGCGGAGCATGGAGTCCTTCGATGGGCCGGCGCGGCCGACGGTGCAGCGGCCCGCTGCGGGAAGGCGCGGGGCCGGCACCGCTTCCCGGCGGCGCGCAGTCGCGCGGCGCGGGACGGCCCGGCCCCGGGTCACGGTCGCGCCGGTACCACCGGCGCTGCCGTCGGCGTCGACTCAGATCCTGCGGAACACCAGCGTGCCGTTGGTGCCGCCGAAGCCGAAGCCGTTGGACATGGCCACGTCGACCTTCGCCTGGCGCGCCACGTTCGGCACGTAATCCAGGTCGCAGCCTTCGCCCGGGTTCTCCAGGTTGATGGTCGGCGGGACGATGCCGTGGTGGATCGCCAGCACCGAGAAGATCGCCTCGACGCCACCGGCCGCGCCGAGCAGGTGCCCGGTCATCGACTTGGTCGAGCTGACCATCATCCGGTAGGCGTGCTCGCCGAAGGCGCGTTTCATCGCCAGGGTCTCGGCCAGGTCGCCCAGCGGCGTGGAGGTGCCGTGCGCGTTGAGGTAGTCGACCGCGGACGGATCGAGCTTCGCGTCGCGCAGCGCGGCGGCCATGCAGCGCGCGGCGCCGTCGCCGTCCTCGCTGGGCGCAGTCATGTGGCTGGCGTCGGCGCTGGCGCCGAAGCCGACCAGCTCGGCGTAGATCCGCGCGCCGCGGGCCTTCGCATGCTCGTACTCCTCCAGCACCAGCACGCCGGCGCCGTCGCCCAGGACGAAGCCGTCGCGCCCGGCGTCCCACGGCCGCGAGGCGGCGGTGGGGTCGTCGTTGCGGGTGGACATCGCCTTCATCGAGCAGAAGCCGCCCATCGAGGTCGGCGAGGAGCCGCGTTCGGCGCCGCCGGCGACCATCACGTCGGCGTCGCCGTGCTGGATCATGCGCAGCGCGGTGCCGATGGAATGGTTGGAAGTCGCGCAGGCGGACACGGCCGAGAAGTTCGGCCCCTTCAGCCCGCGGATGATGCTCAGCTGCCCCGGCAGCATGTTGATGATGGTGCTGGGCACGTAGAACGGCGAAATCTTGCGCGGGCCGCCCTCGAGATACTTGGCGGTCTGCTCCTCGATGCCGAGGATGCCGCCGATGCCCGAACCGAGGATCGCGCCCACGCGCTCGGCGTTGGACTCGTCGATCGCCAGCCCGGAGTCGTCCAGGGCCATGAACGAGGCCGCCAGCCCGTAGTGGATGAACGGCTCCATCTTCTTCGCGTCCTTGGGCGGCACGAAGACGGTGGGATCGAAATCGCGGATCTCGCCGGCAATCCGGGTGGTGAACGCGGACGCATCGAAGTGGGTGACCGGGCCGATGCCCGAGCGGCCGTTGACGATGCCGTCCCAGGTGCTGGCCAGGTCGTTGCCCAGCGGCGTGACCGCGCCCATGCCGGTGACGACGACTCGACGGTGGCTCATGGATGGCTCCTGCTGTGCTGCTTGTCGGGATCGCGCCCGGCACGCACGGCGCCAGACACGCACGGGGCCGCAGTCAGCGGCCCCGGTTTTGGCGTTGCACCGCGGGCCACAGCGCGGCCCGCGGTCACGGCACGCATCAGCTCTTGACGTGCGCCTTGATGTAGTCGATCGCCTGCTGGACCGAGGTGATCTTCTCGGCCTCTTCGTCAGGGATCTCGCACTCGAACTCTTCCTCGAGGGCCATCACCAGCTCGACGGTGTCGAGCGAGTCGGCGCCCAGGTCGTCGACGAACGAGGCGCTGTTGGTCACCTCATCTTCCTTGACGCCAAGCTGTTCGATGACGATTTTCTTGACGCGTTCTTCGATGGTGCTCATGGGTTTGCTGCTCCAGGCGGAGTGGTTGTCGATTAGGACCGTCGCCGGGCGGCGGCGGTACTGGGGTCACTGTCCACAAGGCGGATAGTGTAGTCAAAAGCCGCGGCCGCTGGCACTGGCCTGCAACCGCAGCCGGATCAAAAGCTTACAAGGCCTTTGAAATCCTTCTTCTTGGCATCGCTTGCCCGCGGGCGGGCTCAGGCCATGTACATGCCACCGTTGACATGCAGGGTCTCGCCGGTGATGTAGCCGGCATCGGGCCCGGCCAGGAACGCCACCGCGCGGGCGATGTCGGCCGGCTCGCCGAGCCGGCCCAGCGCGATCTGGCCGAGCATCGCGTTCTTCGCGTCCTCCGGCAGCTCGCGGGTCATGTCGGTGTCGATGAAGCCGGGCGCCACGACATTCACGGTCACGCCGCGGCTGCCGATCTCCCGCGCCAGCGACTTCGAGAACGCGATGATCCCGGCCTTGGCCGCGGCGTAGTTCGCCTGGCCGGCGTTGCCGGTGGCACCGATCACCGAAGCGATGTTGACGATGCGGCCCTTGCGCGCCTTCATCATCCCGCGCATCACCGCCTTGGAGGTGCGGTAGACGCTGGTCAGGTTGGTATCGATGATCGCCTGCCAGTCCTCGTCCTTCATCCGCATCAGCAGGTTGTCGCGGGTGATGCCGGCGTTGTTGACCAGGATCGAGACCGGGCCGAACTCCTTGGCGATGCCCTCGATCAGCGCTTCCACCGCGGCCGCGTCGGTGACGTCCAGCTTGCGGCCGTGGCCGCCCTTGCCAGCCAGGCGCGCGCCGATCGCATCGGCGCCGCCATCGCTGGTGGCGGTGCCGATCACGGTAGCGCCGCGGGCGGCCAGCTCGTCGGCGATCGCCGCGCCGATGCCGCGGCTGGCACCGGTGACCAGCGCGATCTCGCCGGCAAGGGGCAGGCTGCTTGCGGACTGGTTCGTCATCGTGGACCTCGTCGTTCGTTCGTGGTGGCGGGTCGCGACTGCACGCGACCGCGCCGCAAAGGTATCAGCGCCAGTCGGCCAGCGCCGATTCGAAATCGCCGACCGCGCCGATCGCGCGCGCATCCAGCGACTTGTCGATGCGCTTGGCCAGCCCGGCCAGGACCTTGCCCGGGCCGCACTCGGCCACCCGGGTGGCGCCGCGCGCGGCCAGGGCCTGCACGCAGCCGGTCCACTGCACCGGCAGGTAGAGCTGGCGCACCAGCGCGTCGCGGATGGCGTCGACGCCGGCATGCGCCTGCGCGTCCACGTTCTGCACCACCGGCAGCGACGGTGCCTGCCAGGCCATGCCTGCCATCGCCTCGGCCAGGCGGTTGGCGGCCTCGCGCATCAGCGGGGTGTGCGAAGGCACGCTCACCGCCCGCTTCACCGCCTTGCGCACGCCGCGCTCGGCCAGCAATGCCAGCGCGCGGTCCACCGCAACCGCATCGCCGCCGATCACGATCTGCCCGGGTGAGTTGTAGTTGGCGGGGACCACGACCTGGCTGGTGGAGGCCTGGGTGCAGACCTCGTGCACCAGCGCGTCCTCGGCGCCGAGCACGGCGGCCATCGCGCCGGTGCCGGCGGGCGCGGCATCCTGCATCAGCTGGCCGCGCAGGCGCACCAAGTGCGCGCCGTCGCGCAGCGACAGCGCGCCGGCGGCGACCAGCGCGGTGTATTCGCCCAGGCTGTGGCCGGCGAGCAGTGCCGGCCGGGCGCCGTCCTGCGCCTGCCACGCGCGCCACACCGCGATGCCCGCGGCCAGCAGCGCCGGCTGGGTGTATTCGGTGCGGTTGAGCATCTCCTCCGGACCGCCCTGCGAGAGCGCCCACAGGTCGACGCCGGCACCCTCGGAAGCCTCGGCGAAGGCGGCGCGGACCTGCGGATGCAGTTCCGCCAGTTCGGAGAGCATGCCCACGGACTGGGAACCCTGTCCGGGGAAAACGAAAGCGAGCGTCTGGTCGGTCACGCGCGGGGGAAGGTCGAGAAAAGAGCGGCGATGATACGGGCGATCCCGCGGGATTGTCTGTACGACCGCGTATGTGGAAACCGCTATGTCGCCCCCGCCCCGCCTCAATACCGCAGCAGCGCCGAGCCCCAGGTGAAGCCGCCGCCGAAGGCTTCCAGCAGCAACAACTGGCCGCGCTGCACGCGGCCCGAGCGCACCGCCTCGTCCAGCGCCAGCGGCACCGACGCGGAGGAGGTATTGCCGTGGCGATCGACGGTGACGATCACCCGCTCCATCGGCATGTCCAGTCGCTTGGCGGTGGCCTCGATGATGCGCAGGTTGGCCTGGTGCGGGATCAGCCAGTCCAGGTCGTGCTTGTCCAGGCCATTGGCTTCCAGGGTCTCGTCGACCACCGAGTCCAGCGCCTTGACCGCGTGCTTGAACACCTCGTTGCCGGCCATCTGGATGCGCACGCCGGCGTTGTGCTCGTTCCCGCTGAAGCCGGCCGACACGCCCACGGGGCAGCGCAGCAGGTCCCTCTTGCTGCCGTCGGCATGCAGGTGCGTGGACAGGATGCCGGTTTCGGCGTCGGCCCTGAGCACCACCGCGCCAGCGCCGTCGCCGAACAGCACGCAGGTGGTGCGGTCGGTCCAGTCCACCATCCGGGTCAGCGTCTCGACCCCGATCACCAGCGCGGTCTTCGCCGCGCCGGTGCGCACGAACTTGTCGGCCACGCTCAGCGCGAACACGAAGCCCGAGCACGCCGCGTTGACATCGAACGCCGGGCAGCCGGCCACGCCCAGCTTCTGCTGGATCAGGCAGGCGGTGGACGGGAATATGAAGTCGGGCGTGGTCGTGCCGACCACGATCAGGTCGATCTCGTCGGCGGCGATGCCGGCCGCCTCGATCGCCTTCAGCGCGGCCTGGTAGCCCAGGTCGCTGCTGGTCTGCCCTTCGGCGACCACGCGTCGTTCGCGGATGCCGGTGCGCGAGTGGATCCATTCATCGCTGGTGTCGACCACCTTGGCCAGGTCGTCGTTGGTCACCACCTTCTCCGGCAGGTAGCTGCCGGTTCCGGCGATGCGCGAATAGATCCGCTCGCTCATGCGTATTCCCGCTTGCGGCTCCCGCGGGGAGCCAGGACGTCGTTCACCACGGTCCTGGCGCGCGCGGACGACGCGCGCCAGGGGTCAGACTCAGTCTTCTTCGACGACCGAGGTCTTGGTCGCGATGACCTTCTTGCCGCGGTAGTAGCCGTCGGCGGTGACGTGATGGCGCAGGTGGGTCTCGCCCGTGGTCGGGTCGGTCGCCAGCTGCTTGGCCGTCAGCGCATCGTGGGAACGGCGCTGGCCGCGGCGGGACGGAGTGACTCGGGATTTCTGCACAGCCATGGGATTGCTCCAAACTCGTTGTAGTGCGTTTCTTGTGGGACCTGCAAGCCACCCGCCGGTGCCGTTCCAGGGCGCCTTCGGCGGCGGCGCGGCCGTGAATCTCTGGTTTGCCTTACTTCTTCTTCAGCGAGGCCAGCGCCGCGAACGGGCTGGCCGCCTGCAATTCCTCTTCGCCCGCCGACCAGGTCCGGTCGATGGGCTCGCTGCCCGGCGCCAGCGGCACCACCGGCAGGGCGAGCACCAGCTCGTCCTCGACCAGTTCGGCCGGCCGCACCAGGCCGTCTTCCGGCACCAGCAGCGGCTCGTACCCCTCCGGCAGCGCGGCCTCGTCGGCCTCGTCGCGGATCAGGCCCAGCCGCAGCACCGACCGCACCGGGAACACGAACCGCTCCAGGCTGCGCTGGCAGAGCAGCGGCAGGCCCGCGTCGATCGACAGCTCGATGTAGGGCACCTGCAGCGTGTCCTGGCCGAATTCCAGCGTGAAGCCGCATTCGCCCTCGACATCGGCGAGGCTGCCACGCAGGCGCGGCAGGGCCGACAGCGGCAGGCGCCCTTCGAACTGCCGCCTCGCGGCGACCATCCTCCAGGCATCCAGTGTCTCGGGAACCTGCACGACGGGCGCACCTGCGGACATAAGCCGCTGAATGTTAAGGACCGTGCCGCCGCCTGTCAAACCCGGACCTGCCCCGCCGTACAGCATTGCCCCGCCGCTGCCGGGCGCCGACACTGGCCTGCCCCCGCCACGGACCGGCCATGCTGATCCTCGCCTCGACCTCTCCCTACCGCCGCGAACTGCTGCAGCGCCTGCGGTTGCCGTTCGACTGCGCCCGCCCGGAGGTCGAGGAAACGCCGCTGGACGGGGAAAGCCCCGGGGAACTGGTCCGCCGCCTGGCCCACGCCAAGGCCGGCGCGGTGACCGCGGCCCACCCCGGGGCGTGGGTGATCGGCTCGGACCAGGCCGCGGACCTGGACGGCCGCATCCTGGGCAAGCCCGGCGGCCGCGGCGCGGCCGTCGCCCAGCTGGCGGCGATGTCGGGGCGCACCGTGAACTTCCATACCGCCGTGGCGCTGCGTCGCGGCCAGCATGCCCTGGCCGCGGTGGACCTGACCCGGGTCCGCTTCCGCGCCCTGGCCGCCGCCGAGATCGAACGCTACGTCGACGCCGAGCAGCCGTTCGACTGCGCCGGCAGCTTCAAGTGCGAGGGCCTGGGCATCTCGCTGTTCGAGGCGATCGAGTCGCACGACCCCACCGCGCTGGTCGGCCTGCCGCTGATCGCCCTGTCCGGGCTGTTGCGCGAGGCCGGATACGCCGTGCCCTGAGCCGGCCGCAGCCCCTCGCCTTCAGTCTCCGGCGGCCACGACGCGGCACCAGTGCCAGGGATGCGGCTGCCGGCCGATCCGGCTGTCCAGGACCTCGCAACTGGCCGCATCCAGCCTGAAGCCATAGCGGGCCAGCACCACATCGGCGCCGTCCAGCAGCTCGCGGTTGGCGTCGCCGGTGGCCAGCAGGCGTGCGGCGGCCGGGCGCAGGTGGCAGCGTCCGTCCGGCGACTGTGCGGCGGCGACCAGCTCCACGCTGCGGCTGCGGCCGGCCAGCCAGCGCAACAGGCGGCAGTCCCCGGTGTCGAGCCGCAGCCACGCCGCCCAGCGGTTGCGCCGCTCGATGCTCTCGGCGCGCCGGTCCACCGCCGCCGGCACGATCGCGCCGGCTTCGCCGCCGCCGGCGGCCACCATCGCCCGCACCCGCGCCACGTACGCTTCCGATTCGGGGAAGTTGGACCCCACCGAGGCGTAGACCGGCCCTTCGGGCAGGAACGGCAGTCGCCACGCCTGCGGCTCATTGCCGACCAGCAGCACCGTGGGCGGCATCAAGCGCGGCGCCTCGACCCGGAACGCGCGTTGCGACCAGCCCGCGTGCCCCCAGCTGTTCCAGCCCGCCAGCGCCACCAGCGCCGCGAGCGCGATCGCCACGGTAGCGACGCGCCCCGCCAGCCGCGGCCTGAGCAGCCAGTGCAGCAGCAACCACAGCAGCAACGGCGCCAGCAGTTCCAGCACGACCAGGTAGCGGTGGATGCTGAACATCGCCAGCCAGATGGCGTAGCCGGCGACGAAGAACACACCCGGCATCCGGCGCACGCCCGCTGCTGCCGGCGCCACGCCGGTGCCCTGCATCCACCCCAGCCGGCGCGCGATCCATGCCAGCAGCGCGATGATCGCGGCCACGTAGAGCAGCGCCCAGGTGACCTGCAGCAACGCGATCTCGCTGACCAGGTAGGGGTTGGCGGTGGACGTCAGCGGGCGCAGCAGCGCCTCGCCGAAGCTGCGCGGCAGCCAACGCTGGTCGCCCACCGTCAGCGGCGGCGCCAGCGGCGCCTGGAACCAGGCATTGAACTGCGGGAACAGCGGGTTGCCAAACGTCGACCACACCGCGTACAGCCACGGCCCCGCCAGCAGCGCGAACACCGCCAGCGCGACCAGGGCCAGCCAGGACCCGGCGAAGATCCGTGCGCGCCACGGCAACGGTGCGGCCAGCACCGCCAGGCCCAGCGCGACGGCATACATCGCATTGGTCAGCTTGAACGCCACCGCCAGGCCCAGCAGCACACCGGCCAGTGCCAGGCGCCGCGCCGACCAACGGTCATCGGTGCCCGGCAGCGACAGCGCCAGCGCCCCGAGCACGAGTGGCGCAGTGCTGGCATCGCCCATGGTGTTGCCCAGTTCGGACAGGAACGCCGCGCTGGCCAACCCGGCGATGCCGAGCAGCGGCGCCAGCCAGTCGCGGCGCACGTCGTCTTCCAGCGCACGCCATGCGATCCATGCCAGCGGCAGGAACGCCAGCCCGTGCAGCAGGCCGAGCAGCACGGCGGCCAGCGGCGCCGGTGCGTGCTGCACCAGCAGGAAGTACGGCACGTCCAGCAACGGCACGAAATAGCTCTGCATCTGCGCCGGCGCCAGGTCGATGCCCAGGCGACCTTCCAGCACGGCCCAGGCGTTGTAGACGTGGTAGTTGCGCAGGTCCCAGTTCGCGTCCTGGCCGCGCAGCAGCGAGGCCAGTGCGCACAGCACCGATACGGCGACCGTGGCACGGGCGATCCCGCGCCGGGTGCCGAAACCGAAGGTCCGCGCCAGCGCCGCCAACGGACGCGCCAGGCACATGCGCAGGCGCGCGGCCAGGCTGGCGCGCGCCCCCGCTTCAGCCGGCACGGGTGGCCGCTCCGGCGCCCTCCGGCGCGCTGCGCGGGGCCGCGGCACCGTGCGCGCGCGGCAGTTCCCCGCGGGTCGCCGGGATCGCCAGGTAGGCCAGGCGCTTGGCCTCGGTCCGCCCGCGGGTGACCGTGTCCAGGATCAGGCCGCAGGCCAGCAGCACCGCCGCCAGCAGGACCAGCGCCGAGCACAGGATCGCGGTCGGGAAGCGCGGCACCAGCCCGGTTTCCACGTAGGTGACGAACAGCGGCACCGCCAGCACCACCGCCAGCAGCGTGCTGGCCACTGCGCCGGTGGAGAAGAACAGCAGCGGCCGCTCGGCCTTGAACAGCCGCGCGATGGTGCCGAGGATGCGCGCGCCGTCGCGCCAGGTGTTGAGCTTGCTGGTGGAACCCTGCGGCCGCGCGCCGTAGGCGGTGGCCACCTCGGCCACCGGCATGCGCAGCTGCAACGCGTGCACCGCCAGTTCGGTCTCGATCTCGAACCCGGACGCGTGCGCCGGGAACGACTTCACGTAGCGCCGCGAGAACACCCGGTAGCCGGACAGCATGTCCTCGAAGCTGTCGCCGAACAGCACCCCCACGCAGCGGGTCAGCAGGCGGTTGCCGAAGCGGTGGCCGGCGCGGTAGGCGGCGCGCTCGCGGTCCACGCGCGCGCCCACGACCATGTCCAGGCCTTCGTCGAGCAGCCGCCGCACCAGTACCGGCGCGGCCGCCGCGTCGTAGGTGGCGTCGCCGTCGACCATCACGTAGACGTCGGCCTCGATGTCGGCGAAGGCACGGCGGACGACGTTGCCCTTGCCGCGCAGCCCCACCCGATGCACCACCGCGCCGGCGGCGCGGGCCAGCTCCGCGGTGGCGTCGCTGGAAAGGTTGTCGAACACGTGGCAGGTGGCCGACGGCAGGCTGGCGCGGAATGCTTCCACCCCCGCGGCCACGGTCGCCGCCTCGTTGCGACAGGGGACCAGCAGCGCGATCCGCGGCCCGGCTTCGTCCCCGCCCGCGCCATGCGCCTGCGCGTCACTGTCGTGGCTGTGCATCGCTTCCCCTGCTCCTCTGCATCGGCCACCCGGGCCGGCGCGCATGTTACCGGTCGTGGTCCGCGGCGACGATCCGCAGCGGCTGCTGCAGCCAGTCTTCGACGCTGCCGTCGGCGCCGTGCAGGCGCAGCCCCAGCCAGCGCCGCCCCGCCACACTGGCAGGCAGGTCGACCACGGCATGGAACCCGACCCGCGGCTGGTTCGGATCGGCCGAGCCGGGGAAGTGGCTTGCCACGTCGAACTCGCTGCCGTAGTCGGCCCGCGCCACCACCGCATCGTCGAGCAGCACTTCCACCCGCGACAGCCCCACGCCCTCCTTGAACGCCCAGCCGCTTACCTCGAACCTCGGCGGCACGCTCGAACCGGGCGCGGGCGCATCGATCCAGGCCAGCGCCGGCGCGACGCAGGCACCGGGCACGGGCTGCGCGCCGGGCTGCAGGCGCAGCAGCAGGAAGCGCTGGTTGCCATGGTCCACCGCCACGCTGCGCGCCGGCGGCAGCGGCCCCAGCCGCGCGCACAGTTCGCGGTAGCGCTGCAGCCACTGCCTGAAAGGCAGGTCGCCCGGCGCCAGCACCAGCAGCGTCGGCGCATCGGGCGCGGCGTCGGCCTGCAGGCCCCATAGCTTCAACTGCGGTGCACGGCCGTGTGCGTGGTTGAGCGGATGGTCCAGCACCGCGATGCGTGGATCGCCCAGGGCGAAACCCAGTTCGGCGCCGACCTTGAAGTCCTCCGCCAGCACCCGCGTACCCGCCGGCATCTGCGCCAGTTCCGCGCGTACCGCCGCGGCCAGCGGCTCCCAGCCGGTGAAGTTGCGCGGGTAGTGCTTGGAGCCTGCGCTGTGCGCGCGCAACGCCGGCGAAGCCACCGCCAGGTGCCACGCCAGCACCGCCAGCATCCCTGCCCCGGCCAGCGCCCACGCCAGCCGCCGCCACGGCCGCGACCAGCCGTCCAGCAGCATGGCCGCCGCCGGCAGCAGCGCCAGGTAGGCCGGCACCGGCCAGTGGAAGCTCACCCGCTGGTTGTCGGTGAAGAAACCCAGCAAAAAGATCCCGCCCAGCACGATCGAACCGAACAGCGCCAGGAACCGCCACTGCGGCCGCGCCGGCCGCCGCTTCCAGCCGGTGGTCCACGCCGCCTGCAGCAGCGCCCAGCCCAGCAGCGGTGTCACCAGCAGCACCTGCAACGGGATGAAGGCCAAGCCGCCGGCATGCAATGCCCAGGGATGCCGTTCCACCAGCTGGAAGCGCAACCCGGCCTCGCCGTTCTCCAGGTTCCACAGCAGCAGCGGCAGCCAGGCCAGCGCACCGACCGCCAGCGCGAGCAGCATGCGCGGGTCGCGCAGCAGGCGCCGGCCCTGCGGCAGCCACAGCATCACCGCCGCGCCGACCACAATCACGCCGGCGAAGCGGTAGTGGCTCAACGCACCCAGTGCCAGCCCCAGCGCCAGTTCCAGCGCCGCCAGCGGCGTGACCTCGTGCAGCAGGCGCGCACCGGCGTGCAGGCACAGCACCGTGGCCAGCGCCATCGGCACGTCCGGCAGCGCCAGGATCCCGAGCATGCCCAGCAACGGCAGCAGCACCGCCAGGGTGCCGGCGCGCCAGCCATGGATCGCGCCGAACCAGCGCCGGCCGATCCGCGCCGCCCACCACGGCAGCAGCGCGCCCATCGCCAGGAACGGCAGGCGCAGGGCCAGCGTATGTTCGCCGCCCAGCCCGGTGCCCAGCCGCGCCAGCCAGGCGCTCATCCCCGGCAGGTCGGAGTACGCCGACGCCAGGTGCCGGCCTTCCTGCCAGTAGAACGCTTCGTCGACGAACAGCGGCAGCCGCGCGGCGACCACCAGCTTGAGCACGCAGGCCGCGATCCAGCATGCGATGAAAGCGCGGCGCGCGCGCAGTTCCGCCTCCATCTGCCGCTACACTCCTTTCCGATCCCACGGTGCAGGAAGACGATGACGCGGACCGCGGAGCTGGACTCCATCCTAACCGACGCCCTGCGCGATGCGCTCGCGCTGGCGCAACGCCAGGTCAATGGCCTGGTCCTGGGCAAGCCGCAGGAAGTGCGGCTGGCCTTCGTCGCCCTGCTCGCCGGTGGTCACGTGCTGATCGAGGACCTGCCCGGGCTGGGCAAGACCACGCTGGCGCACGCGCTCGCCGCGACCGTGGGCCTGGCCTTCCAGCGCATCCAGTTCACCTCCGACCTGCTGCCGGCCGACGTGCTCGGCGTGTCGGTGTACGAGGCCGGTTCGCGCCAGTTCCAGTTCCACCCCGGCCCGGTGTTCGCCCAGGTGCTGCTGGCCGACGAGATCAACCGCGCCCCGCCGCGCACCCAGAGCGCGCTGCTGGAAGCGATGGCCGAGCAGCAGGTCACCGTGGACGGCACCACCCATCCGCTGCCCGATCCGTTCTTCGTCATCGCCACGCAGAACCCGGTGGACCTGTCGGGTACCTTCCCGCTGCCGGATTCGCAGCTGGACCGCTTCCTGCTGCGCTTCTCGCTGGGCTATCCCAACGCCGAATCCGAGCGCGCCCTGCTCACCGGCGCCGACCGCCGCGAACTGATCGCGCAGGCGCCGCCGGTGCTGGGCGACGGCGACGTGCAGGCGCTGCGCCGCGCCGCCGAGCAGGTGCATGCCAGCGAGGCGCTGGTCGGCTACGTGCAGGCGCTGCTGGCGCGCAGCCGGCAGCAGCCGGGCGTACGCGTGGGCCTGTCGCCGCGCGCCGGCCTGGCGCTGCTGCGCGCCGCGCGCGCGTATGCGCTGCTGCTCGGCCGCAGCCACGTGCTGCCGGAGGACGTGCAGGCGCTGTTCATCGCGGTTGCCGGCCACCGCCTGGTCGGCGAAGCCGAAGCGGGCAGCGGCGCGGCGCTGGCCAAGGCGGTGCTGCACGCGGTGCCGGTGGACTGATGCGCGCCGCCCTGCACGGGCTGCGCGCGCGCCTGCAACGCTTCGAACGCCCGCGCGCGCCGGAGGCGCTGCCGGTGCGGATCGACCGCCGCCGCATCTACGTGCTGCCCACGCCGTTCGGCCTGTTCTACGCGCTGCTGGTGGCGGCGATGGCGCTGGGCGCGCTGAACTACAACAACAATCCGGCGCTGCTGCTGGCGCTGCTGCTGGGCGCGGCCGGGCTGGCCAGCCTGATCGCCGCGCACCTGCAGCTGTCGGGCCTGCAGCTGGACACGGTCTCGGCCGAACCGGTGGCCGCCGGCGACACCCTGCGGCTGCGGCTGGCGCTGTCCAGCCATGACGGCCGCCGCCGGCGCGGGCTGCGCGGCGACCTCGGCGGCGCGATCGGCTGGACCGGCACCGGTGCCGACGGCAATGCCGAACTGTCGCTGCCGCTGCCCACCCGTCGCCGCGGCTGGCTGCACCCCGGGCGGATCCGCCTCTCCACCACCCAGCCGCTGGGACTGGCGCGGGCCTGGTCGCGGCTGTGGCCGCGGCAGCCGCTGCTGGTCTACCCGCGCGCGGAAGCCAATCCGCCGCCGCTGCCCGAATCCGGCGGCGACGGCCAGCACAGCCGCGTGCATCCGCTCGGCGACGAACCGCACCAGCTGCGCGCCTACCGCCCCGGCGACGCGCCGCGCGCGATCGCCTGGAAGCACAGCGCGCGCCGCGACAGCCTGGTGGTGCGCGAATACGAGCGCGCGCAGCCGCAGGACCTGCGCCTGGACTGGGAGCTGCTGCGCGGCATGCCGCGCGAGCCGCGCATCGCGCGCCTGGCCGCCTGGGTCGACCTGGCCGAGCGCGACGGCCGCCGCTACCGCCTGCGCCTGCCGGGGCAACCGGAACTGGGCCCGGGCCGCGGCCCCGGGCACCACCACGCCTGCCTGCGCGCGCTGGCGCTGTTGCCATGGGAATGAGCGCGACGCTGCCCGCCACCGCTGCCGACGAACCGGTGCTGCTCGACGCCGGCAGCCGCGCCTGGGCCCTGTCCGCCGCCGCGCTGGCGCTGCTGCCGCTGCTGCTCAACCTGCCGCCGCCGCTGGGGATTGGTTTTGCCATCACCGCGCCGGCGATCGCCTTGTTGGCCTGGAAACAGGTCCTGCCCGGCTGGCTGCGCGCGCTGCTGACCCTGGCCATGGTCGCCGCGGTGCTGGCGGTGATGGGCACGCGCTTCGGCCGCGATACCGGCTGCGCGCTGCTGGCGGCGATGCTGGCGATCAAGCCGAGCGAACTGCGCAGCCTGCGCGATGCGCGCAGCCTGGTGGCCTTCGCCCTGTTCGCGCCGTTCGCCGCGTTCCTGCTCGACCAGGGCCCGCTGGTGATGGCCTGCGCGGTGGCGGCCGTGCTCGCCGGCCTGCTCACCCTGCAGCGCCTGGCCGACCTGGAAGCCGGCGTGCCACCGCCGCCGCTGCGCCAGCGGCTGGGCACGATGGGCCGGCTGGTGGCGATCGGGCTGCCGCTGGCGCTGGTCGCGTTCTGGCTGTTCCCGCGCATGGCCACGCCGCTGTGGGGCGTGCCGGAACGGGCGATCGCGCGCCCGGGGCTGTCCGACACCATGAGCCCGGGCACCTGGCTGGACCTGATGGCCGACGACGCGCCGGCGATGCGCGCGCAGTTCGACGGCGCCGAGCCGCCGGTGCAGGAGATGTACTGGCGCGGCCCGGTGCTGCTCGACTACGACGGCCGCACCTGGACCCGTTCGCGCTGGCTGGAGGCGCTGCCGCAGCCGCAGGTGCGCCGCGCGGCCGCGCGCTGGAACTACCGGCTGGAGATCGAAGCCAGCGACCGCCGCGACCTGCCTGCGCTGGACCTGCCCACCGCCACTCCCGAAGGCGCGCACATGCGCCACGACTTCTCGCTGGAAACCCTGCGCCCGCTGTCCTCGCCCAGCCGCTGGCAACTGCAGTCGTCGCCGCCGGAGGCGTTCGATCCGGAACTGCGGGCGATCCTGCGCCAGCGCGCACTGGCGCTGCCGGAAGGCTACGACCCGCGCACCCGCGCGCTGGGCCGGCAATGGCGCGCGGAAGCCGGCAATGACGACCAGGCCATCGTCGACCGCGCGCTGCGCTGGATCCACGCCGAGTTCGCCTACACCCTGGACACGCCGCTGCCCGGCCGCCACGCCGTGGACGAATTCCTGTTCGAGCAGCGCGCCGGCTTCTGCGAACACTTCAGCTCCGCCTTCACCGTGCTGATGCGCTCGGCCGGCATCCCCGCGCGCGTGGTGACCGGCTACACCGGCGGCGTCCGCAATCCGTTCGGCGGCGGCTACTGGATCGTGCGACGGATGGACGCCCACGCCTGGACCGAGGTGTGGCTGGACGGTCGCGGCTGGGTCCGGGTCGACCCGACCGCGGCGGTGGCGCCCGAGCGCATCTACGACACGCTCGAACAACGCGCCGCGACCGGCGGCGTGGCCGGGCTGGAGATGCTGCGCCTGGGCAACCTGGGCAACCTCACCGACTGGCTGCGGCGCGGCTGGAACGACCTGGTGCTGGGCTTCGACGCGCAGCGCCAGCAGTCGCTGCTGCGCCCGCTGGGGCTGCAACGGCTGGAACCGGCGCAATTGCTGGCCATGTTCGTCGCCCTGGCCGCGCTGGCCCTGGCCGGGATGATCTGGCTGCTGGCGCGCGGCGAACGCGAGCGCGACCCGCTGCTGCGCGCCTGGCATCGGCTGGGCCACCGCTACGCCCGCCTGGGCCTGGGCCGCGCCGCGCACGAACCGGCACTGGAATGGGCGCGGCGCGTGGCCGCCGCGCACCCGGCCCGCGGCCCCGACCTGCTCGCGCTCAGCCACCGTTTCGCCGAAGCGCGCTACGCTCGCGGCCATGGGGGAATGCGCCGGCTGCTGGACGATCTGGCGCGGCACCGCCCCTGAACTTTTCCGGAGGCCGCCATGACTGTCCGCATTCCGTTCCGCATCGCCCTCGTTGCCTGCGCGGCCCTCGTGCTCGGCGCCTGCGCCACCGCTCCCGAACCGCTGCAGGGCACCTTTCCCGCGGTCACCCCGCAGCAGTCGGTGGGCAACCCGCAGACCGGCCCCACGGTGCGCTGGGGCGGCCGCATCATCGAGACCCAGCCCAAGCAGGACCACACCTGCTTCCAGGTGGTGTCGATGCCGCTGACCTCGACCGGCCGCCCCGACAGCGATTCGGCCGACATGACCCAGGGCCGCTTCCTGGCCTGCCGCGCCGGCTTCTACGACCCGGCCGTGTTCACCGCCGGACGTGAGGTCACCTTCGTCGGCAGGATCGGCGGCACCGACACGGTGCGCATCGGCGACTACGACTACCCGTTGCCGCTGGTCGCCGCCGACGTGGTCTACCTGTGGCCGGAAGTGCGCGAGGTCGACGTGATCACGCCCTACTACCCGTACTGGGGTCCCTACTGGGGCCCGTGGGGCGGTCCGTGGGGGCCGTGGGGCTGGTGGTAGCGCGGCCCCGGTAGCACCCGCGAACCGGCCTGCCCGGTTCCACTGCAATGCATGAAGCACGAACGCCGCCTCCGGGCGGCGTTCTGCTTGTTGGGGGCGTTCCGCTTGGCGGCGCCGGCGCCGCGCTCAGGGCGTGCCGAAGTGGCCCAGCGGCGCCCCGGCGAGCAGGTGCAGGTGCACGTGGAACACGGTCTGCCCGGCATGCTCGCGGCAGTTCATCACCACCCGGTAGCCATCCTCGGCCAGGCCCGCCTCGCGCGCATGCCTGGCCGCGGCCAGCATCAGCCGGCCGAGCAGTTCGGCGTCGGCGGCAGTGGCGTCGTCCAGGGTCGGGATCGGCCGGTGCTTGGGGATGAACAGCACGTGCACCGGCGCCTGCGGCGCGATATCGCGGAAGCCGAGGATCTCCTCGTCCTCGTAGACGATCGTGGCCGGGATCTCGCGGCGGATGATCTTTCCGAAGATGGTGTCGCCCATGGGGGGATTCCGGATGTAGGGGAACGAACCCGAAGCTTAGTCCGGATCCCACCGCCCTTTGTAGGAGCCCACTTCAGGGGGCGACCCGATGCCGCCTGGAAACGCCGCGCTCAACGCGCCCCTTCTGGAGATGCCGCGTTCAGCGCAACCCCGCCCGACCGCCTCGGGTCGCCCCCTGAAGTGGGCTCCTACAACGGCATTTCGCCGCGGGTGCCGAAGGCGTGCGAGAGGGTGCCGCGGTCGACGTATTCCAGCTCGCCGCCCAGCGGCAGGCCCTGCGCCAGCCGGCTCGGGCGCGCTCCGTGCTGGCGCGCCAGCTGCGCCAGGTAATGTGCGGTCGCCTCCCCTTCCACCGTGGCGCTGGTGGCCACGATCAGCTCGGCCACCTCGCCCGCGGACAGGCGCGCGGCCAGCGCATCCAGGCCCAGCTCGCGCGGGCCGATGCCGTCCAGCGGCGAAAGCCGGCCCTGCAGCACGTAGTACAGGCCGCGATAACCGGTCGCGGTCTCGATCGCCAGGCGGTCGGCCGGCGATTCCACCACGCACAGCAGCTGGCGGTCGCGGCCGGCGCTGGCGCAGGTGGCGCAGACCTCGGCCTCGCTGAAGTCGCGGCACTGGCTGCAGTGGCCCACCCGCGCCACCGCCTCGGCCAGCACTTCGGCCAGGTGGCGGCCGCCGTCGCGCCCGCGCTCGAGCACGTGGTAGGCCATGCGCTGGGCGGTCTTGCGGCCGACGCCGGGCAGCACGCGCAGCGCCTCGATCAGCTGCTCCAGCAGCGGCGAACTCATGGCAGGGCGGCGCGTGCAGTCAGAACGGCAGCTTCATCCCCGGCGGCAGCTGCATGCCGGCGGACGCGGCACCCATCTTCGCCTTGGACTCGGCATCGACCTTGTTGGCGGCATCGTTGAACGCCGCCGCGACCAGGTCCTCGGCCATCTCCGGATCGGACAGCACCGAAGGATCGATCCGCACCTTGCGGCATTCCTTGGTCCCGGTGAGGGTCACGCTGACCATGCCGCCGCCGGCGCTGCCGGTGACTTCGAGCTTGGCCAGTTCTTCCTGGGCACGCTGCAGGTTCTCCTGCATCTTCTGCGCCTGTTGCATCAGCTGGGCGATATTGCCGCGCATCTCAGTTCTCTTCTGAAGGTCGGATGGAATCGGGCACCACGCGGGCGCCGTGCTGCTCGATCAGGCGACGCACGCCCGGATCGTTGAGGAAGGTTTCCTCGGCCGCGCTCTGCCGCGAATCGCGCTCGCGGTCGCGGCGGTCGTTGAGCGTCTCGGCCGCCACCTGGCCGCCCGCCCCGCTCTGGATCGCGATCCGCGGCGCGGCGCCGAGCACGGGCGCCAGCGCTTCGGACAGCGCGCGGGTGGACATCGAGGTGCTCAGGTATTCGAAGCCCGGCGCCAGCGCCAGCGTCAGCACGCCGCCGGCATGGCCGACGAAGGCGGTGTGCGCAGCCAGTTCGCGCGCCGGGCCCTTGAGGTCGCAGCCGGCGACGTGGCGCAGCCAGTCCTCGGCGTCGAGGATGGTGGTGCCGGCGGAGGCGGCAGGCGCAGCGCCCGTCGTCGTGGGAGGCGTGGGCGCAGCCGGTGCAGTGGTGCTGGTGGCCGGCGGCGTGTTGGCCGGCATCAGGATGCCCGGATCCAGTGTCGCCGCGGCCGCGGGCGCAACCGCGCCGGTGACGGCCGGCCGCCGCGTGGGAGCGTGGGCATCGTCCTGCGCCCAGGGCGGCGCCGGATCATCCGAAGCAGGCTCCGGTACCGCGCGCGCCGGTTCCGGCGCAGGCGAACGCTGCGCCGCGGGCGGCACCGTGCTGGAACCCCTCGCGTCCTTCATCGCGCCATCGCCCGCGGCGGAAACCGGCGCCGACCCGGGCGCACGCGACGCAGCGCCGGCACCCTGCCCCTGCCCTGCCGCCGGCAGCGGGCCAGCGTCGGCCTCGGGCCGGAACGCGAGCATGCGCAGCACGCTCATCTCGAAGCCCACCCGCGGCGCCGGCGCCAGCTCCAGGTCGCGGCGACCGTTGACCGCCATCTGGTACCAGAGCTGGACCACTTCCGGCCGCAGCCGCTCCGCGTAGCCGTCCACGGCCAGGCCTTCGTCCTCGCGCGCCGCGCCCGGCACCAGCTGCCGCACCTGGATCCGGTGCAACGCTTCGGCCAGCGCCTCCAGCACGTTGCCCCAGTCCGGGGCGAAACCGGCCACCGTGTCGACCGTGGCCAGCAGCCGGGCGCCG
Source organism: Pseudoxanthomonas koreensis (assembly GCF_010093225.1). Lineage (GTDB taxonomy): Bacteria > Pseudomonadota > Gammaproteobacteria > Xanthomonadales > Xanthomonadaceae > Pseudoxanthomonas > Pseudoxanthomonas koreensis. The sequence continues at coordinate 28,723 of NZ_PDWM01000005.1, read as the reverse complement.
TCGCCATCGGCCAGCGCGTCCAGCAGCGCGGCGACCTGGGTGCGGTCGACGCTGCCGAGCATGGCCCGCACCGTGTCCTCGCCCAGCGCGCCGCCGGCATAGGCGATCGCCTGGTCCAGCAGCGACAGGCCATCGCGCAGGCTGCCGTCGGCGGCGCGGGCCAGCTGGCGGATCGCACCGGCATCGGCCTCGATCTGCTCGGCGGCCAGGATCTTCGTCATCTGGCCTTCGATCTGGCCCTCGTCCAGCCGCTTGAGGTTGAACTGCAGGCAGCGCGACAGCACCGTCACCGGCAGCTTCTGCGGGTCGGTGGTGGCGAGCAGGAACTTCACGTGCCCCGGCGGTTCCTCCAGGGTCTTGAGCAGCGCGTTGAACGCCGCCTTGGACAGCATGTGCACTTCGTCGATCAGGTAGACCTTGTACTGCCCGCGCGAGGGCATGTACTGCGCGTTCTCGATCACCTCGCGGACGTCGTCCACGCCGGTGTTGGAGGCCGCGTCGATCTCCAGCAGGTCGATGTAGCGGCCCGAATCGATGTCGGTGCAGGCCGCGCAGACCCCGCACGGCTCGGCGCTGGTGCCCTTCTCGCAGTTCAGCGACTTGGCGAAGATCCGGGCGATGGTGGTCTTGCCCACCCCGCGGGTGCCGGTGAACAGGAAGGCGTGGTGGACCCGCCCGGTATCCAGGGCATTGCCCAGCGCGCGCACGACATGCTCCTGCCCGACCAGCTCGGAAAACCGCTTCGGGCGCCACTTTCGGGCCAGGACGAGATAGGACATCGGACACCGTTTCGACCGGAGCCGGCATTGTGCCATGGCCGCCGCGAACCCCGGCCCAACCCCGCCCCAGGACCGCGCCCGCGCTTGTGGCAGGTGCCCGCGAGCGCTAGAATTCGCGGCCCTGACAGGGGCCCCACGGGGCGCCAGGCAGGTTCCGGAGAGGTGTCCGAGTGGTTGAAGGAGCACGCCTGGAAAGTGTGTAAGCGTCTAAACCGCGCTTCGGGGGTTCGAATCCCCCTCTCTCCGCCAGATACGCACAAGCCCCCGCAAGGGGGCTTTTGCGTATCTGGCGGAGAGAGGTGAGCTTGATTCGAACCCCAGGTTCGACCACCCGCGCAGCGGGTGGACACGACGGCGAAGCCGTCGCCCCGAAGGGGCAAGGCGCGAAGCACCGCAGTGCATCCCCCTCTCGCCCCGACGTCCCCCCGCTTTCAGTAGCGGTCTGACTTGGCTCGGGATTCACTTTAGCTGATTCGGCGAGGGCGCACGCAAGGGGCCCTTCACGTTTCATGGACGGCGAAACAGCGAAACAGGGGGCAGAGTGCACTTTCCCTGGGTGCTGATCCGCGACGACACCCAGCCTGGGCCAACTCCGGAAAGTGCACTCTGACCCGCGCTTCTCGCCGACCCTCATTCCTTCTTCTGCTCAGACATCCCCCAACGGCAGATACAACGTCCGTGAGTTCGCCGTGGCTTCGCGGAAGCCATAGGCGCGATAGAAGCGGGCCGCTGTCTCGTGCAGTGCATCTACCAGCAACACGCGCACTCCGAGCTGCTCGCGCAGCCCCAGGCTGCGCGCCACGGCATGCGCCAGCAGGTAATCGCCATGTCCCTTGCCCTGCTCGCTGGCCGCGACGGCCAGCCGTCCCATCCGGATAGCCGGTACCGGGTAGCCGGGCAGGCGCTTGCGATCGGCCTCCTGCAGGTCGGTCAGCAGAAGCTGGGCAGCGGACAGGCTGTAGTAGCCGAGGATGCGGGCCGGATCGGCGTCATCCACCAGGACATGTGCGGTGCTTATGCCGTCGCGATGGTGTTGGGCGGCCTGATGGCGCAGGTAGGCATCCAGCGTCGGCTCACCGCAAGTGAATCCCTCGCGGTCATGTCGCCTGGGCTTGAGTTGCTCGACAACGAGCACGCATCAGGCCTGCGTGACGCGGACGAGGGCCTTCTTGAGCCTGGCATTGGGCTGGAAGGGAGCATCCAGCGCCTCGAGGAGGCGCCGGGACTCTTCCACCGACAGGGTGACGGTCAGTTCGGCAGCCATGATGCTTTCGGCTTCGCGCAGTACCGCATCGCGCACGAATGCGGACAGCGGCACGCCGCGCAGGTCGGCGGCGCGGGCAATGCGCGCCTTGTCCGCAGGGCTCAGGCGCAGGTCGAGACGGGCAGCGGCGTTGGTCATGGCGGACCTCCTTGTACGGAAGAATACCGTACAACTGTTCCGAGTGCTATCGCAACTCCCCGCCGGACAGGCACCCGGCAAGCGGAAGCTTCTGGTCTCGCCCCCCCCAGGAGGCCCCATACCCCCGCGCTTCGCCGGAACCCACCCGCCAGTACTGCTGAACCAGCGCCTCAAGCGAAGAGCGTTTCGAGCTCTTTGAGGAGCCCCACGCCGGACATGCGGCGCGTCTCTTTTGCGATGTTGACCTTCATGGTCACTTCGGAAACCTCGATCAGCGAGCGATCGATCGGCCGCTTCTGGGTCTCGGAAAACCAGACCAACACCGGGCGCAGGTGCCAGAACGCCTGTGAGCCCTCATGCACCGCAGCCGGGAAGGTCTCTGGATTACTGATCATCAGCTTGCGGATGTTCTGGCGCGAACAACCGACCAGGTCCGCCACATCCGTCAGTCCCACGAAATCCGGCGATGCTTCGATCAGCTCCGCACCGGGGATCGCACCCTTGACCGCCTGCACCGCCGAAACGATGGCCTCCAGGGCATCGGCAGCCTCGCGGGTAAAGTCCAGGGCGATGCGGCCTTGCTGGCCGATACCCACAGTCGCGTCATCGCATCCGGCCTCGGCCAGCGCGTCGATGAACTGCTCCGGATCAGCGTCGACGTCCGGCAATCGGAACTTCAAGGTGAATTCGTACTCACTCATTGAGTGTTGTCGATTACGCCAAGGAATCCAGTGACACCAAGCAGGTTGTCATATGACAACCTGCTTGTAAAGTGAACCGGTTTTGGTCCACCCCGACACGCCCCGCCATGGCGGCCCGTCGCACGGATCGGCTAGAATTCGCCTCCCCGCTCGCGCGGCGGCCGCTTCAACCGCCCGCCCCGCCTGCCGGAACCCTGGACCGCCCGCGCGCTCCAGTCCCATGGTGGCCCCGTCGGCCCCTCGCGACGCTAGATCGAAAATCCCGCCAGGGCCGGAAGGCAGCAACGGTATCGATCGACGCGGGCGCCGAGGCAAGCCGGCGGGGCCGCCACCTTTTCGCGCACCGGAAAATCAACGTCCTAAAGCCAGGGGCGCCATACCGGCGCACCAGCCCTGCTCTTCTCAAGGCGACGCCGGATCTTCGGCCGCCGTTGCCGAAGCGTGGCCGCTGGCACTCAGCACACGCCCCACGCCTGCATTGACGACGGATCCGACGACCAGCACCAGCGCGGCCGCCAACAGGCTGCGCCACAGGCCCAGCGAAGCGCGCGAGCGGAACCACGCCGCCTGCACCAGCCAGAACCAGCCGGTCGCTGCCAGGAACATGCATGCGGCGATCTGCACCAGCCACGGACGGTCCAGCGCCATCAGCGTCAGCGACACCGAGATGGTGAAAGCGAAGGGTGCGACCAGGTAGCACTGTTCGTAGAACGGCGCCCGCAACGTCTCCCGGTCCACGGGCCGGCGGGTGCGTACAAGCAGGTAGACCGCACCCGCCAGCGACCACACGCCGAAGGCGATGGTCCGGTAGAGCAGCAGGTTCTGCTCCGACGACAGCACCACGGCGCCCAGGCCGGCGTTCTCTTCCGGGGCCGGATGGCGCATGGCCAGGTCGATGAAGTGCGAGATCAGCACGCACAGGATCAGCAGCAACGGCGGGCTGATCGCATCGCTGAAGCGGCTCTCGTCCTGTGAGGCCAGCTGCGTGCCGGCATAACCGGTCATCCGCCTTGGCGAGACGACGATGCGCCACAAGGTGCGCGGCAGCAGCACCAGCCAGGTCAGCGCTTCGTAGACGAACTCTTCGAACGACTTGAGGATTTTCAGGAAATCCATGCGCATCCCTCGTCCCGGCCCCGGCATAGTTCCGGCCCTCCGGGACGCCGTTTCACATAGTGCACCACGGCGGTCAGCGGGACGGCACGATCCCCAGCGCATCCGGCTCGTCGCCGGTCGGCCAGCGTTCCACCACTTTCCAGCTCGCGGTGTCGACCACGGCGATCTCGTTGCCGCCGCTGATGGCGACGTAGACGCGCTGACCGGACGGATCGGCGATGGCACCGATCGGCAGCGCGGCGCGGCCGGGCATGGTTTCGCGGTATTCCACGCCCGGGCGCGCCAGTTCGACCCGCGCCACCGGCTTGCGCGAGACCGTGTCGAACACCGCCAGAGTCGCCGCACGCGCGTTGGTCACCAGCGCGTGCCGGCCGCTGGGAGTGAAGCCGACCCGGATCGGGAAGCCGGCGCTGTCCAGGGTGTCGAGCGCGTCCAGCGTGGCCGGGTCGTGCACGGTCACCGTGCCGGCCTCGCGGTTGCTCACCCACACCGTGCCATCCGGGGCGATGCCGATGCCTTCGGCGCCGGCGCCGGCGGGTTTTTCCAGCACCGCGCCGTCGGCCAGGTCCACGCGCACCACGGTGCCGGCGCCGACCTTGCTCACGTAAGCGGTCGCGCCATCGGCCGAGAGCGCGACCATATGGCCCTTGCCCGGCCCCAGGTCGAACACGCGCTCGACCTTGCCGTCCAGGTCCACCCGCAGCAATGCGTCGCTGGCCTCGGTGGTGGCGAGCAGGTGGCGGCCGTCGGCCTCGAAGCGCATGCCGTGCGGGCGGCCGTGCACGCCAAGATCGATCCGGCGCAGCAAGGTCCCGGTGTCCGTGCCGTACACGCCCAGGGTGTGGCCCGGCGCCTGTCGTCCGTACTCGCTGACCACCGCCAGCGTGCCGTCGGGGCTCACCGCGATCTCGTGCGGGCCGGGCGCGGTAGGCGCCTCGCCGAGCTTGCGCCCGTCCTCCAGCGACAGCCGCCACAGCGTGTCGGCGGACTTGTTGCCTACCAGCAGTTCGCCGGCCGCCACGGGCGCCTGCACGCCGAGCAACGCCAGCGCCAGGCCGGCATGGAGATGGATGCGTTTCATCACGGCTCCTCCTGCTGCGCCGCACCAGCCCCGGCCGGCTCCGGATGCAGCCACTGCGGGCCGCCGTCGGCATAGCGCTCGCGCTTCCAGATCGGCACCCGCGCCTTGACCTCGTCGATCACGAAGCGGCAGGCGGCGAACGCCGCGTCGCGGTGCGCCGCGCTCACGCCGACCCACACCGCCAGGTCGCCGATCGCCAGCTCGCCGGTGCGGTGCACGCAGTGCACGCCGGCGATGGCGAAGCGCGCCATCGCCTCTTCGACGATGCGCTGGCCCTCGGCGCCCGCCAGCGTGGCATAGGCCTCGTAGTGCAGCCCCAGCACCGGGCGGCCGTCGTTGTGGTCGCGCACCCAGCCTTCGAAGCTGGCGTAGGCGCCGGCTTCGGCGCGCAGCAGCTGCGCGCGCAGCGGCTCGATGGCGAACGCGGCGTCGGCCAGTTCGAAACATGCCGGTCCGGGCTGCGCCATGGCGCCGTCCTGTACTTCGCGTTCCATCTCAGCCTCCCGACACCGGCGGGATGAAGGCGACCTCGCTGCCGTCGCGCAGCGCGTCGTCCCAGCGCGCGAAGGCGCCGTCCACCGCCACCCGCAGCCGTTCGCGCGGCCATTGCAGGCCGTGGCGCGCGGCGGTCTCGGCGTAGAGCCCGGCCAGGTCGGCCGCAGTGCTCTCCACCTCCTCGCCTTCGCGCCCGGCCGCCTCGCGCAGGCTGGCGAAATACAGCAGGCGTACCCGTGCCATCAGTCCGTCTTCCCGAAATCGCGCTTGCCGCCGCGCTTGCCCAGCAGTTTCGCCGGGCCCAGCACGATCGCGTGCGAGAGCGCCTTGCTCATGTCGTACACGGTCAGCGCGGCCACCGTGGCCCCGGTCAGTGCTTCCATCTCCACCCCGGTGCGCGCGGTGGTGCGCGCGGTGCATTCGATCCGCAGTTCGCGGTCGCCGTGCCAGTCGATGCCGATGCGCACGCCGTCCAGCGCCAGCGCGTGGCAGAACGGGACCAGTTCGTGGGTGCGCTTGGCCGCCATCGTCCCGGCGATCACCGCGGTCTCGACGATCCCGCCCTTGGGCCCGCGCAGGCCGCTGGCGCGCAGCTGCGCGGCCACGGCGGCGGGAAACTTCACCCGGCACTCGGCGGTGGCGCTGCGTGCGCCCACCTGCTTGGCGGAGACGTCGACCATCGCCGGGCGGCCGGCGGCATCCAGGTGGGTCAGCTTGCCGGGGGGGGATTTTCGCGTGGCCACTCAACCTCCGATCAGGTACATCTCGATGTGCTTGCGCGGCGCGCGCGGGTTGCCGCGGATCTCGCTGTAGCGGTCGCTGCGCCGCGACCACAGCGTGGCCACTTCGGCGGCCAGCGCCTCGCCGCCATGCGCCAGCGCCGGCTTCAGGTCATGGCCATGGGCGGCGAACAGGCAGGTATAGAGGCGGCCGTCGGCCGAGACCCGCGCGCGGTGGCAGTCGCCGCAGAACGGCGCGCTGACCGAACTGACGAAGCCGACTTCGCCACCACCGTCGACGAAGGCATGGCGCTCGGCCACCTCGCCAGTGTACTGCGACTGCAGCGGCCGCAGCGGCCAGTGCGCATCGATGCGCGCGCGCAACTCGGCCGAGGGCACCACCTGCGCCGGCGCCCAGCCGTTGCAGGTGCCCACATCCATGTATTCGATGAAGCGGACCACGTGCCCGCTGCCGCGGAAGTGCTGCAGCAGCGGCAGCACCTGGTCTTCGTTGACGCCGCGCTGGACCACGCAGTTGATCTTGAGCGCGTCGAAGCCGGCCTCCTCCGCGGCGGCGATCCCGCGCAGCACCGTGCCGACCTCGCCGCGGCCGCCGGACATCGCGCCGAACACCGCCGGGTCCAGCGCGTCCAGGCTCACCGTGATCCGCCGCAGCCCCGCCTCGCGCAGCGCGCGCGCCTGCGCGGCCAGCAGCGAGGCGTTGGTGGTCAGGGCCAGGTCGTCGATGCCGGGCACGCGCGCCAGGCGCGCGACCAGTTCCGGCAGGCGCTTGCGCAGCAGCGGTTCGCCACCGGTCAGGCGCAGCTTGCGCACGCCGACGGCGGCGAAGCCGCGCACCAGCGTCTCGATCTGGTCGAACGACAGCCGCCCGGCGGCATCCAGGCCGTGGTCGTCGGGGATGCGGTCGGCCGGCATGCAGTAGCCGCAGCGGAAATTGCAGGCGTCGATCACCGACAGCCGCAGGTCGTGCAACGGACGTCCGAGGCGGTCCTGCGCCAGCGCGGGCAGCGGCTGCACCGCGTCCATCCCGGCACCTGCCTCGTGCGCGCTCATGGCGCTGCCTGCATCGCGGTCGGCGCCGCCAGCGGCCAGGCTTCGCCGGGCCGCGCCACCCGGTAGCCGCGGGCGACCATCGCCGCCGCGTCGGCATGGCCGGCGTAGTGGTACAGCAGCATGCGCTTGCGCAGCGCATCGGGATATTCGCGCTCCAGGTCGTCCAGCCCGGTATGCGAGGGATTGCCGTGCAGCGCGCAGTCGTGGGCGACCAGTTCGCCGGCGTCGGCGTGCCGGGCCAGCATCTCCGGGACCGGCCGGGTGTCGCCGCTCCAGACCACGCTGCCGCGCAGGCGCAGGCCGAAGGCGGTGTCGGGCCAGTGGTGGCGCACCGGGAACACTTCCAGGCGCAGCCCGTCGTGCCAGAACGCGTCGCTCACCGGGACCAGCTGGAACGCGTCCCAGAAGTTGGCCCCGCCCTCGGCCAGCACGTTGGGATAGTCGCCGACCCGCCGCTGCAGCAGCGGCACCACCGGCGCCGGCACGTACAGCCGCACCTTGCCACGCCGGTGCGGATCGAAATAGGTGGAGACGAACAGCCGCTCGAAACCGGCCACGTGGTCCAGGTGCACGTGGGTGACGAACACCGCGTCGGGCGGGCCGCCGTAGAGCGCCTCGTGCGCGGTCAGTCCCTCGGCGCCGCAGTCGATGGTCAGCCCCGGCCGGCCGTCGCGCTCGATGCTGGCCATGGCCGAGCCCAGCTCCACCGCCGACGCGTTGCCGACCCCGTGCAGCCGCAGCGACCAGTCGGCCATCAGCAGCCCCGCTTCCAGACCAGGTCGTAGGCGCGGTGCAGGCGGGCGAAGTCGGCTTCGACCTCGCCCGACGCGCGCTCGCCGCGCAGCTTGACCAGCGAGCGCAGCAGCCGGCGCAGGTTCCCCTCGCGCCAGTGGGTAGCGGGGATGCGCAGGCGGCAGCGGTCGAAATCGATCATCCAGCCGCGGCCGTTGCCGTCGAACAGCAGGTTGTGCGCGTTGAGGTCGGCGTGGTCCAGGCCCTCGCGGTGGAAGCGCGCGATCAGCCGCCCCGCTTCCTCCCAGGGCGCACCGTTGCCGGCGACCAGGGCGCGGTCGGCGAGCGAGCGCACCTCCGTCAGCCGCTCCAGCAGGATCGCCGCGCGGTAGCCGACGCCATCGCGCTCATAGCTGGCGGCCAGCGGCCGCGGCACCGGCAGGCCGCGGCCGAGCAGTTCGCGCATCAGCCGGAACTCGGCAAAGCTGCGCGTGTGCGAGGCCCCGCGCCACAGGTAGCGGTCCCGGCTGAAGCGCGCGGCCATGCCGCCGGGCAGGTAGTGGCGCAGCACGCACGGCCCGGACGGCGCGTCCACGAACCAGGCCCCCCCACGCCCGCCGGAGCCCACCGGCCGCGCGCGCTCGCCCCAGGCCGCCGGGGAGAACAGTTCGGCGCCGGCTTGCCGCAGCCGTTCGCGGTCGAACAGAATGGCCCCGTATCCGCGCTCGGCGCGGTACGGCGTCAGGGCTTCACTGGCGTCGAAGGCGACCATCCGCACGAGTCTAACAACAGCCGCAAGCGATGCGCCCACCCCTCTGCCTGCTCCGCCTGTCCGCGCTCGGCGACGTGACCCACGTCGTTCCCCTGGTGCGCACCTTGCAGCGCGCCTGGCCGGACGCACCGCCGCTGCACTGGGTGATCGACCCGGCCGGCCGGCGCCTGCTGGACGGCCTGGAAGGAGTGGTTTTCCACGTCTACGACAAGCGCAGCGGCCTGGCCGGGATGCGCGCGCTGCGGCGCGAACTGCCCGCCGGCGGCTTCGAGGTGCTGCTGCAGATGCAGGTCGCCGCCCGCGCCAACCTGCTCTCGGCCTTCATCCCGGCGCGGCGCCGGATCGGCTACGACCGCTCGCGTTCGAAGGACCTGCACGGCCTCTTCATCAACGAGCGCATCGCCGACCGCCCCGGCATCCACGTGCTCGACGCGATCGGCAGCTTCTGCGAGCCGCTGGGCCTGGTCCAGGACCAGGTGGCCTGGGACCTGCCGGTCCCGGACGAGGCGCGGGAATGGGCGCAGGCGCAGTGGCCCGATGACGGCACCCCGGTGCTGATGGTCTCGCCCTGCTCCAGCCACGTGCGCCGCAACTGGTACCCCGACCGCTACGCGGCCCTGGCCGACCATGCCGCCGGCCGTGGCTGGCGGGTGGTGCTGTGTGGCGGGCGCCGCGAACTGGAGCGCAGCACCGCCGATGCGATCGTGGCGGCGATGCGCGCGCCGGCACTGGACCTGGTCGGCAAGGACACGCTCAAGCAGCTGCCGGCCCTGCTCGAACGCGCCAGCCTGCTGGTCACCCCCGACTCCGGCCCGATGCACATCGCCAACGCGATGGGCACCAGGGTGCTGGGCCTGCACGCGGCCAGCAACCCGGCGCGCAGCGGCCCCTACTCGGACCGGCGCTACTGCGTGGACCGCTACGACGATGCGGCGCGCCGCTACCTCGGCAAGCCCGCCAGCGCGCTCAAGTGGGGCACCAAGATCGAGCACGACGGGGTGATGGACCTGGTCACGGTGGACGATGCGATCGATGCCTTCGAGCGTTACCGCATCGCGCATGATGGCTGAGCGGCGCCGCGCGCGACGGCCGGTGGCATGACTGGCGCAGAGCCGCTGTCGACGCGGGCCGGCATCCGGCCCCTGCCCGGCGCCGCGGTCCTGTTCCTGTTCGTGCTGTCCGGATTCGCCGGGCTGGTCTACCAGTCGCTGTGGTCGCACTACCTGGGGCTGGTGCTGGGCCACGCCGCCTATGCGCAGAGCCTGGTGCTGGCGATCTTCATGGGCGGCATGGCCGGCGGCGCCTGGCTGGCGGCGCGCATGGGCCTGCGCTGGCGGCGCCTGCTGCGTGCGTATGCGCTGGCCGAGGCGGCGATCGGCCTGCTCGGGCTGGCGTTCCATCCGCTGTTCAGCGGCTACATGCAGCTGTCCGAAGCGGTGCTGCCGGTGCTGGGCGGCGGCGCGGCCGGGCAGCTCTATCCCTGGCTCAGTGGCGCGCTGCTGATCCTGCCGGCCTGCCTGCTGCTGGGCGCGACCTTCCCGCTGCTCAGCGCCGGCTGGCTGCGCGCGGCGCCCGACCAGGACGCGCGCGTGCTCGGCGGGCTGTATTTCGCCAACAGCCTGGGCGCGGCCTTCGGCGCGCTGGGCGCGACCTTCCTGCTGCTGCCACGACTGGGCATGCCCGGGGCGATGGCGGTGGCGGCGGTGGTGAACCTGGTGGTGGCGGCCGCGGCGGGGGGGCTGGCATGGCGGCATGAGCGGCCGGTGGTGTCGTCCACGTCCACGCCCGCGCACGCGAACGAGGTGCCATCGCGCGGAATCGCGGCGGAGACCTCGGGCCCGACGCCCGTCGCCACCGGTACCGCCGCCAACCACGCGCATCCCGGGCTGGCGCACGCCGTGCTTTGGATCGCACTGCTCTCCGGCGCCTGCTCCTTCGTCTACGAGATCGGCTGGATCCGCCTGCTCCACCAGGCCCTGGGCACCACGGTGCACAGCTTCGAGCTGATGCTGGCCGCGTTCCTGTTGGGCCTGGCCTTCGGCGGCGCGTGGGTGCACCGGCGCGCGGCGCGGCTGGTGGATCCGTTGCGCACCGCGGCGCTGGCGCAGGTGGCGATGGGGGTGATGGCGATGCTGTCGCTGCTGGCCTTCGCCCACTCGTTCGACTGGACCGCCGCGCTGGTGCAGTCGCTGGCGCGCACCGACGGCGGCTACCGGCTGTTCCTGCTCGGCAGCGCCGGCATCGCCCTGGCGGTGATGCTGCCGGCCGCGTTCTTCGCCGGCATGACCCTGCCGCTGTTCACCCTGGCCCTGCTCCGAGCCGGCAGCGGCGAGGCGGCGATCGGGCGCCTGTACGCGGCCAACACGGTCGGCGCGATCGCCGGCGTGCTGCTGATGATGCACGTGCTGGTGCCGCTGCTCAGCGTGCGCGGCGGGTTGCTGCTGGCCGCCACCGGCGACGTCGCGCTCGGCTTCTGGCTGCTGGCGCATGCGCGCGGGGAACTGTCGCCGCTGCGGGTGGCGCTGCTGGTGCTGGGCGCGACCGGCGCGCTGGCGGTGTCCATCGAATGGGGACGGCCGGATCCGCGCGCGCAGCTGTCCGGCGCGTTCCGCACCGGCTTCGCCCGGCTGGATCCGTCGCTGGAGGTGCCGTTCCTGCGCGACGGCAAGACCGCGACGATAGGCGTCGCCCGCTCGCCGATGCACGGCACCGTGTCGCTGCTGACCAACGGCAAGTCCGACGGGGCGATGGCGGCCAGCGTCGACGGTCCTCCAGGCGGCGACGAACTGACCATGGTCAGCCTCGGCGCGCTGCCGCTGGCGCTGCATCCGCAGCCGCGCCAGGTCGGGGTGATCGGCTGGGGCCTGGGCCTGTCCACCCACACCCTGCTCGGCAGCGACCGGGTGCGGCGGGTGGAGACGGTGGAAATCGAACCGGTGGTGCATGCCGCCGGCGCGCGCCTGTTCGCCGCGCGTATCGACCGCGCCCTGCACGACCCGCGTTCACGGGTCCACTTCGATGACGCGCGCCGCTTCTACGCCAGCGGCCGGCGGCGCTACGACGTGATCGTGTCCGAGCCGTCCAATCCCTGGGTCAGCGGCGTGGCCGGGCTGTTCACCGCCGAGTTCTACCGCTTCCTGCACGAGCACCTGGCCGACGACGGCGTGCTGGTGCAGTGGCTGCAGACCTACGAGATCGACGATGCGCTGCTGGCGCGGATCGTCGCCGCGCTGCGCACGCAGTTTCCCGATGCGGCGGTGTACCTGGCCCAGGACAACGACCTGGTCGTGGTCGCCTGCCGCCGCCGCTGCCCGGCGCACGATGCCGCGCGGCTGCGCGACACCGCGGCGCTGGCGCGCGAGACCGCGCGCGTGGGGCTGTCCAGCGACGCGGCGCTGGACCTGCGCCGCATCGGCGGCGCCGCGCTGCTGGACACCTACGTCCGCGCCCTGCGCGCGCCGCCGCACAGCGATTTCCATCCGGTGGTCGCGCTGCAGGGGCCACGCACGCGCTTCCGCGCCGACCGCGCCGACACCCTGCAGCGCCTGGCCGACAACGGGCTGCCGGTGCTGGACCTGCTCGAAGGCCGGCAGCCGCCGCCGGCTTCGGCCGACCTGCCCGCGCTGGCAGGCCACAGCCTGCTGCTGGGCCGGCAGCGCGCCCTGGTCCTGGCGCGTGCGCTGCGCGAAGGCACGCACGCCAGCAGCCTCGGCCGGCGCGCGGCCGACCTGCCCGTGGCCGAAGCACCGTTGCAGGCGCTGCTGGGGCTGTCGCACGGCGCCGTCGCCGACCCGGCCACGTGGATCGAAGCGGCATCGGAAGTGGCCATGGCCACGATCGGCCACCTGCCGGCGCCGGACCTGCAGGGCGCCTGGATAGCGCCTGCCTGGATCGACCCGGCCCTGCAGCCCGAACCGGTGCAGCGGGTGCTGGCGCTCTACGCCGCCGCCGCCGCGCGCGACCCCGCGGCCATGCGCGCCAGCGGCGAAGCCGTGCTGCAGCTGCCGCAGGCCTTGCCGATGGAGGTGCAGGAGCAGGCGCTGCTGGTCGCCCAGCTCGGCGCGATCGGCCTGGGCGATCCGCGCGACGTGGAGCGGCTGCACCAGGGCTACGGCGTGGCGATCCCGCACGGCCCGCGGCTGCGCATGGTCCGCCACATGGCCAGGATCCGCGCACTGGAACTGGCGGAAGGCGCGGCACCGGCATCACGGCCGGCGCCCGGCGTGGCTCAGGGCGCGGCGCCGGCGCGGTAGTCCTGGTAGGACTTCTCCTCGACGTAGGCCGAGCCCAGCGCCAGGTTGATTTCCTTCTTCACCCGCGCGCGCTCGTCGTTCTCGAAGTAGACGCTGCGCGCCAGGCGCACGAAGTCCGCGTCGAACTCCTGCGCCTTCTCCTTGACCCGGATGTCGTCCTCGATCTCCCACAGGCGCTCGTTCACCGCCTTGAGCTGCGCGCGCAGGTGGGTGATGTCGCCGCCGGCGGCGGGGTGCTGCAGCCAGGTGTGCTCGAGCGCGGAGAGCTCCTTGCGCACGTTGGCCAGCTTGGCCGGATCGGTCATGCGTTCGGACTTGATCTGCAGGATCGCGATCTTGTCGAGCAGTTCGCCGAAGGACACGGGGACGAGGATTTCGGACATGGTCGGGTCACGCGGAGGGAGTGCGGCCAGTCTACCGCCCCCGGCAAGCGCGATGGGCGTAAAAAGGGGACGGAGGCAATTAAGCACATGTGCTCAATTGCCTCCGTCCCCTTTTACTCTGGCCACAAACGAAAGGGCTGCGCCTGTTGGCGCAGCCCCCGTGTGTTCGTTGGCGGAGAGGGAGGGATTCGAACCCTCGAGGCGCTATAAACGCCTGCCTGATTTCGAGTCAGGTACATTCAACCGCTCTGCCACCTCTCCAGCGGTCCCCGGCGCGGCCGGGGCGGTGAATGATACGGGCCCGGCCCCTGCGCGACAAGTCGGGTCTGGCGCTGCGCGCGCCGCAGCCCGCCCCATCCGCCATCGCCTTGCCCGCTGGCCTGTCCGCACGGATCATTGCGTATGCATCCTTGAGCAACACCTCGCGCCGACCCCATGATCGAATTCGGACACCTGACCCACGTCGGCCTGCGCCGCCAGCTCAACGAAGACACCTATTACGGCGACAGCGAGCTGGGCCTGTGGCTGGTGGCCGACGGCATGGGCGGCCACGCATGCGGCGAGGTGGCCAGCGCCCTGGCCCGCGAGACCATCGTCCGCGAGATCCGCAGCGGCACCCCCCTGGCCCAGGCCATCCGCATCGCCGACGAGGAGATCATCCGCGTCTCGCGCCGGCGCAACGATGCCCTGCCCATGGGGACCACCGTGGTCGCCGCGCGCGTGCAGGGCCAGCGCTTCGAGGTGGCCTGGGTCGGCGACAGTCGCGCCTACCTGTGGCGCGACGGCAATCTGGCCCAGCTCAGCCAGGACCACAGTTACGTCCAGGACCTGATCGAGCAGGGCAGCCTCACCCCGGAACAGGCCCGTTCGCATCCGCACCGCAACGTCGTCACCCAGGCGCTGGGCGTGACCGACCCGAACCACCTGAACGTGTCGACCATGGCCGGCGACCTGCGCCCGGGCATGCAGTTGCTGCTGTGCAGCGACGGCCTGACCGAGGAAGTGGAAGACCGCCGCATCGCCGACACCCTCGGCGAGCAGGACTGCAGCGCGCAGGAATGCGTGGACAGCCTGGTGGCCGCGGCGCTGGACGGCGGCGGCTCGGACAACGTCACCGCCGTCCTGGTCCGCTGCCAGTAGCTTTCCCCCACTCCCGGCGGGAGCGGGGCTTCAGGCCGTCGCCGCCGCCGGAGCCTGCGCCGCCTCGTCGGTCCCGGCCACTTCGTCCCAGAGCGCGCGGCCCGCTTTCTTGCGCAGGGTTTCCAGGCGGCGCAGGTGCGCCACTTCCTCTTCCGCCAGCACGCCGATGCGCGGCCGTTCGCCGGCGGCCGGCGCGAAGCTGGCCACCGCGGCCGGCCGGCGCACCGCCTCCGCCCCCGCGTCGCCGAAGCCGATCTCCTCCTGGCCGGAAGTCAGGGCGATATACACATCGGCAAGGATCTGCGCGTCGAGCAACGCGCCGTGCAGCTGCCGGTGCGAGTTGTCCACGCCCAGCCGCTTGCACAGCGCGTCCAGCGAATTGCGCTGGCCGGGGAAGCGTTCGCGCGCCAGCAGCAGGGTGTCCACCGTGGTGGTGCGGTCGGCCATGCGCCCGTAGCGCTCGCCCAGCCGCGACAGTTCGGAGTCGAGGAAGCCCAGGTCGAAGGCCGCGTTGTGGATGACCAGTTCGGCGCCGTCGACGAATTCGAGGAACTCTTCGGCCACCTCCTCGAAGCCCGGCTTGTCGGCGAGGAACTCCAGGGTCAGGCCGGTGACTTCCTGCGCCCCGGGCTCGAACGGGCAGTCGGGCCTGAGGTAGCGGTGGAAGGTGCGGCCGCTGGGCCGGCGCTCGAGCAGTTCCACGCAACCGATCTCGACGACGCGGTTGCCCTTCTTCCACTCCAGGCCGGTGGTCTCGGTATCGAGGATGATCTGGCGCATGCGGCGCTCAGTGTACCTTGCCGCTGTCGCGAACCTGCTGCGCGGCGGTGCGCGCGAGCACGTCCACGCGCTCGTTGTCCGGGTCGCCGTTGTGGCCCTTGACCCAGCGCCAGTCGACGCGATGGCGGCCGGCGGCGGCGTGCAGGCGCTCCCACAGGTCGCGGTTCTTGACCGGGTCGCCGCCGGCGGTCTTCCAGCCGCGCCGCACCCAGTTGGACATCCACTCGGTGATGCCCTGGCGGACGTACTGCGAATCGGTGTGCAGCACCACCTCGCATGGCTCGCTCAGGGTTTCCAGGGCCATGATCGCCGCCATCAGTTCCATGCGGTTGTTGGTGCTGTCGGGCTCGCCGCCCGCCAGTTCGCGTTCGTGCGCGTTGTAGCGCAGCAGCGCGCCCCAGCCACCCGGCCCCGGATTGCCGAGGCAGGCGCCGTCGGTGTGGATCTCGATCTTCTTCATCCCCATGCTTCGTGTCGTTCGTTCCAGTCGGTTGTCCGTGTCATCGTTCTTGCCGGCCCGTGGCGGCGGCCTGCCTTGCTTGCGTTCAGGCGGCCGGCGCGGCACCGCCGCGCCATGCGACCGGCAGCGGCGCGACCGGCGCCAGCCCGCGCTTCTCCGCCACCCACACACAGCTGGCGCGCAGCGGCGCGATCCGCGCGGCCGCACCGGCATGGCCCATGCGCCAGCAGGGACCGATGTAGTGCGGCGCATCCAGCTGCAGCCCCAGCGTACGCAGTCGCTGCAGCCACTTGCCGGGCGCGACGACCGGGAGGTCACCGGCCGTGCGCCAGCGGTACGGGCTCCACGGATTGAGCGTGAACAGCCACAACCGCCCGCCTTCCACCAGCACCCGCTCGCACTCGGCCAGAAGCGCGCCGGCATCACGGCCCGGATGCTGCAGCACCACGTCGCCCAGGCATTCGTTGGCCAGGGGCAGCGAGGCGCTGCAGCGCACGGTGCCGGTGTAGCCGTCGCCCTGCGCGCACAGCAGCACGCCGCGTGGCGGCGGCAGCGGCCAGTCGCGCGGCATCGACGCCGGCGGCGCCAGCCACAGCCATGGCCGCGCCGGGCGCGCGGCCAGTTGCGCCGACAGCCATGCGCGCTCCTCCGCCAGCAGCCAGTCGGCCTCCGCTCTCCTGAACCGGAGCGGGGCGCCGGGTTGACGGCTGGACGCGGCGGCGGGCATGGTCGCGATTCTATGCGACTGAGCGCGCTGCCCGCATTCGAGGACAACTTCATCTGGGTCCTGCGCGACGCGAACCGGTCGTTGCTGGTCGACCCGGGCGAGGCCGCGCCGGTGCTGGCGGCCGCCGACGCCGGCCTGGTGCCGTCGGCGATCCTGCTCACCCACCACCACCCCGACCATGTCGGCGGCGTCCCGGAACTGCTGCGGCGCTGGCCCGGGCTGCCGGTGTTCGCGCCGGACGACGCGCGCATCGCACTGGACTGCGAGCGGGTCGGCGACGGCGACCGGTTGCGGCTGCTCGACCGTGACGTGCAGGTGCTCGCGGTGCCCGGGCACACCAGCAACCACCTCGCCTATGTCGTCGAGGACCACCTGTTCTGCGGCGACACGCTGTTCAGCCTCGGCTGCGGGCGCATGTTCGAAGGCACGCCGGAGCAGATGCTGCACTCGCTGCAGCGGCTGGCCGCACTGCCCGGCCAGACCCGGGTCTGCTGCGGCCACGAATACACCCTGGCCAACGCCGCCTTCGCCCGCGAAGTGGAACCGGGCAACGCCGCGCTGGCCGCACGCGGCGCGGAAGTGGCGCGGCTGCGCGCCGCCGGCGAAGCCACCCTGCCCTCCACCATCGCCAGCGAGCGCGACTGCAATCCGTTCCTGCGCTGCGACGCGCAGGAAGTGCTCTCTTCGGTCGGTCGCCGGCTCGGCCACACACCGGCCGATGCGGTCGAGGCGTTCGCCACGCTCCGCGCCTGGAAGGACACGTTCCGCGCATGACCAACCGCATCCTCGCCCGCTGCTGGCCGCTGGCCGTGCTCGCGCTGTCCGCGTGCGCGACCTCGCCGACGACGGGCCGGGGACAGGTGCAGGCGGACGAAACCACCACCGTCGTGCCAGCGGCCGCGGAGCCGGTGGACGGGGCGCAGGTGGACGGGGCGGCGGCCACGCCGCCGCAACCCGCGGCTCCGGCGGCGATGCCTGCCGAAGGCAGCGACACGCCCGTCGCCGCGCCCACCACGGGCCTGGCGATCTTCGAATCCTTCCGCGATGGCCTGGCCGAGCCGCAATGCCGCGATGCAGAGCCACGCTGGCGCAAGCACTTCGCGCATGCGCCACAGCGCCTGGGCGCTCCCGGGGGAGACACGCTGGCGCTGTTCGGCCACGTCGTCGAATCGCTGCGCGCGGCCGACCTGCCCACCGAGTTCGCGCTGATCCCCTTCGTCGAAAGCGGCTACGCACCGGGCGCGCGCAGCCGGTCGGGGCCGGCGGGACTGTGGCAGTTCATCACCATCACCGGGCGCAGCCACGGCCTGCGCATCGAGAAGGGCTACGACGCGCGCCTGTCGCCGGCCGAGTCGACCCGAGCGGCGGTGAGCTACCTGGAAGCCCTGTACCGCCGCTTCGATGGCAACTGGCGCCTCACCGTCATGGCTTACAACGCCGGCGAATTCCGCGTGCTGCAGGCACTGCGGCGCAGCGGCGGCGAGGTCGCCAGCGCCGCGCCACAAAACGTCGGCGGACTGCCGCAGATCACCTACGCCTACGTCGAGAAGCTGCACGCACTGGCCTGCCTGCTCGAACAGGCCGGCACGCAGCCGCAGTGGCGTGCAGCCCTGGATCGCCCGGTGACGCCGCTGCGCGCGCAACCGCTGGACGACGCCCGCTCGCTCGAACAATGGGCCGCGCGCAACGGCCAGGACGCGGCGACGCTGCGCCGGCTCAACCCGGCGCTGGCCGGCCACTGGCCCAGCCGCGGCACGCCACTGGCGCTGGTGCCAGCGACAGGCGCCGGCACGGCAGGCACCGCGTCCGCCGCGGCATCGCCGGTCGTCGCACAGGCCGATGCCGCCGCGGCGACCTACACCGTGCGCCGCGGCGATTCGGCCTCGACCATCGCCAGGCGACATGGCGTGAGCACGCAGCGCCTGCTCGACCTGAACGGACTGCACGCGAAGAGCGTGCTCCGGCCCGGCATGGTGCTGCGGCTGGACTGAGTTGCAACAGGTGTGCCGCAAATAGGAAGGGCGCGGTGGTCCACCGCGCCCTTCCTTCGTACGAGCCTGGCAATTCCGTCCAGTGGCTACAGCTGGCTTTCCTCGACCACCACGTCGAAGCCCTTGCGGATCGCGGCCACGTAGGCCTCGGCGGCGATGCTGCCGTCGATCTGCTCGAGCTGCGCGCGCAGCGACTTGCGCTGCTCGGCCTGCAGTTCCTCCGGCTTGCCCGGATGCACCGCATTGACCACGAACACGGCCTGGCGACCGCCCTGCAGTTCGAAACGACCCGCGGCCGGCTTGCCCTCCGCGGGAGCGGCGACGGCGAAGATGGCGCGGTTGCCCTCCGGCGAAGGCGCCGGCACGCCACGCGGCAGGCCCGGGAGCGGCGCCAGCTCGGCACCGGCCTCCGCGGCCACCGCGGCGATCGCCTCGCCCTTGCGCAGGCGCTCGACCAGCGCATCGGCGGCGGCGATCGCGGCCTTCTCGCGGCGATCGGCGCGGACCGCGGCAACCACCTGTTCGCGCACCTCGGCCAGCGGCCGCGGCTGTTCGGGCGCGTGCTCCACCACACGGATCACCACGCTGTGCTCCGGCCCGAGCTGGATCGGATCGCTGGCAGTGCCGTCCTCGATCATCGCCTCGGAGAAGGCCAGCTTCTTCACTTCCGGCGCCGCACCAATGCCGACCGTCTCTTCGCGCGTGAACGGACCCAGCGTGCGCACCTGCAGGCCGAGCTTTTCGGCAGCCGGGGCCAGCGACGAGGGGTTCTGGTAGACCAGGTCGGTCAGTTGCCCGACCTGGTCGCTGAAACCGCGCTCGCGGTCGGCCTGGGCCTGCTCGCGGGCCAGTTCCTCGCGCACCTGCTCGAACTCGACCTGCGCGCCCTGCTTGAGCTCGCGCAGCTGCAGCACGTGGTAGCCGAAGTCGGTCTGTACCGGCCCGCGCACTTCGCCAGCCTGCATCGTGAACAACGCGTCGTCGAACGGACCGACCATCATCCCGCGCTCGACCCAGCCCAGGTCGCCGCCGCTGTCGCGCGAGCCGGGGTCTTCCGAGTTGGCCTTCGCCAGCGCGGCGAAATCCGCGCCCGCCGCCCGCGCTTCGTCGGCCAGGCGCTGCGCCTTCTCCTGCGCCGCCTTGCGCGTGGCCTCGTCGGCATCGGCGTCGACCCGGACCAGGATGTGCGAAGCCAGCCGCTGCTCCGGTTCGACGAAGCGCGCCTTCTCTTCCTCGAAGCGCTTGCGCAGCGTGGCCTCGTCGGCGGGAGCCGGTGCCGGCAGGTTCGCGCCGAGGACTTCGATGTATTCCAGGGTCACCGCCTCGGGGCGGACGAAGTCGGACGGATTGGCCTTGTACCAGGCCTCGATCTCGTCGTCGCCGACCGGCGCGGTGTCTTCGGCCGCCAGCGGCAGCAGCGCGATCTCGATGTCGCGGGTCTCGCCGGACAGGCGCAGGATGCGGTCCAGCTCGGCGTCGGTGAGGAACGCGGAAGTGCCCACGGCCAGCGGGATCAGCGACTGCTGCAGCGACTCGCGCACCAGCGCCTCGAACTGCGCCGGCGTGCGCGCCGGCACCTGCGCCGCCAGCGCCAGCCGGTAGCGGTTCTCGTCGAAACGGCCGTCGACCTGGAACGCCGGGATCGTCGCGATGTACTCGCGCACGGCGGCATCGCCGACGACCACGCCGGAGCGCTCGGCGGCCAGCTGCAGCGCCTTCTCGTCGAGCAGGCTTTCCAGCACCTTGCGCTTGTTCTCCAGGGTCTCGAAGGCGCGCGGATCGAACGCATCGCCCTGCTCTTCGCGCTGGCGCATGCGCTCCTGCTCGAACCGCTGGCGGAATTCGTCCACGCCCACTTCGCGGTGTTCCCACAGCATCGAGGCCGGCCACCATTTCGGCGCGCCCTGCCACCAGGTGGGCGGCGCCTTGACCTGGGCGACGTTGTTGGCGCCCACGCCACCGAGGTAGCTCTGGTCGACGACGAACAGGAACGGGATCATCAGCAGGCCGATGATGACCGTGGCCACCCAGCCGGACGACCGGTCGCGGAGTTTCTGCAGCATTGTTGCCAGCCCAATCGATTGACGGCGGAAGTTAGCGCGCGAGTTTAACCTGTCGCGGGCGCCCGGGGCGGCACGGGCGACGGCGCAGCGGGCGGAAGCCGGGCAAAGGCCGGAAAAGAAAAGGCCCCTGGTTTCCCAGGGGCCTTTCCGGATAGTGGCGGAGTGGACGGGACTCGAACCCGCGACCTCCGGCGTGACAGGCCAGCATTCTAACCGACTGAACTACCACTCCGCGTCGAGACGGACATTGTAGGACGATTCGCATCCGCCCTACAAGCTGTTTCGTGTTGCCGCGCCGCCCAGGCTGGTGGGTGCTGAGGGTTTCGAACCCCCGACCCTCGCCTTGTAAGGGCGACGCTCTACCGCTGAGCTAAGCACCCGGGTGCATGCACCCTGCCCTGGCAGCGGGGTCGATCAGTTTACAGCGTCCTTCAGGGCCTTGCCAGCCTTGAACGCCGGGTTCTTCGAAGCCTTGATCTTGATGGTTTCGCCGGTCTTCGGGTTGCGGCCGGTGCGCGCGGCGCGCTTGCGCACCTGGAACGTGCCGAAGCCCACGAGGGTCACCGCGTCGCCCTTCTTCAGCGCGCTGGTGATGGAATTGACCACCGCATCGACGGCGCGGGCGGCCTCGGCCTTGGTGACTTCGGCCTCGTTGGCGACGGCGTCGATCAGATCGGTTTTGTTCATGCTTGATTGCTCCCTGTGCGGCCTCGCCGCGAATGAGTGGTGGGGATCCGCGCTGATCCGGCGTGTCCCCTGGTCCGGTTCCGCCACGCGGTCATGGCCGCCGGCGGGTGCGCTCGTTATACAGGGCGCCGCCCCCTTGCCGCAACCCGGAAATGCAGCAATGGCGCGGGTGTTTGCCACCCGCGCCATCGCCTTGTCCGCCCCGTCGGCAGCCGCGTCAGTGCTTGACGTCGTTCGTGTCCTGGCCGGCGCGCTGGCGCCGGCGCACGCCCTTCCCGCTGCCGGCGGGCTTGTCGGCGGCGGCGGGCCGCAGCGGCCGCTCCAGCGCCAGGTCGAGCACCTCGTCGATCCAGCGCACCGGCACGATCTTCATCCCGGCGGTGACGTTGGCCGGGATGTCGGCCAGGTCCTTGCGGTTCTCCTCCGGGATCACCACGGTGCGGATGCCGCCGCGCAGCGCGGCCAAGAGCTTCTCCTTGAGCCCGCCGATCGCGGTGACCTTGCCGCGCAGGGTGATCTCGCCGGTCATGGCGATGTCGGCGCGCACCGGCACCTTGGTCAGGGTGGATACCAGCGCGGTGACCAT
The DNA here is from genome assembly GCF_010093225.1 of Pseudoxanthomonas koreensis. Lineage (GTDB taxonomy): Bacteria > Pseudomonadota > Gammaproteobacteria > Xanthomonadales > Xanthomonadaceae > Pseudoxanthomonas > Pseudoxanthomonas koreensis. Next base: position 6,782 of record NZ_PDWM01000005.1, on the reverse strand, counting down.
GGCGATGCCGGCGCTGGGACCGTCCTTGGGCGTGGCGCCGTCGGGCACGTGCAGGTGCACGTCCTGCTTCTGCAGGAAGTCGGTCTCGATGCCGAGCGCCTCGGCGCGCGCGCGCACCACCGACAGCGCCGCCGAGGCCGATTCCTTCATCACGTCGCCGAGCTGGCCGGTGAGGATCAGCTGGCCCTTGCCCGGCACCAGGGTGGCCTCGATCTGCAGCAGGTCGCCGCCGACCTCGGTCCAGGCCAGGCCGGTGACCAGGCCGATCTCGTTCTGCTCCTCGGCGCGGCCGTAGTCGAAGCGGCGCACGCCCAGGTACTTGTCCAGGTTCTTCGCATCGACCTTGACCAGCGCGGACTTCGGCTTGCGCGCGGCGGCCTTCTTCGTTGCGGCCTTGGCCGCCTTCTTCGCCGGCTGCGGGCCGCGCAGGGCGATCTCCTTGACCACCTTGCGGCAGATCTTGGCGATCTCGCGCTCCAGGTTGCGCACGCCCGACTCGCGCGTGTAATAGCGCACGATGTCGCGCACCGCGTCCTCGGCGATGGCCAGTTCCTCGGGCTTGAGGCCATTGGCCTTGAGCTGCTTGGGCACCAGGTAGCGCAGGGCGATGCTGAGCTTCTCGTCCTCGGTGTAGCCGGGGATGCGGATCACCTCCATGCGGTCCAGCAGCGGGCCGGGGATGCGCAGCGAGTTGGAGGTCGCCACGAACATCACCTCGGACAGGTCCAGGTCGACCTCCAGGTAGTGGTCGTTGAACGAGTGGTTCTGCTCCGGATCGAGCACTTCCAGCAGCGCCGAGGACGGGTCGCCGCGGAAGTCCATCGACATCTTGTCGATCTCGTCGAGCACGAACAGCGGGTTCTTCGTGCCGACCTTGTTGAGGTTCTGCACGATCCGGCCCGGCATCGAGCCGACGTAGGTGCGGCGGTGGCCGCGGATTTCGGCCTCGTCGCGCACGCCGCCCAGCGACATGCGCACGAACTTGCGGTTGGTCGCCTTGGCGATCGACTGTCCCAGCGAGGTCTTGCCCACGCCCGGAGGGCCGACCAGGCACAGGATCGGGCCCTTCATCTGCTTCACCCGCGACTGCACCGCGAGGTATTCGAGGATGCGCTCCTTGACCTTGTCCAGGCCATAGTGGTCGGCGTCGAGCGTTTCCTGCGCGGCGGCCAGGTCCTTGCGCACCTTGCTGCGCTTCTTCCACGGCACGCCCAGCAGCCAGTCCAGGTAGTTGCGCACCACCGCGGCCTCGGCCGACATCGGCGACATCTGCTTGAGCTTGTTCAGTTCCGCGCGGGCCTTGGCCTCCACTGCCTTGGGCATGCCGGCCTCGGCGACGCGGCGCACCAGCTCGTCCATCTCGCCGGGCGAATCGTCCAGGTCGCCCAGCTCCTTCTGGATCGCCTTCATCTGCTCGTTGAGGTAGTACTCGCGCTGGCTGCGCTCCATCTGCGACTTGACCCGGCCGCGGATGCGCTTCTCCATCTGCTGCACGTCGATCTCGCCCTCGACCAGGCCGACCAGCAGTTCCAGCCGCTCGCCGACGTCGGCACTTTCCAGCAGCCGCTGCTTGTCGGCCAGGCGCACGCCGATGTGCGCGGAGATGGTGTCGGCCAGGCGGCCGGGGTCGTCGATGCCCGACAGCGTCTGCAGCAGTTCCGGCGGCAGCTTGCGGTTGGTCTTGACGTACTGCTCGAACTGGCTGGTCAGGGTGCGCGCGACCGCCTCGACCTCGCGCTCGCTGCGGCCGCTGCCGGCCTCGACCAGCTCGCCGCGGCCGTGCAGGGCCCCGTCGCGCTCGGCGATGCGGTCCACGTGCACGCGCGCGGTGCCTTCGACCAGCACCTTGATGGTGCCGTCCGGCAGCTTCAGCAGCTGCAGGACCTGGGCCAGGGTGCCGATGGCGTAGAGGTCGCCGGCATCGGGGTCGTCGGTCTCGGCGGACTTCTGCGCGACCAGCAGGATCTGCTTGTCGGCCTCCATCGCCTGTTCCAGCGCGCGCATGGACTTGTCCCGGCCGACGAACAGCGAGATGACCATGTGCGGGAACACGACCACGTCGCGCAGGGGCAGGACGGGCAGTTCCAGGGCGTCGGATCGGGTGCGGGACATGCAGGCTCCGGGGATGCGGGGATGACGGCTCGTGCCGTCCTGCCCCCGTTATGGGGTCTGCCCCTCAGTGTTGCAAGAACCCTGGCAAAACCCCTTTGCGGTCAAGCAGATGCAGGAAGCCCCGGACGCGGCCGGGGCTTCCTTGACGCGCTGGACGATCGCCCGGCGATCACTCGGCGGAGGCCACCTTCGGCGCCGCCGGCGGGGTCTGGTAGATCAGGTACGGCTCGGTCCTGTGGTCGATCACCGACTCGTCCACCACCACCTTGCTGACGTTCTCGGCCGACGGCAGGTCGTACATGGTGTCCAGCAGCACCGATTCGACGATCGTGCGCAGGCCGCGGGCGCCGGTCTTGCGCTTGAGCGCCTTGCGCGCGATCGCCGCCAGCGCGTCGGGGCGGAACTCCAGCTCCACGCCCTCCATCTCGAACAGCTTCTTGAACTGCTTGGTGATGGCGTTCTTCGGTTCGGTCAGGATCTTGACCAGGGCCGGCTCGTCCAGCTCCTCCAGGGTCGCCACCACCGGCAGGCGGCCGACGAACTCCGGGATCAGGCCGAACTTGATCAGGTCCTCCGGCTCGACCTCGGCCAGCAGCTTGCCGGTGTCGGCCTTGCGCGAACTGCTCTTCACCTTGGCGCCGAAACCAATGCCGCCGGCCTCGGTGCTGCGCTGCTGGATGATCTTGTCCAGCCCGGCGAACGCGCCGCCGACGATGAACAGGATGTTCTTGGTGTCCACCTGCAGGAATTCCTGCTGCGGATGCTTGCGCCCGCCCTGCGGCGGCACGCTGGCCACGGTGCCTTCGATCAGCTTCAGCAGCGCCTGCTGCACGCCCTCGCCGGACACGTCGCGGGTGATCGACGGGTTCTCGCTCTTGCGCGAGATCTTGTCGATCTCGTCGATGTAGACGATGCCCTGCTGCGCCTTGTCGACGTCGTAGTCGCACTTCTGCAGCAGCTTCTGGATGATGTTCTCCACGTCCTCGCCGACGTAGCCGGCCTCGGTCAGCGTGGTCGCATCGGCAATGGTGAACGGGACGTTGAGCAGGCGCGCCAGGGTCTCGGCCAGCAGGGTCTTGCCCGAACCGGTCGGGCCGACCAGCAGGATGTTGGACTTGGCCAGCTCCACGTCCTCGTTGCGCTGGCGGCTCTCGATCCGCTTGTAGTGGTTGTACACGGCCACGGCGAGGGTCTTCTTCGCCCGCTGCTGGCCGATCACGTACTGGTCCAGGACCTCGAGGATCTCGCGCGGCTTGGGCAGCGAGCTGCGCGCGGACTGGGCCTTCTCCTCCAGTTCCTCGCGGATGATGTCGTTGCAGAGCTCCACGCATTCATCGCAGATGAACACGCTCGGGCCGGCGATCAGCTTGCGCACCTCGTGCTGGCTCTTGCCGCAGAACGAGCAGTACAGGATCTTGTTGCTGTCGCCGGAACGGCCTTGCCGGTCTTCGCTCATGCTTTGCTTTTTCCAGTGTTCCAGCCCGCCGCGGCGGGGTTTGGGGCGAGAATAGCACAGGGCCGGAACCGCGCCAGAGGCGCGCCGGGCCGGGCTTTCGGGGGCTTGCAGGCCCCGGGCCGGCCTGCTTTCGCGGGCGGCGCGGGGCGTTCGCGGGCAGGGGTCAGCCGGCCTGGATCGAGTCGTCCGGACGGCGCTCCAGGACCTGGTCGACCAGGCCGTAGGCCTTGGCCTCGGCCGCGCTCTTGAAGTTGTCGCGCTCGGTGTCGCGGCCGATGGTCTCGATCGACTGGCCGGTGTGCTGGGCCAGGATCTCGTTCAGGCGCGCGCGCATGCTGAGGATCTCGCGGGCGTGGATGTCGATGTCGGTGGCCTGGCCCTGGAAGCCGCCCAGCGGCTGGTGGATCATCACCCGCGAATTCGGCAGCGCGTAACGCTTGCCGGCGGCGCCGGCGGCCAGCAGCACCGCGCCCATCGAGGCGGCCTGGCCGACGCAGATCGTGCTCACGTCCGGCTTGATGTACTGCATGGTGTCGTAGATCGCCATGCCGGCCGTGACCAGGCCACCAGGCGAATTGATATAGAGACTGATGTCCTTCTCGGGGTTCTCGGCCTCGAGGAACAGCATCTGCGCGATGATCACGTTGGCGACGTGGTCCTCGACCGGGCCGACCAGGAAGATCACCCGCTCCTTGAGCAGGCGCGAATAGATGTCGTACGCGCGCTCGCCGCGGCTGGTCTGCTCGACCACCATCGGGACCAGGTTCAGGGCTTTGGTCGGGATCATGCTCATCGTTGCGTGCGCTCCTGGTGCGTGCCTGCGTTCGGGGTCGGGCACCCGGCAGTCCGGGCGCCCTTGGTCAGCATAGCGGGCGCGGCGACCGTGCCGCACCCGCCGCCGGCATCATCCCCGGATCGCGTCCTGGAACGACAGCGGCGTCTCGGTGTGCTGGGCGCGCTCGGCGATCCAGTCGATCACCTGCTCTTCCATCACCCGGTTCTGCAGTCCCTGCATCATCTGGGGGTCGTTGCGGTACATCTCAATGACCTGCTCGGGCTGCTCGTAGGTCGAGGCGATCAGGCGCAGGGTCTCGTTCACGCGCTTGGGATCCAGGCGCAGGTCGTGGCGGCGGGCCACCTCGCCGACCAGCAGGCCGGCCAGCACGCGCTTGCGCGCCGGCTCCATGAACGCCTGGTGGGCGTCGGCCGGGGGCTGGCCCGGGTCGCGGCCGCTGCGGCGGACCTGCTCGACCTGCTGGGCAAGCATGCCGCGGGCCTCGTTCTCGACCAGGCGCGGCGGCAGCTCGACATGGGCCCAGGTGGCGGTCAGCTGCTCGCCCACTTCGCGGCGCAGGCGGTTCATCAGTGCGCCCTTGAGCTCGCGCGCCAGGTTGCTGCGGATGTCCTCGCGGAACTTGTCCATGTCGCCGCTCTTGACACCGAAGCTGCGGATGAAGCCAGCGTCGACCTCCGGCAGCACCGGCTCGGAAACCTGGGCCAGGGTCACGTGCACCTGCGCGGTTTTGCCGGCCAGCTGCGGCTGGCGCCAGCCCTCCGGGAAGGCCACGTCGAGCACCGTCTCCACGCCCGCCTCGAGGCCGGCCAGCGCGTTCTCCAGCGCCGGCAGCAGCTGGCCGGAGCCGATCACGGTGTTGAACTGCTCGGCACCCTCGGCCGGCTGGCGGAAGTCGCCGGCCTGCGTCCACAGCGCGCCCGCGACCAGGTCGCCCTGCTTCGCCGCGCGCTCGACCTTGTTCCAGGTGCGGCGCTGCAGGCGCAGGTTCTCGATCATCTGGTCGATGTCGGCGTCGGTCACTTCGGCGGTGTGGCGCACGACGGTGAGCTTGGCGACATCGACGTCGCCGAAGTCCGGCACCACCTCGAAGGTGGCGACGAAGTCCAGCTCGCCCTCGCCGGCGCGGTCGATGCGCGGGTTGCCGGCCAGGCGCAGGTCATGCTCGCGCACGGCCGAATCGAAGGTCTGGCGGACCAGGCCGCCGAGCACTTCGGCCTTGACCTGGTCGCCGAAGCGCTGCTCGATCACCTTGGCCGGGATCTTGCCGGGACGGAAACCCTTCATCTTCGCGGTGCGCGCGATCTCGCGCAGGCGCCCGCTGACGCCGGACTCCAGCTGCTCCGCCGGCAGGCTGAAGTTCATGCGGCGTTCGAGGTTGCCGGTGGATTCGACGGAAACTTGCATGTGTTCTGGCTCCTGCGGCCGCAGCTCCTGCCACGGCGGAAAATCGATGGTCTGGTGGGGTTCCGGCACCGGCGGCCCTCCCGGCCCGACGGAACGCGCTAGTTTCCCCCATCCGCGGTGCCTGCGCCAGCCCGGAACAGGTGCGGCATTGACAGCCATGGCGCGGGTTCCGGACAATGGCCGGCCTTCCGGAGGCCTTCGGGCATCGGGAAGCCGGGCTCGGCGAGCCTCGAGGCAGTGGCGAAGCCGGACCGACCCAGCACACCGGGGTATAGCGCAGTCTGGTAGCGCGCCTGCTTTGGGAGCAGGATGTCGGGGGTTCGAATCCCTCTACCCCGACCATCCCGACGCCGGGACGGCCGTAGCGACACCGAGTTGTGCGCCCGTAGCTCAACCGGATAGAGCACCGGCCTTCTAAGCCGGCGGTTGCAGGTTCGAGTCCTGCCGGGCGCGCCATCCAGGGCGGCCGGCGGATGGGTTTTTCATGTGGTGGCTGTAGCTCAGTTGGTTAGAGTACTGGATTGTGATTCCAGTGGTCGGGGGTTCGAATCCCCTCAGCCACCCCACCTGTTCCAGCGCGGCGCAAGCCGCGGGAGTTGCCAGGACGGCGGATTCCGCTAGAATGCGCAACTCAGTTTTCGGGGCCGTTAGCTCAGTTGGTAGAGCAGCTGACTCTTAATCAGTAGGTCCAAGGTTCGAATCCTTGACGGCCCACCATCCCGAAGAAAAAGCCCGGCCTGGCCGGGCTTTTTCGTTTTCCACCGCTACAATGCGCCGCATCGCGAAAGTGGCGGAACTGGTAGACGCACTGGATTTAGGTTCCAGCGGGTAACCCCCGTGAGGGTTCGAGTCCCTCCTTTCGCACCACGCCGGGAATGCCCGGCAGCCGCGGCCACGAAGAACGAGCCGTCGCGAGTTGCGCCCCCCAAAGCGCGAATGTTTTGCCTGCGCCCCCCCTCCCGGCCACAAACGGGCCGTCGCGGGTTGCGCGCCCGAAGCACGATGCTCCCACCC
>NZ_PDWM01000059.1 GCF_010093225.1 Pseudoxanthomonas koreensis | reverse complement strand
GGGCGGTGGCGGGCGAGGACCGCGTCGATGCGCTGCCAGGTGGCGGGATCGCGCAGGTCCACGCGCAGCGACAGGCGCTGGGCGTTGTTCGCGCACAGCTGCTCGAAGTCCCAGGCCGCCTTCAGGCGCAGGCTCCAGCCGCCGTTGAACTCGTCCTCGCGCAGGCCGCCCTGGACCACCAGCACGCGGTCGCGCCCCAGCAGGCTGGACAGGTCGGCGGCGGCCTCGGCGAACACGCCGCATTCGAGCCGGCCGCGACCGTCCTCCAGCTGCACGAACACCTGGCTGTCGCCCTTGCGGCGGATCCCGACCACCAGGCCGGCGACCACCACCTGCACTTCCGGGCGCCAGCCGCGCTTCTCGCCCTGCGGCGCGGCGCCCCACAGCCGGTCCAGCTCGCCCAGGTCGCTGCCGACCAGTTGCCGGACTTCTTCGCGGTAGGGGTCGAACGGGTGGCCGCTGAGATAGTGGCCGAGGGTGTCGCGCTCGCCGTCGAGCAACTGGCGCAGGCTCCACTCCTCCGCCTCGGGCAGTTCCAGCGCCAGCGCCGGGCCGGCGTCGGCCGAGGGCATGCCGAACAGCGAGACCTGACCGGCCGCCGCTTCCCTGGCCATCTGGTCGGTGGCCTTGACCACTTCCGGCAGCTGCAGCATCAGCGTGGCGCGGTTGCGGCCGAGCGCGTCGAGCGCGCCGGCATTGATCATCGCCTCCAGCGCACGGCGGTTGAGCTTGGTGGTGTCCACGCGCCGGCAGAAATCGAGCAGGTCGCGGTAGTCGCCGCCCTGCTGGCGCTCGGCCACGATCGCCTCGCACAGGCCGCGGCCGACGCCCTTGATCGCGCCCAGGCCGTAACGCACGGTGTCGGCGGCCACCGCCACGAACATGTAGTCCGAATCGTTGACCGTCGGCGGCAGCACGGTGAGCCCGAGTCCGCGCGCCTCGGCCAGGAAGTCGACCACCTTCTCGGTCTTGTCCATGTCCGAGGACAGCGTGGCGGCCATGAACTCGGCCGGGTAATGCCGCTTCAGCCACGCGGTCTGGTAGGCGACCAGCGAGTAGGCGGCGGCGTGCGACTTGTTGAAGCCGTAGCCGGCGAACTTCTCCATCAGGTCGAAGATCTCGTCGGCCTTGCGCTCGTCGACGCCGCCCCTGGCCGCGCCTTCGCGGAAGATCTCGCGGTGCTTGGCCATCTCGGCCGGCACCTTCTTGCCCATCGCCCGACGCAGCAGGTCGGCGCCGCCGAGCGAGTAGCCGCCGACGATCTGCGCCATCTGCATGACCTGCTCCTGGTAGACCATGATCCCGTAGGTCTCCTCGAGCATCGCCCTGGTCCGCGGATCCGGATAGGCGAATTCCTCGGTGCCGTGCTTGCGCGCGACGAACGAGGGGATCATCTCCATCGGCCCGGGCCGGTAGAGCGCGTTCAGCGCGATCAGGTCCTCGAAGCGGTCGGGTTTTGCATCCTTCAGCGCGCGGCGCATGCCTGCCGATTCGAACTGGAACACCGCGCCGGTGTTGCCGTTGGCGAAGATGTCGCGGTAGGTCGCCGCGTCGTCCAGTGGCAGCGCGGCGATGTCCAGCGGCGGGATGCCAGCGCGGACGTGGCGTTCGTTGATCGCCTTCACCGCCCAGTCGATGATCGTCAGCGTGCGCAGGCCGAGGAAGTCGAACTTGACCAGGCCCACCGCCTCGACGTCGTCCTTGTCGAACTGGGTGACCGGGTTGCGGCCCAGGCCGTCGTGGTCATGTTCGGCAAACAGCGGGCAGAAGGTGTGCAGCGGTTCGGGCGCGATCACCACGCCGCCGGCGTGCTTGCCGGCGTTGCGGGTCAGGTCCTCGAGCTGGCGCGCCATGTCGAGCAGGTCGCGCACGTCTTCCTCGGCGCCGTAGCGCTGGATCAGCTCGGCCGAATGCATCTCCGCATCCTTGCCTTCGCCCATCGCATCCTTGAGCGAGATGCCCAGGATGTTCGGGATCAGCTTGGCCACCCCGTCGACGAAGCCGTAGGGGAAGCCGAGCACGCGGCCGGAGTCGCGCACCACCGCCTTGGCCGCCATGGTGCCGTAGGTGATGATCTGGCTGACCCGCTCGCGGCCGTACTTGCCGGCCACGTAGTCGATCACCTCGTCGCGCCGGTCCATGCAGAAGTCGATGTCGAAGTCGGGCATCGACACGCGTTCCGGATTGAGGAAGCGCTCGAACAGCAGGTTGTACGGCAGCGGGTCCAGGTCGGTGATCTGCAGCGCCCAGGCCACCAGCGAGCCGGCGCCCGAGCCGCGGCCCGGGCCGATCGGGATGCCGTGGTTCTTCCCCCACTGGATGAAGTCGGCCACGATCAGGAAGTAGCCGGGGAAGCCCATCGCGATGATGGTGTCGAGCTCGAAGTCCAGGCGTTCGATGTAGTCCTGGCGGGTCTTGCCGGGCGCCAGCGGATTCTTCGCCAGGCGCGCTTCCAGGCCCTCGTGCGACTGCTTGCGGATCCAGCTGTCCAGGGTCTCGTCCGACGGCACCGGGTAGGCCGGCAGCGCGTACTTGCCCAGGGTCAGTTCGAGGTTGCAGCGTTTCGCCAGTTCGAGCGTGTTGGAGATCGCGTCGGGCACGTCGGCGAACAGCGCCGCCATCTCTTCGCCCGACTTGAGGTACTGCTGCGGGCTGTAGTCGCGCGGGCGCCGCGGGTCGTCGAGCACGCGGCCGGAAGCGATGCATACCCGCGCCTCGTGCGCGTCGAAGCCGGCAGCATCGAGGAAGCGCACGTCGTTGGAGGCGATCACCGGGATCCCGCGCGCGGCCGAGGCGTGCAGGGCGAAGGCGTTGAACGCGTCCTCGCCGTCGCGGCCGGTGCGGGTCAGTTCCAGGCACAGGTTGCCGCCGAAGGCGCGCTGCCAGTCGGCCAGCTGCTGCTCGGCCAGGTCGTGGCGGTGCTCGCCGGCCAGGCCCCCGGCCAGGCTCTCGCGGCCGGCGAGCAGGACCAGGCCTTCGCCGCACTCTCGCAGCCATTCCGGCCGCACCGCCACGCCGCCCTCGGGCCGGTGGCCTTCCATCCAGGCGCGGGTCAGCAGGTGCGAGAGATTGAGGTAGCCGCCGTGGTCGCGGCACAGCGCGGTGATCCGCCAGGGCGCCTCGCCCGGGCCGGTCGCCACGGCCAGGTCGGCGCCGGCGATCGGCTTGATGCCCACCGCCTCGGCCGCCTTGTAGAACTTGATCAGGGCGAACAGGTTGTTGAGGTCGGTGACCGCCAGCGCGGGCAGGCCCAGCTCCACCGCGCGGCTGAGCAGGTTGGGCTGCTTGGCCTTGGCCGGGTCGGCCTGCTCGGGTTTCTCGGGCACGCGGATGGTCGAGTCCGCGAGCGAAAACTCGGTATGGAGGTGGAGGTGGACGAAGCCGGACATGCGCCGGGGAGCGTACCGGCGAGGGGGAGGGGGGACAAGGCTTGACGCCCGCCCCTCGGCCGGCTCGGCGCTCAACGCGACGCTTCCGGATCGGTTGCGTTTACCGCGCGCGCCTTCCGGCGTCTTCGGGTCGCCCCCTGAAGTGGGCTCCTACAGGGGGTGGGGGATGGGTCATGATGGCGCCCCCGGGGAAGGAGCCATGACATGACCGACGCCGCGTTGCAGCCCACCGCGCCGCAGGAACGCATCGCCACGCTGGACGTGCTGCGCGGGTTCGCCCTCGGCGGCATCCTGCTGATGAACATGGAGTCCTTCGTCGGCCCGGTGTTCCAGGCCAGCACCGGCATGGACCCGGCGCTGGCCGGCGCCGACCGCATCGCCGACGGGCTGGTCTATTTCTTCGTCCAGGGCAAATTCTTCACCCTGTTCTCGCTGCTGTTCGGCATGGGCTTCGCGATGATGGTCCAGCGTGCCGAGGTGGCCGGGCGCCCGTTCGCCGGCCTGTACTGGCGGCGCAGCCTGGCCCTGCTGGGCATCGGCCTTGCCCATTCGCTGCTGGTGTGGTCCGGCGACATCCTGGTGCCGTACGCACTGCTGTCGATCCCGCTGCTGGCCTTCCGCGATGTGCCGGCGCGCTGGCTGGCCTGGCTGGGCGTGGCCTGCTACCTGGCCGCGCCAGCCATGCTGATGGGCCTGGGACTGCTGTCGCTTTGGGTGCCGGGCTGGGATGCGCTGATGGCCGAAGCCGGCACGGAAATGGTCGGCATGGCCGAAGCACAGCGTCAGGCCTACGGCTCGGGCAGCTACGCGATGGCCGTGGCCCAGCGCGTGCGCGACTTCGGGCTGCTGCTGTCCAACCTGGTGGTGTTCGGGGTGATGGTGTTCGGCATGTTCCTGCTGGGCGCCGCGTTCACCCGCAGCCGCGCGATCCAGCGGCCGGACCTGCACCCGCGCCTGTATCCGTGGCTGCGCTGGGCGGTGCTGCCGGCGGGGCTGCTGCTGATGCTGGCCTCGTTCCTGATCGCGCCGAGCGTCTCGGTGATGAAGTTCGACCTGCACACCGGCCTGGCCCAGGCGCTGGGCGCGGTGGCCGCGGCGATGATGTGCCTGGGCTACCTGGCCTGGGTGATGCGCGGGCTGGAGGTGCCGAAGGTGGCCGGGTGGCTGCACCTGCTGGCGCCGGCCGGGCGCATGGCCCTGACCAATTACCTGGCGCAGTCGATCGTGTGCACGCTGGCGTTCTACGGCTACGGGCTGGGCTTCTTCGAGCACCTGCCGCGGTTCTGGCAGGTGCCGTTCGCGCTGGGTCTGTTCGCGGTGCAGGTGATGTACAGCCAGTGGTGGCTGCAGCGCTTCCGCTTCGGCCCGGCCGAATGGCTGTGGCGTTCGCTGACGTACTGGACGCTGCAGCCGATGCGTGGGGGCGCTTCGGCGGTGCGCTAGGCGCAGCGCGCCGCCTGCGGGGCGTCATGCCCTCGCATGGCCCTTCGGTCCAATGTCGCCGGACTCCGGGCTGCGCCACCATGCCGGGATCGCGCCACCGCCCGGGAGCCGCCATGTACCGATCGACCTGCATCCATGCGATGCGAACCGGCCTCCTGCTGGCCGGCCTGGCCGCGGCGGGGGCGGCGCCTGCCGCCGACGCCGGCTGGGACTGGATGGTGGAGCCCTACCTGTGGGCCGCCAGCATCGGCACCGACGTGCGGACCATCGATCCGCCGACCGAATCGGAGAGCGAATCGGCCTTCTCCGAGCTGGACGGCGTGTTCATGGGGCGGATCGAGGGCCGCAACGGGCAATGGGGCGCGTTCGCCGACTTCATCTACCTGGGCCTGTCGGACAGCTCGGACGGGCGCTTCGCGCACACCGAGAACGACATCGACGCGCGCCTGCTCGACGTCGCCGTCTCCTGGCGCGCCAGCGGCGAGCGCGACCGCGGCCTGGACCTGTTCGGCGGCGCGCGTTACGTCGACCTGGACCTCAACGTGCGCTTCGAGCCCAACAATCCGGCGCGCCCGCCGAGCAGCCTCGATGCCGGCGCCAGCTTCTTCGACGCACTGCTGGGCGCCCGTTACACCTGGGCCTTCCCCGGCCGCTGGGGCATGGCCGTGCGTGGCGACGCGTCGTGGGGCCAGACCGAAGGCACCTGGAGCGCATCGCTCATGGGCAGCTACCGCACCGGCAACGGCGGCTGGCTGTTCGGCTACCGCTACCTGGAAGGCAAGCTGGGCAACGACAACGCCGACGTGACCCTGGACCTGAGCGGCCCGGTGGTGGGTTACGCGTTCCGCTTCTGAGCCACGTCGCGGCGAGCGCCGGACCCGCCGCGACTCCTGCGCACCGGCAACTGGAAAGGAGAACTCCGATGCGACACCCGAATGAACTGGTCCGCGGCGCAGCCTGGAAGCTGCCGGCCGCATTCCTGCTGGCCTTCGCCGTGGCCACCGCCGCGCTGGCCAGTCCGTCCAACAAGTGGCGCGTGCAGCTCGGCGGCAGCGCCAAGGTGGATGGCGAGGTGGAGCTGTCGTTCACGCCGAAGGACGGCACCGCCAGCAGCGTGGTCGTGGCCATTCCCAAGGGCACCCACGAGAACAGCGCCGCGCGGCTGGTGCGCGATGCGATCAAGGCGCAGTTCGGCAAGGACGTCTACAAGGTGGAGACCGACGACGGCGAGGACGTGCTGGTCAAGAAGCGCGGCAAGACGCCGGACTTCGAGGTCACCGTCGTGCGCAATACCGCCGAAGGACTGCGGGTGAGCCTGGACCGCGAGTAGAGCGGGGCTTGCCCCGCTGCCTTTCGTGGTTGCTTCATGCGTGGGCAGCCGGGCAAGCCCGGCTCTACGTGGCGTGGGCAGCCGGGCGAGCCCGGCTCTACGTGGTGCGGGCAGCCGGGCGAGCCCGGCTCTACAATTGAACGGGTGAACCCTTCCCAAGACGACGTCCTCATCCTCGGCGGCGGTGCCATCGGCCTGGCCACCGCGGTCGCGCTGCTGGAAGCCGGCCGCGGCGTGCGCATCCTGGAGGCAGCCACGGTCGGTGGCGCCACCTCGCACGGCAACTGCGGCACGATCACGCCCGGCCACGCGCCGCCGCTGGCCGCGCCCGGCGTGCCCATGCGCGCGCTGAAATGGATGTTTACCCCCGACGCGCCGCTGTATCTCAAGCCGCGGATCGATCCGGCGCTGTGGCACTGGCTGCTGCGCTTCACCGCCCGCTGCAACCAGCGCGACTGGCTGGCCAGCAGCCGCGGCCGCGCCGCGATCCTGGACGATTCGCTGGCGCGGATGAAGGAATGGATCGCCCGTTACGGACTGGAATGCGAGTTCGGCGAAACCGGGCTGGACTACGTGTTCCGCGACCGGCGCAACTTCGACCATTACGCGCGCGAGTGCGGCCCGCTGCGCGAGCTGGGCATCGCCACCGAGGTGATCGACGGTGCCGACTACCTGCGCCAGGAGCCTTCGTTGCGCGAAGGCGTGGTCGGCGCGGTGCGCTTCCCCGGCGACGGGCACCTGCGCCCGGACCGCTACGTGGCCGAACTGGCACGGGTGGTGCGCGCGAAGGGTGGCGTCATCGAGGAAGGCTGCCGGGTCGAGTCGCTGGAACCGGGCGCGGATGGCGTGCGCGTGCGCATCGCCGGCGGAAGCGGGCGCGACGGCCGCGACGCGGTGGTGGCGATGGCGGCGTGGACCCCGGCGCTGATCCGGCCGCTGGGCCTGCGCCTGCCGATCCAGCCCGGCAAGGGCTACTCGATCACCTACGCGCGGCCGGCGCTGGCGCCGCGGCGTCCGATCGTGCTCAAGGACCGTTCGGTCTGCGTCACCGCCTGGGAAAGCGGCTTCCGCCTGGGCAGCACGATGGAATTCTCCGGCCACGACGCCACGCTCAACCAAGTGCGCCTGGCCGCGCTGGAGCGCGCCGCGCGCGAATACCTGCGCGAGCCGCCGGCGGCCACCGCGGTGCAGGAGAAGTGGTACGGCTGGCGCCCGATGACCTGGGACGACCTGCCCGCGCTGGGACGCTCGCCGGAACATCCCCACGTCTGGTTGGCGGCCGGCCACGGCATGCTGGGCATCAGCATGAGCGTGGCCAGTGGCCAGCTGGTGGCCGACCTGATGACCGGCCGCGCGCCGGCGATCGACCCGGCGCCGTACCGCATGGAGCGGTTCCAGTAGCGCCGCCGGGCCATTCCCGGCGGCGGCACGCAACAGCCAGGAGGAAAGCATGGCCCGCAGCGCAGGCGCGAACCCGCCGCCGGACTTCGACCTGGTGGTGATCGGCGGCGGCTCCGGCGGCCTGGCCGGCGCTTTCCGCGCCGCCGCGCATGGCGCGCGGGTGGCACTGCTGGAGCCTGGCCTGCTCGGTGGCACCTGCGTCAACCTGGGTTGCGTGCCGAAGAAGGCGATGTGGCTGGCCGCCGACCTGGCGGAGAAGGCCGCGCTGGCCGGTGCGCTGGGTTTCGGCGTGGGGAAGCCTGCGCTGGACTGGGACGCGCTGCTCGCGCACCGCCAGCGCTACATCGGCAACATCCACGCCAGCTACCGCCAGCGCCTGGACGCGGCCGGCGTGGCGTGGATGCCGCAGCGCGGGCGCCTGCTCGATGCCGGCACGGTGGAAACCGGAAGCGGCGAGTGCCTGCGTACCCGCCACGTGCTGCTCGCCACCGGCGGTCGGCCACGGCGGCCGTCGATCCCCGGCGCGGAACTGGCGGGGGTTTCCGACGATTTCTTCGCGCTGCGCCATGCGCCCGCGCGCGTGGCCATCGTCGGCGGCGGTTACGTGGCAGTGGAACTGGCCGGCGTGCTGCAGGCGCTGGGCAGCCAGGTCGAGGTCTTCGCCCGTGGCCCGCGCCTGCTGTCGGAGATGGACGGCGAGGTGGTGGCGCAACTGCAGGAGGACATGCGCGCGCATGGGGTGCGCCTACACCTGGCGTCGCCGGTACGCGCGCTGGAAGCGCAGGGGTCGCGCGTGCGGGTGCTGCACGAAGGCGATGGCGAGGCGACGCCGGAGGCATTCGACACGGTGCTGTTCGCGACCGGACGCCAACCCAACAGCGAGGGACTGGGCCTGGAGCAGGCGGGCGTGGCCACCGGCGCGCACGGCGAGATCGTGGTCGATGCGTACGAGGACACCTCGGCGCCGGGCGTGCATGCGGTGGGCGACGTCACCGGCAAGCTGGCGCTGACCCCGGTGGCCATCGCCGCGGCGCGGCGGCTGATGGACCGGCTGTTCGGCGGCCAGGCCGGGGCGAAGCTGGATTACGACGATGTCGCCACCGTCGTGTTCTCGCATCCGCCGCTGGGCACGGTGGGGTTGAGCGAGGAGAAGGCGCGCCAGCGCCATGGCGATGCGGTGAAGACCTACGCCGCCGGCTTCCGGCCGATGCTGCATGCGCTGGCGCAATCGCCGCAGCGCAGCCTGTTCAAGCTGGTGTGCGTGGGCGAGGAGGAGCGGGTGGTCGGCATCCACCTGCTGGGCGAGGCCGCCGACGAGATCCTGCAGGGTTTCGCGGTCGCGCTGAAGCTGGGCGTGACCAAGCGCCAGCTCGACGACACCGTCGCCATCCACCCGACCTCGGCCGAGGAAGTGGTGCTGATGCGCTGAAATGCGGGCGTACAATCGGCGCATGGACATCTACACCCTGCACCCGGGCACCGCGCCGCTGCTGGTCAGCCTGCCGCACGACGGCAGCGCGTTGCCCGAAGGCCTCGCCGCACGGCTCACCGATACCGCGCGCCGCGCGCCCGACACCGACTGGCATGTCTCGCGCCTGTACGATTTCGCCCGCCAACTCGGCGCCTCGATCCTGGTGCCGCGCCATTCGCGCTACGTAGTCGACCTCAATCGCCCGCCGGACGATACCTCGCTGTATCCGGGCCAGAACACCACCGGCCTGTGCCCGGTGGTGCAGTTCAGCGGCGACCCGGTGTACCGCGAGGGCTGCGAACCGGACGCGGCGGAGATCGCCGCGCGGGTGGAAACGTACTGGCGCCCGTACCACGCCACGCTCGACGCTGAACTGGCGCGGATCCGCGGCGAACACGGCCGCGCGGTGCTGTGGGAAGGGCATTCGATCCGCGGCACGCTGCCGTTCCTGTTCGACGGCGCGCTGCCGGAGTTGAACCTGGGCACGGCCGCCGGCGCCAGCTGCCGGCCGCAGCTGCAGCAGCGCCTGGCCGCGGTGCTGGCGGGGCAGGGCGACTACACGCACGTGGTCAACGGCCGCTTCAAGGGCGGCTACATCACCCGCCACTACGGCGACCCGGAAACCGGCGTGGACGCGGTGCAGCTGGAGATCGCCCAGCACGCGTACATGGACGAGGACAGCTTCGAGTACCTGCCGGAGAAGGCGGAGAAGCTGCAGGTGCTGCTGCGCCGCCTGCTGGAAGCGGCGCTGGCCTGACACCCATTGTAGGAGCCCACTTCAGGGGGCGACCCGATCCCGCCTGGGACACCACGCTCAACGCGACGTCTCCGGATGGGCCGCGTTCAACGTGGCTGCGTCCAGCCACGTGGGGTCGCCCCCTGAAGTGGGCTCCTACAGGTGGGAGCCGGCAACGCGGGCCAGCACGCGTGGGGGCCGGGCAAGCCCCCACGCCCTTGCCCGCCCTCAATCCTCCTCGTGCTTCGGCTTGTACGCTTCCACCAGCTTCTGCTGCACCGGCGGCGGCACCGGTTCGTAGTGGCTGAAATCCAGCGAATAGCGCCCCTTGCCGGCGGTCAGCGACTTCAGCTCCGCCGCGAACCCGTCCAGCTCCGACATCGGCACCTGCGCCTTGACCACGATTTCCCCGCGCGCCGAATCGGTGCCGGTGATGCGTGCGCGCCGCGAGGCCAGGCTGCCGGTCACGTCGCCCAGCTGCGCTTCCGGCGCGCCCACCTCCAGGTCCACGATCGGCTCCAGCACCTGCGCCTTCGCCTTGCCGATCGCATCGAGGAACGCCTTGCGCCCGGCGGTGACGAAGGCGATCTCCTTGCTGTCCACCGGATGGTGCTTGCCGTCGTACACGATCACCCGCACGTCCTGCAGCGCATGCCCGGAAATCGCACCGCCCTGCAGCACCTGGCGCACGCCTTTCTCCACTGCCGGCAGGAACTGCCCCGGGATCGTCCCGCCCTTGACCTCGTCGACGAACTCGAAGCCACCGCCGCGCGGCAACGGTTCGATCCGCAGGAACACCTCGCCGAACTGCCCGGCGCCGCCGGTCTGCTTCTTGTGCCGGTGGTGGCCCTCGGCCTTCGCCGAAACCGTCTCGCGATAGGCGATGCGCGGCGGCCGGGTCGTCACTTCCACCGCGAAGCGCTCCTTCAGCCGCTCCAGCATCACCCGCAGGTGCAGCTCGGACAGGCCGCGGATCACCGTCTCGTTGAGTTCGGCGTTGTGCTCGACCACGAACGCCGGGTCCTCCTCGGCCAGCTTCTGCAGCGCCAGCGACAGCTTCTGTTCCTGACCGCGGCTGGCCGCCTGCACCGCCAGGCCGAACATCGGCTTGGGAAACGCGGTCGGCGCCAGGCGTACGCTGTCCTCGTCGTGGCTGTCGTGCAGCATCGCGTCGAAGTGCAGGTCGTCGATCTTGGCCACGGCCGCTATATCGCCGGGGATGGCCTCGTCGATCTCCGCGTGCTCCCTGCCGCGCAGCTTGAACAGGTGGCCGACCTTGAATGACTTGCGGCCCTCGTCCACGAACAGCTGGGTGTCGCGCTTCACTGTGCCCTGGTAGACGCGGAACACGCCGAGCTTGCCGACGAACGGGTCGTTGACGATCTTGAACACGTCGGCGATCACGTGGCCGCGCGCATCGGCCTGGGTGTCCAGCGGCGCGTCGCCGTGGCCGTTGCGCTTGAGCAGCGGCGGCGGGTTGGCCTCGGTCGGGTCGGGGAACAGCCGTTCCGCGACCTGCAGCAGCTCGGCCACGCCGACCCCGCTGCGCGCGGAGACGAAGCACACCGGCACCAGGTGGCCTTCGCGCAGCGCCTTCTCGAAGGTGTCGTGCAGTTCCTGCGGCGAAAGCCCGGCTTCGCCGCCGTCGAGGAAGTGCTCCATCACCCCTTCGTCCACTTCCACCACCTGGTCGAGGATGCGCTGGTGCCACTCGGCCACCGGACCGAGGTCCGAATCGCCGCTGGAGGCGCCGAAGCAGTCGACCACGCGGCGGCCGCCGTCGGCCGGCAGGTTCAGGGGCAGCACTTCGTTGCCGAAGGCCTCGCGCAGTTGCGCCATCACCCGCGCGCAGTCGGCCTGCTCGTGGTCGATCTTGTTGACCACGATCGCCCGGCACAGGCCGCGTTCGCGCGCCCGTTCCATCAGGCGCAGGGTGCCGTGCCCCACGCCGGTGTCGGCGTCGACCACGATCAGCGCGGTCTCCACCGCCGCCAGCGCCGACAGCGCCGGCCCGCGGAATTCCGGATAGCCGGGGGTGTCGATGATGTTGAGGTGGTAGCTGCGGTCGGAAGTGGGCGCGTGGTCGATGCTGGCGATGGCGATGTCGATCGAATGGCCGCGCGCTTTTTCCATCGGATCGAAGTCGGACACCGTGGTGCCGCGTTCGACCGTGCCTGCCGTGGTCAGGGCGCCGCCGGCATGCAGCAGGGCTTCGAACAGGGTTGTTTTGCCGGCGCCGGGGTGGCCTGCGAGGGCCACGTTGCGGATGTCGTGGGTTGCGTAAGGCATGAGGCCGTTCCTCCCGTGTCTGGGTCTGAAGGGCCGTCATGGCTGTCCGGGCCGGGAGCGCGTGCCTGGAGTGCCGCATCGACGAGGCAGCCCGGGGCGAGGAAACCCGGCGGGCGGTCATGGCGGACGGGTACCTTAGCGCGTCCGCCGTTCAGGGAACGTTGCGCCGCACAACCGCGCGCCCGCAGCCCTCATTGCGACGCCGATCGCCCCAACGCCGCCGCGCCGCAAAACCACGCTACCGCTTTCTGTAGGAGCAACTGTCTTCAGGCCATCTCCTCGCGCCAGGGGGTGTTGTCCCGCGCCATGGCGTTGAGCCGGGTGAGCAGGACCCGCATGCAGGCCACCAGGGCGACCTTGGCGCACTTGCCCCGCT